>JANNQX010000045.1:0-33284 GCA_031400975.1 Gemmatimonadota bacterium
CCCACTTGGGACCGATGTCGGGCCCGTGGATTTCCAGGCCGGCGCCGGCGAAGGGCATCGGGATCGGGATCGGCATGGGCATTGGCATCGGCATGGGGAGGTCGTCATCCGATCCACCCCACCAGCCGCCGAAGTTGGTCAGGGCCCGGCCCGCAAGGTCGCACACGGCGGCATCGGCGGTCCGGAGCAAGGCGAGCAATCGAGCCACCGATGCCGAATCGCGGAATTGGGGTTCGGGGGCAAGCAGAGTCGCCGCCAACAGAATGGTCCGCATTGCGCTGTCCATGGGAGGTTCGAGGGGTTAGACAGCGCCCACCGCCCAGGCGTTGGAACCGGGCTACGGCGGACCGGTGAACCGGGATAAATTGAGCGGTCGTCCACTCTTACCGGGCCCCCCCACCATGGCGGTCAAAGCCATCGATTCGAGTCTCAAAGACCCGGGGTCCTTTCGGCATTGGACCCCGGTGCTGATCCGATTTCGCGATCTCGACTTGCTCGGCCATGTCAACAACGTGAACCTGGCCGGTTGGCTCGAGGATGGCCGGGTGGCGCTCGAACTGCCGATCCAGCCGTTGACGGCCGACTATCGGGGTCCGGTGATCGTATTGGTCGATTCCCACATCCAGTATCTCGACGAAACCCGGCTCGGCGACGAAATCAGAATCGGGACCCGGGTTCAGCGGATCGGGACCACATCGGTCGTGATCGGCCAAGCCGTCTTCGCGAGCGGCCGGTGCGTGGCGATCGCGGAGTTTGTCGAAGTGCTGGTCGGCAACGAGTCGAGGAAACCATTGCCCTGGCCGCCGGCGTTCCGGGCCTTGTTCGAGCAATGGCGCTGACCCTCTTGATTGGAGCCCAACTGGCCGGCCTCTTGATGATCCCGCTCGGTCTTCCGGGCCTGTGGCTGATGCTGGGGGCTGGGGTGGCCCACCAACTTCTGGTCGTGCCGCCGCCGATCGGGGCTGCCATTGGTTTGGTTGGTGGACTGGCGGCGGTGGCGGAGGTGCTCGAGTTTACCTTGACGGCCCGGTACACCAAGCGGTACGGCGGTTCGAAACGGGCCGGCTGGGGTGCGCTGCTCGGCGGGTTGGTCGGTGCGTTTATGGGGGTGCCGATCCCGATCCTCGGATCGGTGATCGGGGCGTTCGGGGGCTCGTTCCTCGGCGCGTTGTTGGCCGAGTACTCGGTGGCGCGGAATCATGGCCGGGCGGGCCGGGCGGCGTGGGGGTCACTGGTCGGGAAGACCGCCGCCACGGTCGCCAAGACGGGGTTGGGGCTTGCGATGGCCGTCATCTTGGTTGTCCGGGCATGGTAGCATGAGCGCTGATGCCGGCGAGGTCAGCGCGGCGGTCGCCGCCGCCAATGCGGCGCTCGATCGTGCCCTGGTCGCGGGAACCCACCAAGTTGCCGCGGCATTGTTTACGGTGGACGCGGTGCTCGGCGAATCCGGGATGGCCGACGTGGTCGGCCGCGAGGCGATCGCCGGGTTTCTGGCTCGGGGCGATCAGGTCCGGGCGGTGACCTTCCACGCTGTCCACCGCGACGAACTGATCATCATCGGCGATCGGGCGATCGAATTCGCTCGGTTCGATGAAACCAAACTCCCCCACGGTGGCGTGCCCGTGCGGGAACGGGGCCGGATCGTGACGGATTGGCGCCGCGAAACCGACGGAGCGTGGCGGATCGCTCGTCTGGTGATCAGTGATCTTCCGGGTGCCTAACGCTAACGTGCCGACCTCGATGTCTCTACTCGACCCAGTCCGGCTTCATGGGGCCGTCAATCGCCGTCGCTTTGGTGCCGCCTCCGCCGGCTCGGCCAGGAGCTGCTCAATCCGAATCGCTTCGCCGACCGACCAGGCTTGGAACGGGCACCCGCGGGGCCGATGGGGTGCCTCGGCATCGGCAATCTCTGACACATGCCCGAGGCCCGCTTCGTTCAAGTGCGCCAGCAATGGGGCCAGGAACCGGGTCTGCCCTTCGCGGCGGGTCTTGGTGGTACTGCCCCGGACCCGGAGCCAGGCTTCGACGAACGGTCCGAGCAGCCAAGGCCACACGGTGCCTTGATGGTAGGCGCCATCGCGCTCCCGAGGGCCGCCTTGGTAGCGCGGGATGTAGGCTGGATCGCTCGGTGCCAGGGTCCGTAGTCCGAGCGGCGTCAGGAGCTCGCGTTCGACCGTCTCGACCACCGAGGTGGCCATCGTCCCGCTCAACAACGACTGGGGGAGGCCGCCCACCGCGAAGATTTGGTTCGGCCGTACCGAGGCGTCGACCCGCCCAGCCACCCCGTCGCAATCGACTACGTCGTACAGGCACCCCCGATCCGGATTCCAGAACCGCTTGGCGAAGCCGCCCCGAACCCGATCGGCCTGGAGTCGCCAGCGGCTATCGCCGGCATCCCCGGCCGCGAGTGCCGCCAGCCAGAGCGCCTGGATCTCAACCGGCTTCCCGATTCGCGGGGTTACGACCCAGTCGCCCAGCTTGGCATCCATCCAGGTCAGTTGAACGCCGGCGACACCAGCCGCCAGGAGGCCGTCGGTGTCGGCATGGATCCCATAACGGGTTCCCTTGGTGTACCCATCGAGGATCGCCTGGGCCGCGCCTTCCATCCGCCGCCGGTCGGTGGCGGTCAGCCGCTTGCCGGCATCGGCAAACGCCGCGATCAACTCGTTGACGACGATGACATACCAAAGCGAGGCGTCAACCGAGTTGTATTCGGGCCCGTCCCCCTGATCGACGAACCGATTCGGAAGCATCCCCTCAGATACCGTGTCGGCCCAGGCCAGCAAGATCGATTTGGCGTCGTCGAGGCGGCCGGTGGCGAGACAGAGTCCGCGGACCGAGATGAATGTGTCGCGTCCCCAGTCGGTAAACCACGGGTACCCCGCGATGATGGTCTTGCCGGTGCCGCGCCTGACGATGTAGCTGTCGGCCGCCTTGGCCAAGGGCCCGATGAGCCGGCTTCGCCGGAGCCGTTCCCGCTTCCGGAGCCGGTCGGCCGCTTTGACCGGCGCCAGGGCCAGATCGTCACCGTTCTCGGCCAGGTCGGTCGCCAGGATCAGCACTGCCTCGCCGGCGGACAGGTCCCAGCTGAGGCTGCCGGGCGAGGCGGCGTCTTCCAGGGACTCAAACCCACGGGCCCGCTCTTCGTCGAGCTGAAACCCGCGGTACCAGGTTGGCTCGTGCTGATAGATCCCGTTGTGCTCCGCGATGAGACCCGGCACGGCGGGGTAGGCCTGCCAGCGGACTCGATCAGCACTGACCTCGGCGTCGAACCGCAGTTCGGAGTTCTCGTGGTGGAGGGCATGGACGTCTCGCCCGGTGAGAAGTGGCCGGACTACCAGGCGTTTCCCGGTGACGGGCCGGACCAATCGCCAACGGAGGACCACCATCGATCGATCCCTGGGGACGAAGATCTCGTGTTCGATCTCGGTCCCGTCCAGCAGGCGGTAGTTCCAGGTGGGCCATGGGTCAGTGGAAAAATGGGTGACGTGGTCCGGCAACCGGCTTTGGAAATCCGGGTGGTATCGCTGAACCGTGAGGTATTCGCGATCGGCTGGGGATTCCACCCAGGCGTCGATGCCGGCCACCAGGGCCTGGCGTCCGGTTGGAGGCGTCGTGGCCGTCATCAACAAGGCGTGATAACGGCGCGACCGCGGCCCGGCCACTGTGCCACTCGCGAATCCCCCGACCCCATCGGCTTCGAGCCATTCAGCGGAAAGATCGGCGGTCAGGTTTGGGTTCATTGACAGCTTCCGGTCCGAGCCGCCCCGATCGATTCGAGGATCCTGGCTTCGAGTAATGGGGGGAGGACGACTCTGCCCAGTCGGCCCCGAATCTGGTCCAAGACCGAGGCCTCGAACTGGTGCTTTCGAAGGCAGCGGGCGCATTCGTCAAGGTGCTCCTGCAGCTCGGCCAGCCGGATCGTCGTTAGCTCACGATCGAGGAAGTCGGGCAGCTCGCGAACCATCTCTTCGCAGGTCACTTGGTGGCCTATGGTCATACTCGTCTTGGCTTCCGTGAAACGGCTGCCTTGAACCTACGGAGACCAACGCTCGGCCGCCGCCCTGAGTTCCCCGAGCGCCCCGTCCGGCGCTAGCTTGGGGGATGATCGAGATCGTTCATCGCGAAACGGGCGCGGTCCTGGTCCGGTTCCCGGCCGCCATCCTGGCAGGCGCTCAACTGGCGGGCGCCCGGCTTCGATATGGGCAGCTGGCGGGGTTCGACCTGGCCGGGGCTGATCTTACCAACGCCGATCTGGCCGGTTCCGATCTGCGCGGCGCGTCCTTGGCCGGGGCTCGGTTAGTTGGGGCCGACCTGGCCGGCTGCAACCTCACCGACGCCGATTGCCGGGGCGCCAATCTGGTCGGCGCCAAGGTACTCGGAGCCAATCTGACTGGGGCCCGGTTCGACCACGCCGACGCCACCCGGGCCACCTTCCGGATGAGCTATGCGACCGGCGCCTCGCCCTCGTTTGCCGAGACCAGGATGCCTAACGCTCATCTCGGTCAGGTCGACCTGCCGGGGGCGAGCTTCGTTGGCGCCGACCTTCGGGAGGCCCACGTGTCCCAGGCGGTCTTGCGGGGCGCCAACTTCCGAGGGGCCTCGCTTACGGGCGCGGTGGTGGCGGTGACGGCCCTCGAGGCGGCAGATCTCCGGGATGCGGATTTGACCTTCGCCTTTCTCCGCTCGGTTGCCCTGGCCGGGGCGCTGGTGGAGGGGGCCCTCCTCGGCGGTACGACGATTGTCGCAACGCCGGAGCTGGCGCTGGTGGTCGGGGCCCCCAGCTGTGTCGGCGAATTGTACCTCGACCCTGCTTCAGCCGCTGGGATCCCGGCGGGGGCGGAAATCCTTCGGTCGTGGCACCGATGAGGCCGTTGTTCGCGCTGCTCGCCGGTCTCTGGTGCCCTTGGGCGCTCGCGGCTCAACCAGCTCAGCCGACGTCGGCGGAGCGGAGCCAGTGGCGACAACAGGCCTCCAGGGTGACCATCTATCGCGATACGTACGGGGTGCCTCACGTCCAAGGAAAGACCGACGCCGACGTGATGTTCGGGATGGCCTACGCACGGTCGGAGGACCGGTTCCAAGAAACCGAGGCCGCCTACATCCAGTCGCTGGGGCGCCAGGCTGAGTTGAGCGGTGAAGATGGGGTGGGCTGGGACGTGTTCTTCCGAGCGTTCGAGTTCGAACGACTCGGGAAGGAGGAATACGCCGCGGCCGCACCAGCCATCCGGGCACTGGCCGATGCCTGGGCCGCCGGCACCAACTACTTCCTGCTCAAGCACCCCGCGATCACCCCGAGGGTGACGATCCGGTATCAGGGCTGGATGCTGTTCACCATGTACCGGTCCTTTGCGATTTCGCCGGAGGGCGTCGACGTCGATTTGCGGTCGTTGGCCAAGATCGTCCTGCCCGCGGCTCGACCCGCGGGTGAGGGTTCGAACATGTGGGCGGTCAGCGCCGCCAAGAGTGCCTCGGGGTATCCGATGCTCTTTGTGAATCCCCATACGCCGCTGTTGCCGGTGTATGAGAGCCACTGGATCAGCAACGAGGGGTGGAACCTGAGCGGTCTGACGGCCTATGCCCAAACGGCCATTCCCGTGAAGGGCCACAACGAACATCTAGGCTGGGCTCTGACGGTCAACAACTCGGACATGGCTGACGTCTGGGAAGAGGTTTTCGATGATCCCGCCCGTCCCCTCGCGTACCGGTACGGCGCGGGACATCGCCTGGCCGTCGAATGGCGCGACTCCCTCCGGGTCAAGACCTCGGCCGGATTCGAAACCCGGGCCGTCACTCTCCGGAAAACCCACCATGGGCCGATCCTGGGCGAGCGCGCCGGGAAGCGCCTAGCCGTCAACTTCGGCAACGTCGACCACGGCGGCTTGTTCCAGCAATGGTACGCGATGGGAAAAGCCCGAAACCAAGCCGAGTTTCGACGGGCGCTCGACATTAACGGCTTGACCTACCACAACGTGATGTACGCCGATACCGCTGGCAACATCTTCTTCATTCATGCCGGCGCGGTGCCCAAGCGAGACACCACGTTTGATTGGTCGAAGCCGGTCGACGGCACCGATCCGCGAACCGACTGGCAGGGATACCACACGCCGGCCGAGATGCCCCAGGTGCTGAACCCGCCTGCCGGATGGATGCAGAACACCAACTCGACGCCGTTCCTCACCACCACCGCGGACGCCAACCCGAAACGAAAGGATTACCCGCGCTACATCGCCTTGCACCCGGACAACTGGCGGGCTCGGGCCTCCCGACGATTGCTGACCCAAGCCGGCAAGTTCACTTTCGACCAGTGGGCGGCCATGGCGTTTGACACCTACTTCTACGCCGCCGAACGCGAGGTGCCGCTGCTCATCAATGAGTGGCAGCAGTTGGTCGCGGTCGATCCAGCCCGGGCCGAGGTTGTCCGTTCAATGGTGACCGGACTAGGTGGTTGGGACCGGTACGGGCGAGTGGAGTCGGTCCCCGCGCTGTGGTTCGCCTTGTACCAACGAACGGCCGGCCCCCGCTCGGCCCGAGCCGACACCACCACGTGGTTTCGGGTGGCCGCGCTCGAGGCGGTTCGGGCGGGGTTGATCAATGAGTTCGGCAAAGCCGAGGTGCCGATCGGTGAGTTCCAGCGCCTCCAACGCCCCAGGGAGCGGGACGGAGAATCGTACCGCGACGACCAGCCAAGTCTCGGGCTGCCTTCGACCGACGGCGGGCTGGTCGGGACGATTTTCTCGATCGGGACCCAGCAACCGGTCGGCATGAAGCGGCGTTATGCCGTCAATGGTTCCGCCTATGTGGCGGTGGTCGAGTTCGGACCGAAGGTCCGGTCGCTTTCGATTACCCCCTTTGGCCAAAGCGGCGACCCCGGGTCGAAACACTTCTTCGACCAGGCCCCACTTTTCGCCAAGGGCCAGTTCAAGCCGGCCTGGTTTTCCCTGGAGGAGATCAAGCGGAACCTGGAACGGGCCTACCGGCCCGGCGAGGAGAAACACTGACGCCCGCTCAGCGAAGGCGATTCGCCGGATGCCAAGGCGAAGGAAAAGGAGCCTGCCCGGCTCCTGAAAACTAGGGAGGCCACCCGGCCGGCCGAGCCGCGCAGAGCAGGGTGAGCTGCGGACCCCGAGCACTCGACCTGAGCACATGCTCTTGGCCGATGCCGGGCTCGCCGCCCGGTTCCCGCTGGCTGATGCGGACCGAGATCCGCTGCACCTCCAACGGAGCCGTCCGTTCGGTCCCGTCACCGGCCGGAACGAAGACGTCCTGGTCATCGCCGGGCCCGACAACCAGTCGGGCATGCCCGTCGAACAGGGTCGGGACCTGTCGGAGACTCTCCAACAACGCCACGGTGAGGGGGAGACTCTCGCCCGACATGGTGATGACCCCGAACCCTTGGTCGCCGCCCCGGCTGCGGGGATGGATGAAGAGGGCGTAGCGGCAGGGGAACTCGGTGGTCACTTCGGCGAGGAGATTCCGAAGTCGTTGGCCGACCGCCGGGACGAAGCCGTCGGTCGAGATGGAGCGCCGTTCGGAGGGCCGCTGCTCGTCGCTCATAGCAGGAGCTTACGGCGGTGAATCGGCGGCCGCAAGGTGCCCGGATTAAATTCGGTCTCGTCGAGCAGCCGCTCGAGAATCGGTCGGACGTGCGGCTCGGAAGGTAACGCTCGGCCGAGAGCGGCGGTTCCTAACCGGTCTTCTTCCGCTCTTCGTCGAGGACCTTGCTGATCCGCTTGAGGAGGAGGTCCGGCGCATTGATCTTGCCCAGTTTGCTCTTGATCGACTCGAGGACCCGGGCTTCGAACCGGTGCTCCTGGGCACACTGGGCGCAGGTGTCGAGATGCTCCGCGACCAGCCGCATCTCAGCCTCCGAAAGCTCTCGGTCGAGATAGTCGTCCAGGCGGCGGAAGACGTCATCGCACGTGAAACGATGGGGCTCGGTCATTGGCCGACGCCATGGTCGTGGGCGACCTGCCACAAGGCCCGTTGGAGCATCCGCCGTCCCCGGTGGAGCCGGGAGCGGACGGTGCCGATCGGAATCCCGAGCGAGGTCGCGATGTCCTCGTAGGGCAGGTCGTTCACGAAGTAGAGAGTAGCCACCACCCGATATTCCTCCGGCAGGCTGTCCATGGCGCCGATGACCTGTTCCGCGTCGAGCTTTCCCAGCAGGTCGCCGGCCGGATCGGCCGATTGACCGTGCAATCCGAGTGCCGCGGCCTGCCGGAACAGGTACAACTCCGGGGTGTCCTCCAGTGGGACCGTCGGTCCCCGCCGCCGCGCCTGGCGATACTTGCTGAAGTAGGCGTTGGTGAGGATCCGGAAGAACCAGGCCTTGAAGTTGGTCCCGGATTGGAAGGAGTGAAAGCCGCGAAAGGCCAGGAGGGCCGCCTCCTGGACCAGATCTTCGGCGTCAGCGGGATTGCGGGTCAGCCGAAGAGCCGTGCTGTAGGCGCTGCCCAGCAACGGCACCAATAACTCCTCGAACACATCGGCGGCGGCGGTCATCGCGCCGGAAGTATAGGCACCTCGGCGCCGACTCGCTGCTCGAGGTTCTCGAGGACATTCATGAAGGCCACAAACGCGTCAGAGGGCGAATCGTAGGGACTGAAGTACTTGTGGACGTCGCCGTCGGCAAACCACTTGGTGCACATATAGTAGTCGCGGTCGCTGGTGGTCAGTCGCCGCCACTGCTCCAGCAACGCCGGGTCGCCGAGTTCCCGGAGGACCCGCCCAAGGCGGTCGTGGGCCGAGTCTCCGCGAGCCGCCCCAGGCAGTGCGGGCCAGGGACACGCGGGCACCGGGTCGGCCGAGGTGGGGCCGACTCGACGTCGTGCCACGGCCAGGATAGATTGGAGGGTGCGAAGCAAATTCCGGTTCTTTTTGGGGCGTGCGAAGCCCATTCCTAAGCTGCTTTCGGAGCACAGCGATGGTCCTCCGCGGCGATAAGTGCGCGTCGTAATCATTTCCGGCGTGCCGCCATGGCCGCTCAAGTCGGGCGGCGCGCTCCGCACTCACGCGATCCTCTCGGCCGTTGCTCGCCAGCATGAGGTCACCTTCTCCTCCCCAGCTTGCCCGGCCAGTCGGAAAGAAATTGAAGTGGCGGTCGGGCACCTTGTGAAGGGCTTTGTCTGGATCGATGTTGAGGCCGCCCGTGCGAAGCGAATCCCCCAAGCCGGATCGGGCCTCCGCCGGTTCGCCGAATATGTCGCTGACTTCCTTCTGCATCTTACGCCGTTGTCGTTCCGGCGGGTCACCCCAGCCTGGGAGGAACTGCTCCGACCCGTCTTGGTGGGCGCCGACGCCGTGATTTGCCGGCACGCCGACACCTGGCCGCTGGCCGCCTCAGTCAACCCCGCATGCGTCGTAGTCGATGCCGACGACATCCTGTTCCTGCGCGAATGGCAGGCGATCTGGACCGGCGAACATGGCTGGGGATCGGTACTGGTGTTCTGCGAGTCGTTGCGAACCTTCGTGAGCGAACAGTTGATGGCCCTGCGTTGCGCTCGCACGCTGGTGGCGTCAGAACGCGACGGCACGAGGCTCCTGGCCCGATCCACGACGGTGGTGCGCAATGGTGCGGCATTCGACAACACACCGGCGTCGACCGCCGTGATTCCAGGTCGGATCGTTTTCGTCGGCAATTGCGACTGGGAGCCAAACTATCACGGCCTCGAGTGGTTCCTTCGCCTCTGCTGGCCTGGGGTCCTTGCGCGCGTGCCGGGCGCCACGTTGGCGATCGTGGGCGGATCGGCCACGACCGCGAAACTTCCGTTTGCGAACGCTCCGGGCGTTGTGCTGGCCGACAACGTGCCGTCGGTCCGACCATGGATCGAATCGGCAACGGCTGCGGTTGTGCCTCTGTTGCGCGGCGCTGGCACCCGAATCAAGATCATCGAAGCCATCGGGTATGGCACACCGGTGGTCTCGACACCGGTGGGCGCGGCCGGACTCACCGACGGACTTGGCGAAGAGCACGGCCTGACGCTGGCCGCGAGCCCCGCCGAACTGATCAATGCGATCGCCTCGGTGCTCGCAGATCCGGGGGCACGCCAACGGGCCGCGGCAGGCCGCGAAGTCGTGCGCGCCCGGTATACCTGGGACGTCACTACGATGCCGGTCGCCACACAGTTGGCGACCTGGATCGAGCGCTAGATACGTCCGGTGGCGTCGCCTGTCCGAACTGCAGAGCGCCTTGTATGCAAGCGTATGGACTGCTACGGTTGTGCCATGACCCACTGGAGTAAGTCAACCATAATGATCGGTGAAGGGCTCGCTGAATGACCGAGCCGACCAGTCCGATGGGAGCCCCAGCTGGCAACGAGCCCCTCGTGGCCGTCGTTACACCGTTCTACAACACCGACCGGTACCTCGAAGAAGCCATTCAAAGTGTCTTGAGGCAGACCTACCGTAACTTCGAATACCTGCTCCTTGACAACCGAAGCACGGATCGGTCGCTAGCAATTGCCAGACACTATGAGGCGCTCGATCCACGAATTCGGGTCATCACCAACACTGAGTTTCTCGATCAGGATCGAAACTGCAGCGAGGCCTTCCGACTTATCGGGCCCGGAGCAAAGTATGTCAAGATGGTGATGGCAGACGATTGGATCTTCCCGCGATGTCTGGAGGAGATGGTCGGGGTTGCGGAGCGAGCGGCCTCCGTCGGGATTGTCAGCGGATATTGCCTCAAGGGCAGCAGCATCCTTGGCAACGGCCTGGAGTGGCCCAGCGAGTTGTTCGACGGAAAAGAGATCGTTCGGCTCTATCTGCAACAGGACGTTTTCCTCTTTGGGAGCCCTACGACCGTTCTGTTCCGGGCCGACGTCGTCCGGAATACGTTCCCTTTCTTCGAATCGGGGGTTCCTTTCGCGGATACGGAAGCCTGCTGCCGAACGCTCAGACATTGGGACTTTGGGTTCGTACATCAAGTGTTGTCGTTCCTGCGGGTTGAGGCGGACTCGATCAGCGGGCGAGTCCGGGACTACAGCCCCAACGACCTTCACAGGCTGATCGTGGTTCGGAAGTTCGGCCGAGATTTTCTGAACGATCGCGAACTTGAGGAGGTCAACAAGCGAATCACGAGCGGCTACTTTCGGATGCTGGGGCTGGCCCTGCTAACCCGCCGCGACGCCGGGTTCTGGGACTACCACCGATGGGGGCTAGCGACAGTCGGGGTCCAATTGCGGCGGCCCGCCCTGCTCGGGGTCGGGCTCTTTGCGGTTGCTCGCCGATTCGCAGCCCCGTTTTTCGCAGTGGCGAGGGCGATCAAGGCACACGCTCGGCTATAGCTCGGCTTGACATCCGGCCGGACCTCCGTGGAATACTCTGCCACTGCCCGCGGGTGTCGGTGGTCCGCTGTCCGGCACCACGCCGATGCCCCGGGCGCGACGCCGATCATTAGGGCGGTCGCAGAAGACTTGGCGCCGCCATTCGGAGGTTGGGGGCATCAGTTTCAGGTCATCAAGCATTTCCGGGGCTTTACCAAGGTCCGGCTCCAGGCGGGGCGACGCTCCACTGGGCCGAGTCGCCGGGCTGGCGCCCGGGCGAGCGACCGTTTCCTCGAACGGTCCTGACTGCCGCCCGGTTACTCACGCCTGCGCCTGGCTTGCGCAGAGCTTCCCTAGAGAATCGGCAATCCCGACAGCGGGATCCCGAAGATCCGGGAAGTGTTGATCTCGGTTCCGGCCGTCGGCCCCTCGATCTTGTCGCATCGCTAGGGTGACTTGGTCCGGCGCCGCGTCATCGGTCAGCCGCGCCAAGCGGCACCGGTGCCAAACGCAATACCGCGTCACCCGGAGCGCGACTGCCGGATCGTCAGCGGCTGGGCTGACTTCGGAGCCATGGACGGTGGAGACCCTTCGGGGACAGTCTCGGGTCTTGGCAGACAAGGAATGGTTCCTCGGCATGAACGACGACAAGCTTTCGAGTCAGACCAGTCAAGATGAATGGCTCTGGGGCTGGGACCCCACCCCGGGCATCGTGTCGGTCTGGGCCGATCCCGACGGCCGCGCCATCGTCTGGCGCCGAGTCCCGGCCACGGGCGAGCTGGTCCGCGAGGAGGAACGGTTTCGGCCCTGGCTCCTGCTCGACCGGATCGACGACGTGGCCCACGCCGCCTCACGCTTGGTCATCCGCGAGCTCGAGGGCGAGGGGACGCTCCGGTTTCTGATCACCGCCGATGACGCCAGGGATCTCGCCACCGCCGTGCTCCACGGCGCCTCCCGGCGGCTGGGCCGGAGCCTCGGCCAACTCCGCGACCTCGGGCCGGAGTGCGTGCTGGTGTTGCCCCCCGAGGAGCAATACTTGGTGGCCACCGGCCGGACCTACTTTCGGGATCTGTCGTTTGACCAGCTCCACCGAATGCAGTTCGATCTCGAGACCGAGGGGCTCGACTCGCGACGGCATCGGATCTTCATGGTCGCGGTCGGTCACCCGAATGGGGCCACCGAAGTCCTCGAAGCCCAAGGCCACGGCGACGCCGCCGAAGCCGACTTGATCGGACGACTGGTCTCGGTGGTCCAGGCCGCCGATCCCGACGTGATCGAAAATCACAACCTCCAAGGCTTCGATCTCCCCTTTCTCGAACGGCGGGCCAGGATCCTCCGGGTGCCGCTTCGCCTCGGCCGGGTCGGGCCCGGTCTCCGCCAGCGAGCCGCCCGTCGCGGGGTGGCTGACGAAACCGACCCCCGCCGTCGAGTCCGAATGGTGGTGCCCGGTCGGGAGCTGATCGACACCTTGGATGCGGTCCAACGCTACGACTTCGCGACCCGCGAACTCCCGGGCCACGGGCTCAAGGCGGTGGCCCGGCACCTGGGTCTGGCCAAGGATGACCGGGAGCTGATCCGGGGCGATCTGATTGCCGAGGTGTACCGGACCGATCCCGATCGGGTCCGGCGCTACGCGACTGCCGACGTCGAGGAGGTCGCCGGCCTGGCCCGAATGCTCGGCGGGGCGGCGTTCGCGCTCGCTCAGATGGCGCCCCGGCGCTACGAAAGACTGGCCGACGCCGGCGCGGCCACCGGGATCATCGATCCGTTGCTGGTCCGGGCCTATCTCCGCGCCGGCCGGGCGCTCCCCGCTCACCAGCCCGGCACCGACACCGAGCACAGCGGGGCCGCGCTCCATCTCTTTGCATCCGGGGTGGCCCATCGTGTCGTCAAGGCTGACGTGGCCAGTCTTTATCCGTCCCTGATGCGGGCCTACCGAATTGGGCCGTCGCGGGACTCCCTCGGCGCCCTGCTCGCGATGGTGGACCGGCTGGTCGAACTGCGGCTCGAAGCCAAGGCCGGCGCCAAAGCCGCGCCACCGGGGTCGGCCCTCCGGTTTACTCACGAGGCCACTTCGGCGGCGATGAAACTGGTCGTCAACTCGGCCTACGGATATTTGGCGGCGGGCGGGGGCTTGACCCGATTCGCCGATGTCGATGCGGCGAACGAAGTCACTCGCCGGGGGCGTGAGCTGCTCGGTCAACTATGCCGCGAACTGGCGGCTCGAGGCGTCACTTTGCTCGAAGCCGATACCGATGGCGTCTATTTCGCGGTTCCCGATCACTGGGCTGAGGCAGACGAGCGGCGAGTCGTCGCCGAGGTCGCGGCACTCCTGCCGCCGCTGGTGCAATTGGAGTTCGAGGGCCGCTATCAGGCGATGCTCTCGCACGAACCGAAGAACTACGCCCTCCTCAAGTATGACGGCGGCCTGATTCTTCGCGGCGTGGCCTTTCGCTCGAGCCGCGCCGAGCCGTTCGGTGAGGCGTTTCTCCGAAAAGCGATCGGCCGGCTGCTGGTCGGCGACCTCGTCGGGGTCCGCGAAGCCTACTTGAGTTCGGTAACGGCCCTGCGCCGCCGCGAGTTGTCGACCCACGACGTATCCTCCCGGGTCCGGTTGACCAAGACCCCGGCCAAGTACCTCGAAACCCGCGAGCGGCGTCGCGAGCTGCCCTACGAAGCCATGTTGGCGAGCGGCCGAACCGACTGGAAGCCGGGCGAGCGGGTCCGGGTCTACCGCACGAAGGCGGGGTCGAGTGGGGTCGTCGGTGGGCCGGACCAACCGGATCGTCGCGATTATCTCGTCGAGCACTACCTCCGGGTTCTCCGGGAGACCTTCGCGGCCCGGCTGGCCCGGGGCTTGAACCCCGGTGACTTTGCCGCTTTGATCGAGGACCCTGACCAGCTCTCGCTGGTCCCGCCTTCATTCGAGGTGATGACGACGATTCTCACCGTGACCAGTCCTTGACCTTGCCATCCAGGCTCGATTGGGGCAACATCCACCGTTGTTCTCCCCACGGATTCTCTGAATAGGACTTCGAAATGGCTCGGACTCTGGTTTTGGCAATGGTGGCCCTGGCTGCCGGGTTGCCGGCAACGCTCCCCGCGCAATCGGCGGCTATCGATACCAGCGGCTTTGGCGCTCTCTCGTGGCGGAACTTAGGCCCCCAGCGCGGCGGCCGGTCGGTCGCCGTGGCCGGTTCGGTCGCTCGGCCCCAGGAGTACTGGATGGGTACCACCGGCGGCGGGGTCTTCAAGACCACGGACGGGGGGGATAGTTGGGTCCCGATGTCCGACAAGTACTTCGGCGGAACCATCGGGGCCGTTGCGGTGGCCGAAACAAATCCGGATATCGTCTACGTGGGCGGGGGCGAGTTCCCGATCCGCGGCAATACCTCGCATGGCGATGGGGTTTATAAGACCACTGACGGCGGCCGGACCTGGTCCTACCTAGGATTGGTCGAGACCCGGCACATTGCCAAGATCAAGATCCACCCCAAGAACCCTGACATCGTGTATGTCGGCGCGCTCGGACCGGTGTTCAGTACCTCAGACCAGAACCGCGGCGTCTATAAATCGATCGACGGCGGCAAGACTTGGAAGAATATCCTCAACCGGCCGGGCAACGACTCGACCGGCGTGGTCGACTTGGTGATGGACCCGAACGACCCAGAGACCCTCTACGCCGGCCTCTGGGAGGCCTATCGGAAGCCGTGGTTGATGAACAGCGGCGGTCCCGGGAGCGGCATCTTCAAGACCACCGACGGTGGGGCCACGTGGAAAGAGCTGACCCGGAATCCGGGGCTTCCGAAGGGCTTGATCGGCAATATCGGGATCGCGGTGTCACCGGCCAACTCCAAGCGGGTCTGGGCGGTCGTCGAGGCCGACTCCGGCGGGGTGTTCCGCTCCGACGACGCGGGGGCGACCTGGACCCGGACCAATGACGAGCGGAAGCTCCGCCAGCGGGCCTGGTACTACTCCCGGGTTTTCGCCGATCCCAAGAACGAGAACGCGGTCTACGTCCTCAACGTCGAGTGGTTCCGTTCCGACGATGGCGGAGTGACCTTTCCGCGCTCGTTCGATAACCACCACGGCGACAACCACGATCTCTGGATCGCCCCGAACGACCCCAACCGGATGATCTTGGGCGATGACGGTGGCGCCGAGGTCTCGTTCAATGGAGGCCGGAGCTGGACCGACATCGACTTTCCAACCGCCCAGTTCTACCATGTCACGACCACCAACCACTTTCCCTACCGGGTCTGTGGGGCCCAGCAGGACAACAGCACCCTCTGCGGTTCGAGCCAGGGAGCCGACGGCAGTCAAACGGCCGAATTCTACGACGCCGGCGGCGGCGAATCCGGTTACATCGTGGCCCGGCCGGACCAGCCCGATATCATCTTTGCCGGCAGCTATGGCGGGTACCTCACCCGTAAGGACATCAAGAGCGGATTCACCCGTGATGTGAATCCCTGGCCGCTCAATCCGATGGGCCATTCCGCCGTTGACTCAAAGTACCGGATGCAATGGACCTTCCCGATCGTCATTTCACCCCACGATCCGAATACGATGTACGTCGGCTCGAGTGTGGTGTTCAAGTCGACGGACGAGGGCAACAGCTTTGCGCCGATCAGCCCCGACCTGACCCGGAACGACCCCAAGACGTTAGGGCCATCCGGCGGCCCCATTACCAAAGACCAGACGTCGGTTGAGTACTATGGCACGGTGTTCACCATTTCCGAGTCGCTGGTTGAAAAGGGTGTGATCTGGACCGGGTCGGATGATGGGATCATTGCGGTGACCCGCAATGGGGGCCAGAGTTGGGATCGGGTGACCCCGCCGGATCTCCCCGAGTGGGCCCGGGTGTCCATCATCGAGGCCTCGGCCCACGCCAAGGGCACCGCCTATTTCGCCGCCAACCGGTTCCAACTCAACGATTTTGCCCCGTATCTCTATCGGACCACCGACTACGGGAAGACCTGGACCAAGATCACCAAGGGAATCACCGCCTCCGAGTTCACCCGGGTCATTCGGGAAGATCCGGTTCGAAAGGGACTCCTCTTTGCGGGAACCGAGCGGGGCGTCTGGGTCTCCCTCGATGACGGAGCCAACTGGCTGACCCTTCGCCGGAACCTCCCACCGGTCCCGGTTCACGACATTGCTATCAAGGACGCCGACGTCGTCCTCGGCACCCATGGCCGGGCGTTTTGGATCATGGACGACATCTCCTCACTCCGGCAGCTCTCCGCCGAGGTGATGGCCAAGGATGTCCATCTCTTTCAACCGAAAGACGCCTATCGGACCTTCGGCGGCCCGACGATTCAATACTGGCTCAAAAAGGGCGGCCAGAAGGTCACCCTCGAGTTTCTCGACGCCAGGGGACAGCTGATCAAGAAGATTACCAGCGATCCGGATTCCGCCGAAGCGGCGTCCGAAAAGATCGAGCGGGCCCGGCTCGATAGCCTGGCGGCGTTAGGCGTCATGTCGGCCAGCGCTCGAGCCGCCGATGCCGGAGGCCCCGGGGGCGGGCGCCGCCGGTTCGGATTTGGGGGCTCGACCCGGGCGCCGAATGCCGCGGGCGCCAACAGCTTTACGTGGAACATGCGGTATCCGGAGCCCGCCACGTTCAAGGGATTGATCATGTGGGCGGCTGGGATCTTCGGGCCCCAAGCTCCCTCCGGGACATACACCGTCAAACTCACTGCTGGTGACAAGACCGAAACCCACTCCGTCAAGCTGTTGATCGACCCGCGCTCCGGCGCGACCCAGGCCGATCTCGACGAACAGTTCCGGTTCTTGATCCAGATTCGAGACAAGACGACCGAGGCCAACACGGCCGTTCGGACGATCCGGAATCTCAAGGCTCAGTTGGCTGCTCGGCTCAAAGCCGCGCCCGCCGGTCGGGCGGCCCTACTCCAGCGGAGCGTCACGACTCTCGTCGACCAACTCAGCGCGGTCGAAGCGGAGATCTACCAGGTCAAGAACAAGAGCAACCAGGATCCGCTCAACTATCCGATCAAGCTCAACAACCAGATCGCGGCCCTCTCCGGCGTCGTCGCGAGCACCGAAGCCAAGCCGACCGCGCAGAGCTATGAGGTCTTCAAGGTCTTGGCCGCCTCGCTCGACGCCGAGCTCAACAAACTCAAGGGCATGCTTGGGGGCGGACTCGACGGCGTGAACGCCGAATTGTCCCGACTCGGCCTCGAAAAAGCCACTCCGAGTGCCGTCGAAGTTCCCGGACCGGACCCGGCCCAATGATTCGCCCGGTGGCTGTGGCGGTATTGATCGGGGCCGCGGGCTGCGACACGCCCGGCTCGTCCCGCCGCGCGGAAACGGTGCCGGTCGAACCGCTCCCGATCGCGGCCGATACGGTGGTCGTCCCATGGACCAACATGCCCGAAGCCGCCCATCTTGGCGGCCGTCGGTGGGTCGTCGTCGGGGCTGATTTCGAGACCGCCTCGATTATCGATTTCGCGACCGGGAGTGCCACCCGGGTCGGCGGCCCCACGCCAACCGAGCTGGCCAAGCCGTTCGGGGTCTTTGCCATCAGTGACACCGCCTTTATTGCCGATTGGGGCAAGCAACGGACGACGTTGTGGACCAGTGACGGCGCCTTGGCCGGCTCGGTCGGCGCTCCGGCGGCTACCCGCGGCAACATGCCGAAGGCGCGAGATGCGGCGGGGCAGTACTACTTCGAGATCCCCCCGATCGCGGGCCCCGACGGCAGCGGCCTCAAGGACTCAGCCGTAATTGTCCGCGGGAATCCGACCCTGACGGCCTTCGATACCATTGCCAGGCTGGCGCCGCTCGATATCGCCGAGGTCACTGAGCCGCGCGGCAAACGGTACGAGCGAATGGTGTTCAGCGGCAATGACTGGTGGGGGGTTCGGGCCAACGGTCAGCTCTGGATCGCCAGGGTCCGGCGCAATGAAGTCTCGGTGTTCCAAGGGACCAAAGAGCGGCGCGGCGATCGGCTGCCCGACCCGGTGC
Source organism: Gemmatimonadota bacterium (assembly GCA_031400975.1). Lineage (GTDB taxonomy): Bacteria > Gemmatimonadota > Gemmatimonadetes > Gemmatimonadales > GWC2-71-9 > SHZU01. The sequence goes on from JANNQX010000045.1 coordinate 18,255, forward strand.
TCGAGGTCAAGCGCCCCGACCGCGAACAGTACATCCAGTCGTTTCCGGACGATCTCCGAGGCATGGCCGAGAAACTCCCGTTCGCCCCGCTTCGGCCGCCGTTTGAACGGGGCTTTCCGGGCGCCGACGGCTTCGTCTGGCTCCGGAAGTCCAAGATGGCCGCCGATTCGATTCGGCGGTATCACGTCGTCGATACCGTTGGGGCCCTTACCCGGGTGTTTGCGACCATCGGCAACGGGCTGATCGTCGCGGCGGGCCGGGAAACCGTGCTTCTGGCCGAGCAGTTCAAAGGCGGAGTTCGGCTGATGGAACTCCGGCTACCGGCCCCCCCAAGTCCCACGATCCCACGTTAGGCAGACCAATGCGACTGTCGCCACCGACCGCCGGAATCGTGGCGGTCATCCTGGCCGGGACCGGGTGCGGGCCGACGGCCGCTCCACCACCCGATATTCTCTTGTACAACGGCAAGATCTTCACCGCGGCGCTCGAAGGCACCCCGTGGGCCGAGGCGCTGATCATCCGCGGTTCCCGGATTGGCCAGGTCGGGTCGACCGCGGAACTCCGGGCGGCCAACGCCAACGCCCGCGCCATCGATCTCGAGGGCCGGGTCGTCATCCCGGGGTTCAACGACGCCCACGATCACATCAACCCCAGCCGGCCCGGAGTCGGGTTCACGACCGATCCAAGCCCGACGCCCGATCCGAGTTTCAACCAGGTCGCTGACAGCCTGAAGGCGCTCGTGGCTCGGGTACCGGCCGGTACCTGGCTACGAACCTCGATCGGCGAGCGAATCTTGACCGACCGATTGGCTCGGGCACCGGCCCTCGACCGGATTGCCCCAAATCACCCGGTCGAGTTGCAGGGCTGGTCGGGCCACGGACTGGTCCTGAATTCGGCTGCGCTGGCCTTGGCCGGTTTCAACGACTCGACCCCCGATCCGATCGGCGGCTGGCTCGAGCGAAGCCAAGGCCGGTTGACCGGGCTCGCCGACGAATATGCCAACTACGCCCTCTATACGGCCCTCACCCCCGGAACCGATAGCGCGGTACGGGCCGGCTTCGAACAGCGGGCCGGGACCGCCGTTCAGTGGGGCACGACCAGCATCCAATCGATGGCCACTGGGCTCGACCCCGCCACCGTGGCCCGGGTGGTCGGTTCCCTCGAGCTGCCGTTTCGCCTCCGGATGATCCCCGTGCCCCTTACCTCCGCGACCGGCCGGGTCGTGGCCCCATGGGCGGTCCTTCGCGCCGACGGTATCAAGTGGATTCTCGACGGGACTCCGATCGAGCGATTGGCCGCCTTTCGGGAGCAGTACAGCGATCGGCCGGGCTGGTACGGCCGGCTCAACTTTTCGCCTGACACGCTCAGGGCGATCATGGCCGAGGCGCTCGCCGCCAAGGTCCAGCCAATGATTCACGCCGTTGGCGACAGCGCGGTGGGCCTGGTGCTGTCCACCATGGCGAGCCTGGCGCCCGACTCCGTGTGGCGCCAGCTCCGGCCCCGGATCGAGCACGGCGACGGCCTCTCGCCCGATCAATACGCCGCGGCCAAGGCCTTTGGCGTTGTCATTGTTCAGAACCCCGCCCACTTTGCCCTCGGGCCGATGGCCGCAGCCCGCTACGGCGCCGCCCGTCGTCCGATCATGCAGCCCGCCAAGAGTCTCCTGAGCAACGGGATCATGCTGGCGTTAGGCTCCGACGGACCGATCAACCCATTTCTCAACCTGATGCTCGCGGTGTTCCATCCGAACAATCCCGCCGAGGCCCTGACCATGGAGCAGGCGGTTCGGGCCTACACCTTGGGGTCCGCTTTCGCCGAGGGCCGGGACCTGGAGAAAGGGCGCCTGGTTCCCGGGATGGTGGCCGACTTGGCGGTGTTGTCACAAGACATTTTCACGGTCGCGCCCTCGGAGCTGCCCAAGACGGTGAGCGTTCTGACGCTGCTGGGTGGTCGAGCGGTGTACGACCCCGAGGGTCGCCTTACTCCGCGACCGTAGTGACCAAAAGGATGCTCCCGATGATCCCTGTCATGGTATTCGCGACCGGCGTGCTGTCCCTCCAACAGGCCGGCCGGCTGCCGATCCCGATTCGCCAGTCCACGGTGACCGCGGCCGCCCGGGTGCCTTTGACGATCAAAGACGTGTCCCGCAACGATCGCTGGCTCGGGCTTGGTGTCCGCGACGTGCGCTGGGCCCCAGACGGTAAGACGGTCTACTTCCGCTGGAACGCCAACCCCAAATCCAACGATCTGCCCGAGGCCGACCCGTGGTTCCGGGCCGACCCCGCCGGGCGGTGGGTCGAGCCGCTCGGTGCCAACGATGCGGGCCTCGTCCCCGGCGCCGCAGTGGTCTGGAGCCGCTCCGGGCGGAGCGCCACCTGGACCGAGGGAAGCTCCCTCTACCTCTTCGACGGCGCTGGAACCCGAAAGGTCGCCACCCTCGCGAGTCCACTGACCAGACCGCGGTTTGCCGGAGCCGACGGGGCGATCGAGTTTGAAACCGCCGAATCCCTCTACCGGTACGACGTCGCCAAAGGGAGCCTGGCGCCAATCGCGTCACGGGTCGCTGTGAATCGCCCCGCGCCAACTGATGCGGCCCGCCGGCTCGCCCAGCAGCAACGAGATTTGTTCCCCAGCGTGCGGGAATCCGATCGAATCCGAGATGGCCGATCCGCCCTGGCCCGACTGAGGCCGGACCGGCCCATCGCGATTCCGGTGCCGACGGGCACCCAAGTCGATCTCATCGACCTCTCGCCGGACGGACGGTTCCTCACCTTCCGGGCTACCACCAAAGATCCCCGCCGGCCGCTGACCCGATATCTCGATTACCTCGACCCGAGCGGATACAGCACAGTCCACGACGCCCGGGCAAAAGCCGGCGAGCCCCGCGACCTGATCCGGCTCGGTGTCGTCGCGGCTGATCAATCGGTACCGCCCGATAGCGTCGAGGTTCGGTGGATCACCCTCCCGGAATCCGGGAAGGAGCAGGCCGAGCCGAACGGAGTCTATTGGAACCTCGAGGGCACCCGGGTCGTGGCCCAGTTCGTCGGCGAAGACGACCACGATCTCTGGATTGCTGAACTCAACTTGATCGCGGGCACGACCAAAGTGTTGGCCCACGACCATGATGACGGGTGGATCGGCGGCCCGCCGATTCAAAGCAATTACGTCCTCCAGCCGGCCCTGCTGGAATGGCTCCCGGGCAACCGTTTCGTGTTTGCCTCGGAGCGGAGCGGATGGAGCCACCTTTATCTCGCCGAGTCGGATGGGACGATTCGCCCGTTGACCGAGGGCCCCTGGGAAGTCCGTGAGGCGTCGCTGTCCCGCGACAGAACCCAATGGCTGCTCCAGACCAGCCAGGCCCATCCTTCCGACGATCATCTCGCTCTGATGCCGGCAGCCGGTGGTCCGCTTCGGCCGCTCACCCAGGGCCCCGGCCGCAACGGCGGGGTCCTGTCGCCGGATGGGACCCGGGTCGCCATCACCACTTCCACCACCTCGCGGCTGCCCGATCTATTCGTTCGCGAGTCAGCCGGTCAGGACGCCGGCCACCGGGTCACCATCAGCGGCACTGAGGCCTTTACTCGGCACCGCCTGGTCGATCCTGAGATCGTCTCGTTCGCCCATCCCGATGGCAAACCGGTGTGGGCCGCCCTCTATCGGCCGGCCCAACCGAACCGGGAACGGGCCGCGGTCATTCATGTGCACGGGGGCGGCTATCGCCAGTTTGCCCACCGCGGCTGGTCGGTCTACGGCTGGGGTCTCCACGTTGGGTTCCTCCACTACCTCCTTGAGGCCGGCTATACCGTGCTCGACTTCGACTATCGGGGCGGGGCCGGCTTCGGCAAGGCCTATCGGACCGACGTAACCGGCGCCATGGGGATTAAGGACGTTGACGGCGCGGTGGCGGCAGCCCGCTATCTGGTCAAGACTCAAGGGGTGGACTCGACCCGGATTGGGATCTACGGGGTGTCGTACGGCGGCTTCATGACCTTGATGAGTCAGTTCCGGTATCCAGGCGTCTTTGCCGCCGGCATCTCGCGGGCGCCGGTCACCGACTACGCCCACTACAGCGACGAATGGACCAGCCGGGTGCTCGGTTTGCCCCAGCGAGACACGGCCGCCTATCGCCGGTCGAGCCCGATCTACTACGCCGAGGGCCTCAGCGATCATCTATTGATCGAGCACGGCCTGGTCGACGACAACGTCCATTTCCAAGACGCGGCCCGGCTGGTCCAGCGGCTGATCGAACTCGGAAAGGACTTCGACGTGATGTACTACCCGTCTGAGCCTCATACGGTGCAAACCGAGGCCAGTCGTTTGGATCAGTCACGGCGAGCCATTCGATTCTTCGACCGGTACCTTCGAGGCCGGGGTCGGCCGGAGCAACGATGATCCGAGTGTTGCAACTGGTGGCGGGACCGGGGCTGATTGGGGCCGATTATCGACAACGGCAACCGCCCGCCCGCCCGCCAGCGCTTCCGGAAACCCTCGCGGGCAGGTAATCTCCTTACGTCCCCCACGGAGAATTCGATGGCCACCATTACCGTCAACGGCCAGGCAAAGGAAGTCGCCGCCGACCCCACCACACCTTTGTTGTGGGTCATTCGCGACGTCCTCGGCATGACTGGAACCAAATTCGGATGCGGGATCGCCCAGTGCGGCGCCTGCACCGTCCACCTCGATGGCGTTCCGGTCCGATCCTGTTCGGTGCCGCTGTCCGCGGTGGGCGCCAAGAAAGTCACCACGATTGAGGGGCTTTCCGCCGACGGCAGCCATCCGGTCCAGCAGGCCTGGGTCGAACTCCAAGTGCCCCAATGCGGCTACTGCCAGAGCGGCCAGATCATGTCGGCGGTGGCGTTGCTCGAATCGAAGCCCACTCCAACCGACCTCGACATCGATCAAGCCATGAACGGCAACATTTGTCGGTGCGGCACGTATCAGCGGGTCCGCGCCGCCATCCACCGCGCGGCCGAAATGAAGAAGGCCTAACATGACCCCGAATCCATCGACGGTAAGCCGGCGGGACTTTGTCCGAGTCGGGATGGCGGTTGGCGGTGGCCTGTTGGTGACGGTCTACGGCTGCGGACCGAAAGATGCCGCCGCCCCGCTGGCCGGTGGCGCCGGTCTCTTCGAGCCCAACGCCTTCGTCCAGATCGACGGCAGTGGCAACGTCCTCGTGCTCTCGAAGCACCTCGAAATGGGGCAGGGTACCTATACCGGGCTCGCCACCCTCATTGCCGACGAACTGGACGCGGACTGGAGCCGGGTCCGGGTCGAAGGCGCCCCGGCGGACGCGAAGAAGTACGGCAACGCCGGCTTCGGCGGCATGCAGGGTACCGGCGGGTCGAGCGCCATCGCCTCCTCATTTGAACAGCACCGGAAGGCCGGAGCGACCGCGCGAGCCGTGCTGATGGCGGCGGCCGCTCAGCAATGGGGTGTCGCGGCAGCCGAGTTGACCACCGAGCCGGGCGTGGTGGTCCATGCCAAGAGCAACCGGCGGGCGGACTACGGGACGTTGGTGGCGGCGGCCGCCAAGCTGCCGGTGCCGGAAACCGTCACTCTCAAGGATCCCAAGGACTTCCGTTACATCGGGAAGGACAACAGCACCCCGCGGGTCGATGCCAAGCCGAAGAGCACCGGAACGGCAACCTATACCCAGGACGTCCAGCTGCCGGGCCTGTTGACGGCGGTGGTCGCCCATCCGCCGCTGTTTGGAGCCACGGTCAAATCATTCGATGCCACCAAGGCCAAGGCGGTCAAAGGCGTCGTCGATGTCGTGCAGATTCCGACCGGTGTCGCCGTCCTCGGCGAACATTTCTGGGCCGCTCGTCAAGGGCGGGCCGCCCTCACGGTCGAATGGGACACCTCGGCGGCCAACAAGATGGGCACCGCCGAAATCATGGCGGAGTTCCGGGACTTGGCCGGCAAGCCCGGCATCGAGCTCCGCAAGGATGGCGACGCCGAGGCCGCGATCGGTAAGGCGGCCAAGACGCTCGAGGCGACCTACGAGTTTCCCTTCCTTGCCCATGCGTCGATGGAGCCGCTCAACTGCGTTGTCCATCTCCGGAAAGACGGGGCCGAAGTCTGGAACGGCGATCAGTTCCAAACCGCCGATCAGGCCGCGGTGGCCGGGGTCTTCGGGATGAAGCCGGAGCAGGTCAAGATCAACACGCTCTACTCTGGGGGGAGCTTCGGCCGCCGGGCCAACGCCAAGTCCGACTACGTGGTCGAGGCGGCGACCATCGCCAAAGCCATCGACGGACGGGCCCCGGTCAAGATGGTCTGGACCCGAGAGGACGACACCGGCGCGGGTTACTTCCGCCCCGCGTTCCTCCATCGGATCAAGGGCGGCCTCGACGCCACCGGTAATCCGGTGGCCTGGTGGCACCGGATTGTTGGTCCGGCGTTGATGGAAGGCACTCCATTCATGCCGCCGGATGGCAAGGACCCGTCATCGTTCGAGGGCGCGGCGGATCACCCCTATACCGTCGCCAACGTGTTCGTCGACTCCCATTTCCCCAAGACCGGGATTCCAGTCCAATGGTGGCGGTCGGTCGGGCACACCCACACGGCCTTCGCGGTCGAGATGTTCATCGACGAGTTGGCCAAGGCGGCCGGCAAGGATCCGCTCGAGTTCCGGCGCGGGCTGTTGGCCAAAGAACCCCGGCGGTTGGCGGTGCTCAACCTGGCGGCCGAGAAAGCCGGCTGGGGCACCCCGCTTCCGGCCGGCCGGGCCCGGGGTATCGCGGTCCACAAGTCGTTCAACACCTATGTCGCCGAGGTGGCCGAGGTATCGCTCGAAGCCGGCAAAGCGCGGGTTCACCGGGTGGTCTGCGCCGTCGACTGCGGCATTGTGGTCAATCCGGACGTGGTGCGGGCCCAAATGGAGGGAGGCATCGCTTTCGGCCTTGGGGCCGCGCTCTATGGCCAGATTGCGATCGACAAGGGCCGGGTGGTCTCGAACAACTTCGACAAGTACCGGGTTTTACGGCAGAGAGAAATGCCGGTGGTCGAAGTCCATATGGTCGCCTCGACCGAACCGCCAACCGGGGTTGGTGAACCAGGGACGCCGCCGATCGGTCCGGCGGTGGCGAACGCGCTTTTTGCCCTCACCGGGAAGCCGACCCGAAAGGTCCCGCTGGCGGTCTAATCGATCCTGATCGTCCTGTCGTTTCAACGTGGCAACCGTTCTTGCTCGTCCGTCACTGAAGAGGCGGACGAGCACCGCCGTCGCGGGTCCAAATCGCGATGACGCCGCAGACATCGCCGGTATTGAACTCGCCAGGGATCGTCCCGGGTCCGGTGTAGACCCCCATCGCTTCAGGGAATCAGGCGGCGGCCGTCCACCCATACTCCGATGGCCGGCGGAGACTGATTGCATCGGAGAAAGAACACCCGACTTCCGGTGCCGGCCGGGCGGGCGTCGACCCGGATCCCAGCCAGGCCTCGGAGGTATTCGTGGGTCGCGAGAGCGACCTTCCTCTCGAGCGTCTCCCGGTCAAGGTACTTCCCGGCGCCGAGCCGCCGCCGCCGCCGATAGAAATCGTCGTACTTGGTGGTGTGGGCGTATCGCTCCGGCTTGGCGTACTTGGCCGAGACCCGAATCTCGGGTAACTGGAACGCGCCCGGAACCAAGGTGACCGTTCCGAGATTTTTAGGGGATTGGGCCACCTCGACCGTGAGTGCTTGCGGGCGGTAGCCGATTTTTCGGAAGACAAACACCTGTTGGCCAACCGGAACCCGGAGCTTGAAGTGGCCGCCCGAGTCCGTTGTGGCCGACAACTCGGCTGCCGGAACCACGACTTCGACGCCGCCGACGGCTGCACCGCCGGGGTCCCGAACGGTGCCGCCAATCGTGCCGGTGTCAGCGGAGACGGGTTTGACCTCGCTGGCCGGGTTCAATGTTGGGGAAGGGCCGGTTGAACTACGGGCGCGAGTTACCAGATCCGGTCTGGTGATGATGAGTACCGGGCGCAGCACGCGGATCCCGAAGCCCGGTAGTATGGCTGCCATGTCCACCCTCCTCGATTGATCCCTATCCTGGTGGAAGCAACGGGCCGCTGGCGGGGCGCGAGGAGGCGAACTCGCACCTACATCCGGACGGTCCAGCCCCTCCGAATCAACCCGCCCCGAATTTCATACATCCACGTCGCATGGCCCGGCTCACCGGGCTTGGCGTCCCACTCCTCGTAGTCCACCACGAACACCCCATCCACCACCCGAGACGGAACCCGCACGGTCGGAAGGTTGCCGGCCTTGAACATCGAGCCGTACCGCTCCCGAATCGCTGCCTTGCCCTGCCACAATACCTTCCCTGAGGGAAACTCCGCCACGACGGCGTCCTCGGCGTACAGCAACATGAACCCGTCGAGATCGCGTCGGTTGAAGGCCTCAATCTGGGCCTCGGCCACCCGACGGGGCATGGTGTCGGTCTGAGCGGGGCCGACGGCTGGGCTGGTCATCGCCAGCCAAACCAACCATTCATTCATCAGGACTGTCCCTCCTCGGCCGATTCGCGGGCTTCGATTTCGGCGCTCCGTCGTTCCTGCTCCCGCCGTTCCTCCCGCCGCTCCTCGTACCACCGCCGGGTCACTTCACCGGCCAGCGTGGTGTTGCCGATTCCGAACGCCAAACCGGCCGCCAGCGCGATCGCTCCGAGAATCAACGTAAACGCCGCCGTAATGATCTCGGCGGCAACCCCCATCTGCTGCATCGCCATGAAAACCGCGATCACCACCACCGCCGCCTTGGCCAACTTGGCCAACGTCGGCACGCCCTCCACTCCGCCGGCTGAGGCGAGCACGATGGCCCGGACGAATTCCCCGAGGATCATGCCCAAGATCACGATGATCACCGCCGCGAACAGGGTCGGGATGTACGACAACATCGTCCCAAACATCTCGTTGATGCTGCTCAAGCCCAGCGCGGCGCTCGCGAGCAAGATGACCACCAACATCATCAGCCAGAAGAACAGCTTGCCGACCGCGTGGATCGGGTCGAGTCGGGTCCCGGTCCGTCCGACCGCTTCGGAAATTCCCCCGGCGTCGGCCATTTTGTTGAAGTTGAGGCGCTTGAGGACCCGGTCGGTCACTCGCTCGATCACGCGAGCGATGAAGTACCCCGCAACCAGGATCAGGAGAGCGCCGAAGAAAGCCGGGAGGATGGCCGCCAGCTGATTGAACCCAGCCTGGAGGCGTTCGAGAATCGGATTCATGACGCTACCTCGATCACGACCTTGCCCATCTGTTCGCCGCTTTCCAGCCGTTGATAGGCTTTGATTCCGTCTTCCATCGAAACCACCGAGTCCACCAGCGGGACGATCTTCCCGGCGTTGGCCACGGCCATCATGTCCGAGAATTCCGGGACCGACCCCATGGTCGAGCCCATGATCGTCCATTGAAACCAGAACAGTTTCCGGATATCGATTGTGACATGCGGACCGGTGGTGGCGCCGCAGGTCACCAGTCGCCCGCCCATTCGGAGTGCCTTGAGTGACTTGTCCCAGGTCTTTTCCCCGACGGAATCGACCACGACGTCCGCGCCGACTTTGGTCAGGGCCCGGACCTCCTTGGCGACGTCCTGGGTGCCGTGGTTGAGAACCAGGTCGGCGCCTAACGCTTTGGCGGCCTCGAGCTTGGCATCCGACGAGCTGGTGGCCACCACCCGGGCCCCCCGATGCTTGGCGATTTGGAGCGCGGCCAACGACACGCCGCCGCCGATCCCCCAGATCAACACGGTTTCGCCGGCCTCGACCCGAGCCCGCGAGACCACCATGCGCCAGGCGGTGAGCGCCGCGAGCGGTAACCCCGCCGCATGGACCCAGTCGAGCCGGTCAGTCACCCGGACCACGTTCCGCGCCGGGACCACAAGGTACTCCGCGACGGTGCCCGCCCGATGTTCGCCGAGAATGCCGTAGCTTCGGCAGAACGGGTCCTGCCCCGATTGGCACATCGGACAGACCCCGCAGGACAGCCCCGGGTTAACGACCACCCGATCGCCAACCGACAGCCCCGAGACGGCCGAGCCGACTTGGTCGACCACCCCGGCGGCATCAGTCCCCACGACATGGGGGAACTGAAGGGTTATCCCAGGAAGGCCACCTAAGATGAATAGATCCAATCGGTTAAGGGCCGCTGCCTTAACAGCGATCCGGACCTGATCGGGGCCGTCGATCGACGGGGTGGGGACATTTTGGACCGCCAGGCGTTCCATCCCGCCGTGCTCGGTCAGGGTCAGCGCTCTCATAGCTTGCACATAGTTGGAAAGTGGTGCAAGATATACGGCGCTACCGTAGTGCGGCGACCCAGTCGCCATACCGATAACCCAAAACGATCAGCTGTTCGGAGGATTCGCATGGCTTTCCGAGACATGGACATGGGTTGGACCGGCTCGGGCTGGATGGAGCCGATGCCGTCGTCGCCACCGCAAGTGCCGCCCCCGCCAGTTGTCGCCGAGCCGGTCAGACCGCCGGCCATGCCCCCGGTCGTCCGCCCTGCCCCGGCGGCCAGCCCGGTCGTCATGGCGGCGGCCAAGAAGCCAAAAGCCAAGGCTGCAGCCAAACCGAAAGCCAAGGCCGCCGCCACACCCAAGAAGGCGAAACCGGCCAAGTCGGTGGCCAAGAAGGCAAAGAAGGCCAAGCCGCCGGCCAAAAAGGCCAAAAAGGCCAAAAAGGCCACGAAGTCGGTCGCCAAGTCCAAGGCCAAGTCCAAGAAGGTGGCCAAGGCTAAGAAGGCCAACAAGCCAAAGAAGTCGAAGAAGTCGAAGAAGGCCAAAAAGGGCGGCAAGAAGCGGTAGCATCTGGATCCGATTGCTGCCCTCGCCCGGACTGTTGAGTACTTCAGCCGGCGAAACTCCCGTCACGCCCTCGTGGCCCGCCGTACGTTCGGACGTGCGTTTCCCTCCGACGCCGTCCTTCGCGAGCAGTTGATCGGTTCGATCGCGGCCCCGATTCGGCCTGACGGACGCGCCGCCGATTTCTTCGCGACCGCCCTCACCATCATCGACCTGGCCGACCTCGAGACCCCCGCCGCCCGCCTGACCAAATCGCTCGATTGGTTGCTCGCCGAGGCCAATCGACCTGGGGCCTTCGGCGGGGGCTGTACCGCCGCCCGGCATGCCCACCGAGTCTGCGAACATTTCGTCGGCGGATTCTTCAGCCCCGCGCCGACCTCCCAACGTGCCGCCCCGATCTCAATGCCGAGCGGCAAGGTGTATCGGGTCGAGTCCCAGGCTCGGTTCGCTCAAAGCTGCTTTGCGCTCACCGCGGTGCTTCGAGGCGGGCGGGCCCATGAACCGTCCGTCCAGCGTCATCTCGAAAGCTTTGCCAACCTGCAGCTGGAGTGGGAAACCTGGGGCGAGTTCCTGGTGCCTGATTTGGCTTTCAACGCAATCGAGGCGCTGGCCGCCGCGCCGGAGCGATGGCGCCCCACGCTGGAGACGATGGTCCGCCTAGTCGGAAATCAACAACTCCGCGACGGGACCTGGCCCAAAGTCGATTTCTTCAATGCGCTCGAGGGGCTCTGTCGCGTCGATCACCCCTTGGTTGATCCGATCCTCGAACAGGCCCTTCCCGGATTGCTCCAGCGCCAGCGCGAAGACGGCTCCTTCGGCAATGTGGCGGCCGATGAACGGGCCCTGATCGGACTCCGGATCCTCGAGCGGGTGGTCACGATCCGGCCCGGATCAGCCAAAACACTCCGGTAGTCACCGATCCGAGTGCGATTCCGACCCCGATCCGTCGTCCCCATACCACCGATTGCCCAGTCGCTTTCATGATTGCCGTGGCGAGGATCAGCGCAAACCCCGCCATCCCGATCGTGACCCCGGCACAGAATGCGAGCAGGTAGGCGAGCCCCACCCGCCAGTCGCCCATCAGGGTCACCGGGACGAGGGCCAAGGCGCCACTGGTACCGGCGAGCCCGTGGAGAACGCCGACCGCCGTGATACCACGGGGATGGTGGGCATGAGCTGCCTGGGTAGGCGTGGGGTGGGGATGCCGATGAAGCGGCTCGGCAGCCCGATGAAGGTGGAGATGGGCGTGGTCGCCGTGGGATGCCGGGTCGTGAAGGTGTAAGTTGCGGTGACGGGCCAAGGCCGCGCCGCCAATTCCGATCAGCATCAGGCCGACCACTCGCTCGGCCCAGAGATCGAAGCCGGACGGAACTCTGAGTCCGAACACCAGCAGAACGGTGCCGACTCCAAGGACCGCAATCGAATGGCCCAGGCCCCAACGCAGTCCGAATCGGACCGCGAGCGGCCAGGTGGGACGACCGCTGACAAAGGTCGAAACCGCCATCGCGTGGTCGGTATCGCCCGCGTGGGCCAATCCGAAAACGAATGCTGTTGCTACCGGAAGGAGATCGACCATGAGTGATGCATCCCGAGATCAACGCCCCAAAATTCGGCTCACCTCGCTATCACACGGCGCTGGCTGAGCCGGTAAACTCGGGCCTTCCGAGCTGGCGCAGGTGCTGCGCCACGTCCCCGGGATCACCGATCCCAACGTATTAGTCGACGCCGCCAGCAAGGACGACGCCGCGGTCTATCGGATTGCCGATGATCGAGCCCTCGTCGTGACGGTCGATTTCTTCACGCCCATCGTCGACGATCCGGCCGCCTGGGGCGCGATCGCTGCGGCCAATGCCCTGAGCGACATCTATGCGATGGGAGCCACGCCCATCTTCGCGCTCAATCTAGTGGGGTGGCCCCGCGACAAGGTGCCCTTCAGTGTTCTCGGTGAGGTCCTCGACGGCGCCGCCCGAATCGCCAAACAGGCCGGCTGCCTGATTCTCGGCGGCCACTCGATCGATGACCCCGAACCCAAGTTCGGAATGGTCGTCGTCGGTGATGTTCATCCCGACCGGATGCTCACCAACGCCGGGGCCAAGCCGGGCGACTTGATCGTCCTTACCAAACCCCTGGGTACCGGCATCCTGACCACAGCTCTCAAGAAGGGCATTCTCGACGAGCATGAACTTGACGAAGCGGTCCGGGTCATGACCCACCTGAACGATCGCGCCGCTCTGGCCGCGGTGGCCCACGGCGCCACCGCCGCCACCGACGTGACTGGATTCGGCTTGCTCGGCCACCTCCGAAACATTCTTGACGCCAGCAACGTCGGCGCCAAACTTGACGTCGCCCGGCTCCCGATCCTGGCTGGGGCGGTCGAACTGGCCGCTCAGGGGGCGGTTCCAGGGGGTAGCCGCCGAAACCTCGAGGCGGTCGCGGTCGAATGGGGCGACGATGTCTCGCCGATGGAGCAGTTGATTATGGCCGATGCTCAAACATCGGGTGGCCTCCTCATCACCATCCCCGAGGCCAATATCCGCGGGTTGATGGACGCTCTCCGGGCCGCCATGACCCCTACCCACCGGGTCATCGGGCATGTCACTAGTCGACCGGGGGTCATCCAAGTCGGCCGGGGCAGCGGTCTCTAGCCAATACCTCTTATTATTCCCGGGTGCCATTTCATTGGTCGCCCGCCCGGATGGATCAACTCGAACGCGCCGCCCGCGAGGGCCGGCGGGTAGCCCTGTCACGCCGGGGGACCGAGTTCGTGGTGGTGGCCCGCCGGATCGAGCTCTCCGGCAAGGGCGAAAAGTTTGTCGGTTTCCTCCCCATGACCGGCCGAGAGATGGTCTTCGAACTCCGTCACATTGAGGCGTTTGAGGTGCTGGGATGATCGTGGTGGCCCATCTCGACGAGAGTTGCCTCGGGAACGGACGAGAGGGCGACAACCCCGGCGGCACCGGAGGCCTTATCGAAGTCCGGACCGGGAAGGGTATCGAACGGCGCGAGTTCTACCAGCATTCGCCCGCCACGACCAACAATCGGATGGCCCTTGCCGGCGCGATTGGCCTGCTTCAGTTGTTGTCCGCCAAAGGGAAACGCCTTGATGTCCTCATTGTATCCGACTCAGAGTACCTGGTCCGCGGCGCCCGGGAGTGGCTTCCCGGTTGGGTCGCTCGCGGGTGGAAACGAAAAAGTGGGGCGATCGAGAATCTTGAACTGTGGAAGGCCCTCCACGCCTCATTGGCCCGCCACTCGACCCAGTTGGTCTGGGTCCGCGGCCACGCCGGCCAAGTGAAGAACGAATTCGCCAACGACCTGGCGGTTCGGGCCGCCAAGGAGCAGATCACCTCCGAAGGCATCGTCGAAGCCACGTTCGACCAGTGGATTGCGGCCCAGCGAGCCAAGGGCCGATACCAGGACTACGACCCCGATGGTGCCTTTACCGCGCTCGAGGGCCGAGTCGCGGCCGACGAGTCGCTCCCCCTCGGGTTGGAAGAAGCCCGCTAGTGTCCGATCTCGAGCGATTCGCCAGGCGACTGGTTGAGCGGCTGGAAACCCGCGACCCGACCGGCCGGTACCGCCCGATCAACGTCGGCGAACTCCGCCATACGATCATGCCCTATCGCCTCAATCGGTCGGCGTTGGGCATTTCGAGTCACGAAGACTACGAACTCCTGGTCCTTCGCCTCGTGGCCGAGGAAGGCGGGTGGGTCCGGACCAACCCGCCCGCATCAGCGGAGGGCTGCCGGGAAGAACTCCGCTCGCCGAACCCCAATCTCGAAATCGTCGAGGACCTCAACGACACCACGGTTCAATTCGGTGCCCAACAGCTCTCGGCGCTCGGCGCTCGGCACTCGGCACTCGGGACTGACACCGCGGCGGTACCCCTTGGATCGGTGCCGCTGCCGGATCCGGATCCGCCTCCCGCGGAGACCTGGGCTCCCAAGGCCGTCGAAACCCCGGTCATTGACCTCGTCGCGGCCACCCTTCCGCCCGCCATTCTCCCGACCGTGGAGTTCCCGATCGTTGAGCCCCTCATCATCCCCCCGCCGGTCCCGGACGCCCCAGCCGCCGAGCGCCGAGCGCCGAGCGCCGAGTGCCGAGCGCCGAGCGCCGAGTGCCGAGCGTGCACCCGCCCGCTTCCGGCCCATCGCGCCGTCAGCTTCTGTCCTTATTGCGGCAGTCAGGTGGGCCCGGTCCGTTGCGGCAAATGTGGCGACGAAATTGAACCGGGCTGGC
>JANNQX010000046.1:0-1707 GCA_031400975.1 Gemmatimonadota bacterium
GACGAACTGATTCCGGTGCTCGAGGCCGCGCTGACGCCGAGTGGGGGGATGGCGCCGGTGGCCGCCGCGCGGAGCTTGGTACCCCGGATCACTGCGGCGGTCGCGGTCGTGGTGCTCGGCGTGCTCGGCTGGCAGTGGGCGCACCGGCCGCATGCCGCTGTGGTGGCGCCCGGGGCCCGGTCGATCGCGGTGCTCCCGTTGGTGAACGCCGGGGCCAACGCTGACGACGAATATCTGGCCGACGGGATTGCCGACGGGCTCACCAGTGCCCTCTCCAAGGTGCCCGGTCTCAAGGTCGCATCCCGCAATTCGGCGTTCCTGCTGAAGGGCACGTCCCTGTCGGTAAAGCAGAAGGCCGACACGTTAGGCGTCGCCACGATCCTCGAGGGGTCGATGCGGCGGGGCCTCGGCCGGATTCGGGTGACGCTGCAACTGTTGAATGCGGCGGATGGGCTGGCGCAATGGACCGAGTCGTACGACCGACCGGCCGCCGATCTGATGGCGGTGCAGGACGACATCGTCCAGCGGGTGGTGGCGGCGCTCCAGCTCCAATTGGGCGGCCTCCCGTTGGCGGTCTCGAAGGCCGGGCGGTCCGCCAATCCCGAGGCCACCGATCTACTCCTCCGGGGTCGGTTCTGGGCGAGCAAGACGGCGGAGGCCGACCTTCGGAAGGCGCTCGACTACTTCCAGCAGGCACTGGCTACGGACCCGGGCTTCGCGGCCGCCTATGCCGGCATCGCCCTGGCCTGGATGCAGATTGCAGACGTGTACGAGCCGGGCCCGACCGCTTACCCGAAAATGAAGGCGGCCGCCGCTGCGGCTCTGGCCCGCGACTCTCTCCTGCCGGAGGCTCAGGCCAGTCTCGGCTTTGCGCTGTGGGGCACGTCGTGGGATGCCCGTCAGGCCGAGCACCACCTCCGCCGGGCGGTCGAACTCGACAACGGCTCGGCCGAGGCCTACTGGATGCTAGGGACGTTTCTGTGCAACGCGTCGGTGGGTCGGCTCGATGAAGGGCTTCGAGCGCTCGACCGCGCGATGGCGCTCAATCCTCTGGCTCCTTGGCCGAGTTGGAGCCGCGAACTGTGCTTCTTCAACGCGAGACAATACGACTCGGTCGTCACCCAGGGACGACGGACTCTCGAACTCGACGCGCGATTCTTGTACGCCGACTCATTCACGGCGTGGGCCCTGATTCAGCAGGGACGGCTCGCCGAGGCAACGACGGAATACGAACGTCTCCGCAAGAGCTTCCCGGATGCGCCGCTCTACGGCCCCGTCATGATTCTGGCGAAGACCGGCCGCCTGACTGAAGCCCGAGCCGAGTTGCGGAAGCTGGAACGCCGGGCTGATGTGATACCCCTTGGGATTGCGTTCTTGCTTGGGTGGGTCGGAGAGTGGGATCGAGCCTTCGAAACGCTGGGGCAAATGCTGGCCCGGGGGGACGTAATGCTTCCCTGGTACCTCGAGAGCGGCCTCTTCGATCCTCTCCGCAGCGACCCGCGCTACCACGACTTGGTCCGGCGCGTCCACGAGGCGGCCGGGCTCTCGCCCCCGAAGCGCTGACCGATGAAGAACCGGCGCAACTACTATCGTCTCTTGCACGTCCAGCCCGAAGCGCCGCTCGAGCCCGAACCGGCTCGGGAGCAAATCCAGGGAAAGCAAGCGGACCGCGATTATCGTGGCCGAACTCGCTGGTGATCTCGGCAT
>JANNQX010000047.1:0-50576 GCA_031400975.1 Gemmatimonadota bacterium
TGGGTTCCTACAACGACAAACGCCACCCCGAAGAATGGCGTAAGCCGTTGACCTCATAGCTCCCGAGACAGGACTCGAACCTGTGACCCGCTGATTAACAGTCAGCTGCTCTACCAACTGAGCTACTCGGGATCGGCCTCCAAAAAGCGCGGGTAAAGTATCTCGCTGACCTGGATCCGGCAATGCTTCCAGCCGATGATCGGGAACTTGCCACTCGTTTCGTGCCAAGAACTGCATTTTGAATCAAAACAATCCACTCAAGCGCAAGTGTTTTATTGACAACCTCTTAAGATGAAATAATAGCATCCACTATCACCACAGAAGCAACAGTTAGTACTCACTATATCTTCTTGCATACCCTCCAGTGGAGAAACGACGAACAAAAGGTGACCGCGATCACACAAGATGTTCAAAAACAACAAGTTATCCAGTACTCCATCACTAGAAAAGAACCCCACAACTTGCTATTTTTCTACAATGATCCCCCTCTTGTTCGGCCGAGAGACGATCCAGACCGATCTCGTCAAAGCGAGTCGATCCGGGAGACTCCCGCAGGTGCTGATGATCTGCGGAGATCAGGGCGTTGGCCGCCAGACATTCGGCCGGTGGCTAGCCGCCTTGGCCCTCTGTCAGTCCGCCGAGGCGCCCTGTGGATCGTGCCAGTCCTGCCGAATGGTGGCTCGGCTCGCCCACCCCGATTTCCATTGGTTTGTCCCGCTTCCCCGCCCCAAAGCCGGCGACCCGGATAAGCAGATGGACGAAGTCTTGGAGGCATTGGGTGAGGTGATGGCCAACCGTCGGGAGACCCAGGTCTACGTTCCCCCGGACGGAATGGCCATGCACGGCGTCGCAACGGCCCGACTGATCTTGAAAACCGGCACCATGACGACCGTAATGGGGGGCCGCAGGGTCATCTTGATTGGCGATGCCGAACGCTTGGTACCCCAAGAGTCCAGCCAGGAAGCCGCCAACGCCCTGCTCAAGTTCTTGGAGGAGCCTCCGGCCAGCGCCCTGATCATCCTGACCACCACCGACCCTAACCGGGTCCTCCCCACCATCCGGTCCCGGGCGGTGCCAATTCGCCTCGGGCGGCTTGACTCGGCGGTCGTGGCAGCCGGCTTGGCCCACCTGGCCCCGGACCTCCCGGCGCCCGAGCGCCAGCGCCGGGTCGCTGAAGCCGAGGGGTCGATCGGCAAGGCCCTTACCGGCGCGGCGACTGCCAAGACGGACGATCTGGTCGACCAGCTGCTCACGGCGACAAAGAACGGCGGCGCCTCGAGATTCGAGCGGGTGATGCGGCAAGGGCCATGGCAGGCCCGCGGCGACTTCACCGAACTCCTCGACCGGCTCGGCAGCGCCCTCGGCCGGGCGGTTCGGGTCGCTTCCGGGGGACCGGCCGGGGCGGTCCCAGAGTCGCTCCGCGGCGTCGCCAGCCCCACTCGGCTCCTCGCGGCCTTGGACAAGGTCGACGCCGCCCGGGAGGCGGCCCAAGGAAACATCAATCCGCAGCTGATCCTGGGAACCCTCACCGCCGAACTGGCGGAGGCCCTATGGGCATGAGCCATGTCGATCCGGCCGGGCGAGCCCACATGGTCGACGTCGGAGCGAAACCGATAACGGCCCGGAGCGCGACCGCGCAGGGGTCGGTCACGATGTCGGCCGAGGCGTTTGCTCAAGTGGCGGCGAACTCCGTTGCCAAGGGCGATGTCCTCTCGGTCGCCAGGCTGGCCGGAATCATGGCGGCCAAACGCACCGCGGAGTTGATCCCGTTGTGTCACCCCCTGGGCCTCGACGGGATCGACCTGGATCTCTCCCTCGACCTCGCCTTGCCGGGCGTCCAGGTCACAGCAACGGCCCGGGTCGAGGCCCGTACGGGTGTCGAGATGGAGGCCCTGGTCGCGGTCCATGTCGCCTGCCTGACCGTGTACGACATGGTCAAAGCCGTCGATCAGGCCATGACGATCGGCCCCAGCTACCTCGTCGCGAAGAGCGGCGGTCGACGGGGACCATACCACCGGGCAAAACCAACCGAGGGAAATCCATGAGCCATTTCAGCAAGCGGAACCGGCGAAGCCTTCGATCCCTGCTCGGCCGGGTGCTCCTCCTCGCCGCCGGTGGGGCGGTATTCGGATTGGGCCGGAGCATCTTTGCCCAGCTGTCGGCCGAGACCACGGCGCCCTCGGTTGGCCTCGAGGCCAACCGCGAGATTGGTCGACTCGAATCGCTGGTCGGTGACCTCAAGGGCCGGCTTGAGCTGTCGGACCTCAAACTCGAACGACTGACGTTGGTCGGGGAATACTCGGCGGCCTATCGGATTCCCGCCGACCTGGCGGGGCAGATCTATGATGCCGCCCTCGCTGAGGGCCTTCATCCTTCGTTGGGCTTTCAACTCGTCAAAGTGGAAAGCGGATTCCGGCCGACCGCCCAATCGAGTCGAAGCGCCATGGGCCTGACTCAGGTGCGGTTGGCCACGGCTCGCGAACTCGATCCGACGTTGACCGAGCGCGACCTGATGAATGCGGATACCAACCTGCGAATCGGATTCCGGGTCCTCCGCCGGATGCTCCGGCACTCCGGCAACGACCTTGAGCGCGCCCTGAGCGCCTACAACCTCGGGCCAACCGGGGCCGCGATGGCCCGGGCCGACACCGGCCGGAGCGCCGCACCGGCCGGCTCTGGATACGCCAACAAAGTGATGGGTGGCATGAAGAAGCGGGCATTGGTCCGACCCACCACCTGACCCAGGCCGACTAAGGGATGGTGAGCCTTTTCCCAGCATTGAGGGCGGCATCCGGTCGGATCCCGTTGGCCGATTGGAGCGCCGCGATGGTCACTCGGTAGCGCCGGGCGAGACCCGCCAGCGTTTCGCCCCGCCTGACGACATGGGTGGTTTCCCGACGGGGCCGTGCCACCGCCCGGGTGCTGCCGACTCGGAGCCGTCGCCCGACTGAGAGAATACCTTTGGCCGGCAATCCGTTCCATACCCGAAGCTGCGCCACCGTCACCCCATAGCGTTTGGCAATGCTGCCTAACGTTTCGCCGCGGCCGACCCGATGGACCCCACCGGTCGCCACCCGGGCCCGGCGAGTCGCCGTTTCCTGCTGATCGGCGGCGAGGAGGCCCCGGACCAGGGCTCGCCCGGGCACCCGAAGCGTCGTACCCACCTTCAAGGCCGCCGTCGGCACCAAGCCCTGGTTGAACTCGACCAACGTCGCCGACGTTATCCCGTATCGACGGCTGATCGATCGGACCGTCTCCCGACGACCGACCACATGAACCATCGCCGGGAGGCGTTCCGAGGTCGGCACCGCCGCCAGCGCCTCGGTGATCTGGGCACCCCGTCCGTTCGGCACTCGGATCCACGCCACCGCTTGGTCAGGCGGCGTCATTCCCCGCAGATAGTAGGGATTGAGTCCGGCAATCGTCGAGACCGGGAGCCCGCTGACCCTCGCCACGACCTCGAGGCTGGTTGGTTCGGTGACTGGGACCGAATCGACCTCAAACGGATCGACCGCCGGAATCGGGGGAAACCCATACTTCTCCGGCTGTTTGGCGATCATCGCCGCCGCGATCAGCTTCGGAACGTAGTCCTTGGTCTCCCTCCGAAGGAACCGAGAGTCCGAGAGATGGAAAAAGCGATCATCGCCCGTGGGATCCTCGGCCAGATCGATCGAGGCCTCGTCATCTTCGAAATAGTCTTCCGAGGCCTCGGCGCCAAGCTTTCGAAGCCCGCGAGACACCGTGCCACCGCCGCTATTGTAGGCGGCCGCCGCTAGATAGTACGACCCGTCGAACCGCCGGCTGAGATCGGCGAGAAACCGGGCCGCCGCCGCGGTCGCCTTGACCGGATCCCGGCGCTCGTCGACCCAATGGGTGACCTTCAGCCCGTAGTCCCGGGCGGTGCCTCGCATAAACTGCCACATCCCGACCGCGTTCGAACGGCTGACCGCCGTATTCGAATACCCCGACTCGATCAGCGCCAGGTACTTGAGATCGTTGGGGAGACCGCGGGCGCTCAGCGCCGTCTTGATCATCGCCTCGTAGACCGGTAACCGGCCTAACCAGACGGTCATCCGCTCCCGGGCCCGGCCCTGGAAAAAGTCGAGGTAGAAACGGACCCTCGCATGCTCGGCATACCGGGCCACATTGATGTCGAACATTTCGGCCAGATCGGCCCCGGCCTCGGTGCCCGGACTCCCGGAGTCCGGGTTGGCAGCAACCTCCCGAAGTTGTTCGAGGATTTCGAGGTCTTTTCGGTCTTGGAGCGAATCGATCGTGAGCCGTTTGAGCAGGCTGTCCGAGAGGGCATGAGCCACCGCAAGGTCGGGCGCCGGGGAAAGCTCGGTCACTTGCGGCGCCGGATCGGGCGCGGCCGCGGTCGGCGCTGGGACTGGGGCCACGACCAGCGTGGGGGCCGGCCCGCACCCAAGCAATCCGACCACGACCGCCAGCCCAAACCGACGTTTCATGACACCTCAAAAATTGAGATCGGACTGGGCCACCGCTCAAAGGTAGGAAGGAGTGGTCGGCCAGGGCAACAGTTTAGTCCCCACTTCAGATGCCGGCGATGCGCAAATCGTTGCACGACATCATTATCGGCGGGATTTAGCGGCGAGCCTCGGGAGATCCAGCCATCAACCGGTTGGTCGCATTCAGCACGGCTAGGGCCGCCCCACGGGCAACGTCATCCTGGACCAACGCCGATCCGACGATCCGGGGCCCATCGAGCCGGCCGTGGGTTGCCAGCGAAGCGATGACCACGGTCGCATCGAACGCGCGGACCGCCTTGACGCCGACCAGGTCGAACCCGGCGTCGGGAAACGCCGTCGCCAAAGCCAAGAGGCAGGCTTGGGCAGCGCACCGAAGCTCACCGGCCTGGGAGGACAACCCGGTGGCCTCACCGACAAACGCCACCTCTCCCGGCCACGCCAAGACCACTCGGGCCCGGCACTCGCCGGACGATACCCGCTCGATCGAGAAGTCGTTGAACCGAAGCCGACCTCTCGCTTCTGTGGTCATAGGGGCCGCGGGTCGAGGCTCACTTCGAGCTGGCGGGCGTAGTCCTCGATGGGCGCGACGAGGTCGACCGTGAGGTGCTGCTGGCGCAGCGCCTCGTCGAGTTCGACCCCCACGACCAGGATCCGGCCGTCAGCGAACTCGATCTTCAGCTGGCGGAGGTCGGACCGCATCACGCAGTCGGCGATCTCGTTACCCCGAAGCAACTGCAACGAGGCGGCCACCCGGCGAAGGTCCTGCACAGGAATCTGAATCATCGCCGTCACCGCCCGGAAAGATGTTGATTAAGCAGTTCGACCAAATCACGATCGGACAGCTTCTCGGCTTGAGAATAACAGGAGGCCTTCGACGACGACTGCATGCTCTCGACCGGAGCCCAAAACCGACGAGGCGTCGGACCCGACGACCGGAACGAGAGGACCAACGCCCACTGATCGGTGTTGGCCCGACGTTCCGCCGCCACCGAGATGTTCCACGTTTCTTCACCGACTTCGAGAACCCGCCAGGCCACGGGGTACCCCCTTTAGTCGCCGCAGGTCAGCGCCCGAAACCGCCGCATGATCTCCTGAGTGATCGGACCCGGCTTCCCGGTTCCAATCAGTCGCCCATCGAGCTGGCGCACTGGAGGGATCTCCGCGCCGGTGCCGCACAGGAACATCTCGTCAGCGGTATAGAGATCGTAGCGGTTCAGCATTTCCTCCCGGGCTTCGACGCCCGCCGCCGTCGCCAGCTTGAACACGACGTTCCGGGTCACCCCCACGAGAATTCCCGCATGGGCCGGCGGCGTTTTGAGAACGCCGTGTTTCACGATCCAGATATTCATCCCGGTCGCTTCGCAAACGTGACCGCTTGAATCCAACATGACGGCGTCATCGGCGCCAGCCGTGTTCGCTTCATGCTTGGCCAGCACATGGGGAAGATAGTTCAGCGACTTGATCCGGGGGCAGAGCGCTTCCCGGTGGGGAATTGGGGTACCCGCGGTGACCATGGTAAGCCCATTCAAGTACCGATCGGGCGCCCACATCTTGATCGAATCGACGATAATGATCACGGTCGGCTTACTGCACTTCTTCGGATCGATGCCCATGTCGCCGTCGCCCCGCGTCACCAGAGGGCGGATGTAGGCGTCTTTGAGCCCCGACCGGGCGACCCCCGCCACAACGAGCGCTCCCATTTCGGCGAGCGTCATCGGAATGGTCAATGCGATGGCACGAGCCGAATCATAGAGGCGCTCGAGATGCGACTCGAGTTCAAAAACCTTACCGTTGTACGCCCGGATCCCCTCGAAGACACCGTCGCCGTAGAGAAGCCCGTGATCGAACACCGAGATTTTGGCGGAAGCCCGATCGCCCCAAACGCCGTCAATCCAGACAATGGCCATCGAGTTACCCGTCGGGTGGTGGTGGGGTCGTGCCCAGCAATGCCCGATAATAATCGGACCCGGGCCCTATCGCACTGACTCGACCGGCTCCACCAGCAGGTGCTCGCGCTTGACAATCAGATGATGACGGTTGAGCCAGTTGAGCGCCCGCTCGCGAGTCGTCAGGTTCGAGTCGGTGGGATCGAACGGAAACCCAAAGTAAGTCAGACCGTCGAGCGAGTAACTCCAGGTCGCGTTCGTCGGCGTCAGTCCTCCCGGGGTGTCAACGCCAACCGCCTTCCAGGCAATCGAGCGATTGCACCAGCTCACCGTATGGCGTGCGACGGTCTTTTCCATGATCCAGAGCCCTTCCTATCGGTGTCCAGCCGTACCCAGATGCCGGAAAGGCCTGCCGGGTCGGAACCCAAGGAGCAATCCGCGGGCCATGACTTACCCAGCCCGGAAAGGCGGGCTAAGATTCGCGCTATGCTACTACTGCTGATTCGTCACGCCGAGGCGGCCGAGCGGGATGAGGCCCAGTTCCCGGTCGATGCGGAACGGCCCCTCCTCCCGAAAGGGAAGAGGGCCCAAGAACGGGTCTCCCGCCGCCTAGCACGACTCGGGTACATCCCGTCCGTGGTGTTTTCGAGCCCCTGGAAACGGGCGTGGCAGACGGCCGGCATCCTGGCCCGGGCAACCGGCCTCGGCAAGAAAAGCCGGGTGGCCTGCCCCGCCCTGGCCACCGACACGAGCCTGGCGGCGATTGCCGAAGCGATCGGCCCGCGGACCCCGGAGGAGATCGTCGCCCTCGTCGGCCACGAGCCTTGGATGAGCGAGCTCGCCTCGGTTCTCCTGACCGGGTCAGCGAGCCGTCTGGCGGTCCAGTTCGGCAAGAGCGCCGTCATGGCCATCGACGTCGACACGATCGGCCCCGCCGCCGGCCGCCTCCGCTTTTTCTCAGGCCCCCGCTCACCCTAGACGCTCAACCCGAGTGCCGAGCGCCGAGCGCCGAGTGCCGAGTGCCGAGTGCCGAGCTAGTACTTCCAGCCTAGCAAGTTCCAGGCATTGAGAGTCAAGAAGAACACACCCGCGATCGCAACCGCAGCCAGGTGCCGCACTCGCGCGCCGCCGGTGCCCTCGGCTCGCCGCCATTGTGAAATCCCGATCCACAGCGCGTAAGCGGTCAACCCAAGGCCGAGGACGGGAAGGATAAGGCCAATCTTCAAACCCGTTGGAGCGCCACTCGGCAGTCCCTTTGAAAAACCGGATACCACGATCGCCAGCACCCCGACGAAGCCAACTTGGAGTGCCGCAACCAAGGTCATGGTCCGTCGCCCGCGTCCAATGGTCGGTGCCGCAGTCGGCTCGGTTCCGCTTCGCCGGCGGAAGAAACGAAGACCGGCGGAGATCAGGATCCCGACGAAGGTGACCATGCCGAGGCCGAGCACCGCCAAGTGAAGCTTTGGGGCGCTCAAGCCGGGACGCTTTTCGAGAACCATCATCGGGCCCATCGAAAGAAAGCCGTGGGTGATGTTGCCCTTGGCATCGGCCCGGAACGCGACGAGGTCGCCACTCACCGCGTCCCGGAAGAGCATGCTGTCGACGCTGATCAGGCGAAGCGAGCCGAATGGCGTGGCCGCGACCAGCGCCCCATCCTCGGCGGCGGCGATCGTGATCGGCGAGGCTAGGCCCAGGACCTTCTGGTAGGTCGAATAGCTCATCCGGTTGAAGAGGTACTCTCCGGCGTAGCGTGCCGCTCCGGCCTTGGCGCCCGCGTTCGGCGCAATGACGGGCAAGTTCTCAGGGTAGTAGTGATCGAGGAAGGCATCGAGGAAGGGCTTGAAACTGATCCCGCCCCCCGTGTTGGTGTTGGTCGAAATGAACACCCCGACATTCTCGCTTGGGATGAGGGCCAGATCGGAGTGAAACCACTGGGTATCACCGCCATGTCCGAAAATCCGCAGGCCGTGGCCCGATTGCTCATAGAAACCAAGGGCAAACCCGGGCAGACGGTCGTCGTGGCCCTGCGACCTGGCATGCATACGGTGAGCGGTTGAGTCGGCAATGATCCGGACCCCGTTCAGAACCCCGTTGCCAAGGTGGGCCAGCATGAACTTGGCCATGTCGGTGGCTGAGGCGCTGACCGACCCGGCCGGTGAGGCCCCGGTGATGATTTCCCACTTCTTCGGATCGAATCGGCCTTGGTCCCAGGCATAGCCCATCGACATGTCGGCCGCGAACCGATCCGGGAGCGGCTGGCGGGTCGTCGTTTGGGTCATCGCGAGCGGAGCGAGGATGTTCTTCTCGATGTAGTCATCGAAGCTCATCCCCGAGGCCCGCTCGACGATGTAACCCGCCACCGCGGTAGCGTAGTTGGAGTACGACGAGAACAGACCAGGCGCTCGGACCCGGACCGGCATATGGGCCGGGAGCCACTCTTTCATCGAGCGCATCCTGGCGGGATCTTCGGTGAAGAGGTCGCGACCGTCCTCTTCGAATCCCGGGGTGTGCGCCATGATGTGCTTGAGGGTGATCGGTTCGGGGTAGGTGGCTGGGATCTTGAAGTCGAGATACTCGTTCACGTCGCGATCGAGGTCGAGCTTACCCTGCTCGACCAGCTGCATGACCGCCGTCCAGGTGAACAGCTTGGCAATCGAGCCGATCCTGAACAGCGTCGTGGCGGGATCGACCGGCTTCTTCGCCGCGACGTCGGCATATCCGTAGCCCTTCGCAAAGAAGAGGGCCCCGTTCTTGACCACCGAGACCGTGACGCCGGCGATGTGCTTGTCCAGCATGAAGGCGGCCATCGTACCGTCGATGAACGCCTCGATTTCCGCGGAGTCGCGGAGGCCACGGACTTGAGCGGCAGCCGGGGCGGTCAGCCCGCAGGTTCCCAGGAGCAGTGAGAGCCAAACACGCACAGCGGCCTCCAGTTGTGGTATTCGATTGTGGATACAAATTACGGGCCCCTTACGGCCGCGGCAGGGCCCGAGTTTCAACCTCACCGGCTAGCGGGGCGGCCCGTTTGGATTCGGCTGGCACCGAGCCGCCGGCCGAACCACGGTGTACACGATGGAGGTGACCTGCCAGCCGGCCCCGGTCCTGACGAGTTGGAAGCTATCGATGCCGCAGTGACTCCAGGTCGACCCCACATGGAAGTCGTAGGGGGTCCAGATGGTGGCAACACCGCCGCTGATTCGGACCTCGGGATTCCACATTCGTTCGAGCGGCACCTCGGCCATGGTGGCGACCTGGCTCAGAAACTGGGGCCGGGTACTGACGGAGGCCACGGCGGAATCTCCGGTCCCAGCGGTGGCAATCAACTGGGCGGCCGGGTGGACCAGGCGTTTCAGCTCGACGGTGTCACGCCGAGCCATGGCATCGAACACGGCTTGGCCGGTCCTGAGGACGTCGTCCTTCGCGGATTGAGCAGCCAACCGGGCCGACTGTAGGCCCAATAGGGCGACGAGGCAGAGGAGCAGGGGTGGGATGGACATGGTCATATTCTACTCCAAAGCCGACTATCTTGAAACATCGGCCCACACAACCTGGAGGAACCGACGATGGGAAAGAAGGAAGATGCGATGATCGCGAAGCTGGTCAAGAAAGCCGCGGCCAAAGTTGCCGTCCCCAAGGATCGAGCCCGCCAGTACGACGACACCCTCAAGATCACCAAGCGGGAAGAGGACTCCGACACCAAGCATCTGTTTCGGGAGATGCGAAAGCGGGAGTTCTAGGTTCGGCGCCCGGCTACTTGAATACTTCGGTCGAGAGCCACCAGCCGGCGACGGACAAGATGGTGGCGGGGATGGCGAAACGGATCCAGGAGTACAGGAGGGGCGAGCCGGCCCCGAACTGGGCGAGGGCCTGGCTCCGGTTGACGCACCAGCCGATCGTGACGGCTGCCAGCAAGGCCCCGAGAGTTTGCATGCCCGAACCGAAGGTCAGGTCCCAGGGGACGAAAACCTGGAGATTGATCATTGGAGGAATCGAGGGCGATCAAGACGGCGCCGGCGGCGGTCCACACCGCCCGGCGCCGATTCATTTTCGTGTTGTCGGTGAGGCCGGCGATCAGGACCTCCAGAGCGGCGACGTCGGACAGATAGGCGGCTCCAAACAACGCCCCGAAGAACAGCGCGCCGAAGACCCAGCCGGCCGGCATCCGAGCGAACGTTTCGGGAAGGGTCGAACCAGGAGACTCGGCCCGGAACCCGGCTCGAGTCCCAAGGCAAAGACCGCGGGAAAGATCGCCAGGCCTGCCAGCAGACCTGCCAGAGTGTCGCCAAAGGCCGTGAGGATCGCCGTCCCACCGAGCTTCGTTTCAGGCGCAAGGTACGACCCGTACGCCACCATGAACGTCCCCCCGAGCGACAACGAAAATATCGCTTGGCCCATCGCGGCCACCGTCACACCGGCAGTGATGTCGCTGGGCGAGAATTTGAGAATGTACCAGTCCACCCCGGCCATGGCCCCTGGAAGCGTCAGCGACCGGAGGATGACGGCGATGAGGATCACATAGAGCAACGGCATGATCACAACGCTGGCCCGCTCGATCCCTTGCCGGAGCCCTTTGAGGAGTACGATCGCACAGAGCCAGATCACGATCGCCGTGCAGGTCAGTTGGAGCCCAAACGACTTAAGATTCAAGCCCGAAGCCGGAGGGAGGATCGAGGCCGGCTCGAGCTCAAGGCCAAAGGGCCGGAGCACGAATCCGAGCGCGTGATACAGCACCCAGCCTAACACGTTGGTGTAGTACCCGGTGGCGGCGACGACCACCGCAAACAGCCCCCATCCCACGATTCTCCTGCCCGGAAAACCGCCCTGCTCGAACGCCCCGACCGTCCCCCGCCCCGTGTGGCGCCCGAGGGCCCACTCCGCCATCAAGCCCGGCACCCCAATGACAATCGCGATCAGGACGTAGAGCACCACGAAGGCGGCGCCGCCGAACTTTCCCACCATGGACGGGAATCGCCAGACATTCCCGAGTCCAACGGCGACCCCGATCATCGTCATCAGGAGCCCGAAGCGGGAACTGAAGGTCTCGCGGCTCATCGGGCGATCTCCTCCTCAAGGGCGGCAACCGCCAGAGCGATTTCCCGATCAGTGGTAAAGAAGTGGGGCGCGACCCGGATCACCGGCCCTCGAGCTGACACGAGAATCCGGCGATCCCGAAGCCGGCCCTCGATGACACCCGCCTGGTCCCCGACGGCGATGGCTGTCGTCGGAGACTTAGTGGCCGGATCAGCCGGCGACAGTACGGTGAGCCCCCGGGCCAGCGCCAGATCCCTCGTCTGGACGGAGAGCGACTGAATTCGGCGATCAATGGCGGCCGGGCCGGCGGTTTCAATCAGCTCAATCCCGGCCCGGGCGATCGCCGCGTTGATCAAGGGCGGGGTTCCGGTGTCGAACCGGGCGGCCGTCGGAGCCCAATCGAGCCGTCGGGCGTCGAACGCGAACGGCTCGCGGCGACCGAACCAGCCGGTCACCGTCGGCACCAAACGCTCGATGATCGAACGGCGAACGTAGAGAAAGGCGATGCCCGCGGTGCCAAGGAGATACTTGAGACAGCCGGCGGCGAGGAAGTCCACCTCCAGGGCCCGTACGTCAATCGGACAGGTCCCGATCGTTTGGTAGACGTCAGTGAAAACCAGGGCGCCGTGCCGATGGGCTTCGGCCGCGATGGCGGCAACGTCCTGCTTGGCGCCGGTCAGGTACGAGGCATGGGTGACGGACACCAGATTGGTGCGTTCGTCGATCAGATCCCCGAAGTTGCCGTCGACGACCCAATGAATTTGAGCCCCTCGGGGCACTTGGGCCTGCCACCCGTGGGCCACGGTCGGAAACTCGGTATCCTCGACAACCAGCCCAGGCCGGCGGCTGAAATCGAGTGCCGTGGCCAGGCTGCTGACCGCTTCACTGACCGAGCTCGTGACGGCGATTTCGTCGGGATGGGCGTTGATGAGCCGGGCAAAGGCGGCCCGGGCCAGATTGACCTCCTGGATCCAGCCTCCCCAATCCATCCCGTCGTTCCGCCAGGAGTCGAGAAACCCGTCAGCCGCGCGGCGGGCCGCCATCGACTGGGGTCCCTGCGAGCAATTGTTGAGCAAACTATGGGTGGCCAGGAGCGGAAACTCGGCTCGAAGTCCGTCCAACTGGGAGGCGGGCATCCGAGGAACTTATCCCGATTGGGCTAGTTGGGTACCTTTTCAGGATGCGGATTGCCGTTGTCTTCAACACCCCATACCCCCGGTGGACGCCGGAGCAGCATGTCCGGCAGATGCGGGACGAATTGGCGGGGAAGACCGGCAACGAAACCGAGTTGGAGTACCAGGTGGCCGAAGCCCTGGAGGCAAACGGCCACGAGGTGCTGCTGATCGGGGTCCACGACGACCTCCGCGTCATCCTCGACCATTGCACCGAGTGGAAGCCCGAGCTGGTGGTGAACTGCGCCGAGGCCTTCCATGATGCCCGCCACGACTTTGTCTTCCCCGCGCTGCTCGAAACCTGCGGAGTCCGGTATACCGGGTCGCCGCCGCTCGGCCTTTTGGTGACCCGGGACAAGGCGATGAGCAAGAAGATCCTCGCCTACCACGGCATTCGGGTGCCGGGATTCGAGACCTGGAATCCGAACGAACCGGTCCAGGACGTGGCGCTTCGGTTTCCCTTGATCGTGAAGCCACTGGCGAGCGACGCGTCGGAGGGAATCGCCCAGGCCTCGGTCGTCGGCGATCCGACCGAACTGCGGGACCGAGTCGCTTTCGTTCATCAGCGGTTCGGTCAGGCCGCCATTGCGGAGGAGTTCATCGAAGGCCGCGAGCTCTATGCCAGCGTCATCGGGAACGACGATACGTTGGAAGTGCTCCCCCTGACCGAGCTCGTGTTCGACAAGGAGAAGAACGCTCCCGAAGAACGAATCGCCACCCAAACCACCAAGTGGGACGAGCCCTACCGGAGACGGAAGGGGATTCGCTATCAGTTCGCTCGACCGGTGTCGGTTGCGGCCCGGGAGCGAATCGAAGCGATTTGCCGAACGGCGTGCAAGGCTCTGTGGCTGCGCGACTACGGCCGGATCGATGTACGGTTAGGCGATGATGATGACGTGTGGGTCTTGGAAGCCAACGCCAACCCGTTCATTGCCAAAGGTCACGACGTGGCCAACGCGGCGGACAAGATCGGACTACCCTACCCCAAGTTCATCGAACGGATCGTGACCGAGGCTATGCGACGGCATGAGCGCCACTAGACGGCCGCGGGACGGGGTCCCGCACGACGATCCGCGTTGCCAGTGCGGCTACCCCCTGCACCGGTATTGGAGTCACTGTCCCGATTGCGGCCGGGCCCAGAAATGGCGCGACTCCGCCGAAGTCACCGGCGACCAGTGCCCGAGTTGCGGCTGGGTCATCAGCCCCAAGTTCCTGTACTGCCCCTGGTGCGCCACCATGGTGTACGACGAGAAGCGGTCGGCCAAGACCCCTCTCAAGGCCCCCAAGGGGTTTCGCAAAGACGCCCGCTGTGACTGGGGATGTGGCGGCGGAGTCCAGTATCCAATGCCCCATTGCCCGTGGTGCGGCAAAGACCAACACTGGAACGAAGATGACCGCTTTGAGGGCGAATGCCCGAAGTGCAGCCGCGGGGTGGACGATTGGATGGACCATTGCCCGTGGTGCGGGGAGGACGCGACCGGTCGCGATCTCATCCCCAAGGCGCTTCGCCAGGTCAAGGAGCTGTTTCGGGCCACCGGCATCGCCGACTGGGGCTACCGGATCCTCCTTCGACCCGGCGTGTCGGGCGTCGACCCCCGTTACCCCAAGATCGTCGAAATTGAACAACGCTACGTGACCAGCGTTAGGCGACGCGACGAGATCCCCTGGCCGATGCTGATCGGCCTGATCAGCCACGAGCTGGGCCACAGCCTCCTCTACCACCATTGGCACTGGACCCAGTCAAAGGACTTCCGCCGCACCTTCGGTGAGGCCACCAAAGCCTACCGGGTCAACGACGACGCCTGGGTCGACTTCCAACGCCGCCGGGTGGCCATCACCCCCGTCAACCACGTGAGCGGCTACGCCGCCCGCCACCCCCAAGAGGACTTCGCCGAGACCTTTCGCTTCTACGTGACCCGCCGCGGCCGACTCCGCGAAATGTTCACCGAACTGGGCCAGAAACGAAAAGGCGTCCCCGTCTACGAGAAATTCCTCCTCCTCGACGAATTCCTCCGCTCAGTCCGCGCCTGGCGGTAGGGATGCTCGGCACTCGGCATTCGGCACTCGGCATTCGGGGCCAACCCCCGCCGGCCCTCGAACCCTCCGCCGAGCCCCTCCCGAGTGCCGAGGGCCGAGTGCCGAGCACCGAGTGCCGAGCACCGAGTGCCGAGCACCGAGTGCCGAGTATATATTTGCGCCTCGTTTGGGGGGCGTAGCTCAACTGGTAGAGCAACGGACTTTTAATCCGTAGGTTGTGGGATCGTGCCCCACCGCCCTCATTCTCGGCACTCGGCACTCGGGACTCGGCACTCGGGACTCGGCACTCGGCACTCGGGACTCGGCGCTCGGTACTCGGCACTCGGACTGGGGTCTGGTTTGACTGATTGGGGTTTGGGGGGGGTGGTCTGCGGGGGGCCTGGCGGCGAGGCGACCGGTGAGCCCGGCGCCGGCTGGGTATTCGGGGACGCCGCTCGCCAAGAAGCTGGGCATCAAGGAAGGATCGTCCGTCGTAGTGGTGGCGGCGCCGGCTGGCTACCGCGGGCTGCTGGAGCCTTTGCCGGCTGGGGTCCGGTTCGAGCGCCGGCTCTCGAAATCGACTGACGTGCTTCACCTCTTCGTCACCCGGAAAAGCGATCTCGAAAAGAGCTTGGCCGATGCCCGGACCAAGCTCCTGCCGACCGGAGCGGTTTGGGTCTCGTGGCCCAAGAAGGCGGCCCGGCTTCCAACCGACATCACCGAGGATACCATTCGTCTGGTCTGCCTGCCGATGGGGTTCGTCGACATTAAGGTTTGTGCCGTCGACGAAATCTGGTCGGGACTGAAGCTCGTGATCAGGAAGGAGCTCCGCTAGGGAACCAGGAGTACACCGGTCCGACCCCCAAAACCGTCGTCGACCGTGGCTAAGCCGGGAGGAGCAATCCACGGCCCGCCGTCAATCCGCAGATTCAAGTGGTGGGCACCTGGACTCAACGGGATGATGGCGTACCACCGCTCGGTGCCGTTCCGTTCGAGTTCAACCGGGTACCAATTCGAGAAATCTGACCGCCAACGGTAACTACTTCGCGCAGGTCGTCGTCAAGAAGTAGCCTGAGGAATCGCCGACCAAGACGGGCCCTGGCGCCGGGCCAGACTATTGTCTACATTGTAGACTCAAGGTTCGGAAGGCACCATGCGAGAAGGCTCAAGCCTCGGCGAATTCGAACAACTGGTCCTCCTCGCCGTCCTTCAGCTGGACGGCGATGCCTACGCGCCGGGAATCCGAATCGCGATCGAGGACGCTGGATCACGACGAGTGACCCGCGGCGCGCTGTATTCGACCCTGGACCGGCTCGAAACCAAACGCTATCTCCAGTGGCGGCCCGATCCGAATCCGCCGTCGCGCGCTGGCGCCCCCCGCCGGAAGTTTGAGGTCACGCCTACCGGCCTCGCCGCGCTTCGCCGGTCGCTGGCTGCGGTAACCGCCTTAACCCAGGGCCTCGAGCGAAAGCTGGGGGCGGCCCGATGACGCAGCGGCCGCCGAGAATAGCGGAACGGCTCCTCATCGTTCTGTTGGGCACCCGTCCATCGGCACCCTACGTCGTCGCGGATCTTCGAGAAGAGTACCAGTCCCTCCAGCGGACTCGCCCCCAGTTCGCCTCGCTCTGGTATTGGGGTCAGGCGCTCTCCGTCGGGCTCCGGCTCCGGGCCGACCGTGACTCGTTCCCACTGCGGCCGGCAATTCGATCCCATCTCCGGGGAGACCAGATGCGCAACGAACTCGGCTTGGCCGTGCGGACTCTGCTCAAACGACCGGTGTTGTCCGGGGCGATCCTCCTCACGGTCGGCGGCGGCCTGGCCGCCGCAACGATCGCGTTCAGCCTCGTCAACGGGGTTTTGCTGCGACCCCTCCCCTACTCGACGCCTGAGCGGCTGGTGACGATTTGGGAGCGACAGAGCGGCGGCACCGAGGACCGGAACCCAACCTCGCCGGCCAACTTCTATGCCTGGAGCGATCAGCTCCGGCAGGTCGAGGGCCTGACCGCGGTCTTCGAGAGCGGTACCCCGCTCACCGGCGACGGTGAACCCGTTCAGGTCGGGGTGGTCTATGCCACTGGCGGGCTGTTCCCGCTGCTCGGCGCCGTACCGCTCGCCGGGCGGCTGTTTGGCCCCCTCGACGACATCGATGGCGGACCCGATGTCGTCGTCGTGTCGGAGGCGCTCTGGCGCCGGCGGTATGGTTCGGACCGAAGCCTGATCGGCCGGTCGATCATGGTGAACGGCCGGGCCCGCCAAGTCATCGGGGTGGTTCCATCCCGATTCGACTTCCGGCCTGGGTTCAGCTTCGGCAGCGTGGGGTCCCGCGACCTCTTTATTCCATTCCAATTCGGTGCCGCGGCCCGGAATGCCGGCGGCCGATACCTCCAGGTCATCGGACGGCTGGCCGCCTCGGCCACGCTAGCCTCGGCCCGGCAGGAGTCGGCTTCGCTGGCCGGGCGGCTCCGGGAACAGTTTCCGGACCGCCAAAAGGGCTGGGAAACCAATCTTGTCGGCCTCCACGCCGATCTGGTGGGCGACGTCCGGACCCCGATCGCCATTGGGTTCGGCGCGGTCTGTTTTGTCTTGCTCATTGCGTGCGCGAATGTGGCCAATCTGCTGATGGCCCGAGCCACCGAACGACGGGGCGAAATGGCGATCCGTTCAGCGTTAGGCGCGGGCCGGTTTGCCTTGGCCCGTCAACTATTCGGGGAGAGCCTGCTGCTGGCGGGGTTTGGCGGCTTGGTCGGTATCCTCCTTTCCACCTGGGGCCTGGCCGCTCTGATCCGGGCTAACCCCGACTTGCCCCGGCTCGACGAGATCGGACTCGATCCCTCTACCGTCGGTTTCGCGCTCCTCGCCACCGGGCTGGTCGCCTGCCTGGTTGGAGTCGGACCCGCCGTTGCGGCATCCGGCCGCCCCTCGGGGGCCTGGTTCTCACACCGGGGCGGAACGAGTGACCGGGTCGCCGGCAGGACTCGCCGACTGTTGGTGGGCGTCCAAGTGGCCCTTTCGGTCGTCTTGCTGATGGGAAGCGGGCTCCTGGTTCGAAGCCTGCTCAACCGGCTCGAGGTCGACCTTGGGATCGAACCCGCCCATGTCATGACCGCCCAGATCAGCTTGCCGAACAGGCGGTATCCGAGGCCCGAGCAGCGGGCGGCGATCTTCGAAGGACTCCTCACCCGGGTCGCGGCGATGCCCGGCGTGACGGCGGCGTCGGCCTCGAGCATCATCCCGATGAGCGACCAAGGCCAAGCCACCGATTTCATGGCCCTGGACCGGCCGCGCCCGGAGGCCGGGCAGCTACCGGTAGCCGATGTTCGTTTCGTCCATCATGACTACTTCGCCACCATGGGGATTCCTCTGATCGCGGGCCGGCTGCTCCAGGAACCGGACCGGCCCGGCGCACCGACGGCCGTCTTGATCAACGAAACTGGGGCACGCCAAACGTGGCCGGGTGGTTCCGCTGTTGGGAAGCGAATTCAGATGGCGTGGGGCGACACCCTCCGCGCCGAAGTGGTTGGCGTGGTCGGTGATGTCCGGCTCGATGGCCCCGACAAGCCGGTGAGTCAGGCCACGTTGTACTGGGACTACCGCCAAACTGGAACCCCGGGCAACATGGTCGTGGTGGTCCGCGGAAATCTGTCTGAGCCGAAGATCGCACCGATCCGTGCCGCACTGGCCGAACTCGACCCCACCCTGCCCCTCTACAACGTTAGAACGATGAGTGGACTTCGGGCGGGGGCGGTGGCCCGTTCGCGGTTCATCGCCGTCGCCCTGGCTCTGTTCTCCGCGCTTGCGCTGGGCTTGGCGGCCCTTGGGGTCTACGGCGTGATGGCGTACGGGATTCAGCAGCGGACTCGCGAGATCGGGGTCCGGCTCGCGCTCGGCGCCGACCGACGGGCGGTGGTTCGAATGCTGTTGTGGGAAGGGGGGCGGTTGGTGGCGCCGGCTCTCGCCATCGGCGTCGTTGCCGCACTAGCCTTGAGCGGATTTCTCCGGACCTTGGTGTTTGGCGTCACGCCCTACGACCCGATCACGCTCGGCGTCGGCCTGCTCACGATTGGCGGGGTCGCGCTCGCGGCGTGCTGGATCCCGGCGCGGCGAGCCAGCGCCATCCCGCCGGTCGAAGCCATCCGAGCCGACTGAACTGAGCCGCCGCTAGGCCTCGTCGAGGACTCGTTTCGGCACCGGGCGGAGGTCCCAAACAATTCGGAGCCGCTCAAGGGCTTGCAGGGCGTAGTAGGTGAGGTCGATCTCCCACCAAAAGAAGCCCTGGCGAGCGGCGCCGGGGAAACGGTGGTGGTTGTTGTGCCACCCTTCGCCGAGGGTAACCAGCGCCAGCATCAAGCTATTGCGGCTATCGTCGTTGGTCTGATACCGCCGTCGTCCGAACACATGGGCAAGCGAGTTGATGAAGCAGGTGCAGTGGAACAGCACGACCGTGCTAACAAAGAAGCCCCAAACGAGCCACTGCCAGCCGCCAACCAGGAAGAGCGTGACCGCCAGCACGATCGGCACCAGGATATCAAACCGGTCTAAAAACCGGAGTTCCGGATAGCGAGCCAAATCCGGCACCGCTTCGAGATCGGTGGCAAAATTCGTGGGTGAGGTAATCCACCCCATGTGGCTCCACCAAAACCCGTGGTGCCTGGGCGAGTGGACGTCCTCCTCGGTGTCGGAGTGGCGATGGTGCTTGCGATGATGGGCCGCCCACCAGAGCGGGCCGCGTTGCACCGCACTGGCGCCGAGCAGCGCGAACGCGAATTGGGTCACCCGCGACGTCTTGAAGGCCCGATGGGAAAAATACCGGTGATAAAACCCGGTGATCGCGAACATCCGAACCAGATAGAGCAACAAGGCAACGAGGACCGCACTGAGGCTCCAACCGACCCAGATCACCCCCAGGCAGGCCGCATGCATCCCGACGAACGGAATGACCCGGACCCAATCGACGGTCTTGGGCTCGTCGGTTGGGGCGACCGAGACAGCGCTGGTGTCGAACCAGAGGGCCAGCTTTTTGAAGAGGGATCCTGGCACGCAAAGTCCTTTGAACAAGGCAAGACACGCTTAGCCCCTAAGCATACACGCCGCTCTGACCGCGGCAAGCCACCCGGAGCGCCAACCCGAGGCACCGGTCGCCGAGACCAGACCTTGCGAATCGTAGCCTCAGGTGGCGACTATCCAGCCTGTCCTCTCCCCAAGGAACTCCAATGCGTCTTGCCACTCTTGCAGTTCTGACCGCCGTTAGCACGACCGCCCTCGCCGCCCAGGATGCGGATCGCAGCGTCAAAGACGGCGGCATCAAGGTGCCCGGCTGGATGGGCCGGATCGACCGTCGCCCGGCCTCCCAAGGCAAGTCCATCAACGACTCGAAATTCGTTGCGACCGACGGCGGGTTTCGGATTTCGGCTGGTCCGGCCGGCAACTTCTGGAACCCCGCCAATACCGCGAAGGGCAACTACGAGGTCAGAGCCACCTTCAAAGAGCATAAGATGGCGGCCAGCCACCCCCATTCCTATGGGATTTTCATTGGCGGCGCCGATCTCGAGTCCGACAATGAAACCCTGGCCTATTGCATCGTCTACGGAACCGGCACCTACGCGGTCAAGACGTTCCATGGCGCCAAGGTGACGACCGTCGTTGCGCCGGTGGCCCACGACGCCGTGCACAAGGCAGACGCCACCACCGGCGAGTCGACCAATGAGGTCGGGTGGCGGGTCCAAGGCGACAAGGCGTCCTGCGTGGTCAATGGTACCGAGGTAAAGTCGTTCGCCAAAGCCGATTTGATTGGACCCGACAAGCTGACGGCGACCGACGGGATCTACGGAATTCGGGTCAGCCACAACCTCGAACTAACCATGACCGGGCTCGGCAAGAAGTAAGGTCCGCTTACTGCTTGATCCAGTTGGTAGTCAATGGACCGTCGCCTGAGAACAGGACGACGGTCGTGACCCGGGCCCCTTCATAGTGCGCCGTCGCGGGCGGCACGATGCTGATCTGGCCGGCCTTGACCGGATGGACCGTCGTGCTGTCGAGCCGGGGGCCGAAGCCCATTAAGAGCGCCCCGGCCAGAACGGTGACCTGCTTCGGAACCGGGTGGGTGTGGGGCGGAATCCACGCCCCCGCCTGGAGTCGAAAGGCGATCGCGTAGCTCCCCGTCTTGTCTGGATTTCCGAGAACCACAGATGACTCGAGCCCCTTGCCCGCCGCTTCCCATACCGCGGTGGCCGGGTCCCAAACCGGGTGGCTCTGCGCCTCAATCCGTCCCGCCAAGCCCAAGCCGAGGGCCAGCCCCAGTCCCAACATCGATGATTTAGCCATCGCGGAGTTTCGGCGGCCGGGGCGATCGAGTCAATGGCGCCGTTTTCGGCCGGGTCGCCTAGAGACCCAATCCCAATTGAGCGATCGGCGCGAAGCTCTGCCGGTGGTGCCGGGTCGGCCCGTGCACGTCGATGGCCAGGATATGCGCCTCGGTACCGTATCCGCGATTCGTCAGCCAGTGATAGGGCGGGTAGCGGCGGGCCAGGTTCACCATCAGCCGATCGCGAACCGTTTTGGCGATGATTCCGGCGGCTGAGATCGAGGCACAAAGGGCGTCGCCGTCGACCAAGAACTCGTGGACGAAACCGATTTCCGGCATGGCGAGACCGTCGAGGAGGACTCGGCACTCGGCGCTCGGCACGCGGCACTCGGCGTAGAGATGGAGGATGGCGCGGCGCATGGCGAGGGCGGTGGCGCGGCGGATGTTGAAGCGGTCGATTTCTCGGACCGAGGCGGCGCCGATGCCGATGGCCAGGGCTCGTTTTCGGATCAGAAGAGCGGCTTTGTCGCGTTGGGGCTCGGAGAGGGTCTTGCTGTCGCGGATGCCGGTGAGGCGTTTGACATGGGGGGGGAAGACGACGGCCGCGGCCACCACTGGACCAGCCAGGGGACCGCGGCCTGCTTCGTCGACGCCGAGGAGGAGTTTACCCTCCTGCCACGCGAGCCGCTCTCGTTGGAGGGTCGGGCGCGCAGCGGGCATCGCGATCCTACTAGGTGGTGGGAGCGCGCTTCTCGCGGATCCGGGCGCCCTTGCCGCTCAAGTTGCGGAGGTAGTACAGCTTGGCCCGGCGGACCCGGCCCCGGCGCACCACTTCGATCGTCGCGATGATCGGGCTGTGGAGCGGGAAGATCCGCTCAACCCCGATCGAGGCCGAGACTTTCCGAACCGTGAAGGTCTCGTCGATCCCGCCGCCCTTGCGAGAAATGCAGGTGCCTTCGAACGCCTGAAGCCGCTCTTTGTCACCTTCGCGAACGCGAACCATGACTTTGAGGGTATCGCCGGTGGCAAATTTCGGCATGTCGGACTTGAGCCCTTCGCGGGCCAGCGTTTCTAAGGCAGTCATGGTGTTACTCCGTTTCGTGTTGCTGGTGCCACGCCGCCCACAAATCGGGGCGACGCTGGGCCGTCAATCGCTCGGCCTCTCGTTGTTTCCACGCGTCGATTTCGGCGTGGTTCCCGGATCGTAAAACCTCCGGGACCATCAGGCCCCGGAACTCCGGGGGTCGGGTATAGCTGGGCGGACTCAACAGTCCGTCGTAAAACGAATCAGAACTGGCCGACTCGTGGTCACCGAGAGCGCCAGGTAA
Source organism: Gemmatimonadota bacterium (assembly GCA_031400975.1). Lineage (GTDB taxonomy): Bacteria > Gemmatimonadota > Gemmatimonadetes > Gemmatimonadales > GWC2-71-9 > SHZU01. The sequence goes on from JANNQX010000047.1 coordinate 22,225, forward strand.
CAGCCTGACAATCGCATCGACCAAACACAGGGCCGCCGGCTCCCCGCCGCTCATGATGAAATCACCAATGGAGACTTCATCCGCGCCGAACGCATCGACGACCCGCTGGTCGATGTCCTTGTAATGCCCACACAGAATCGTGAGCTTGGGTTCGAGCGAGTAGCGGACCACGTCCGCATGGGTCAGCGGCTTACCGCGAGCCGACATGACCACCACTGTGCCGGGCTCACCGAGCGACTCGACCGCCGCCACCATCGGCTCCGGCTTCAACACCATTCCGGCCCGACCGCCGTACGGCGTATCGTCGACCGTCCGATGCCGATCGGTGGCGAAGTCTCGGAGCTGGACCACCCGAAACTCGACCAGGCCCTTCGAGGCGGCCCGGGCCGGAATACTGGCGGCCAGATACGGGAGGATCGTTTCCGGAAACAGAGTCACGATCCCAATCTGACAACCCACCTCAGACATCCGTGAAGCCATCAGGCAGGTCCACGATCAGACGCCGTCCGGGGCGATCCACTTCCGTCACATACTCCTTTTTGAAAGGCAGGATGTATTCCCGCTTGACCCCCTGCACTTCCAACAGCACTCCGGTGATGGTCTCGTCGATCTTGGTAACGATGCCGAGCCCAGCGCCCGTTTGATCCTGAATCGCGAAGCCCTCCAACTCATGGAGGTAGACCTCGCCTTCTTCCGGCGGCGGCAGGGTGTCGGCCGGCGCGGAGAGCAGCAAGTCGTGCCAGCTCGTCAGCGCATCCCGGCTCAAGTATCCCCGAAACGCCAGCAACCATTCGCGGTGATAGGCCCGGCTCCGTTCGATCTTGAGCGGCCCGCCCACCACCTCGCCCTTCAAATTCATCAGCCACACCGACCGGCCGGCCCGAAACACGACGGCCGGATTGCTGGTCAGCGGAAAGACCGTACAGTCGCCTTTGAGGCCGTGCGGCTTCCGTAACCGCCCGACCACCAGGTGGCGGGCGGTTTCTTCGGTCACGCCCCGATGCCGGATCTCTTGAGCAGCGCGCTGCAGGTATCCGACGGCGTCGCACCCTTGCCGATCCACTCTTTGGCCGCCTCAACATCGAGGGTGATCTGCTTCGCGTCTTCGGCGCGCGGATCGTAGGTCCCGATGATGGCGATGAAGCGACCGTCGCGGGACTTCTCTTTGTCGGCGACCACGATCCGGTAGATCGGGACCTTTTTCCGGCCGATGCGGCGCAAGCGAATCCGAGTTGCCATGGTTCTTTCCTGTGAGTTAACCCATACCCGGGAAACCGCCGCGACCGAACGGCATTTTCATACCCGGTTTGACCGACTTCATCATTTTCGCCATCTGCTTGAACTGGTTGAGGAGTTGATTGACTTCCTGAACCGTCCGGCCCGACCCTTTGGCCACTCGCATCCGGCGAGAGCCATTCATTTCATCCGGGTCCGCCCGCTCGCCCGGCGTCATCGACAGGATGATCGCCTCGAGGTGCTTGACCCGATTGTCGTCCACGTTGGCGGCCTTGAGCATGGCGGGATTCACCCCCGGCAACATACCCAGCACATTCTTGAGCGGCCCCATTTTCTGCATCTGCTTCATGGCCGTGAGGAAGTCCTGGAGATCCAGGCCTTTCTTCGACATCGCCTTCTTGGCGAGTTTCTCGGCGTCTTTCTCGTCGATGGCGCCTTGGGCCTTCTCGACGAGACTCAGCACATCGCCCTGCTGAAGGATCCGCCCCGCCATCCGATCGGGTCGGAACGGCTCCAATGCATCGAGCCCCTCACCGACACCAACAAACTTGATCGGAGCCCCAGTCACCCCATAGATCGAGAGCGCCGCGCCCCCGCGCGCATCGCCATCCATCTTCGTCAACACGACCCCGGTCACACCGAGAGCGTCGTGAAAGCCCTTCGCGATCCGGACCGCGTCCTGCCCCGTCATCCCGTCGGCCACTAGCAGAATCTCATGGGGCTTGATGGCCGCCTTGAGGTCCTTGAGCTCGCCCATCATCTCATCGTCGATCTGCAACCGACCCGCGGTGTCGACGATGACCGATCGGGCGCGGGCTTTGGCCGCCGCGTCGATACCCCGCTTGACGATTCCGACGACATCGGTCCGACCCGGCTCGCCGTGAAAACCAACGTCGACCTGCTTCGCCAGCGTGGCGAGCTGCTCGATGGCCGCGGGCCGATAGACGTCGGCGGCCACCAGGAACGGCGCCTTCTGCTCGAGCTTGAGCCGTTTCGCCAGCTTACCGGAGCTGGTCGTCTTGCCCGATCCTTGGAGCCCCACCATGAGGATGATGGTGGGTGGAATCGACGCGAAGGCAACCGGCGCCTGCTTTTCGCCGAGCATAACGACCAGTTCGTCATAGACGATCTTGACGAGCTGCTGACCCGGCTTCACCGCTTTGAGCTGCGCGACCCCGACCGCTTTTTCTTGGACTCGCTCCAGGAACTGCCGGGTGAGATCAAAACTCACATCGGCTTCCAGAAGCACCCGGCGGATTTCGCGAAGCCCTTCTTTGACCGCGTCCTCGCTCAATACCCCTTTGCCGGCCAGGCGCTTGAGGGCATCGGTTAGCTTGGACGACAGGTCATCGAACATAAGCCTTTCAAGATAGCGCACTTAGGCGTGAGGTTCAAGGTCGGTTCGGCGCCCGCACCGGAGCTCTGATCGAGCGGCTTGACTGCAAGGTAATTGAACGATTAATTAAGACATGGAAGCGCCTGATACTATCCTCGACGCCGCTGAGGATCTGTTCGCCACCCGAGGCTACAACGCCGCCACCATCAAGGAGATCGGCCACCGGGCCGGGGTCAATCCTGCGCTCCTGTACTACTACTTCGCCGACAAGGCCGCTCTCTACCAGGCGGTCCTCGCTCGAATCGGAGAGGGGTTGCGCGACCGGGTCGTAGCCCGTCTCGAGCAGGCCCAGTCGGTCGACGAGATAATCGCGGCCATCGTGGCCGCCCAGACCGAACTGTTGGTCCGGCACCCGAAGGCGGCGGCCCTGATCATCCGCGAAATGCTCGACTCCGATGCCGCCCACGCCCTTCCGATCTTCCATGAATTCGCCGGAAAACTCTTTCGGCCGGTGACGGACGCGATCGAGCGTGGCAAAGCCGCCGGAACGATCCGAGCCGACCTCGACGCCCGGTTCGCCACCGTTTCAACCGTGGCTCAGCTGGTCTACTTCACCCTCGCGCGACCGATGATCCGAGTCCTTTTCGACCAAGGGCCCTCGTACCCGACCCCCGACGACGTCAAAGCGTTCGGTCTCCATGCCGCCCGTTTTGCCATGGCTGGAATCCGGGGCCCGTCCACTCAATGAAACCCGACATGAATCTCCGCAACACGATGGTACTGCTGCTTGCCCTCGGCTGCCGGACCGTCGAGGACGGCCCCCTGGTGGCCCGCGGCTCGATCGAACTGCCCGAAATCGATCTTTCTGTCCCGTTCGCGGCGCGGGTGGTCGCGATCCGAGTGGACGAGGGGGCCGTGGTGGCGGCCGGGGATACGATTGCTCTGATGTCCCAGGCGGACCTTCCCGGTTCGCTGTCGGCCGGGCGGGCCCGCGTCGGGATGGCGACGGCCAACCTCCGCGACCTCGAGGCCGGTCCCCGCCCCGAGGAGTTGAAGCGAGCGGCCGCCGAACTGGCGGCGGCCACGGCCGAAGCCGAGCGAACGGCCGCGGACCTGGAGCGGTTCAAGTCGCTGTATGCGAAGGAGGTCATCGCCAAGCAGCAACTCGACAATGCCGAGACCGCGACGACGGTTGCCGCTGAGCGGAAGCGGGCCGCGGCCGAAGGCCTCGCCGTCCTGCAGGCCGGCACCCGGCACGACCGGATTGCGATGGCCCGAAGTGATCAGGCGAGCGCCCGGGCCTCGTTGGCGATGATCGAGGCCCGGGCCACCGACCTCGTCATCGTGGCACCGGTGGCTGGGCGAATCCTGACCCGGCAGGCCGAGCCGGGTGAGTTCTTGGCTCCGGGAATCCCGGCGGTGACGTTAGGCGAGACCGCCCGCCCCTATGTCCGAGTCTACGTTGCAGCCCGCCGGATCGCCGAGATTGCCGTTGGAGACACCGCCTCCGTGATGGTCGACGGCACCACCCAGGCCATCGGCCGGGCTCGGATCGTGGCCATCAACACCAAGGCCGAGTTTACGCCGCGGGTTGCCCTGACGGAGCAGGAGCGAGCCGACCTGATGTTCGGCGTGAAGCTGGAAGTCCTCGGCAACCTCGATGCGGTCCGGCCGGGGCTTTGGGTCACGGTCGGGTGGGCCAGCCCGCGCCGCGCGCCGCCATGACCGGACTCGGAATTGAGACGAAAGGGCTCCGCAAAGCCTACGGGGACCTGGTGGCGGTCGACCATCTCGATCTCGAGGTGCGGCGGGGCGAGGTGTTCGGGCTGCTCGGCCCGAATGGGTCGGGAAAAACGACCACCATCCGGATGCTCACCGGGTTGGTCCGCCCGACCAGCGGGAGCGCCACCGTCGTCGGGATCGACGTGGTCGGCTCGCCGGAGAAGGTCCGGCAACGGATCGGCTACATGTCGCAACGGTTTGGGTTCTACGAAGACCTCACGGTCACCGAGAACATTCATTTTTACGCCGGGATTTACGGCCTGTTCGGCTCCGAGAAGAAGGCCCGGGTGGCCGAGCAGCTGTCGATCTACGTCCTCGATCAGCGGGCGAAACAGCTGGCCGGGACGCTTTCGGGGGGCTGGAAGCAGCGACTGGCCCTGGCGTGCGCCACCGTTCACCGCCCGGATTTGGTCTTTCTCGATGAACCAACAGCCGGCGTCGACCCCGCGGCCCGCCGCCTCTTTTGGGACATGATCAAGCGGCAGGCCGGCGGCGGAATGACGATGATCGTGACCACCCACTACATGGACGAGGCCGAGCGGTGCGAACGACTCGCCTTTTTATCGCGCGGGCACCTGATCGGGGTGGGCACGCCGGCGGAGATCACGGCCCGCTTTGGGCTCCAGACCATCGAGGAAGTCTTCATCGCCCTTCAAGCGAAAGACGAGGTCGGCCTTGAGCGTTAGAGCCTGGCCCTTCTGGGCCATGTTGCGGAAGGAGTTCATCCAACTCCGGCGCGACCGCTTTACGCTGGCGATGATGACCGGCATTCCAGTGGTGCAGATCGCGCTGTTCGGCTATGCGATCCAAACCGAGGTCCGGCACCTCCCAACTGTGGTGATCGACGAGAGTCACAGCTCGCAGAGTCGGGCCATCGTCACCACACTCGAGAACACCGGCAATTTCGACATCGTCGGCGAAGTCGAGAATCGGGAGGCGATGGACCAGTGGATCGCGACCAATCGAGCCCGGGCAGGGGTGATCATCCCGCCGGATTTCGCCCGCGACATCAAGCGGCGCCGGCCCGCCTCGATCCAGGTCATCATCGACGCGGCGGACCCCTTGTCGGCGGCGGCGGGGATTTCGGCGGGCGCCCAGGTGGGCGCCGCGCAGAGCCAGCGACTTGCCGCCGCGACCGGGGGCGCGTCGATCGACGTCCGGGTCCGGCCGTGGTACAACCCCGGCCTCCGGAGTTCGGTCTACATCGTGCCCGGCATCATTGGGGTGCTGCTCTCGATGACGCTCGTCATTATCGCAAGCGTCGCGGTCGTCCGGGAGCGAGAACGAGGCACCCTCGAGCAGTTGATCGTCACGCCGATCAGCAAGACCAGCCTGATGTTAGGGAAGATTGTCCCATTTTTGTTGATCGGCTACGTGCAAATCACGGTCATTCTGCTGGTTGGCCGGCTTCTCTTTAACATCCCAATCATCGGCAACCTGACTGACTTGTACTTGATTGCCCTGCCCTTCAATGTGGCCAGCCTCGGCGTGGGCCTCCTCGTCTCCAGCGCGGTTCGAAACCAAGCGCAGGCAATGCAGCTCGGCTTCTTCTACCTCCTGCCGAACATTCTGTTGTCGGGATTCATGTTTCCGCGCGAGGCCATGCCGGCGGCCGCCCAGTGGATCGGGGCCGCGCTGCCGTTGACCTACTTCTTGCGCGCCCTGCGGGGCATCCTGCTCAAGGGGGTCGGGTTGCCGGAGCTCTGGAAAGAAACGGTCGCCCTGAGCGGATTTGCCGTGGTTCTGGTGACGTTGGCGGTCCTCCGATTCCGGAAGACCGTCGAGTAGCGGCGGGACGAGCTAGAAGGCGACCGCGAGTCCAATCCGACAGCCGCCGCGACGAGCCAGCGGCTTGCTCTCACCGGTCAAACACGTCCACCGCCAGAGTGAAAGTCCGAGCGTCGGACGGGCTCAACGCCCCTACCCCAACCACCTGGCGGGCGATTTCCTCGCCCCGGCCATTCTTGATCGTCACGACAACTGAATACTCCCACGTCGGCCCTTGCGAGGAGTGGCGGATAGTGCCCTCGACCCGGAGCGGCGAAAAAGCCGGTTCAGCCCGCTGGGCCGCCCCTGGGTCGAACCGGAGGTGATGGCGGCACGCCGGACAGACGGCCGAGCTCTCGAGGATGGCCGTCCGGCAGTGGGGGCAAATCCGGGTGGCCCCCGGCACTCCCGGGCGAACGGTGCTCATCCGTTGGCGCCGTTATCCGACTTCCCTTTTTCCCAGCCAAACTCAACATTGCCCCGCATCCGCGACCCGGCGGCCACGGTCAGCGATCCGGCCTTGAGATCGCCGTTGAGGACCCCAGTTTCGAGCAATTCGACCCGGCCGGCGTCATCGACGTTGCCCTCGAGTTCGCCCCCGATGATGACGGTGCCGGCCCGAACGCCACCGGTCACTTTGGCGCCGGTCTCAATTGTCAGGTTACCCTGCACGTGGACGTCACCCTTGAAGCGGCCGGCGATCCGGATGTGCCCGGTACCCTCGATCTTGCCTTCGATCGTCAACCCAGCGGCGATCAGCGATTCCTTGGTGTCACGATCGGGGGTCCGGCGGGTCAGATCGTGGGCCGTCGATGACTCGACCCTCGGGGCCTCGGGCTCTTTCCGAAAGGTCAAGTCGGGCAAAACCGGGGGCAGATCCTTCTTGGGCGGGGCGGTTTCTTTCCAGATAGCCATTGGAGCGAGACTCCTTGGACGAGGCGAGTGATGGGAACAGCGACTGAGTAGCCTTAAGCAAGACGGTGACGCGAAACGGCCGAGTTGGCCACACAGCGGCGCCCGACTGCCCCAGTAGGATACACCCACTGACCGGTTTTCCGGCAGACCCATGGCCATTCGGCCTCAGGGCAGCGAGGACCAGCGGGTCCAGGCCTCAGGGGCGCGGACGATTCTGACCGTGGGACGAGCGGTGGCGGTGAGCAGTTCCGCCGTGGTCCGGTAACCGGGGCGGGGCGGCCGATTGACGAACCGTTCGGCGGTCAGGCCGGCAAACCGGCGGGCGGCTGTCGAGTCGTCCCAGGCCGTGTATAGCACCAGGGCGGGGCCGGCTGGGGTTCGATAGACCCTGAAGCGATCGCCGCCCCACCCTAACGGGAGGTCGGTGAGCACGACTCCCCCGCCCCGCATCTGGGTCGCCCAGATCTCGAGTTCGAATTCACCCATGGTGTCCTCGTGGATGACATCGGCATCCTTTGGTTCGGCGAATTGGACGTCCACCGGCCGATCGTTGGCGGCATACCGGTCCGGGTGGAGGATTTGCTCGGTGGATTGGGGGAGCTGGTCACGAGGTGGTAGCGGAGGACGTTCGGCGCCCTGACCGGCCCACCAGCGGATGAATTCGGCGCCGGCCAAATAGGGGAAGATCAGCCCTTCTCGGAGGACGAGGGGCGCTTTCTGAAACACCGGCATCGAGCTTTGGGCCGACTTCACCTGGTCTCGATAGTTGTCCCAGAAGGTCGGATCGGCCAGCAGGGCTCGGTCCGGTACCACCACAGCCATCATCGCAACGGTGGCGTGCCCCTCCAGGACGGCTTGGAAGGCGGCCAGGCGGTCCGAGTTGGAGACGTCCTTCAGCATGGTTTCGAGCGGCAGCCGCTCGTGCTGGAGGGCGTGGACCAGCTCATGGGCTAGGACCAAGCGGAGTTGGTCGCCCTTGGCTCCTTCGACGGCGTATAACGTGGTGGAATCCGGATCGTAATAGCCGGCGACTTGCTCCGAGTACAGGGGCAGCAAGAGCGACCTGATGTCGACCGAATCGGGCAACAGCTCGAGGAGCCGGTAGGCCGCTTCCACGCCGGCCATCTTCGAGGCCGGGAACTCCTGCTCGAGCTTGACCCTGAGGTACTCCTGGACCTGTTGCTTGGTCCGCATCGCAAAGCGGGGAGGTTTTTGAAAGGTGATCCCGACGGCCTTCTCGACCAACGGGATCAAGCTGTCGACCGTGGCCCGGACCGCGGGTTCATCGGCGACTCCGGGGGCTCGGCCGCGGCACCCGATGATCCCTGCCGCCACCGCCACCGCGAGAAGGCGGCGGGTCATCCGGCCCCCCCGATGAAGCCGCTATACCAGGTCAGGATCGCCGGCCCGACGACATAGGTGAGGACCGCGCCCATGGCGAGAAAGACCCCAAAGGGAACCAGTTTCTTTTTTCCTGAGAGCGTCATCGGCAGAAAAATGAGGGTCCCGGCAAGGGCGCCGAGAAAGATCGTGAGCAAAACGCCCTTCCAGCCCAAGAAGGCGCCGACCATTGCCATCATCTTGATGTCGCCACCACCCATGGCCTCCTCTTTGAACGCCCAAGTCCCGGCCACGCCCACCAGCCAGAGGACCCCGAACCCGACCGCCGCACCGATGACCGCCGTGAGCAGCGTGCCGGTTCCACCGGCCGCCGCAAAGAGCAGCCCAATCACCAGTCCGCCGACGGTGAACTCATCGGGAATCAGATACTCCCGCGCGTCCGTCATGGCGATGCCCAACAGGATGGTGCAGAACAGCGCCCCGCTCAAGGCGGTGAGGGAGAAGCCATGGGTCCAGGCCATCCCGGCCCAGATCAGGGCGGTGGAGAGTTCGACGACAGGGTACAGTGGGCTGATTGGCTCCTTGCAGGAGCGACACTTGCCGCCGAGCAGGAGCCACGACACCATCGGAATGTTGTCGGCCCAGGTGATCTGATAGCCGCATTTGGGGCATCGAGACCGCGGCTTGACCACCGACTGTTCGGCCGGCCACCGGACGATGCAGACGTTGAGAAAGCTCCCGATCAGGGCGCCGAACAACCCCCCGACAAAGGCCACGATTCCGTTATCGATCACGGCAGGCTCCGAAAAGGAAGATCCCCGCCGCGACCGCGACGTTGAGTGACTCAGCGCCAGGCTCGAGGGGAATCGTGAACTTGAGTTTCGTCTTCTTCGCGAATTCGGACGTCAACCCGGCGCCCTCGTTGCCGAGAATCAGGGCGAGCGGCCCGGTCAGCTTGGCCCGCTCGAACCGCTGCCCATCCATCGCGGCAGCGGCCACGATGACCTTGTGGCGCCCCAACCACTCCGATAAGACGGCTTCGTCCACCGGCAATGTCGGGAGCCGAAAGGCGGCCCCCATCGAGCTCCGCATCGTTTTGGGGTTCTCAATCTCGGCCGTACCCGGCAACGTGACGACCCCCTTGGCCCCCAATGCGAGGGCGGTCCGGACGATGGTGCCGACATTTCCGGGATCCTGGACAGCGTCGAGGACAACGAGCACGCCGGTCGGTCCAAGCGCGATATCGTCGAGCCGCCACTTCGGGGGCACGACGACCGCCAAAACACCTTGGGGGTGTTCGGTGGCGGCGAGCTCGGCGAGTTCCTCGTCCGAAGTCTCGGTCACCGGGCCCCGCGCCTGCAGAGCGGCCTTGAGGGCCCGGCCTCGTTCGGTACCCTCGAGGGCCGGACTCGCCAGCACCGCCCGGCATTCGATCCGGGCCGCCACGACTTCCTCGACCAGCCGGACGCCCTCGGCCAGCGCCAATCCACGGCGCTCCCGGCCGCGGCGGCGATGGAGGTCTCGCACCATAGTAAAGACGGCTTGTCCCATTAGAGAGAATGTTGGCGGGGGCGGACTCCGTTAGGCAAGGGGCCGGGCTCGGGGCTCGGGGCTCGGGGCTCGGGGCTCGGGGCTCGGCACTCGGCACTCGGGGCTCGGCACTCGGGGGGGGTGGGGGCTGGCTTTGGGTTGGGTGGGGGGAGATTTTTTGGGAAAGGAGAGTTTATGACGCGACTGGGGTGGGCGGTGTTGGGGATGGTGCTGGCGGGGGGGGCGCCGACGGTGGTGGCTCAGATTCCGGGTGGTGAGTATCGGGATCGGAGGGACTCGCTGGCGGCTCGGGTGGGGGACGGGGTGGTGGTGGCCTTCGGAGGGCGGACCCCCGTTGCGGACTTTGGGCCGTTTTACCAGTTGCCGGCCTTCCGGTACCTCACCGGATACGGGTTTGCTGATGCGACGCTGGTCATGGTGGTGCAAGGTGGACGGGGGCAGAGCATGCTCTTTGTGACCACGAGTACGCCGAGGCGGGCGTTGTATTACGGCGAAGAGCCTGATTCGAAGATGCTGGCCCAGGATTTTGGGCTGGTGGCGCGGGATGTCGGCGATTTGCTTCGGGTGGCCGACTCGTTGGCGGGGGCCGGGTTGCCGTTCTACTCGGTTCGCGATTTCGAGGCCGGGGATTTTGCCGGACAAGACTCTCTGACCCGTGGGGGGCAGTTCATGCGGGGGTTGGCCAGCCGGCATTCGGGGCTCCGCGTGAAGGACGGGCATCCCATCGTCGACCAGTTGCGGGCCCGGAAGAGCGACGCGGAGCTCGGACTGATCCGGAAGGCAGCCGAGATCAGCGCCAACGGGCATCGGGAGCTGATGAAAAAGATCGAGCCCGGGATGCACGAGTACGATCTCCAGGCCATCATCGAGTATGCCTTTCGACGGGGCGGCGGGGAGCGGCCGTCGTACGGGTCGATCGTCGGCGCCGGCCCGAACGGGACCCAACTCCACTACATGAAGAACCGGCGCGAGGCGTTGCCGGGCGAAGTGGTGGTCGTCGATGCCGGCGCGGAGTATCAAGGTTACGCCGCCGACGTCACCAGGACTATTCCGGTGAGTGGCACCTATACGCCGGAACAGCGGGCGATCTACCAGTTGGTACGCGACGGCCAGGCCGCGGCGGAGCGAAACTCGAAGCCCGGGATGTCGATTCAAGCGGCCCAGGACAGTTCGCTCGACGTTCGGGGGCGGGGCCTGGCGACGCTGGGCCTGATCGAGTCGGCGACCGCGACGTTTGATCCGCCCTGGCCGGTCGATTGCCAGGCCGCACCGCGATCATGCCAGCAGGCCTCCTTGTTCGCGATTCATGGGATCAGCCATGGGATCGGGCTCGAGGTTCATGACCCGCTTCAGGCCTACTACGGCGACCGGACCTTCAAGAAGGGCGACGCGTTTACGATCGAGCCCGGCATCTATGTCAGCGCCAAGTTGCTCGACATCCTGCCGGATACGCCGAAGAATCGGCGGTTCATCGCCAAAGCCCGACCGTTGGTCGACCGGTATCGGGATACTGGGGTCCGGATCGAAGACGACTACGTGATCACGGCGGACGGGCTCGAGTGGATTACCAGCGGGGCGCCGCGAGAAATCGACGAAATTGAAGCGTTAGCGCGGCCTTAGCTCGGCACTCGGCGCTCGGCACTCGGCACTCGGCACTCGGCACTCGGCACTCGGCGCCGGCGTTAGGGGGTGGCGAGGAGGGATTCGATGAGGGTGGCGACGGCGGTGCCGGATTGGGCGGCGGCTTGGATGACTTCGGCGTGGGAGAGGGGGGTGGGACTCAGGCCGGCGCCGGGGTTGGTTACGATGGAGATGCCGAGGCAGCGAAGGCCAAGGGTCCGGGCGGCGATCACCTCGACGACGGTGGACATCCCGACGGCGTCGGCGCCGAGTCGGTGGAGCATTTGGACTTCGGCGGGGGTTTCGTAGCTCGGGCCGAGGAGGCCGGCGTAGATGCCCTCTTCGACCGGAATCCGAAGGGTGGCGGCGACTCGTTTTGCGGCGGCTCGGAGGTCGGTGTCGTAGGCGGCCGAGAGGTCGGGAAACCGAGTCTCGCCGTCACGAACCGGGCCGTGGAGCGGGTTTTGGCCAGTGAGATTGAGGTGATCGGAGATCAGCATGATGGTGCCGGCGGTGAAGGTGGGGCGGACACCTCCGGCGGCGTTGGTTACGATCAGGGTGTCGATCCCTAACGATGCGAAGACTCGGACCGGGAGGGCCGCGACGGCCGGGGAGTGGCCTTCGTACATGTGAAACCGGCCGCTTTGGCCGATGACTTCCTTGCCCCCCAACCTACCGCAGACAAGTTCTCCCTTGTGACCTTGGACGGTCGGCACGTGGAAGCCGGGGATTTCGTGATACGGAATCCGGAGGGGATCAGCGAGCCGGTCGGCCAGTCCGCCAAGGCCCGAACCAAGGACGATCGCCACGGTGGGCTGTCGGCCACCGAGCCGGGTTCGGATCGTGTCGGCAGCCCGGCGGACAGTTTCGGCGGACCCGGCGGATTCAGGCAATGGGGCGGTCATGGACCGAAGAATCGCATCAATCGGGCGGGGGCCGCAAGAACGTTGCCGTTAGCCGAGGACCTCGCGATAGAGCCGGAGCAGGTTCCCGCCCATCACCAACTCCACCTCCCGCGGCTTGAGTCCTCGTTTGACGAGCCCGTCCCAGACCACTTCCATCCGCCGGGGGCCGTTCAGCTCGGCGATGAAATAGGGTAACTCGCTGTCCTGGACCTGGCTTCCCTCCTCGCGCTTCAACTCAGCCAGGTATTCCGGCGTCATCTCGACCACCCGATGATCCCGATCACTTCCGATCGCCACGTGCTCGACGCCGGCCACGCCGATCGCGTGGACGAGATGGTCGAAATAGGCAGCGAGGTTGTCGGATTTCTTCGAGGTCAGGAATGGACGCATCTGGCAAATCCCGACCACCCCGCCCCGTCCGGCCAGAAGCCGGAGATTGTCGTCGGAGGTGTTCCGCCGGTTGGCGTGGACGGCCGTGCACGCCGTATGCGAGATGATCACCGGGGCTCGGGAGGCCGCGATCGCGTCGGCCATCGTCGTCATGTTGGCGTGCGACAAATCGATCAGCATCCGGCGAGCGTTCATTCGGGCGATCAGCTCAGGCCCGAACGGAGTGAGGCCGCCGGTTTCCCAACAACCCACCCCCACTTCATTGCGGGTGTTGTAGGTCAGCTGACAACTCCGGAGCCCCATCCGATGGAACAGGTCGATCCGATCGAGTCCGGTGCCGAACTGGGTGGTATTCTGGAAGAGATAGAACACCGCGAGGCGCCCAGTCCGGCGGGCCCGGTCGATATCGGCGGCGCGGGTGGCCTTGAGCAGCAAATCCGGATGGGCGGCGACGAACCGGTCGTGCTCAAGGAGGGAGTCCACCGCGAGGGCGAGCGCCTCGGCGCCCTCGGGCTTCGGATCGCAGAGCGTGACGGTGATGGCGTCCATGCCGCTGGCGATCATCGCGCGGATCAGCGCGGCGGGATACTCCGGCCGAAGCTCCCCCATGGCATCGATGATCAACCGATCTCGACCCTGGACCCAACCGGTCCCGAAAGGCACCGCCGCCAGGGCGGCGACAACCGACCGACGGGACACCGGGTTCGGGGCCGTCACGACAACATTCCGGCCAGCGAAGCCGAGGTGAACGCCGCGAGGTTCCCGGCGATCATCGCTCGAAGACCGAACGAGGCGATCTCGGCCCGTCGTTCGGGCGCCAAGCCGCCGATGCCGGCAATCTGAATGGCAATCGAAGAGAAGTTGGCAAAGCCTAACAGCGCATAGGTGAGAATGATCGAGCTGCGGGGAGAGATCGCGAGATTCCCGCTCAAGTCGCCCGCGAACTGGGCGTAGGCTACGAATTCGTTGAGGGTCGTCTTGAGACCGATCAGCGACCCCACGTACGCGGTATCGTTCCACGGCACCCCCATGACCCAAGCCAACGGCCGGAGCAGGGTACCGAAAATGCTCTGGAGGCTCAAACCGGGCATCCCGACCAGGCCGCCGCCCCATCCGAGCAACGCGTTGAGCAAGGCCATCAGCGCAATGAACCCCATCAGCATCGCGGCCACGTTGAGCGCCAACCCGAGCCCCTGGGCCGCGCCGTTGGCCGCGGCCTCGATCACGCTCTTCTCCTGGACGTCGACCTTGAGTTCCAGCGAGCCCTTGGTCACCGGAGTTCCGGTCTCCGGCATGATGATCTTGGCCAGCACTAAGCCGGCGGGCGCGTTCATGACGCTGGCCGCGAGCAGATGTCCCGCAATCCCGGGAAACGCACCCGAGAGCATTCCGACGTACGCCGCCAACACGCCGCCGGCCACCGTCGCAAAACCGCCGACCATGACCGTGAGGATTTCGGATTGGGTCATCGTGGCTACGAACGGCTTGATCAACAACGGCGCTTCGGTCTGACCCAGAAAGATGTTGCCCGACGCCGACAGGGTCTCCGCGCCGGATGTACCTAACGTCCGCTGCATCAGAAACGCCAACCCCTTGACCACCTTCTGCATGATCCCGAGATAGTAGAGCACCGACATCAAGGCGGAAAAGAAGATGATGGTCGGGAGCACGTTGAACGCGAAAAAGGCGCCGGTCTGGGCCACCATCCCCGCCGAGGTGTCGACCGTGCCCCCGGCCCCGGCGACCCCAACCGGCACCGCCGACTGGACCAGGTTGCCGAACACGAACCGGGCGCCCTGCTCTTGGAAGGTCAGCAGCCGGGTAATGCCGTCACCGACCGTCGCAAAAACGGCTCGGCCGGCGGCGGTCTTCAAAACGATCAAGCCGAACACGGCTTGCAAACCGAGCCCGGTGGCCACGAGGCGCCAGTTGATTCGCTTCCGGTCGTAGCTCAGGAGGACCGCGATCCCGATCATCGTCGCGATGCCGAGCAGGCCGATCGCTCGCTCGGCCAGGGTCAGGTCGAGGCCGGCGCGGGCCTGGTCGAGTTTCTGGGCAGCGGTCTGGAGCAGGAGCAGGTTCATCAGATCCCTTCCAACTCATCGCGAATCCGGGAAACCAGGGCCCGCTTGTCGGGCCAAGGGAGAAATGCGGCTTCGAATCCAGCGAGAATCGTCTGATCGATCTCGGCGCGGCTGAAGCCCAAGACCTCGTGGGCCACCCAATATTCGTCCGAAAGCACCACCCCCGCCATCAGCCACCCGTCGGAGCAGAGGCTGACCGGAATCCCAGCCTCGAGATAGGTCCTGACCGGGTGGGCTCGGAGCGACGCGACGGCTCCGGTCTTCACGTTGCTGGTCAGGTTGATTTCGAGCGGCGTCTGGTGATCGCGAACGTAGTCCATCAGGACCGGATCCTGGTAGAGGTGGGTGCCGTGCCCGATCCGATCGGCGTGACAGGAGAGCAGCGCCTCCCGAACCGATTCAGGACCAGCGGCCTCGCCCGCGTGGACCGTAATCCCGAGCAAGCCATCTCGGGCCAGATCGAACGCCGCCTGGTGCACCGCTGGGGGCCGCCCCGCCTCGCCACCGGCCAGATCGAACGCCACCACCCCCCGGTCCCGGTTTTCGACCGACACCTCGGCCACTTTGAGCGAGGCGGCGGGGGCGTAGTGCCGGAGCGAGCAGTTGATGATCCGGGTCACCACACCGAAGTCTTGTTCCCCCCGCCGCAGACCCCGCCATTCGGCGTCGAGGACCTCCTGGAGGGAGAGCCCACGTTTGGTTGAGAGTAACGGACAATAGCGCATTTCGAGATAACGGACGTTGTCGCGCGCGGCATCCTCGACCGACTCGTACGCTACCCGCTCGATGGCTTCTGGAGTTTGGAGCAGTGGGATGGTCTGGTCGAACCGAGTCAGGTAGTCCTCGAGCGAGGTACCGTCGGCCACGATCATGAACCGTCGGAGCGCCTCGGGGTCAGTGGTTGGCAGCGCGAATTTGGCGGCCCGGGCCAACTCGATCATGGTCGTGGGCCGGAGGACGGCATCCAGGTGGACGTGGAGCTCAGCCTTCGGGAGCCGGTGAATAACTTCACGCGTCAGCATCGGGCGCCTCCACCGGTCGACGAGCCGACTTCACCACCCGGATGATCGCCCCGGCCCCGACAACGGCCGCGGCGTCGATTCGAATCCCTCGGCCGTCGGTGAGATGCGCCCGCCCTTCGCCTAACGTTTCGGCCAGGGTCGGATCGGCCAGGGCCGCGGCGGCCCCTGCCGTGGTACCCCGGCTCACGGTGAGGCGCCGGTCGTTCACGAACACTGGAATCGTCATTTCGCTCCCGTCACCCATCGAGTTCCGACCGGAGCCCGGATCGGTTGTCGTTGGCGGTGGAGCCAGGCGATCATCGCTTCGAGGTCGGTCTTGCCGGTCCGGGTCTGCCGGTACTGGCGGAGCATCGCGTATCCACCGCCACCGCCCGCCAGGAAATCGGTCACGGCCAGCACATAGATTCGCCGCGGATCGATGCGGACCCCGTTGAGTTTCCGGATCTCGACCACCTGGTCGCCGACGGGGCGAGTCCGATCATAGCGGACCCGGACGCCGGACACGTGGGCATTGGGAGCCCCGTCAAGCAACGAATGCTCGAGCACTCGTTTCAGCTCGCGCCCGGGAATCGACAGCCGGACAATGTTGTTGCCGAACGGCTGGAGCTCGAAGAGATCGGAGTAAGTGATCGGTCCGGGCAACAAGGCCCGGCGAATCCCGCCGTTGTTCATCAGCCCGACGTCCGCCGGGGCGGCCCCTCGCTGCGCGTCGGCGATCAGGTTGCCTAACGGATACTCGCCCCGGAGGACGAGCAGACTGTCCCGAAGCCGGCCCACGACCTGCTTCGCCAGCCGGTCGATCAACGGGCGATACCGGTCGACCAGGGCCAGGCCGGCGGAATCCGGCCGGACGACGTCCGCATAGACCGATTCGACCCGAACCTCCCAGCGGCGGGTGCCATCGGGCGCTCGGACGAGATCGGCGATCCCCACGGCCGTGCCGCTCGACCGGGCCGAGACGATCGGAATCCCATTGACCCTGGTGTTGATTAGGGTATGAGTATGCCCGCCGACGAAGAGATCGAACATCGTCGAGTCGGCCTGCCGGGCGAGGTCGACAATTTCTCCGGTGCACGCGAGCGAATCACAGAACGCCCCTTCGTGGGCCACCAGTATGGTGAAATCCGGTCTGGCAGCCCTGACCTCCGCCACTGCTCCGGCCAAGGCGGCGATCCCCTCGGGGAACCGAAGGCCCCGGACGAAGCGGTCCATCACGATCGTCTTGGTGCCTGGGGTGATGTATCCGATCAAGCCAATCCGGTAGGGACCGGCGGTGACAATGGCGTACGGCTTGGCCCAGGGGGGATTCATCCCCGTCGCCGTGTCGATGATGTTGGCGCCGAGCCACGGATATCGGGCCTCCTTCACTCGGGCCGCCAGGGTGTCGACCCCCCAGTCGAGTTCGTGGTTCCCGATCACTGCGCCGGTCAGGCCGAGCAAGTTCATTGCCTCGACCGACGACCGGCCGGCCACCAGGTTCGACGCCAAGGTACCCTGCAATTGGTCGCCGGCATCCAGCCGGATCGAGGGGCAATGGCAATCGCGGGCCAGGCTGTCCATCATGCCCTTGAGGGCCGCAATCCCGCCGATCGGCCGGCCCTTCGACCATCCATAGCCCCGCGGTTCGAGGGCACCATGGAAGTCGTTGATGGTCAACACTCTAAGGAGAATCGAGTCGGCCGGGATAACCAAGGCCGAGGCGAGCGTCAGGGCGAGCAGCATAAGGAACCAACATAGGTGGCAGTAACAAGCCTGTCACGCCGCTTGCCCAAACTGGCCGGCCGCCCATATTCGTCTTGGCGAATATGACAGACACCTCTCCCTCGGCCTCCCTGCTGGCCACGGTAGCTGAGCCAACCCGGCTCCGGATCCTCAACTGCCTGGCGGCCGCCCCGTTGTTCGTCTCGGATCTGCAGACGGTCTTGGAGCTGCCCCAGCCAACGGTGTCGCGTCACCTGACCGTGCTCAAGAAGGCCGAGTTGGTGCGGGATACCTCGGTGGCCCCCTTCGTCTTGTATCGGTTGACTCGAGACCAAAGCCCCCAAGGGCGGCTGGTCAAGACCATATTGGAAACCCTGAGTACCGAGGCCGAGTACCGTCGGGAGCGCCATTTGGCGCTGGCCCGGAGTCGGAGCCGAGGCGGAGCAACGGAGTGATCGAGCCCATGACCCATCGGATTTTGGTAGTGGACGACGAGGCGGACATCACGGCCCTGGTCGCGTACCATTTGGCGAAAGCCGGCTATCGAGTGTCGACGGCGGCCAACGGCACCGACGCCCTCAAGACGGCAACCGAACAACGACCCGACGTCGTGGTGCTGGATTTGATGTTGCCGGGTCTCTCCGGCCTCGACGTACTCCAGGCCCTCCGGAAGCAGGACCACACCCGGGACGTCGGGGTCATCATGTTGACGGCCCGGCGCGAGGAGGCCGACCGAATTCGGGGCCTCTCGCTCGGGGCCGACGACTACTTGACCAAGCCATTTTCTCCGAATGAGCTGACCCTCCGGGTGGCGGCGATTATCCGGCGGTTGGCGGCGCCCTCGGTCTCGAGCGGATCCCAGTTGGTGGCCGGCTCGATCTCGGTCGACCGGTCGGCCCATCGGGTTACCGTCGACGGGCAGGAGTTGCCACTGACCGCGACGGAGTACAAACTCCTCCTGACGTTGCTTGAGCGCCAAGGCCGAGTCCAGACCCGGCCCCAACTACTCGAGTCGGTCTGGGACGCCCAGCCCGACATCCAAACCCGAACGGTCGACATGCACGTCCAGCGCCTTCGAACCAAGCTCGGCGAGGCGGGTGACCAGATCGAGACGGTCCGGGGCTTCGGCTATCGTTTCAAGTCAGCGGAGAAAGCGGGTCGCGCCCGGTGACGTTCGCTTCCCGGCTGATCGCCGGGATCTTCGCCCTCCTCGCCGTGACGGTCGCGATCTTGGTCGTCGGGGTGGACCGTTCGCTCCGTCGCGATCTGGTGCAGGAGACCAGGAACTCCCTCCAACGAGAAGCTGAGTTGGTTCGGACCGGCCTCCCTCGGGACTCGACGGAATGGCAAGCGGCGGTCAAGACGACCGCGCGGGCGACCGGCCTCAGGATCACCGTCATCGACCGCTCAGGCCGCGTGGTGGCTGAGTCCGAAGTTCCTCCAGGGGACCTCGCGCGGATCGAGAACCATGCCGCCCGGCCCGAGGTGGCGGCGGCGCTGGCCGGGCGCCCGAGTTCCGACGAGCGGTCAAGCACCACGACCGGCGATCGATTGATGTACTTGGCCGTCCCCGGCGGACCCGGGGTCGTTCGGGTTGCGATGTCGCTCGAGCACGACACCATCGTGGCCCGGGCCCGGCGACCACTGTTTCTCGGGGCATTGGTGGCGCTACTGCTGGGCACTGGGCTCGCCATCGTCGCCGCGCGCCGGTTTGCCCGGCCACTGCGGGAGATCGCCGCGTCGGCCCAGCGCATTGCCCAAGGAGAGCCACCCCGGTTTCCGTTCTCCGGCATTCCGGATGTCGACCACCTGACCACCAACCTCCGCCAGATGCACGATCAACTCTCGGAGCGATTCGAGAGCCTCAAGCGACGGCAATCGGAAACGGCCGCCATCGTCGACACCATGGTGGAGGGCGTGCTCTCGGCCGACGCCAAAGGCCGGATTCTAACGGCCAATCCCGCGGTCCGCCGGCTGCTCGGGTATGCCGAGACCGATCAATTGCCGGAGTTGGGATTGCTGTTCCGGACCAAAGATTCGCGGGAGGCGCTGGACTCGGTCCTGGTGGGGGAGTCGATCGCGGACCGAGAAATCACTCTCGGCGACCGGACCTACTTACTCAATGCTCGCCCGATGCCGGCCGGCGGCGCCGTGGTGGTACTCCATGATCTGACCCGCCTCAAGCGACTTGAAACCGTCCGGCGGGATTTTGTCGCCAACGCCTCGCATGAACTCAAGACCCCGCTGACCGCCATTTCGGGGTATGCGGAAACGTTGTTGGCCGACAACCCCAGCCCCGACATTACCCGGAAGTTCTTGGAGACCATTCTCTCGAACGCCCACCGGATGCAGCGGCTGGTCGACGACCAACTGGACCTGTCCCGAATCGAGTCGGGGGCCTGGACTCCTCAGGTCGATCGAGTGGCGATCGAGCCGGCAGCGCGAGAGGCCTGGAGCCTTGCGACCGCCACTGAGCCGGCGGCGCCCCAGTTCATCGTTGAGCTCGCGCCCGACGCCCATTGGTTGGACGCCGACGCCGACGCCCTCCGGCAAATCTTCAGGAATTTGTTCGAAAATGCCGTTCGCCATACCCCGCCGAAGGGGTCAGTGACCGTGACGGCCACCACCGCCGATCATGAGACCCGACTCAGCGTGGCCGATACTGGAGCCGGCATTGCCTCGGAGCACCTGCCCCGGATCTTCGAGCGATTCTACCGGGTCGACCCGAGCCGGTCCCGCGAACAGGGCGGCACCGGCCTCGGCCTGGCGATCGTCAAGCACTTGGTGGAGGGCCACGGCGGCCGGGTTTGGGCCGAGAGCGACCTAGGGGTCGGGACGACGATTCAGATCCAGTGGCCGCCCAAGACTTGAACCCGCCGTCAGCGCGCGGCGGCCACCAACCGGTCGACCATGTCCTTGACCGGCAACGCTTCATGCTCGTCGATGTTCCATCCGGTGAAGGTAGCGACGATATCGAGGGCTGGAAGGACGATGGTCCGCTGTCCGCCGTAGCCCAGCATCGTCCAGGCCCACTGATCGCCGGTCGCGCCATAGGGTACCAGCCACCACTTGAATCCGTATTGGAACGGTGGCGCGGCAATCGCAGGCTTGACCGACTCGGCCACCCATTCGGGTCCGACCAGTTGCTGTCCTTCCCACTTCCCGCCCCTGGCGTAGAGGAGACCCAACTTGGCCAGGTCGGCCGGCGTGAGATAGACGCCCCCCTCGGTGTCCGGTAGACCCAGGGGGGTCCGCTTCCAATAGTACTCGGTGATGCCTAACGGCTTGAACAAGTTGGCTTCGGCGTACTCGGCGATATCCTTGCCGGTAGCCTGCTTAAAGATCTCGGCCAGCAACTGGGTGGCGCCGCTGTTGTAGACGAACTTGGCGCCGGGCTCGGCCGCCATCGGGCGGTCGAGCACGTACTGGACCCAGTCTTGGCTCTTCTCCATGGCCGCACAGTTGTTCTTGGGGTCAGTATAGGCGGTCGTTGTTTCGTCCCAGTCGAACCCCGCGGTCATGGTGAGCAGGTGCCGAATGGTCATTCGGCGCTTCCGGTCGTCGAGGTGGGCCACTGTTCGGGTCGGGAAGAAGGCCAGGGCGGCGGTGTCCACGGTCGGAAACTCCCCGCGAGTCCGGGCCACCCCGATCACGATGGAGGTGAGGGTCTTCGACGCCGATTGGAGGGTGTGGAGCTTGGTGTTGTTGTAGAACGGGTGCCAGGCCGCGTCATAGTAGTTGTACATCGCACTGACCGTGTCGCGGCGCCCGTAGATCGCCCGGTAGTCCCGTGGGTACTCCCCCTCGGCGACCAGCACGCCGCCCCGGGTGACGAACATCGCGTCGACAAAGCCATATTTGCCGGCCTTGAAATCCTGGTCGAGAGCCGCGAGGGCCGACGAGTCCATCTTGGCGGCGGTGGCACTGCTCCGGGGCCAACCCTGGGTCGGCCAGGCTGGCGGGGCCGGGGCGGGTTTCCGGGTGGGCGAACAGCCCGCAATGCCGAGAAGGATGAAGGCGAGGACGATCGATCGCATCGGGCGCTCTGGGTTGAAGGGACGGGCACGACGATATCACCGGCCCGAGAACCCCGCTAGCCCAAATGGTGCCCAGTCGCTACGCCGGGTTCCGCACGAAGGGCATCACCCCGCCCAGGCCCTGGCGGACCGAGCATCGCCCTTTGATCTTGGATCTATGAGACTCTCGATCCAAACGACCCCGCTGTGGGTGTTCCTCGCGTTCGCCCCCGGCGCCAAGCCGGCCCCTGCCCAGACGCCCGATACCGCGCTGATCCGACTGTTCGATCGGCGCGAGGAGCGGATCGCGATGCGCGACGGAACTCGCCTCTTTACCGTGATCCTGACGCCGAAGGGCCGAACCGGCCCGCTCCCGATCCTGATGTCGCGGACTCCCTACGGCACTGATGGCTGGGGTGGAACGGCGGGCGTCGGGGTGGGGTTCAAGGAGCTGATCGACGACGGCTACATTTTCGTCTTCCAGGATATCCGGGGCCAGCATCAATCAGAGGGCACCTTTGTTATGAACCGGCCCCCGCGCAACCAGCGGGACCCCAAGAGCCTCGACGAGGCCACCGACACCTGGGACACGATCGACTGGTTGTTGGCCAAACTGCCGAACACCAACCGGAAGGTGGGGATCCTCGGCATTTCGTACCCCGGCTTCTTGGCGAACGCACCGTTGACCGAACCCCACCCCGCGCTGGCGGCGGTCAGTCCCCAGGCCACGATGGGCGATACTTGGATGGGCGATGACTTCTTCCACCAGGGCGCGTTCCGGCAATCCTATGGGATCGAATGGGTCCACGGCCGGGAGGCTCGCCAGGCCGGAACCGGCCCGCTTCAAATTACCCGATGGGACACCTACGACTGGTATCGGTCGTTTCCGACCCTCGATTCCCTGGCCCGTGCCGTCGGCGCCAACCGCTGGCCCACCTGGCAACGGTTCGTGGCCCACCCCGAATACAGCGAGGAATGGAAGAGCCGGGCAGTACAGCGGAACGTTCGCCACGCCCCCGTGCCGACGCTGACCGTGGCGGGCTGGTGGGATCAGGAGGATGGCTATGGCCCGTTGGTGACATACGCGGCCATGGAGCCGACCGACAGCCAGAAGCGCAATCATCTCGTGGCGGGACCGTGGTTCCACGGGCAATGGTACGACCAAGCCGCCACCCAGCTCGGCGACATCCAATTCGGCCGGTCTACCGGCGACGACTTCCGGGCGTTGCAACGTCGCTGGTTCGGCTATTGGCTCAAAGGCCAGGGCGACGGGACGTTTGCTGAGGCGACGGTGTTCGATGCCGGGGTCAATCAGTGGAAGACGTTCGAGACCTGGCCACCGCGCCGGGCCAAGGCCGAGCGACTCTATCTCCATCCCAATGGCCGGGCCGCCTTTACCCAGCCGACCGGGGCGGCCGGATTCGACAGCTACCTGTCCGATCCCGCCAATCCGGTTCCCTACCGTCCTCGGCCGATTCCGTCGTACGTCGACTGGGAAACCTGGCTGGTGCGCGACCAACGTTTCGTCCATGGCCGGCCCGACGTCTTGAGCTGGGAAACCGAACCTCTGGCCGAGGACGTCGTGGTGGCCGGCAACATCGCAGCGAAACTGTTTGCGTCGACCACGGGGAGCGACGCCGACTGGGTGGTGAAGCTGATCGATGTCCGCCCCGACACGGATCCGGACCCGGCAATGCGCGGCTATCAGTTGATGGTGGCGAGCGACATCATGAGAGGCCGGTATCGGAAGAGCTTCGAGAAGGCGGAGCGGATTCCGAACAACCTGGTCCTGCCCTACACCGTGGATCTCCATCAGCAGTCGTACACCTTCAAGCGGGGGCACCGGATCATGGTCCAGGTCCAGAGCAGTTGGTTTCCGCTTTACGACCGCAATCCCCAGAGCTTCGTGCCTAACATCTTCTTGGCCAAGGCTTCGGATTATCGCTCGGCGGTCCAGCGGATCTACCGCAATGGACGCCAGGCTTCGTATGTGGCGATCGACGTTCTGCACTGACCCACTTGGTGACCGTCGCTCCGAAGAACTCGCCAATCGCGTCCGTTTCTGATTGGGGCCACGCTGGGCGGCCACCCGACGCTGTGGCGATCTCCCCTTAGTCCGCCACCAACCCACCTGCGTTTCCGAGCCCGACCGCCGACCGGAAGTAGAACTCAAGCATGGCTGTCAGTGGCGCGGCATTCCCCCGCAGCCGGCTCCGCAGGGCCGCGCCCTCCCAGCAGTCCACCAGCAGGCTCGCCATTCGGGGCGGATTGGATTCGGCCGGGATATCGCCTTGCTTTCGGGCTTCTTCCAGGCACCTGGCGATCCGCTTGGCAATGGCGGAAAAGCACTCCTCGATCTTGCGCCGGAACACTACGCTCACGCCCGACAATTCCTGACCGAGTCCCCCCAGGAGGCAGCCGAGATAGCCTTCCTGCCGGTAGCTCTGCTCGGTCATCTCGAAGAACCGGCGCACCCTCACCAGCGGGGGGAGGTTCGGGTCACCGAGGCAGGCATCAAGGCCGGCGTGGACGTGGCCCATGTACTGGTCGATGACCTGGAGCGCGAAGTCCTCTTTGTTCGCAAAGTGATGGTAGAAGGAACCCTTCGGGGCGCCAGTGGCCGTGAGCACCGCCTGGATGCCCAAATCGTGATAGCCACGTTCGAGAAGCATCGCCTGCCCGGCATCGAGCAGGCGCTGCTTGGTTGAATGGGTCGGCTGCATCCTCATCGAGGGTCGGCTTGCCTCAGCCCTTTACCTTCTCGATCATGTGGTTGATGACCAAGCTATGTTCGCGCTGGGGACTGAACATGACGATTTCCGCGTCGGAATCGACTTTCACGTTGTGCCCTGGCGGCCAGTAGAACAGGTCATTCGCGTTCACCGTCTCCAGCCCGCCCGTCACATCGGTCGTCGTCAGCCGACCGCTCAGGACGAAACCCCAGTGAGGACACTGGCAGCGGTCGCCTTCCAATCCCAGGAAGAGCGGCGTGGTATCGACCCCCGCCGAGAGAGTGAAATACTCGGCGCTGATCCGGCCGAATCCGCTCACGTCGCCAAAGTCCATGCGCTGACGGATCACGGCGCCCGGGATCTCCATCCGAACCTCTACGTCGTCTTTTGCCACCCGCATGGTCGCATCTCCTCTGTCGCTCGGTTTTTAGGCCAACTAGACCGATCGGTCTAGTTGATAACTAACTAGGGTTCCCTGGTGGTGTCAATGAGGTACTCCACCGACCGGGCCACGAACGACGAGGCGGCCACCCCGGAAATCCCGGAGTGGCCGCCTCGAGTCTGTCAGGCGTCGGCGAACTTAGGGGCGACCGCCCTTGCCGGGCCGACCGCGCTTGGAGAGATCGAATTGGAAGGTCTCGCCATTGACCACGACGGTCGCGAATTGAGTTCCGTCGAAGGTGATGGTGACATCCCGGGTTTCGGTGGTGCCGTCCTTGTCGCCACCGGTGAAACTGACCGTGACTTTCCGGGTGATGGTGCCGGACAGCGGCCAGCTTGTATCAGTTCGGGGGACCGGAATCACGACGTCCTTCGTGGCCTCGGTTTCGGTCATGTCGTACTGCACCTTGGCGCCGTCCCGGGTCTTGACCCGGCTCGAGGTGCCCGAACCTGATCCATTCCAGGTCATCCTTGCCTCGGTGCCGGCCAGGCCGGTTACCAGGAGATCGCTCTTTCGATCAATGGAGCTGGTCATCCCCCCTCGGCCAAACGAGCCCTTGATCTCGACATGGACCGCGACCGCCGCGGTGGTGAGCTCGTCGAACGCCGGCTGGGCGTTTCCGGCGGCATCCTTGTAGATGCAGGTGCGCGTGGCGGTGAGCCCGTGCCGGTCGCCGCCATTGCACTCGAACTTTCCTCGAAGGGCGGAGAAGCCGAATCCGTGCAGCCCGCCTGGGCCCCGCATTACCTCGACGTTCTGAGCGGCCGCCTCGGCCGCAACCATCGCGACATCCTGATTGACCAAACTATCCCCGCTGATGCCGTCGGTGTTGCAGCCCGCAGCCAAGACGGCCGCCGCGACTGCGAGACAATGCAGCTTTGCCATCGAAACCCCCTCTGTTGGTTGGTACTTTCTGGCCTTCAACCTTGCGACACTGAAGGGTCGAGGGCCCCCTACTCGGCGCTCGGCTTTCGGGACTAGTAGAGCCCGACGTTGCCTTTGACGGCGGCGATCAGCTTGGCGGGGTCGTAGCCGACGCCTTGCTTGAAGACGAGTTCGACGTGGCGGATATCGGAGATGGTTTGGGCCGGGTTGCCCCGAATGATGACCAGGTCGGCTTGCTTGCCCGGTTCAATGGTGCCCAATCGGTCGGCGAGGCCGAGGTACTTGGCCCCGTTCTGGGTCGCGATTTGGATCGCTTCGACGGAACTGAAGCCGGCTTCGACCAGGAGTTCGACGGCGCGTTGGTTCGAGTAGCCCGGGATGACGCCACCACCGCCGGTGGGGTCGGTGCCGACGATCAGGAGGCCCCCCGCCCGGGCAAAGGCCAGCTCCATGGCCATCGCCTTGGGAAACAGGGTCGTGTAGATCGACTGGGTCTGGGCCGAGACCCGGGCGAACTGCCGATCGTACCCGGCCTGGAGTTCCGGCAGCAACACCTCGGTACCCGGTGGTTTGGGGCGGCCGGGGGTGAACGTCTCAAAGACCGTCAGGGTCGAGGTGACGGCAACACGGCCCTTGACCAAATCGGCAACCAGCAACTGAAACGGGGCGCCGTTCAGATCCAACGACGCGATGGTCCCCTGCCCTCCGCCTTGGCCCGGGCATTCATCGGGCATTTTGCCGGCGACGAAATCGGTCGCAGCCAGGAATCCGTGCTCGAGGTTGTCGATGCCGAGCTCGGCGGCTTCGCGGTAGGTCACCGAGCAGAGATGTCCGGTCACCTTGAGCTGTCGCTTATGGACTTGATCGATGGCCGCGCCTAACACGTCGCGGCGGATCTGCATATAGGCCTTGAACGAGGTCGCTCCTTGGTCGGCCCAGAAATCGACGAACCGCCGGGCCTCGGCCGGCGTACTCAGCGACTGCATTTGGGAGAACGGATTGGGCCCGTTGAGATATGGCGCGGTGGCGTCGATCCAGGGGCCGGGCTTGTCGCCCCGGGCAATGGCCTTGGCGATGTTGAGCTCGGCATAGCCGTTCATGTTGCCACCGGTCCGCATGGCCGTGACGCCCCCAGCCAGGTAGAGCTTGACGAACGACTCGGTGAAGTTGCCGTAGATCCCGCCCGGCACGGGGTAGTAGAGGTGCTCGTGGACCATCACCAAGCCGGGAATGACGGTCTTGCCGGCCAGGTCGAGGACCTGGGCACCGGCGGGAATCGTCACGCTCACAGCGGGTCCCACCGCCGCCACCGACCCGTCGCGAATCACGACCGTTTGGCTTTCTACGGCCGGGCCGCCGCGGCCATCGATCACCCGGGCGTTGATCAAGGCCACAATGGCCGTATCGACAGTAACGTACGACCGGGTAGCCGCCGACAACTTGGGGCGTTGGGCAGCCGCCGGGCCCGCCACCGCCCAACCTAGGGCAACAACGGCAATGGACTTACGCATGTTTCCGCCAGAGCGTGAGTTCCATGGGGCCTGTGAGGAGGTCGGGGGCCATCGCGACCCAGCGCTTCAGATACGGCATCTCGAGGTGCTTCTTAAGGTGCGCCTCGCTGGTCCAGATTTCGTAGAACATGAACCGGGCCCGGTTGTCGGTTGCCCGGTGGACATCGTAGACGATGCAGCCCGGCTCGGCCCGAGTCGGGGCCAGCAGCGACACGACTTCCTGGTGCACTTGCTCCTCACACCCGGGCTTGGCGGTGAGGGTGACATGAACCGTCACGTGGTCGGGCCTCACTTCGCCTCCTGATAGCCGGCGCCTCGGAGGGCTCGACCCGGCTTGGCCCCGGTGTGTTTCCCGTTCCGCCAGACCGCAACGCCATTGACGAATACATCGCGAACGCCGACCGCCAGCTGATGGGGCTTCTCGAAGGTGGCCTTGTCGACAATCGAGGCCGGGTCGAAGATGACCAGATCGGCCATCATCCCTTCTTTGACGAGACCCCGGTCGCGGAGGCCGAGAATCTGGGCGGTGGACCAGGTCATCTTCCGAACCGCCTCTTCGAGCGGGAAGAGACGTTCGTCGCGGGCATACTTGCCGAGGACCCGAGGAAAGCTTCCGTAGGAGCGGGGGTGGACGATCGCGGTGGTCGAATCGGGATCGTAGGCCGCCGCGTCGCTCCCGAGGACCACCCATGGCCGAGCCAGCATTTTGGCCACGTTCGCGTCCGACATCCCGAAGGTGATTTTGCCGAGCCGGTTGTCTTCTCCGATCGTCAGTTCGATGATGGCGTCCATCCAGTCCTTGCCCAATGCCTTGGCGATCGCGTCGAGACGAAGGCCTTGGAACTTCTCCCACTCGGGCTTCTTGAACCCGGCAATCTGATAGGCGTTAGGCGCGTTGTGCTGGCAGTACACCGCCGCCTCCGGGGTCCGGTCGGCCATTTCGCGGCGAATCCGGTCCCGCAAGGCGAGGTTCTTCAGGTTCTCGATCAGCTTGCCGTCGGCGTGGGCCCAGCCAGGGACGCACGAGGAGAGGTTGTTGCCGGAGGCGGGGTACGGATACATCGTCGCCTTGACGTCCTGCCCCGCCGCGCGAGCGGAGTCGACTTTGGCAATGGC
>JANNQX010000048.1:0-22834 GCA_031400975.1 Gemmatimonadota bacterium
AGGTGCGGCTGGCGCTGGGAGCGTCCCGCGGGCGGGTCCTGCAACAGCTCCTGGTCGAGGACCTCCTCGTCGCCGGCGTGGCCGGCCTCCTCGGCGCCGTGCTGGCGGGCGGGTGCCTCGCCAGCATCGGCGCACTCGTTGGCGAGCGGCTGGGCACCGGCGTTCCCGGCGGTGGGGGCCGGCTCGCCCTCGGGCCGGGCATGCTGGGGTTGATCGCCGCGGCCGGTGCGATGATCGGGGCGGCGTTCGGCCTGGTTCCCGGTCTGCTGCTCACCAGGAGGGCCGCGGCCGCCGACGCGATCGGCGATGGTCTGGGCGGCGTCCGCGGGGGCGCGGGGGCCGCGGTTCCGCCGGTGCTCCGCTGGGGACTGATCGTGGCGCAGGTAGCGTTCACCTTGATGCTCCTGGTCGGCGCGGGCTTGATGGGGCGCACCATCCTCGCGATCGCGCGCACGCCGCTCGGGCTTGATGAGCGGCAGGTCGTGCAGGGTCTGCTGTTCCTGCCCCCGGCCCGCTACCTCGACGACAACGCGACTCGGCGCGGGATGGCCGAGATCGTATCGGAAGCGGCGGCCGCACCGGGGATCCGGGCCACCGCGGGCGGGTTCCCGGATCCGCTCCGTGGCTTCGTCCTCCCGCCGGCCCGGGTCACCTCGGATGCGGGCGTCGAGGAGCAGCCGGCCGCGGAATCCGTCGTGACGCCCCACTTCTTCGAGGTGCTCGCCATCCCGGTCAAGTCGGGCCGGGCCTTCAGCGAGCACGACGGGGCCGGGGCGCTCCCAGTGGCGATCGTCAGTGAAACGCTGGCGCAGCAACTCTGGCCGGGTCAAGCCGCGATCGGCCGCCGGCTCCGCACCGCGGAAGACTCGGTGTGGCGCACGGTCGTCGGCGTGGCCGGGGAGATCCGACAGCCGGTGGAGGCCGCTCCGTCGGGAGAGCTCTACCTGCCGTTCGGGCAACGGCCGCTGCGGCTGGTCTTCCTCCTCGCCCGGGTTTCCGGCGATCCCGCCGCCGCGGCCACCGAGCTGCAGCGCGCGGTCTCGCGCACCGACGACGCGCTCGGGCTCGGGAACGTCGCCACGCTCGGCGATTTGGCGAGCCGGCTGACCGGGCGGCATCAGGCGCTCGCGACGGTGCTCTCGATCTTCGCCCTGCTGGCGCTCGGCCTGGCGATGCTGGGGCTCTACGCGTCGCTTGCCTACGTCGTGGCGCAGCGGCGCCGTGAGATCGCGATCCGGGTGGCGGTGGGAGCCGACCTCTGGTCGGTCTGCCGGCTGGTGGCCCGGGAAGGCGCGGTGCTGGTGGCGGTCGGTTTGGCGCTCGGGTTGGTGCTGAGCCTGTCACTGACCGGGCTGCTTCGCTCGCAGCTGTACGGCGTCACGCCGACCGATCCCGCGACCTACGCGGCTATCGTGGCCCTGCTTGGCGGCTCGGCCTTCGTGGCCGCGATCGCCCCGCTGCGGCAGGCCTCCAAGGTGAATCCGGTGGAGATTCTCCGGAGCGAGTGACCGGCGGGGGTCGGCTCTACCGCAGCCGGATCTCGTGACCGACCTCGAGGCCTCCCTCGCTCCGAGTCCGCGCCGTCACCAGCACCATTGCCCCTAACGGGTTGGCCGCAACTTGCCGGATCCGGTCCGTGAGGTACGGGTCGCCCTGGAAGACAATCTCGTAGAATCGAGCGGGACGATTGGCCACCACGGCTCGAAGTGGATGTGCGCAGGGTTCGAGGAGTTCGGGTACGATCCCGGTTTGATGGTCTCGAATTCGTACCGACCCCGCGCGTCGCTCCGGAGGTAGCCGAACAGCCGGGGCCGGTCGCTCCCGCCGCTCTGGCCCGGGACGTACTCCCCCTTCGCATCGGTGTGGTACAGGTAAATCGAGGCGTTGGCGAGTGGTTGTCCATCAGGGCCGACCACCACGCCGGACACCCGGAGGCGGATCCCCGGCTCGTTGGCGCCGGCCACCGTCAGCCGGGCGGGCGCGTCGACCGGAGCCAGATGGGGGCCTTGCTGGGCGATCGAGCCGGACCCGGCAATCAAGAGGAACCCAAGCCGCGCAGAAGTCATCGGTCCGACCCCCCCGTGCTCGCGGCCCGTTTGGCCATCGCCGTATCGAGATCCGCCTTCGTACCCGGCGCCATGTGGACCCCCGCCAGCACTTTCACATCGAAGCCTTGCCGTCCAAGCCACTCGGCAAAGTGCTCGGTCGTCGCATTGGCGGTGGATGGGTAGATCGCGCCGCTCCCGGTATTGAGCAGATCACCCTGGAAGAGCACGCCTTCACGAGGCAGCCAGACGACGACCATTTCGTTCGCATGGGGCGACGGACCGATATCGTAGAGTTCGACCGTGCGGACACCGTCGGTCAGGGTCCGGCGCTTGCCCTCGATGGTCTCGATCTTGGCCGGGAGAGCCTGGACCTGCCGTTCCGGCCTCAAGGTCGAACGCGCCGCCGCCATCCGGGTGAAATAGGCTCGGTTCCCCGGAGTGGTGACGATGGTGCTGCCCTCGGCGACGAAATGGCGGATCCCGCCCGAGTGGTCGTCGTGATGATGGGTCGGGACGATGTACCGGATCGGTTTCCCGGGCTCGAGTTCCTTGATCTTGGCGATCGTCTCCGGGCTGCCGTTACCGACCGGCTCCACCACCAGCACGTGATCGGTGAACGTCACCGCCAGCGACCAGCTCCCGGCCAGGCTCAGGGCTCGGACCCCGGGCGCGAGCTCCCTCACCTGCGCGACGGCCGCCGGGGCCGGGACCTCGACCGAGCCGGCCGGGGGAACCAACAGCGAGTCCGGAGCGGTGCCGCCGAACGTCACCTCCGGGTAGCGGACGTCCTGGGTGATTTCCCCGGCCAGCCGCGCCACCCGTCGTCCCGGCACGAGAATCCCGCCGATGCGCCGGTACTCCGAGAACTCGGTCTCCGTCGCCGCGTCGCCGACCAAGGCATCGGCCGTCACGCCGAGCAGGGCGCGGAGCTGGTGGGTGGCGGGGTCGAAGCCTAACGTGGCCTGGCCTGGTGCCCCCGCCATCGTGATGGCCTCGACGCGGGTACCGCCCTGCAAGGTTACCGGACCGAGCCACCGAAGGCTCGCCGCCTGATCGCGGGCGGCCAGCAAGACGAGATGGGGAAGCCGGAACAGGATCGCGCGCTGGGAGTCGAGGGTCCGGTTCGGCGCGCTGGAGTGGGTACCCTGCCGGAGCGTGGCGACATAGCCCCGGGCCCCGTCGATCACGAATCGGTTCGCGTTCTGAAACCCGCCGGGAAACCGCGAGGTGTTGGTCCACACCATCCGGCTCTTGCCCACATCGACCCACAGATCCCCGGTCCACGGCTCCGGATCGTACGGCGGTTCGACCCGCCGGCTCTGGTTGCGCCAATGATCCGTGCCCTCCATCCGCGCCCGAAATGTGCCCGCGGCCTGGAGCGAAGCCAGCCCGCCGTGAGCCTCGATGGACTGATCGAGCAGGGTCCGGGCCCGGCGGTAGGAATCGGCAATCGTTCCGGGTGATTGGCCGGCGAGCGGGCGGGTCAGGATCGCAATCAGAACCCCAAGGCTAAGCGGAGCGAGTCGGCGAAGAAACATCGGAACCTCGAACGGGTGAGGAGGGGCGACGGCCTTCAAAACCTACGTTGGCCCTTCGCCATCGGTTTCCCGAAGGGGGCCCTGGGTCAGGCCAACTCAGACCACTCGGAGACAACGGAGGCTGACGCTCGCGATGGTCCTCGCCGTGACGGCCCCGAAAGTCGTCTGGATTCGGTCCTTGAAACCTTCCGGCTGGTCCAAGCGTCTTATCCAAGTAACTTGGAGGAGTCATGGCGCTACTGAGAGGAACGCTCGACGTCCTGGTGCTTAAGGCCGTCTCGTTCGGACCGATGCACGGCTTCGAAGTCACCCGCTGGATCGAGGACGGCTCGAAGGGCGAAATCCCCGTCGAAGGCGCCGCCTTGCTCCAGGCGCTCCACCGGCTCGAGGAACGGCGGCTCCTCCTCGGGGAGTGGGGGGTCACCGAGAACAACCGCCGGGCCCGCTACTACAGCCTCACGCCGGCGGGCCGAGCCCATCTCAAAGCCGAAACTGAGAGTCTCCGGAGCTCGATGGCCGCCCTGGGCCAGTTGCTCGCGGCCCGGTCAGCGGCGTCACCGGCGGGGCGATGAGTCCCCTCGACATCAAGGCCGGTGTCCGGCGGCTCTTCCGGCTCGAGGTCCGCCGGCCGGTGGACGCCCCGGCGGACGGCGACGCCGAGTTCGAGAGTCTGATCCAGGAACACATCGCATTTCTAGTCGGTCGCGGTCTCGGGGTCGAGGCGGCCCGGGCCGAAGCCTTCCGCCGTCTCGGGCCGTCCGGCGCCGAGGCGCGCGGCCGGGTCCGTCAATCCGCCTACCGCCGGGAGCGCCGAATGACACTGTTCGAATGGGCGGGGGACGCCGCCTCGGATTGCCGACTCGCCGTTCGGAGTCTTCGGAGGAATCCCGGCCTCGCGGCCGCCGTGATCCTGACCTTTGCCCTGGCGATCGCCGCCAACACCGCGATGTTCTCGGCGGTCGATGCCGTCTTGCTCCGCCCGCTGCCGTTCGCCGACCCGAGCCGGCTGGTGATGCTGTGGGAAGAGAACCCCGACTTCGGCTGGCATCAGCAAGACGCCGCGGCGGCCAACATGCTCGATTGGAGCGAACAGGTCGCGGCGTTTCAAGGCGTGGCGGCCTACGAATCGTTCGACAACACCGTGTCGTTGAGCGGGCACGGGGAACCCCGGTCGGTCCAAACCCAGAGCGTGACGGGGAACTTCTTCGACCTGCTCGGCGTCCGCCCGGCGGTCGGCCGGGTGTTCCGCGACGCTGAGACGTGGGCCGGCGGAGGCCCGCCGGTCGCGATGTTGAGCCATCGGGCCTGGCGCGAGGCGTTCGGGTCCGACTCAGCCATCGTCGGCCGAAGCGTCCAGATGGACGGCCGCCCGGTGGAGATCGCCGGCGTCCTCCCCGCGTCGTTCCGGCTCCCCGGGCTCGATCCCGACGTGTGGCTCCCGGTGGCGTGGCCGGCCGCTCGCCGGAGCCAGGTGTCCTTCCGGCGGGCTCACTGGCTCAAGGTCGTGGCGCGACTCAAACCCGCCGAGACGGCCGCCAGTGCCGATGCCGCCCTGCAGGTCGTGGTCGCCCGCCTTCAGCGCGATTACCCCGCCACCAACACCCACATGGGCGCGGGCCTCACGCCCCTCCATGAATTCCTAGTCGGGAAGACCCGGCTGCCGCTGCTCCTGATGCTGGGCGGCGTGGCGATTCTGCTCCTGATCGCCTGCGCCAACATCGCCAACCTGCTGCTGGTGCGGGCCGCCGCGCGGGAACGCGAGGGCGCCGTCCGACTCGCGCTCGGCGCGGGGCGAGGCCGGCTGCTCCGCCAGTCGCTGGTCGAGAGCGGAGTCCTCGCCGGGCTCGGGGCCGCCGCGGGCCTGGTGTTAGGCAGCTGGGGGGCTCGCGCGCTGCTCGTGCTCGGACCGGCGGGGCTGCTGCCGGTCAAGGAGGTGACGATCAGCTGGTCGGTCCTCGGCTTCGTGGCGGCAATCACCGGGCTCAGCGCCGCCGGCTTCGGCCTGGCGCCGGTGTTGTGGTCGGCCCGGCAGGCTCCCGGGCTGGTGCTCCGGGATCAGGGGAGGGCGATGACCGGCGGACGCCGGACCCGGCGCACCGGCGACGTCCTCCTCGGAGCCCAAGTCGCGCTGTCGCTGGCGCTCACCCTCGGCGCGGGGCTCCTCGTTCGGAGCTATCTCATGCTCCAGAAGGTCGGACCGGGCTTCGACCCGAGCAACGTGTTGGCGGTCCGGCTCCGGCCGCCGGGCACGACCTACGACAGCGCCTTCAAAGTGTTTGGGTTCTACGACCGGCTTCGGCAGGAAGTATCCCGGCTCCCCGGGGTCACCGCGGTGGGGATCACCTCCTACGTATCACTGGGCCCGTCGTCGTGGACCAGCGAATTCGCGGTCGAGGGCCGTCCCCCCTTGGCTCCGGGTGCCCAGACCAGGCACCGCGAAATCGCCGGCGACTACTTCCGGGCGATGCGGGTTCCGGTCATTGCCGGGCGGGCGCTCGGGGACGGAGATCGCGCGGGCGCACCTAACGTCGTCGTGATCAACGCGGCCTTGGCCCGCACCTACTTCAAGGGGGACGATCCGATCGGCCGCCGGGTCGCCTTCGAGCGGATCCCCGACTCGACCTCGGTCTGGCGGACGATCGTTGGCGTCGTCGGCGACGAGCGCCAGGCAAGTCTGGCGCAGGAGGCGGATCCCGAGATCACCGCTCCGCACCAACAAGAGCCGAGGGCCGCGATGACGTTGTTGGTACGAACGGGGGGAAACCCGGCGTCGGTCGGGCCGGCGGTTCGCCGGATCGTCGCCGGGATCGATCCGACCCTGGCGATCGCGTCGATGCGGTCGCTCGAGGAGGTTCGGGCGCTCTCGCTCGCCCGGGACCGGTTCATCACCCTCGGCATGGTGGCCTTCGCGGTGGTCGGCCTGATTCTCGGGCTGGTCGGGGTCTATGGCGTCATCGCGCAGCTGGCCAGGCGGCGGGTCCGCGAGATGGGCATCCGGCTGGCACTCGGCGCCGGAACGCGGCAGGTCCAGTGGTTGATCGTCCGGCACGGCCTCACCGTGGCCGGGATGGGAGTGGCGGCCGGCGTCGTGATCGCCTTGGCGGGCGGCCGGGCGATCCGGACCCTCCTGTTCCAGGTCGCCCCGACCGATCCGGTGGCGTTCACGGTGTTGCCGGCCGTGATGCTGCTCACGGCGGCGGTCGCGTCGTGGCTCCCGGCCCGGCGGGCGAGCCGGACCGATCCGTCGGAGGTGCTCCGGTCGGACTAGAACTCAGCCAAGTGCTCGGTCGTCGGATTGGCGGTCGACGGGTAGATCGGGCCGCTCCCGAAGGGCACGCCTTCGCGGGGCAGCCACGCGACCACCATTTCATTCCCATGGGGCGATGGGCAAGTCGTCGACAGGGCCCTGACCCGGGTGGCCAGGGCCGGCGACATCATCGCCACGGAAGAGTTCCGAGATGTCGAATTGGCGATCGAGTGGAAAGTGGCCCCGGGCGCAATCCTCGACGACGCCAAGCATCCCGATGGGCAGGCGCCGCTGACCTCGGCCGGCCCGAACGACGGACTCTATAGCGGGCCTCGCGACCGCGGATCTCATCGGCTCCTAGAACCGCCCTTGGCCGGTAGGCTGCCGAACCGGTTCAAGGTCACGGCCATGTAGCTTCCCGCCTGGATCCGTCTCACCATGACGAAGTGACCGCCGTCCGGCGTCACGTCGTACACCGCGTGGGTCCCGTCCGAGACGTAGTTGCCGTCCGATTGTGCCAGCGAGTCGAGCGACGTCAGCCACACGTCTTGGCCGCCGGGGCCACCGACCGTGCGCACCAACATCGATCGGCCATTCGGGGTAAACAGCACCTCCCAGATTTCCAGCTTGGGCAGGGCCAGCAAGGAATCCGCTTTCGTGTTGCCGTCCGGGCTGATGAAGCGGGCGTCCACGTGACGGCCGATATGCCGGGTATACGCGACCCGGTGCGCATCCATGCTCCAGACTGGCCGGCTGGCCGAGCCGTCGAACGAAAGACGGGTCAAGGTCCCCTGGGTTCGGTCTAACAGCCAGATGTTATTGTCCAGCCTAACGGCAAGGCGCCGACCGTCGGGCGACAGTTGCGGATCCCCGAAATCCCCGAGCCTCGGGTGGAGTCGTTCGAATCGGCCAGATCGGTCAACCGGGACGAGCGCCTGCGACCCGGAGCCCTGAATGACCATCGTACCGCCCGGGCCCATCACCCCCAGCCGGCCTGATCCCGCCCTACTCGAAGGCGACCGTCAGCAGCGTCGCCGCCACCAAGATGGCGAGGCCGATGAACTGCGCCAGGGTCGTTCGCGGCCCGCTCCACTTTGGTCCGGTCATCCATTCTCGCTTCGCCTGAGATACCGACAAGGATCGTCCGTCTGTGTGGTCGCTTGTCCTCCAAAGCGCCACAACCACGTCACGCCTCGAGGACTCTTCCGATACCGAACCGTCGTGTTTGACCTCGCTCTCCGTGACGCAGACGAGGCGGCCGTCAAGATCAACTCGATCGCCGAAGCCGCCGCGAAAGGCGCCACCGGCTACGGCCGGCCGGAAGACATCGAAATCGGCACCAGCACCGGCAACGACAAGCGCGGCAACAACACCCTCTACGTCGCCCTCACCAGCGAAGACCGGGTCATCGCGGTCGACCTGAATCCCCAAGGCGGCGTCGCGTTCGTGAGCGACTACGTCCGGGCCGGTGTCAACGCCTCGGCCGACTTCGATTCGCCGGACAATCTGGCGCTCGACCGGTCTGGGAACCTCTACATCGCCGAGGATCCGGGTGGCAATGCCTCGACCGGGAAGACCATCGGCGACGACGTCTGGTTTGCCCCGTTCAACCCGTCGAGCGCCGCCCGTTCGCTCCAGGCCGAGCGGTTCTTCACGATCACCGACTGTGAGGCCGAGCCGACGGGGATCTACTTGAGCCCGTCGGGCCGATCGCTGTTCGTCAACATCCAGCACCGTGGTGGCGCCGATCCGCGCGACCAGACCTACGCGATTCGCCGGTTCAGCGACAACAACTTCGCGCCCCCGGCCGGCCAGTAGTCCTTCCTCGCACCACACCGGGGGCGGCGCGCCAGCGCCGCTCTCGGATTTGGTTTCATTGCCCTCGGCGGGCTCGGGATCACCAATTACTTCCTCATCGGCCAGGGGTCGCTGACCGCGGTCGATCTGGCCTGCGGAATCCTCGGGCAACCTCAGGCTACTGGGCCGTGTTCGTCACAGTGGCCTCCGAACAGTTCGGCACCAATCTTCGGCGCACCGTGGCGTCGACCGCGCCACACTTCGTCCGCGGGGCCGCCCTCCCTGGGTCGCGACTTCGGGTCCGGACCATCAGGCTCGCCGAGTCTCCGACAATTATTGGCGCCCCAAGATTGAAAATCGGAGCAGCCTCGCGAAGCGAGCAGTGAGGAGGAGCGGCCGAATCGCACCCGGTTCGCGCCGTCCAATCCGAGACCCCTCCTGCCTCGGCATGGCGGTCACGAGTGCCACCATCAGTGGATGGGTCATCTCAACCTCGCGGCGGAAAGGGCGCGCTGTCAGAAAGCGCTGGCGCTCGATCCCTGGAACCAGGACGCCAAGGACGTTTTGGCTCGCCTGTTGCGAACCCCGGCCCCTTGACGTTGCACCCTGTGCCACGCATACTTGCGCTACGCATATTCGCGTGACGCATATTTATCGCGAGGTATAATGGACCGGGAACGTTCGATCGAGAGATTCCTCCCCCTCCGGCCGGTGGAATTCAATATCCTGCTGAGCCTGGCCATCGGCGACCGGCACGGATACGGCATCATCCAAGACGCCGAAGCCCGTGATATCGGTGATGTCCCCGACGTCGGTACCCTCTATCGCGGCCTCCGGCGTCTCACCGACCAGGGCCTAATTCGCGCCTCAGGACGACGGGCGGCGGCCGAAGCCCGCGACGAACGGCGAAACTACTTTGGGATCACGCCGCTTGGCCGCCGGGTGGCCCAGGCGGAGGCCCGCCGAATGCTGGCGCTCTCCCGCGCCGCCCGGCAGAGCGGTCTCCTCGAGGCCGGTACCTGATGGGTTCCGGGCGGATCAGCCTCTCGGAACGCTGGCTCCGGCTGCTCCTTCGCCTTTATCCGGCCGATTTCCGCGAAGAGATGGGCGACTCGCTGGTCGAAGCCTACCTCGACCGGTATGCAAAGGCCGCGAAGCCGGGCCTGGGGTTACCGCTTGGCGGAATGTGGGCGAGGGCGCTGGCCGATTCGGTCCGTAACGGGCTCGGTGAACGACTCCGACCGGCGGTCGGCTGGCGCCGGGCCGGAAATTGGGGCCGGGACGCGGAGGTCGCGCTGCGGCGGTTGGTACGAGCCCCAGCGTTTACCTTGTCGATCCTCGGTACCCTCACTGTCGGGCTCGGCGCCTTCGCGGTGGTGTTTACGGTGGTCGACAATGTCCTGATCGAGCCGCTCCCCTATCAGCGGCCCGGCGACCTCTACTTCGTCTGGCGTGACTATCGGGCGTTTTTTGATCTCAATCGCGGATGGCTGGGCGGTCCGGACGTCGCCGCCCTGGACCAAGCCGGCGGTGCGATCGCGGCCGCCGTCGGCCTTCGGCGGGACCGACGCACCCTCGCTGATTCGGCCGCCGGCGATCGCGACCCCGAGGAGGTGGGAGTGATGCTGGCATCACCCAACCTCTTCACCGTCCTTGGCGTCAATCCGATTCTCGGGCGTGGGTTCGCGCCAAACGAGATCGGGCCCGATCGCCCCCCCGTTGTGGTACTGGGGCATGACCTTTGGCGGCGGCGCTTCGGCGGGGACCCGGGCGTGATCGGCCGAAGTCTGCGGCTCAACGGCGATTTGTTCACCGTCATCGGCGTCATGGACCGAGATTTTCATTTTGTGCGGCACAGCAGTCTTGGTCCGCCCGAAGGGGCCGAGGCCTATATCAACTTTGCCTACCGCCTGGCGGACCGGCCGGCCGGCAGCGGCGCCTTCGCGGGTCTGGTACGGGCCCGACCGGGCAGCTCGGCCGAGCAAGTCACGGCCGCGGTGGGGGCGGTCGGTCGATCGATCGACCGGGAGCATTTCAACAGCCGGGGCCTCACGCTGCATCCGGTCTCCCTTGAGCAGGATCTCGTCGCTCAGGTGAGGCCGGCGTTCCTCTTGCTCGGCCTGTCAGGAATATTCCTTGTCCTCGTCCTGACCGTGAATCTCGCGACGCTACTGCTGGCTCGCGCGGTGCGGCGAGAGCGCGAATTCGCCGTCTCGCGAGCCCTTGGAGCCAACCAGGCCGCTCTGGTCCGAGCGACCCTCGCCGAAGCCGGCTTGCTCGGGACTGTCGGCGCCGCGGCGGCGGTCGTGGTCGCCATCTGGGGGACCCGGGCAGTGGTGGCGCTAGCGCCCGCCGACTTGCCGCGACGAGAGGCGATCGTCGTCGACTGGCGGGTCGCCGCCATCATGCTGGGCCTCGGGGCGCTGCTCGGCCTCGTGGCCGGGGCCGCGCCCGCGTTCTGGGCCTCGCGGTCGACCCTCTCGATGATGCTCCGCAACACCGCAGTGCGAGGCGGCGGGCGGGGGCGCCTGCGCCGCTCCCTGGTCGTCGTCCAGGTGGCGCTCTGCCTGGTGCTCCTCAGTGCCGGCGGCCTGGTCGCCCGGAGTTTCGGGGCCCTCCTTCGCTCCCGTCCGGGGTTTGACCCGAATGGCGTCCTCACGGTTCGGGTCCCGATCGGGCAGTGGCGTTATCCCGACAACGCCTCGGCGGTTGCGTTCCACGCCCGGCTCGGGGACGAGCTGTCCGCGCTGCCTGGAGTCCTGTCGGTGGGAGCGGGGTCGGCGATTCCGCTCACCGCGGGCACCGATCAATCGGACGTGGTGCTCCCGGGAGCCCCGGGCAACACCGGCAAACGGGAGCACGACGCACCGTTGGCCGACCTGCTCCAGGTACGAGCCGGCTGGTTCCGGGCGTTAGGCATCCGGATGCTCGCCGGACGCGACTTCGAACCACCGCGGCCGGGCTCGCCGCGCGAGGCCATCATCGATCGGACCTTGGCGGCGGAGTTCTTTCCGTCGGGCACCGCGACGGGGACGCGGATCGTGATCGGCCAAGACTCGCTATTGGTCGTCGGCGTCGTGGATCATGCCCGCCAGTACGACCTCCACCGCGATGGTCGCCCGCAGGTGTATTTGCGCGACGACGACGACACCTATGGGGCGTTGTATTTCGCCGTCCGTTCGCGGCGGCCGGTGGCGGGACTCGTTTCCGAGGTCCGCGCCGTTCTCCGCCGGATCGACCCGACGATCGCCGTCTCGGAGGTGCGAGCCCTCGATGGCGTCGTGGACGATTCGCTTCGACAGGAGCGGGTCACCGCCGTGCTGATCGCCGGGTTCTCACTCGGAGCCCTGCTGCTCGCGGCCATGGGACTGTTCGGCGTCATCGCCGGCTCGGTGGCCCGCCGGCGGCACGAGATCGCGGTGCGCATGGCTCTCGGGGCCGATCGGAATCGGGTCCTTCGTCTCGTGTTGCGCGAGGGAGCCGGCTTGGTCTTGCTCGGCGCGGCCGTGGCGGTGCCGGGCATCTATTTGTCTGGGCTGAGGATGCGTGGCGTGCTGGTCGGGATCTCGCCGTTTGATCCGCTGACGCTCGCGGTGGCGGTCGCGGCGCTGGCGCTCGTTTCTCTGGCGGCCTGCTACCTGCCCGCCAACCGGGTGGGCCAAATACAGCCCGCCGAGGCGCTCCGGGAAGAGTAGCGGGTTTCCATCTCGGGATCCCGGTGGAACGGCAGTGTCGCTGTCACCGTAAATTCTGCAGGGTCGATCAGCCAAAGCTCCCGCACGCCCATCGCGAGATAACCGTCGAGCTTGTACGCCCGGTCATACACCCGGGTTGATGGGCTCGCCACCTCCACCGCCAACCACCGCTCCGACACGTCCACCCACGCAGACGGAAGCCGCTCGGCTCGGTACACCAGGAGTCAGATGCGCGGAGCGTGCCCGCATGTTGTCGGGGTCGGGACTTACTACCCGCTTGACAGGGGTCGCATTGCTGGTCGATGCGAGGTCGGGAGGCCCGCTGTCTGAGGCGGAGTCAGCCTTGCCTCGGTCGGCAGCGACCAAGTCCGAGCCGAACCCGCTATCCGAGCGCCAGCAGGCCGGCCTCCGGGTGGTCGAGAAAGTCCCGGATGACCTCCGCACGCTCCAGGAACAGCGCCACCACAGTCCGGGTCGAGCAGTTCCCGATACGGAGGAGGATTACTTTGGGCGGCCAACCGTGAAGGACACTGAACTGGAGAAAGTCTTCGTCACGCGTGAGGAGCACTGAACCGGTTTCGCGGGCCAGGGCC
Organism: Gemmatimonadota bacterium; assembly: GCA_031400975.1. Classification (GTDB taxonomy): domain Bacteria; phylum Gemmatimonadota; class Gemmatimonadetes; order Gemmatimonadales; family GWC2-71-9; genus SHZU01. The sequence continues at coordinate 12,919 of JANNQX010000048.1, forward strand.
CAAACCTCGCGGTCCGAGGCGCCGCCGCTACTATGGATCCTCACGTGGAGAGAATCAGGAAATTGCGAACTGAGGGCCTGAACGAGCGCCTCGGCAAGGTTCTCGTCAATGAGCAGTCGCAAGCGACGCTAGACCGGGACGACCAAACTGCGCCGTTCCCGCTCAGCAGCGTAGAGCAAGCAGGCTCGGATGTCATCATGGGTTAGCTGCGGAAACTCGCCCAGCAACTCTTCTTCCGACATCGAAGCGAGAGAACCCAGGACGTCGCCGACGGTCAGGCGGGTGCCGCGAACTGTCGGTTTACCGAACCGGATCTCGGGGTTGGAGGTGATTCGTTCAAGTAGGCTCATGGTATGAGTTTACGATGGTGGGGCGCCCGCGGCAATGACCTCTAGGGGATCGGGACTGTTTGGGTACCGAAAAACTCGGCGCGGACGATCGACGTGGCAGACCGACCTCCACCTTGTCAGGGCCGGCCCATCACGATAGGGTAAAGCATGGACTACAAGCAGATAATCACCATCAAACCGGGAAAGCGCGGTGGCAAACCATGCATTCGCGGGCTCCGGATCACGGTCCATGACGTCATCGGGTACCTCGCCTCCGGGATGAGCGAGGCCACCATCCTCGCGGACTTTCCCGACCTCACCGCCGAGGACGTTCGGGCCTGCCTGGCATTCGCTGCCGATCGAGAGCGGAAGCACACCACTTAGCCGTCGGCGAACCCCTTCCGCAAGCGGCGGCGGGGGTTGGCGAACCGGACGGTGGCCGGGTCGAACGCCTCCGGATCAGCCACCGTGACCAGGAGATCGGCATAGCCAGAGGGGCCGCCGCAGTCCTCCGGGGGACAGGCCCGTCCGCCGGCCGCACACCGCGGGTACTTCGTGCCCGGGCAGGACCACGCGGTCTCCCCTCGAACCCGTCCGGGTCGGGGCCCGGACGACCCGTGCGGTCGGCGGCACCAGGTCGAAGAGCGCCCGAAGCGCGTCGGAGGTACCGCGGCGGGCCTTCATCTCCATCCAATGTCCGAACAGGACGAACGTGACCAGCATGGCCGCCGCTTCATAGTAGGCGGTGGCATAGCCGATCAGTGTGAGGTATACGCTGCTCAGATAGGCGGCCAACACGCCGGTCGCTATCAAGACGGACATGTCAAGCATCCGCCTCTTGAGCGACAGGTAACTCCCTGCGATGAGCACCCAGCCGCACCACCAGACGACCGGAGTGGACAGCACCAGGCCAAACCAACTGCTCAGGGGCGGCTCGACCAGCATCGGCACGCCCGGCAGGTGCCCCGCGAGGAGCACCACCGGCACCGTCAGTGCGAGCGCCACCCAAAACCGGCGGCGCATGTCGGCCTCCATCGCCCTCGCATGACTGGGATCGGCCATCATGGCCGCGTGATCGTGACCGGCCGCCCGGGGCGGAGGCGGTTCACGCCCCGGCCCCTGCGGCTGCGGTCGCTGATGGTGGCTGTGGGCCGGCGTTGGCCCTTCGTGCTCCATCACGGCGCCGGTGCCTTCCGGCGCCCTGAGGTGTGGAGGTGGACGACCAACCACCGGCCCTTTCGGTTCTCCAGGACGGCGGTGCCCCGACCCTCGCTCTCCGCGGGCCCGCGCGGCGTGTCAGCCCCTAACTCGTACCGGAACGATGCCAGGCCACGTTGCCTCGCACCTGGGGCTCGACGTCGTAGTACCGAAGCCGGAAGTTTTTCATTTCCTTGAGTTCTGGGCCCAGATGGTGGTCGCGATAGTCTACCCAACCCTTGTTCACTCCCGCCCCCTCGATCACCCGGACCCCCGGGTCCGGGGCGTAAAGGGTATCGAGCCCGGCGAGGTCCTTGGCCACCGACAGGATGGCGAGCGCCTCCACAACCCGGCTGATGTGTTGCTCCGGCTTTTGCGCCGAGCCCATCACTGAGCCCGCCGTGGTGAACAGGGTGAGAACGACGACCGATCGGACATTACGCATGACGGATGATCTCCTTATTGAGGGGGGCCTAACCACCTCACGAATCGGACCTCGGCGCCGGCCTTCGCGATCGCCAGCCCAAGTCCGGTTCCTTCCCGGGCCTGGCGGGCCGGGTCGCCCCGGAAAAAACGAATGAACAGACGGGGGACATCGTCCAGCGGAACCCCGGGGCCGCTATCGGAGACCGTGAGTGTGACCACGGGCGCAGGCTTCAGGACGACCCACACGTCGCCACCCGGCGGACAATACTTGACCGCGTTGTCCACGGGAATAGTAATTTGCTCCGCCCCGCCCAACCTATCCCGTGAGGGGCGGACGGTCCAGGCGGGCCGCCCGCGCCGACCAGCCGACCACTTCGACTGGCGTACCAGCCATAGTTGAGCCAGCTGAGGCTTTCATTCATCTGCTTTTTGAATTGGGTATTGGCAGCTGATTGATCTTGTTTCACTATCCGATCGAGCGCGCTTTTGCCGATATTGGATCGGTAGGCCCCCGGCTCTATCAGGCTGACGCGCACATCGAACTGCTTCATTTCATCCGCCAAGGCATCGGCAGAAGCCTCCATGGCGAACTTGGTCATGGCGTAGGGCCCCCAGGTGGCATCGGAGAGGGTCCCGGAAATTGAGCCGATGACGCTGATGCGACCTTTTGATTTGATGATCAGCGGCGCAAACGCCTTGGTGACGCGGTACACGCCGTGCCCCCACCTCACCGGGCGCTCGACACCCGGCCGCTTCGTCCAGCACTTTCAACTTGTACGCCGCCGTAAACCGCCGCCGCTGGGCCTTGTCCGTCATCCCAACATCATGCGCCTTCTTCACACCAACAGCGATGGGGGAACCCATGGGCACTGGTTCCTCACCCTCCTACACTAAACTCCAAGGAACTCGGTGTCTCACTCATATTGACAGAGAGGGGCGCCGTAGCAAAGTCGGCAGCGCTCGCATAGCGATCGGCCGGCAGCTTGGCCAGCGCCGTGAGCACTGCCGCTTCGATGTGCGGCGGCACCGTCTTGCGCACCACCGACAACCGTTCCGGTTCGCTGCTGATGACTTTCGCGACAATCGCCTGCACGCTGCTGCCGGTAAACGGCGCATCACCGGCCAGCATGTCGTAGGTGACAGCGCCCAGCGCGTAGATGTCGCTGCGCGCGTCGATGGTGCGTTCACCCATCGCCTGCTCGGGGCTCATGTACTGCGGGGTGCCGAGCGAGAGCCCGGTTTGCGTCATGCGTGCGCCACCGGCGCTTTGCACAGCGAGGGCGATGCCGAAATCGGCGACCAACGCGGAGCCATCGTGCAACAGCACGTTCTCCGGCTTGATGTCGCGGTGGATCACGCCTTGGCGGTGCGCGTAATCGAGCGCACTGGCGACTTCACGCGCGATGCGGACGCGTCGGCGATCGGGAGTTGGCGCTCACGTTCGAGGCGCGCGCAACGTGTCGCCGGTCACGAGCGGCATCACGTAGTACAGCAACCCGTCGGCCTCACCGCTATCGAGCAGCGGGAGGATGTGGGGATGCTGCAGGCGCGCCGTGGTGCGAATCTCTGAGAGAAACCGTTCGCCGCCGAGTGCCGCGCCGAGGTCGGGGTGCAGCACCTTGATCGCGACGTCGCGATCATGCTTGAGATCGTGCGCGAGGTAGACGGTGGCCATGCCGCCGGCGCCGAGTTCGGTCCAGGCGGTAGCTGTCGGCGAGCGACGCAGTAAGTCGGTCGAGGACACTGCTCATCGGGGACCCGCGCTCGCGAGATCAGTCTCCGAGAAGTCCGCCCCTTTGTACAGCAACGGCAGTCCGCGCACCTTCGCCAGCGCATAGCCGAAGACGTCGCCGAAGTTAAGTGCGGCGGGATGCCCACTTCCTTTGCCGAAGGCCACGAACGCCGCGTACGCCGCGTCCATTTCCGCGATCCCCGGTGGAATCAACTCAAACATCGGCAATCGCAGCAGATCGTCCACGAGCACGACGGCACGCTCGCCACGTCTCCCGTGGACCACCATGCGCGCCTCCACCACCGAGACCGTGCTGACCAGCACGCGCTGCGCACGTCGGATCACGTCGATGAACGCCTCACGTTCCGGCTCCGCAAACACGATCGCAATGATGGCGGACGTGTCGGCGACGATCACGTCGGCAGTCCGCGCTCATCCCATGGCAGCGGATCGAATGCGTCCGGACGGTCGGCGATGCGATCGAGCTGGGCGAGCAAGGCCTCGAAGCGCTCGGACTGGTGCTCGGCGCCTTCGGATGCACTGATGAGCTGATCCAACGCGCGCTCCACCACCGCGGTCTTACTGAGGCCGAGCCGTTTCGCCATCAGTTCAACCTTCCTGACGACGACGGGGTTGGCGATTTGCAGCGCCATAATCGCTCCGATATTGATATGTACATCATCAATATACAACGAGTGCCGATGGCGGCAAGTGCCGGCCGGCGTCGATCGAAGGTCGATACTGAATGGGCGATCACGGCACCTTCCCCGCCAGCTTCGCCCGCACCTCGGCCCCCCAGTTCGTGATCTGCACCAGCGCCGTCGCCCGTTCAGCCGACGACTTTTCCAGCAACCGCAGGAACCCAAACCGCTGGCCATCGGGCGACACGTCGTAGTAGACCGAGACGGCAGTCGACGGATACGCGCTCGTGTTGAGCAGCGGCACCTGGGCGCCGAGCGTGAAGGTCGGGCCCGGCAGCACGGCGGCGCTGATGAGCATCCTGGCGCCGTTCTGGTAGAACAGCTCGCGTCCGTTGCGCGCCCATACCGGTTGCTGCCCGCCGGACTGCGACACCGGCCACCGACCGCTGGTCACGTCGGGGAACGGACGCACGTACACCTCCATGCGCCCCGACTCATCGGATTGGTACGCAAGCCACTTCCCGTCGGGTGAAAGGGCACGGGGGCGACGCGGCCGAGTTCGATCGGGTCACCCGTCGGGCACCGGATGGGACGACCCGCCTGGCTCGACGGCTCGACCCCGCCATCGACGCCGTGCTCTGGGTGCCGAGTAACCACCCCCTCGACCAGTTCTGGAAGGGGTTCCTTCTCCGCGGACAGACGATCGTCAGTCAGGTCGGCTCGGCCACCGTCGGGTAGGTGGCGGACAACGTCTGGTTCATGACGCCGAAGGGCGCCGAACTCATGTATGGCCCCAGCGACTCTAACTACGCGGATCAATCAATCCCCGAGGGGTACGGCGTCTCGAGATGGATCGACCCCGTCAGGCCTGAGAATAATCCGGACCAACACCCCAGGTGGCTGCCTGCCCAACCTTCGCCGCGGCCTCCGTTGTGGTTTGCGACCGTTGTGGCGCCGGTGGTCCGGGGTGGAGCCCTCGTTGGTGTCGCCGGGTTCGACTTCTCGATCGGCAGGGTCTTCAGCGAATTCCGTCGGTTTCCCGCGGGGCCGGGCCGGGCCTATTTGGTTGTCGCGGAGGGTGGTCTGATTGCCTACGGTGACGGGGCGGAGTTCGGTCGGGCCCAGGCCGCGTGGCTGGAAAGCGATACGATCGTTTTCGCAGATCCCGCTGGCCTGATGCAGTGTGCGCTGAACGGGCAGGTGACCACGTTGCTCAAGAGTGCTTCAGGCGAGCGATTCGACTATCCACATGGCCTGCCCGGTGATCGGGGCGTGCTCATTGGCATTCGGCGGGAGGCCACGAGCAGGCTGGTGGTGATTGCCCCCCGGACCCGGGTCGTCAAGCCGCTGAACGTCCTTGGGAGCGACCCGCGGTACGTCGCGACTGGTCACGTCGTCTACGTAAACCCGGAGGGACACCTTCGCGCCCTGCCCTTCGACTTGACGTCCCTCGCTGTTGTGGGAGAGCCGGTAGCGATCGACGAGCAGGTTCCGTTCGAACTTGGTGCAGCCGTCATGGCGGTGTCGCGCAACGGTACCATGGTCATTCCTGGCATCGGGTCGCAGGCACTTGTGCTGGTCGACCGGTCTGGTCGAGCCGAGCGACTCCATCCAAGAGTCGGGGATTTCGGGGATCCGCGCCTGTCACCCGACGGCTGGCGCCTCGCCGTCAGGCTGGACAAAAGTATCTGGTTGTTGGACCGCACCCAGGGAACCTTGACCCGCCTGTCGTTCGACAGTGCGGCCAGCCGGCCAGTGTGGAGCGTGGATGCGCAGCGGGTTGCGTACACCCGACAGATCGGCCGTCACGTGGATGCCCGCTTCATCAACCCGGACGGCAACCCGAAACCAGACTCGCTGCTGGACCTCCCCGGGCTGGAAATCTGGGAGGTGCTCTTTACCCCAAATGGCCGCTCGATGTTGGTGCGCACCGTCGGTGGTCCCGGCCGACGAGACGTGTGGCTGGCTTCGCTCGACTCCCTTTCGCAATTACGCCCCTTCTCACTTCGCCTGCCAACGAAGTGGCACCGGCGCAGTCGCCGGACGGCCGGTGGCTGGCGTACGTCTCCGACGAATCAGGCAACGACGAGGTCTACGTTCGATCGTTCCCGGGGATGGAGGGGCGCTACCAAGTGTCGCGGGAGGGCGGCGCGGAGCCGGTGTGGTCCCCTCGCGGTGGTGAGTTGTTCTACCGGAGCGGGCCGCTGCTGCTGGCCGCCCAGATCCGCGCCGGGACCAGTTTCGAGGTGGTTCGTCGCACGCCCCTCTTCTCCGATGGCAGCTACCTCTCGGACGGGACGCACGCAGTGTACGATGTCGCGCCGGACGGCAGCCACTTCGTCATGGTCAAGCGCATGGAGGCCGGAAGCTATATGACCGTGACCTTGAACTGGTTCAGCAGCTTGCCGGCGAAGGGAAGTTCTGGGCGCCGGTGAGGCGCTAGCCGATTCCCCTGGTTCGGTCTGGTCACGTAATGCGTTGCCGCTATTGCTATTCTAGTGTTACGACTGTCACGCCAAGCGGATCGCCGAGTGGAGCCAATGGCTCGACGAGACGCTGTTGGCCCCGGTGCCCCACCGGCAGGTGGTGCTGACGATCCCCAAACGGCTCCGCGCCTACTGTCTGTACCGCCGAGCCCTGTGAGGCGATCTCGCTCGGGTAGCCGCGCGGACCGTGACCGCCGCGGTCCGCGCCACCACCGGCGAGGCGGATCTGTCGGTCGGGATCATCGCCTGCCTCCAGACCCACGGCTCCCTCGCCCATTGGCATCCCCATCTCCACTTGGTTGTCACCGATGGCGGGTTCCGGCCCGACGGGACCTTCGTGCGCTGGCCGGGGTGACCGGGACATGACACCGCCCGGCTGACGGAAGCGTTCCGGCGGGCGGTACTCCGGCTCTTCGTGCGCCGCGGCCTCTTCGCGGAGGACCAGGCCGCGGGCATGCTCCAGTGGCCCCACTCGGGCTTTCATGTCCACGCCGGCGTCGGGATGCCCGAGGACGATCGCGCCTTCGCCCTCCGGCTGGCCCGCTACTGCGCCCGCAACCCCATCGCGGTGGAGCGGCTGACGTATGACGCGGGGCTGGATCAGGTCATCTACCGGTCCGACACGGCCGACGGGCCCACGGCCGGGACCGCCACGGTCGACCCGCTCACCTGTCCGCAGTGCCAGGGGGGGATGCGGGTGATCGCGGTCATCACCGCGCCCGTGGTCATCACCCGGATCCTCGCCCACCGGGTGCGCGCCCGGGATCCGGCCGCCCGGGCGCGGGGGCCCGCCTGGACGGTCCGCCCCTCACGGGATAGGTTGGGGGGGCGAAGCCGGGGGGGCCCGCCTGGACGGTCCGCCCCTCACGGGATAGGTTGGGGGGGCGAAGCCGGGGGCCCGCGTGGACGGTCCGCCCCTTACGGGATAGGTTGGGGGGGCGAAGCAAATTCCTATTCCTCGACCCCGGCACCTACAGTCGCGCGCAGGTCGCCGATGTGATCGCGTATCTCCGGCGGTACAATGGGTTCCCGGCGGGCACGCAGGAGCTGTCGCCCCAGTCGGAAGCCCTGCGCGCGATCCGATTCGCCACGACGCCGCCGCGATCAAGGCAAGATCCATTCGACCCACGCGCTCACTGACCGAGGACATCGTGCCTTCCCTGGGCCCCGTACCGATCGAGTTCATCCTCTTCACCCTCGTGCTTGCCGGCGTCGGTCTCTTCCACAAGCACAGCTTCGCGATCGGCGTCACCGGCGCGATCGTCATCGCGCTCTACAAGATCCTCGCCTCGCCGTTCACGGCCGGCGCCGGAGTCGGCGGCTTCGCCACCCATCTCGGGCACGAGTGGGTGATCCTGAGCAACCTGTTCCTCCTCCTGATGGGATTCGCCCTGCTCGCGCGACACTTCGAGGAGAGCGGCGTGCCGGCGCTGTTGCCGCGATTCCTGCCCAATGATTGGAAAGGGGCGTTCATCCTCCTGGTGTCAGTGGCCGTCATCTCGTCCTTCCTCGACAACATCGCCGCGGCGCTGATCGGCGGCGCGATGGCCCACACGGTCTTCAGGGGGAAGGTCCACGTCGGCTACCTCGCCGGGATCGTCGCCGCCTCCAACGCCGGCGGCGCATTCAGCGTCGTCGGCGACACGACGACGACGATGATGTGGATCGCCGGCGTCAGTCCGCTCGAGGTGTTGGAGGCGTTCATCGGCTCGGCTGTCGCCGTCGTGGTGTGCGGCATCCCGCTCGCGATGGCCCAGCAGAAGTACTCACCGATCCAAGCCGATCCGACGAAGGACGCTCGCGTCGACTGGACGCGTGTCGGCGTCGTCCTGAGCATCCTGGGGTTGGCGGTGATCGTGAACGTCGTGATCAACACCCGCTTCCACGAGGTCTCGGATCGGGCACCATTCCTGGGGGCCGCCGTCTGGGTGGCGATACTCGGGACCGCCGCGCTTCGCCGGCCCGACTGGAAGCTCCTCCCCGACGCGTTCAGGGGGTCGATCTTCCTGCTCTCCCTCGTGCTCTGCGCGAGCATGATGCCGGTAGAGAAGCTCCCGGCCGCGTCCTGGCAGACGGCGTTCGGCCTCGGCTTCACGTCGGCCGTCTTCGACAACATCCCATTGACCGCGCTCGCACTCAAGCAGGGCGGCTACGATTGGGGCTTCCTCGCCTACGCCGTCGGCTTCGGGGGATCGATGATCTGGTTCGGCTCGTCGGCCGGCGTGGCGCTGTCGAGCATGTACCCGGAGGCGCGGAACACCAAGCTCTACCTCCAGAAGGGGTACTGGGTGTCGATCGCGTACGTGCTGGGGTTCTTCGTGATGCTGCAGGTACTCGGATTCCATCCGGGGAGCACGCCGCGGACGGTGCAGCCGGCGGCGAGCAGTGCGGTCGAGGCTCAGAACACCAGTCGCAACCAGTGAGCCAACCAGGTCTTGATCGCTGACATCAGCGGGTGCAACTCGTTCAGTTCGGCGATCTCGGTCGGCCACTTGCTCAGCCCGACGAGCGAGATCAGGTCGAGGGTCGGGATCACCGGCCAGCCCGACACCACCATCGCGACCTCGCCGTCGGTGACCATGCTGCGCCCGTTGTGGTTCTGTGAGCCGACCATCGTATAGAAGACGACCCGCTCACGATCCTCGGGAGAGAGCGCGTCGTACCAGGCCCGCACCGGCCGGTCGCCCATGTCGAGCATCGCATCGGGATACGGCCCTGCGCCCTGCACCGCCCTCGCGTGTTCCTGCGCCTGCGCGATCCGCTGTGAAGCGAACTCGTGCGTCATGTCCATCCACTCGCTTCGCGTCATCAGGCTCCACGCCTCGCGCGACGCGAAGAGGTTGGCCTTGAGGTGCAGTCGGGGAACCCCCTCGTCCTCGAGCGTCGTGTCCGGCGCGACCCGCAACGGCTCGTAGATCTTCACGAGTTCCGCAAGACCTTCGTAGACCGAAGGCGGGAATCCGAAGAGGTTCCTCAGCCACTCGTGCTCGGAGAAGGTGCGCTCGACCGCCTCCAACTTCCCGGGGATGTTCGTCACCGCGAGCGGCGATGCGAACACCCCGACCCGGATCAGGCCGCCGCGCTCGGCGAGTTCGGGTGCGAGTT
>JANNQX010000049.1:0-10058 GCA_031400975.1 Gemmatimonadota bacterium
CGCCGGTCGACGATCGCGGTGCTGGCCGACCTGATTTGGACCGATCTCGACGGCGACCAAGCCCTGGATGCGGCCCCGGTCGATGGCGGATACTTGGCCATCATCAAACGGGATCGTCCGCTCGAGTTCCCGGCCACCACCGCCCAAGCCACCAAGATCACGGCGGCCATGGGTGCCTTCTTCAACATGACCACCTTCGCCGAGCGATATAGCAACGGCGACGGGTCGAAGGGCTCCCACAACCCGTTCCTCGGCTCGGCACTCTTGGCCGGAAACATCCAGGAACTCAAGGCGGTCTATCCGTTCCTGCCCGCCCCGCCGGCCGCAGTCCAGGCGATCGTCGACCGGAGCCTCAACGAGATGAAGATTCGGCAACCCAGCTTCTTCAAGGGGGGCGGCAATTAGGTGCTCGCTGGTTTAGTTCAGGATTCTCTACGAGCCGCGTTCCATGGGGACGCGGCTCGTCCCGATTCTATCCAGTCCCCGCTTCCCGGCGGAGTCTCCGCCGTCGTCCGGTTCATTTTCGGCGTCCCCCAGTGGATTCAGATTGGGGGATTTTTTCTTGCCGTCGCCGTCGGCATCGCGCTGCTGGTGTATCTCTGGCGCCGCCGGACCGCCATCCTGGGGTGGATCCAGACCCGGGAGCGGGGCGTCAAGATCGGGTTGGCCGGCGGGGTCTTCGGATTGATCGCGATGGCAGGCGGTACCGGGGCGGCCACCTGGAACTACATGCAACACGACAACGGGTTCTGCACCGGTTGTCATGTGATGAGCAAACCGTTCGGCGCGTTCCAGGCCCGGGCCGACAAGCACGACAAGCTGGAATGTCACGACTGCCATCAACAGTCGATCTACGCCAGCACCCGTCAACTGGTCCTCTGGGTCGCCGAGCGGCCGGAGAAGATCGGCAAACATGCCAAGGTGCCGAGCGCCCGCTGCGCTAGCTGCCATATCGAAGGGAAGGACCAAAAGGAAACCTGGCAGCGGATTGCCTCGACGGCGGGCCATCGGGTTCACCTCGAGTCCGACTCGACGGCACTGAAGGACGTCCAGTGCGTCACCTGCCACGGGCAGGAGGTCCACAAATTCGTCCCGGTGTCCAAGACCTGCCAACAAGAGGGCTGTCACGAGGCAACGGAAATCAAGCTCGGCAAGATGGCCGAGCAAACGTCGCTCCATTGCGTGGCCTGTCACCAGTTCACAGCCGACGTGCCGAAGCTCGCCACCCGGGACTCGGCGTCGGGAACGTTGGTGCCCACCAATAAACAGTGCCTCTCTTGCCACGAGATGCAGAAGGTGCTCGCCAGCTTCGATCCCGATCGCGATCCCCATAGCGGCACCTGCGGAATGTGCCACAATCCCCACGTCCAGAAGACGTCCGCCGAGGCGGCCAAGACCTGCGCCACCGCCGGCTGCCACGACAAGTGGCAGAAGGAGCCGTTCCATGTCGGGCTGGCCCACCGCAAGGTCGGGCAGGAATGCATCGTCTGCCACCAGCCCCATGCGGCGAAAGTCGATCCGAGCGACTGTCAGACCTGCCACGACAACGTTCGGAAGGCCGCAGTCTCGGGCCGGAAGCTGAATCTTCCGGTGGCGTTCGACACGACGAGGGCACTGAAGCGGCAGGCGCGAGTCGAGCTAGAGGGCAACACCGGACCGGTCACCGGGTTCCTGGGTTGGGGCTGGCCCACCGCGCCACCGCGGGCCGCGGCTGCTCCTGTCGCCGATTCGTTCCCCCACCCCAAGCACCGCCGCCTGACCTGCCTGACATGCCATACCTCGAATGTGCGCCACGGACGCCTGACTTTCGAGCAACCTCGGGGTTGCCAGATCTGCCATCACCAAGCGCCGAAGACCAACGACTGCGCCACCTGTCACCAGGCGGACGATTTGGCCAAGTCGCTGCAGACTTCGATGACCGTGAAGGTTCCCGAACAGCCCGCCCGGTCCCGGTCCGTGGGATTTGCCCATCCAGCGCATACCTCGGTGGCCTGCGTCACCTGTCATACGAACCCGGTGACCCTGGCACCCGACTTGGCCACCCGAACCTGCCAGAGTTGCCACGCCGACCACCACACGACCAAGGCGGCCTGCGCCACCTGCCATACCGGTTCCGATTGGAAGGCCTCCCATGCCCGGCCGGCCCAGGCGCACCAGGCCTGTGACGCCTGCCACACCGAGCGGGTGGTGGCCGAGCTGACGCCGACCCGCCAACTGTGCCTGACCTGTCATCAGCCAGAGGACCGGCACTACCCGGCCAAGGAATGCACCGTCTGCCACTTCCAGGCAACGCCGGCGGCATATCGGTCGCATTTGCTCCGGCGGACCAACCCATGAAACCCGCCACCTGCCTCTTGGTGACCGGCCTAACGGTGGCCGCGCCAACGCTCGCGGCTCAGGGCTATCGGCTCCGGCTCGACGCCCGCTACCAGGCCGTCAGCTTCCGGGGCGTCGAACTCGACAGCATCCCGGCCGGCCAGGTCGTTCAGGTGGCGGGCCAGGGCCCGACCAGTCCGGATGGGTTTGCGGTCGACTGCGGCACCAGCACCCCGGGCTATTGCTTCTATTTCCGGCCCGGGGCGAGGCTCCGCGGCCAACCGGTGACGACCACGGCCGACCTGACCGCGTGGGGTTTCGGGATTCGAGGCCTGACCATCAGGGCCTCGGGCCGGGTGGCAACCGACCTGAACGACCAGGCCGTCTGGCCCGGCACCGAGCCCAACCTGGTCCTGACCGAGGGCTACGCGGAGTACGCCACCGAGGCCGCCGCCGGCCGGCTCGGTCGCCAACTGGTGTCGGGCCGGCTCGGCTACCAGGGGTTCGACGGGGGTCGCGCCAGCTTCCGGGCCCCCGCGGCCGGACTCGAGGTCGCCGGCTATGGCGGATGGGGACTGGCCCGTGCGGTGGCCATCCCGATCACCAGTCCGGCACTCAATCCGCTCGATGACTTTCAACCTCGGAACGGCCAGTTGCTCGTCGGGGCCGACGTGTCTTGGCGACGGCGGTGGTTCGATTTCCGGGGCGAGTACCGTCGGGAAGTCGATCCCGAGGTCGACTACTTCGTGTCCGAACGCGCCGCGGCCTCGGTCGACGTCTATCCCCTGCGCAAGATCCGGCTGGCGGCCGGCGCGGAGTACGACTTCGCCAACGGGTGGTGGGGATCGGCCGAGGCGAGCGCCAGCTACACCGACCGACACTGGTACGGAACCGTTGAGGCACGCCGCTACCGGCCGTTCTTTGACCTCTGGACGATTTGGGGTGCCTTCAGTCCGGTTCCGTTCCGGGCGGTCCGGGCCAATGCAGCCGTTGAACCAGTGAAAGGCCTCTGGATCCGCGGCTCGGGCGAACGGTACTGGTTCGACGAGGATGGGGCCGATACGCCGCTGGTCACCGCCGAGGACCGAGGCTGGCGGGCGCAGGTATCGGCGAGCGCCACCGTGGCCACGGCGTGGACCTTCGAAGCCGGGGTCCGGAGTGAGTTTGGGCCGGGAGCCAGTTCCCGGACGGTCGACGGCGGGGTCACCTGGCGGCCCTCGGACCGGCTGATGGTAGCCGCCCGGGCCGGCACTCTCGACCGGCCGCTCGAGTTCCGGTTCAGCGACGCCCGGGTGAACTGGGTCTCAATGTCGGGCGACGTGAAACTGACCGCCCGGTTCCGGCTGGCGTCGGACTTCGGATGGTTCGCCGAAGCCAGGCGGCGGCCGGATGCGGCCGCGTTCGACCTGAACCAGGTTCGGATGAGCACCCGGTTGGTGGTGACGTTAGGCTCGAGCGCCGACCGGCTTCCGCGAGCGGGGAAGACTCAATGATCCGGGCCTGGCTCGTGGCGCTCTCGGTTGGACTCGGCCCCTTGGCCGCCGGGCCGGCGGTGGCGCAGACCCCGGCCGACCGGTTCAACCACCCGGAGCACGCCAAACTCTTCCCCCGGTGCGAGACCTGCCATGTCGGGGCGGCCCGGGCCGACGCATCGATCTGGCCGGCGGTCCAGTCCTGCGAAGCCTGTCATGACGGGACGATCGAGAAGCGAGTCCAGTGGGCGGCCCGCACCGAGCCGGCTCCGAGCAACCTCCGGTTCGACCATCAGCGCCACCGCCGGAGTGCGGCGCCCGGCGGAGCCCGACCGCCGAGCGACGTCCCCACCTGCTCCAGCTGCCACCAGCAGGCCGCCGCGGGCTGGATGACCACCCGGAGGGCCATCGTCGGCCAATGCCTGTCCTGTCACAAGATCCAGCGCGAGCACCTTGCCGCCCCGGACAGTTCCTGCGCCACGTGCCATGTGCCACTCGTGGAGGCCAGAACCCTCACCGAGGCCCGGATCAAGGGCTTCGGGACTCCGGCTAACCACAAGGAGACCGGCTTCCTTGCCAAAGGTCCAGCGGGGCACGGAGCCCTCGCCAAGGGCACACCCGTCGCGGCGAGCTGCGCCACCTGCCACGCCCGGGACTTCTGCACCGCCTGTCACGTCAACGCCCCCGAAACCCCGCTGATCCAGGCGCTCGGCCCCGATCCGCGGTCGTTGGCCATCAAGGCGACGCTCAGGGCCCCGGTCAACCACAGGGGGACGGACTTCGCCCGCCGGCATGGTGAGAAGGTCGGCCCGAAAACCGAGAAATGCGCGACCTGTCATACCCGGGAGAGCTGTATGGCGTGTCATGCGGGCGCCCCGGCTCCCGCGATCCGGTCGCTCGCGGCCGCCGGGCCGGGCCGGGCCGGGCGGTTGGTGCGGTGGTGGCGCGGAAGAAACCCGACACCCATACCGCCGATTTCGGGCAGAAACACGCCCCGTTGGCCGTAGCGGCGGAACGGAGCTGCGCGACCTGTCACGTCCGGCCGATGTGCCTCCAGTGCCACCGGCCCGATCCGGCCCGGTCCGGCGGGTATCATCCGGCCGCGTTCCTGAGCCGGCATCCCGCGGCGGCCTACGCCCGCGAGAGCTCCTGCTCGGACTGCCACAATGCCCAGCAGTTCTGCGCCAGTTGCCACGCCCAGACCGGGATGACCGCCAACCGCCCGTTAGGCACCGGCAATTACCACGATGCCAAGCGGTCGTTCCTGTTCGGCCACGGCCAGGCCGCTCGCCAGGAACTCGAAAGCTGCGTCAGCTGTCACTCCGAACGGGACTGCCTGACCTGCCATTCCTCGGTCGGTGGGCGGCGGTTCAACCCCCACGGCCCGGGGTTCGACCCGAACCGGCTCCGGCGGAAGAATCCGCAGATGTGTGCAGCTTGCCACGGGTTTTCGATTCCCACTCGCTAGGTTGTTGCTCTTTGGTGTGTTGCGCCACCTGCCACGCCCGGGATTTCTGCCTCCCCTGTCACGTCAACGGACCTGAGCCCCCCCCGATCCACGCGCTTCGTCGCGATCCGCGGGGGATCACCCACCTGGGCCGTCGTGACGGGTTTGTGACGAGACCAAGACCCGCGAGGGGCCAAAGGGTGCGTCGTGACCCAATCGTTGCGTGGATGTGCCAGATCAGAGACCAGCGCCGACGACGTTTCCGGCCGTTCGAGGAACCTCATTCAACGCCGAGTCGAGACGATGAAAATCTGGTTGGCCCTATCCCTCGTGGTGTCACCCCTTGCCGCCCAGTCGACCGGACGGGTCGTCGGCCGAGTCGTCGACGCCGAACAGGGCGCTCCGATCGCCGGCGCGGTCATCGAACTCGTCGGTCTGGCCGCTCCCCGCCGAACCACCACCACCATCGATGGCCGATACGCCTTTGCCGAGGTGCCAACCGGCGAAGTGGGCGTCCGGGTCCGGATGATCGGGTATGGCCCGAAGCTGGTGACGGGCGTGAAGGTCCCCGCCTCGGGGGCGGTGACCCAAGACGTCTCTCTCAACGCCGAGACGGTCCAGCTCGAAGAGCTGAACGTGACCGCCGCCGCTGAGCGGGGCTCGGTGGCCGACGCGCTCAATGAACAGAAGAACTCGGTTGGCGTGATGAACGCCGTCACCGCCGAGCAGATTGCCAAGAGCCCCGACGGCGATGCGGCCGCCGCGGTCCAGCGGGTCAGCGGCGTCACGGTCCAGGACGGGAAGTATGTGTTCGTCCGCGGCCTCGGTGAGCGTTACACCACGACCTCGCTCAACGGGATCCGGATTCCGAGCCCGGAGCCGGAACGGAAAGTCGTGCCGCTCGACATGTTCCCGTCCGGCCTGCTCCAGAGCATCACGACCTCCAAGACCTTTACCCCCGACCTGCCCGGCGATTTCAGCGGGGCGCAAGTCAACATCAAAACCCGCGAGTTTCCCGCCAATCGCCAGTTCGTGTTGTCGACCTCGACCGGCTACAACAGCCGGGCCACCAGTAAGACCGTCTTCCGGGCCCCGAACGAAGGCCTGGAATGGCTGGCCTTCGGATCCCGCGACCGGCGGCTTCCCGCCTTGGTCGCCGCCGCTGGAACCTTCGAACCGTCGCCGTCCCAGAGTCAGGTGAACGCGATCGTCGGCTCGTTCCGGAACGCCTGGAGCGCCCCGACCGGATCCGGGCTCCCGAACTCGTCCCTGAGCTTTTCTCTGGGAGGCAATGACCCGATCATCGGCCAGAAGATCGGGTACCTGTTCTCAGGAACCTATTCGTACGGTCAGGAAATCCAGGACCAGCAGGTCCGGGCCTACGCGCAGCCCGGCAGCCAGGCTGGCATCGTGAGCGAGATCGACCGATTCGAGGGGGCCACGGGCCGGGCTTCGGTGCTCCTTGGCGGCCTCGTCAACCTCAGCACCAACATCGGATCCGGCACCAAGATTTCGCTCAACACCTCATACAACCGCACCGCCGACAACGACGCCCGCCTCGAAACCGGCGAGAGCGAAAACCTCGGTGGGGCTTTTCGGATCAACCGGCTTCGCTATATCGAACGGAAAGTGCTCTCCAATCAACTGCAGGGGGAGCACCGCCTCGGGGCCCGGCACGCGGTCGACTGGACCGTGGCCCGGTCGGAGGTCAATCGGAACGAACCCGACCGCTCTGAAATCGTCTATTCGCTCGACACCGACCCGACCGGCAACCGGCTCCCGGCCGCCTGGTTCAGCGCCTCCAACGAGGGCGCGGTCCGGACCTTTGCCGCGCTCAACGAGAAGAACATCGAAGGCCAGGCCAATTACAGTCTGACGATCGGCAAACCGGCCCGGCCCCACCAGCTTCGATTCGGCGGAATGTACCGGTCCACCGAACGCACTGCTGACAACGATTCCTACAGCATCGCCTCGACCCTGCCCCGGGCTGCCCGGGAGCTCGAACCGGAAGCGATCTTCGACGGCCGGTTCAACGCGCCGGGCCAGTCGTTCTTCCGGGTCACCCCGTTGTCGGCCGGCGGCAGCTACTCCGCCGACGACAAGCTCTCGGCCGGCTATGCGATGTTCCAGTTCTACCTCAGCGGCAAACTCGAGCTGTTAGGCGGAGCCCGGGTCGAGCACTCCGAAGTCACCGTGCTGACTCAGCCGACGGTCGGGGCCTCGGTTACAACCAGTCCGACCTATACGGACCTGCTCCCGTCTCTGGCCCTGAACTACCGCGTCAGCGAGACCCACACCCTGCGATTCTCCGCCACCCAGACCCTCTCTCGGCCCGAGTATCGTGAGTTGGCGCCGGTCCAATACCGCGAGGTCATCGGCGGCGATAACATCCTGGGTAACTCCGCTTTGAAGCGGGCGTTGATCCAGAACTACGATGCGCGCTGGGAGTGGTACCCGAATCCGAACGAGGTGATCAGCATTGGTCTCTTCGCCAAGCGCTTCAAGGATCCGATCGAACGGGTGTACCAGGCCACCTCCGGCACCCGGGTCGTGAGCTTCTTGAACGCCGAAGCCGGGGAAAACTACGGCGTCGAGTTCGAAGCCCGGAAGAACCTCCGGTTCCTGGCGCCCAAGTTGATCAACTTCTCGGCGCACCTGAACACCACGGTGATGCAGAGCCGGATCCGAATCGGCGACGGGATCGCGAGCAAGCTCAACGACGAGCGGGCCATGGTCGGCCAAGCGCCCTACGTCGTCAACGGGGGCCTGACCTACACCTCCAGCGGCGGCTCGTTGTCGGCGACGGCGCTCTACAACGTCGTGGGCCGCCGGATCGTCAACTCCGCCGAGGCTCCGTTGCCCGATGTGTACGAGAGGGCGCGGCACTTGGTCGACCTCTCGGTTCGGTTCCCGATCCTGACCGGCGTCAAGGGCAAGGTCGATGTCCGGAACCTGTTCGACACTCCATTTGAGATCGAGCAAGGCTCGGTCACGCGCGAGTACTACCGGACCGGCCGGATCTTTACGGTCGGGCTGTCGTGGAGTCCGTAGAGCTCGGCACTCGGCACTCGGTGCTCGGCACTCGGCGAATGTGACGCGGGTGTGACGGAACTGGCACCGGATGGGGATGAGGGCGTGGTAATTATGGGACGGGTTTTTCTTTAACTAAGGGACGCTTTCATGTTGACAGGGCTTCGATCCAAGTTGGGGATGGTGCTCATCACCGCTGTCGTCGGCGCGGGCTGCGGTGAGGATACGCCGACCGAACCGGCCAATCCGAATCCGCCGAGCGGCGTGACGGTTACGGCGGTATCGGCCGTGTCGGCGCGGGTCTCGTTTACCGGGGTGGCCGGGGCGACGGGGTACCTCGTCGAGCGGGCGGACGGCGCCACCGGCGGGACGTTTGCGCAGGTGGGGACTCCCACGGCCCCGCCCTTTGACGACACCGGTCTTAATCCGACGGCCACGTACCGGTACCGGGTGACCACCGTGTCCGGCAGCAAGACCTCGGCCGCGAGCGCCGAGGCGAGTGTCACGTTGCCGGACCGGGCCCTGACCGTGATCAACGCCGACATCACGACCAGCACGACCTGGACCCGGGACAAGAAGTACCGGCTGTCCGGGTTCATTCACGTCGCCGACGGGGCCACGTTGACGATCGAGTCCGGCACCATCATCGAGGGTGATTTCAACGTGGTCGGCTCGTCGCTGTTCATCCTGCGGGGCGCCAAGATCGACGCCCAGGGTACCGCGGCCGCGCCGATCGTCTTTACCTCCTCGCAGCCGGTTGGCCAGCGGCGGGCCGGTGACTGGGGCGGGCTGATCCTCGTTGGAAGAGGCATCATCAACCGTTCGGCTCCGGTCATCCTTGAGGGAACCGGCACCAACACCGTCACCAACCCTGCGATCGACTACGCCGGCGGCACCAACAACGCCGACAACAGCGGGAAGCTCCGGTACGTTCGGGTCGAGTTCGCCGGCTTCGCCACCGCGCCGGACGCCGAGCTCAACTCGTTCACCTTCGCCGCGGTCGGGAGCGGTACTGAAATCGACTACGTCCAGTCGCTCAACGGCCTCGACGACTCCTTCGAGTGGTTCGGCGGCGCAGTCGACGCCAAGCACTTAGTGTCGTACAACTCCGGCGACGACCACTTCGACATGTCCGAAGGCTATGTCGGCCGGGTCCAATTCGCGATCGCCTTTCAGCAGATCCTGGTCGTGCCTCGCCCGCAGGCCGGCAACGTGTCGCAGGACCCTCAAGGAATCGAGAACGACGGCTGCAACGGCGCCAACTGCACCTCAGGCCAGAACTCGCAGCCTTATAACGTGCCACTCCTGGCCAACTTCACATTGGTCGGACCGCCGGCCGGCGTGAACAACCAGGGCTCCGGCACGGTCGGGATGATGCTCCGGCGCGGAACCGGCGGCTATTACGTCAACGGGATCGTGTCCCGCTGGGCCCGCGCGGCCATCAGCCTCCGCGACCAACCGACCCTGGACCGGATCACCGGGACCCAGCTCGCCCTCAGCAATCTGCTGTTGACGGAAAACGGGGTGACCTTCCAACCCCAGTCCGGCGCGACGATTCAGGGCACGGTCGACGTCAACGCCAACGCGATCGAGGCCAATGCGGCCACCAGCACCAGTCTCTTTACGGGCCTGCCGGCAGCGCCGACCCTCGGAACCTTGGACTGGTCGCTGAGCACGGCCTCCCCGGCTCGGGCCGGTGGTTTGGGTACGTTCGCGGGGGCCCTCGCCACCAAGGCGGGTACCTTCGTTACCGGTACCTCTTACCGCGGTGCCGCCGACCCGAGCGGCCCGAA
>JANNQX010000050.1:0-3278 GCA_031400975.1 Gemmatimonadota bacterium
GTTTCGGTCGGTCTGCGATGCGGTGGCCCATGCCCATCGGCGCGCCATCGTCCACCGCGATCTCAAGCCGTCGAACGTGCTGGTCACGAATGACCGGCGGGTCAAGCTGCTTGATTTCGGGATCGCCAAACAGATCGAGACTTTCGGTGATCCTGCGGCGGCCACCCGGACCGGCCTCCAGATGATGACCCCGGCCTACGCGGCGCCGGAACAGTTTCGGGGCGCCGCGATCGGCCTGTATACCGACATCTACGCGCTTGGGGTGGTGCTCTACGAGTTGTTGGCGGGCCGGCTTCCGTTCGACCTGACCGACAAGAACCCCGCCGAAGCGGCCGCCTTGGTCGCCGCGGGCGATGCCCCCAAGCCGTCGGTAGTCGCCTGGCTCCGGGCGCTTCCCGGCGACCGGGTCGCCAGCCGGTCGGCCTGGGCCGATCTCGATGTGCTGTGCCAGAAGGCGATGCATCCCGATCCCGACCGGCGGTACTCGTCGGTCGATGCCCTGATTCGGGACATCGATCACTTTTTGGACGGGGAGCCGCTCGAGGCCCGGCCTGACGCACTGGCATATCGACTCACGAAATTCGCGAGCCGGAACCTTCGGGCGGTGACGATCGGCGCGGTCGGCTTGGCGGCGGCGGCAGTCCTCGTGGTGTTCTATACGGTTCGGCTGGCGGCGGCCCGCGACCGCGCCGTTTCGGAAGCGGCCCGGGCTGAACGGATCCAAGGGTTCACCATGCGGTTGTTCGAGGGCGGCGACGAAGCCGCCGGTCCGGCCGACAGCCTTCGGGTGGTGACCCTCCTCGATCGGGGGCTTCGCGATGCCCGGAGCCTCGACGCCGATCCGGCCTCCCAATCGGAACTCTTCCTGACCCTTGGCAGCATTCAGCAGAAGCTCGGGAATCTCGAGCGGGCCGATACCCTGCTCAGCGCGGCGGTCACCAAACGGCGGGCGCTGCTGGGCGGCAATCATCCGGACGTGGCTGCGGCGCTAGTTGAACTCGGATCGCTCCAGGCGGCTCGGGCCGACTTCCCCGCAGCGGCGGCCACGGCCCGGGAGGCGATCGCCATCGCCACCCGGTCTCTGCCCCCGACCCATCCGACCCGGGCCAGGGCCCTGGCGGTGTTGGGCCAGGTGTTCGAGCTGAGAGGCACCTACGACTCGGCCATCACGACCCTCGAACAAGCGGTCTCCCTCTACGGGTCCGATTCGACCAGCGCCGACTTCGTCGGTACTCTTGGCGAGCTTGCCAACACCCATTTCTATGCCGGTCACTACCCGGTGGCGGATTCGCTTTTTCATCGGATCCTCGTCATGTCAAAGGCGCTGTACGGCGATCGCCACCCCCATGTCGGCGACGACCTCATTAACCTCGGCGCGGTACAGTTCGAGCAGGGGAATTTCGCCGAGGCCGAGCGCTACTACCGCGACGGCCTCAGCATCATCCAGGGCTTCTATGGCGACCTCAACCCCGCGACGGCCTCAGCGCAGACGATGCTGAGCCGGGCGTTGGTCAATCTGGAGCGGTTCGACGAGGCCGGCGAGTTGGTCAAGAAGGCTCTGGTCGTCTACGAGAGAGTCTACGGCCCGGTTCATCCCCGGGTTGCGTCGGCGGTCAACGAGGTGGGCCGGATCGCGCTCCGGCAAAACCGGTACGACGAAGCCCGAGCTGCCTTCGAGCGAATGACCGCCATCTACCGGGAGGTCTATCGCGACAAGCACTATCAGATCGGCGTCGCGATGTCGAACCTGTCGGGCGTCTACCAGGCTCAGAAGCAGTTTCCCGAAGCGATTCGGTTGCTACGTGAAGTGCTCCGGCGGTACGCCGACGTGCTCGAACCTACCCACCAGCTGATGGGGATCGCGAACGTCAGGCTGGGCCGAAATCTCCTCGGCGCCGGGCAGTTCGCCGAGGCCGAGAAAGCGTCGCTGCTCGGGTATCAGATCCTGATGAAACAGGCCGCACCGCCCAAGACCTGGCTCGACAACGCCCGCACCGATTTGGCGGCGGACTACAAAGCGTTGGGCCGCCCGAACGATGCGAAGCGGTTCGAGGCCGAGCTCGCCGCGAAGGCTCCTTGAGTCAGCGGCCGTCGTAGACGAAGCTGGTCAGGTACTCGATCGTGGCTTGCTGGTCGTCGACTCGCTGGGCCAGTAGGTCGCCGATCGTGACGATCCCAACCAATCCGGTCTCGTCGCGAACCGGAAGGTGGCGGACTCGTTTCGAGGTCATGACCGAGGCGCATTCCTGGAGGCTGGTTTCGGGCCGGCAGGCCAACACCTCGGTTGTCATCACGTCCCTCACCAAGGTCGTAGCCGGGTCCTTTCCCGCGGCCACGACTCGGCGGAGCACATCGCGCTCGGTGAACATCCCGGCGATCGCTCCCTCGCCGTCGACCACGACCAGGCCTCCCACCCCGAACTGATTCATGGCGGTGGCGGCGGTGACGACGGAATCAGTGGGGAGTATGGTGTGGACGACATCACCCTTGCGGCGGAGCAGGTCGAGCACTGCGGGCATGCGCTCTCCAGGGTTGGGGGGTTCTCCTATGATAGGGAAAACCCGACTGGAGCGCCAGAGATTCACTTCCGCCCAGTCTGGAACCGGCCTAGAGGAGCGAACCGACCAGGGCGCCGAGGGCGGCGCCGCCCAAGCCAAAGCCCGCGTAACCCTTCGCCGTGCAGGTCGAGAAACCGGTGCCCGGGTCATTGATCAGGTTTGAGATCACGGTACAGGTGACGATCCCAACGGCGCCACCGATCAGCCCGCCGACCAGAGCGTGCCGGCCTCGGTGGTGTGCTTGGGTTTGGTCCAGGCGGAGCCGTTCGGTGAAGGATTTTCGGGTGGAATGGCCGATGAGGAGCGTTATGGGGGGCACCGTGGCGGGCCCGAGGCCGATCGGGCTCCTGACCGCCGCTTGAACGGTCGAATCGGGCGGGACGGCTAAGCTGAGGACGAAGACAAGTGAGGCGAGGGCCATGAGCGGGTCTCCGGAACTGATGGGGAAGCTCCAAGCCTAGCCGTGAGAGGCGGCGGACAACGTGACGCGGGCCTTGACGGGTCGCTGAGAGTTGCCAGTCGGTTGGCGATCGTTCCGAACACGACCCACCGCAACATCCTCGGCACTCCAAGTCTCACGCTGTTCGCAACGGAGTTTCTAAAGCCGCAGTAGCTCACTCCGTAGGCCTCCGCTGGTCGGAATCCTGCCGAGCCCGGCGGCCGTAGGGACCGGTACGGCCGTCCTTAATCCTCGCAACCCAAGAGTTCATTTGATGGCAA
>JANNQX010000051.1:0-27044 GCA_031400975.1 Gemmatimonadota bacterium
CCAAGGCCGCTTCGATGTCGTTGCTCTGGCTGTTGGCCAGGGTGGAACTGTCGGTGCCTTCCTGATCGGTGGCCGCGAACCGTTCCATCCGCTCGTTGCCATCACCGTCCCGGGTGGGGTGGTCGAGGCGAACGGCTTCGGAATTGAGCGCGCTCAGGCTCCGAACCGCTTCCGGCGTCAGGCCGGTGGCACGGGCCAACTCTTCGGTGGTCGGCATCCGGCCCAGGCGCTCTTTCAAGAGCGTCGTGGTCCGGCCGAGCCGCGAGAGATCCGCGGTCCGGTTGAGCGGTACCCGAACCGGCCGCCCATGACGGGCGATTGCGGCTTGGACCGCCTGACGAATCCACCACACCGCATACGAAATGAACTTGACGCCGCGGTCCGGATCGAACTTCCGGGCTGCGGTCATCAGCCCGAGGTTGCCCTCGCCGATCAAGTCGACGAGTGGAACTCCTCGGTTCTGGAATTTTTTAGCGACCGACACGACGAACCGCACGTTGTGACGAGCCAGCTTTTCCTGTGCGACGATATTGCCCCGAAACGCCTTGCGAGCGAGTTCCATTTCCTCGTCTCGACTGAGCAGCGGTACTCGGGAGATCTCGTCTAGGTACAGGTCGAGGCTCTCGCGGCCCTCGTCCACCGCACGGGCGATCTGAGCAGGACGAGCCGCTCGGCGCTTCGCACGAGGAAGAGTCACTAGGTCCTCCAAACAGTAAAAGGAAACTGCTCTTGAAGCCCCCGAAAAAACCCCAAAGCCCCGCAAATCTTTCGGCGCGCCAATATACTATCTAAACCCAAAAAAATCAATCACTTAACTAAAGCTGTCGAGGACAAGGGGTTGCAGAAAATTGCGCCTTGAGGCCCGGATAAAACTACCCCCCCAAACGGCCCTACCCGACATTCTAGTCAACGTTCCGATCGGGACTTCAGTTTCAACACAAGGGAGACGCCAAGCGCCCCCAGGCTGACACAAGTCCACCGCACACCGCGAGTTACATAGCCTTGAGCTCGGCCACCAGCTTCTGGATCGATGCCTTGGCATCTCCGAAGAGCATGGCGGTCTTTGGGTTGTAGAAGAGCTCATTTTCGATGCCCGCAAAGCCGGCCCCCATCCCACGCTTCAGGACGATGATGGAATGGCCCTTGTCGGCGTTGAGGATCGGCATCCCGTAAATGGGACTGCCGGGGTCGGTGCGGGCCGCCGGGTTGACGACATCGTTGGCTCCGACCACCAATACCAGATCGGTCCGATCGAACTCGGCATTGATCTGGTCCATGTCGTACAGCTTGTTGTAGGGGACGTTGGCCTCCGCCAAGAGCACATTCATGTGCCCCGGCATTCGGCCGGCCACCGGGTGAATGGCGTATTTCACTTCCCCGCCCTTCTTCTCGATGATGTCGGCCATCTCTCGGACCAGGTGCTGAGCCTGCGCGACGGCCAGGCCGTACCCGGGGATGACAATCACGCTCTTGGCGTAGGCTAACTGAATAGCCGCATCGTCGGCGGAGGTTTGCCGGACCGAGAGGCCTTCGGCGGTCTTGACTGAGGTTCCGGCAGCGCCGAAGGAACCAAAGAGCACGCTGGCCAGCGAGCGATTCATGGCCTTGCACATGATCTGGCTCAGGATGATCCCGCTCGATCCGACCAAGGCGCCGGCAATGATCAGCACATCGTTGTGGATCACGAACCCCGTCATCGATCCCGCAATGCCCGAATAGCTATTGAGCAACGAGATCACGACCGGCATGTCGGCGCCGCCAATCGGGATGACCAGGAGCACGCCGATCAGGAGCGAGAGGATCCAGACGGCATGAAAGGCCCAACTTGGGGCGGTCGGGGTGACAACGAGCCACGCCCCCAGGCCGAGAATCGTCAAGAACATCACCCCATTGAGGAGCTTCTGGCCTGGGAAGACGATGGCCCGCCCCGGCATCAGCTCCTGGAGCTTCGCGTACGCGATCAGACTGCCGGTGAAGGTCACCGCGCCCACCAGCAGGGTAAGTTGGGTGGTGATGGCGACATCGAGCGGGGCGGCCACGCCCGACCCGACCCCCTTCATAAACTCAGCGGCGCCAACCAACAGCGACGCCCCGCCGCCGAGACCGTTCAACAGCGCCACCATCTGAGGCATTGCCGTCATCTTGACCGAGCGGGCCAGCCAGAGCCCAAGGGCCGACCCGACCAGGAGCCCGGCTACGATGACCGAGTAGGACAGAATTCCCTGGTCGAACAGCGTAACCACGATGGCGATCAGCATCCCGACGCCTGAGAGCCGATTGCCTCGGACCGCCGTGGCCGGACTCGACAGCCACTTGAGCCCCAGAATGAACAGGATCGTCGCGACCAAGTAGAGCAGTTCTGCCGTAGCGTGGGGCATCAGCGCGACCCCGGCTTCTTCTTGAACATTTGGAGCATCCGGTCGGTCACAGCGTACCCGCCGACGACATTGATCATGGCAAACACCACGGCCACGAAACCGAGGACCGACGACAGCCACCCATGGTTGCCGCCGGCCACGATCATGGCTCCGACAACGGTAATGCCGCTGATCGCGTTGGCCCCCGACATGAGCGGCGTGTGCAACGTGGTCGGGACCCGATTGATCAGCTCGACTCCGAGAAACGTGGCCAGGGTAAAGATGACGATACTGCTGAGGATCGCTTCCATCTTCACATCCTTCCGTAGCGGACGGCGCCGCCGTGAGTGACGCACATCGGACCCACGATGGCGTCCTCGAGATTGATGGCGAGCCCGCCGTCCTTGATGGCATGGTCGAGCAACGCTTGAACGTTCTTGCTGAACATGAAGCTGGCGTGATTGGGCAACATACTGGGAACATTCTTGGGGCCGAGGACGGTGACACCTGAGACGACGACGTCCTCCCCGTACCGGGTCAGTTCGCAGTTGCCGCCGGAGTCGGCCGACAGGTCCACGATGATCGACCCAGGCTTCATCGACTCGACCATGGCCCTCGTGATGAGGCGGGGCGCCGGCTTGCCGGGAATCGCGGCCGTCGTCACCACCAGATCCATGTTCTTGATGTGGTTCCCGATCGCCGCCAGTACCAGGGCTTGCTGATCGGCTCCGAGTTCTTTGGCGTAGCCACCGGCCCCCTCGGCCTTGGCCTCGGTTTCGACAAAACTGGCCCCCAGGCTTTGGACCTGCTCCTTGACGACGGCCCGCACATCGAAGGCCGAGACCACCGCGCCAAGCCGGCGGGCGGTAGCAATGGCTTGCAGCCCCGCGACACCGGCGCCGATGATAAAGGCCTTGCCGGGCGTGAGGGTACCCGCCGCCGTGGTCAACATCGGCAGCAAGCGGCCCATCCGGGACGCGGCCAGCAGTACGGCCTGGTAGCCCGCGACCGTGGCCTGGGACGACAAGACATCCATCGACTGGGCCTTGGTCGTTCGGGGGACCAGTTCAAGGCAGAGGCTCGAGACGCCGCCGGCGGCCAGCAGGTCGAGAAGCGGTGCGTTGGAGTGAGGCGCCAGCAACGAAATCAGGACCGCCCCGGACTTGAACATTTTGGCTTGTTCGGGCGTCGGCGGCTGGACCTTCACGATCAGGTCGGCGCCCAGGCAAGCCGCCCCCGCACCATCGACAATGGTCGCGCCCGCGGCGGTATAGAGCGGATCCGGATAGAACGCGGCCGTTCCAGCCCCACGCTCCACGGCGACGTCATGCTTCTGGTGGACGAGCTTTTGAACTGTGGCGGGGATCAGGGCAACGCGCCGCTCACTCCCGGCCGTTTCACCCAGGACAGCAATTCGCATCGGGCCTCGTTCGAGATTGTTCGTCTTGACGGCGAAGGGCCTACCGCGGCGAATCTACACCTCAAACCAAAGGTCCGACAGTGGACTTTCCTATCGGCCGCCGGTTAACATCGGGGCTCGGAATCCACCTTCGGCTTCGATCGGCCTTTGAATGCAACGTGTGCGGGTGTTTGTTCCGGGATCGATCGGCAACGTCGGGCCCGGCCTCGACATTCTCGGCCTCGCTATCGAGGGCTTGGGCGACACGGTTCGGGCCGAACGGATCACGGGCGGCCGGGTTGAGATTCGCGACCCAGGGCATCCGAGCCTGCCCAAAGCCGCGAGTCGGCATGCCACCTCGATTGCCGCCCGGGAAGCGATCCGGTTGGCCGGACACCGAGGCCAATTCGGCATGGCCATCTGGGTCACGAAGGGGTTGCCGCTTTCCGGGGGCCAAGGCGGAAGCGCCGCCTCGGCGGTAGCGGGGGCCGTGGCGGCCAACGCCCTGATGGGGTCACCGCTGGGAGCCGACGACCTCTTGCGGGCCGCGCTGGCGGCGGAGTCGATCGTCGCCGGCCGTCACTTGGACAACATCGCGCCGTCGCTGCTGGGCGGATTGGTCCTGATCCGGCGACTCGACCCACTCGACGTCATCTGCTTGCCAACCCCGAGTCGGATGCAGGTGATCCTGGCCAAACCGGACTACGAGCTGGCCACCAAGAGGGGGCGGGCAGCCCTACCTAACGAGATTTCGCGGCCGACGGCCCTGCACCAGGCCGCCACGGTGGCCGCGATGGTGGCCGCCGCGTACCGAAACGACCTGGCCCTGTTTGGCCGTGCCATCGACGACCGGATCGCTGAACCAGCCCGGGCCTCGTTGCTACCAGGATTCCTTGCGGCCAAGCGGGCGGCGCTGGCCGCCGGTGCTCTAGGGTGTTCGATCTCAGGCAGTGGGCCAACCTTGTTCGCGATCGCCGCAAGCCGACCCGTCGCGCGGGCGGTCGGCGCGGCGGTGAGCCGGGCCTACGCGCGAGCCGGCTACCCGTCCACCGTTCGACTGACCAAGCCGGATCTGGTCGGCGCAAGGATTCTCCGATGAGTTCGTGGCTCCACTGTGACGATTGCGCCGAGCGGTTCGACCTCTTTGAACCGACGACCCGCTGCCGAGCCTGCGAGGGGCTTCTCGCTGTGGTGACCGATGACCGGCCCACCGACGTGGCGGCTCGCTTTGCCGGCCGGGCTGCCCGGGCCGACCGGTTCGGCCGATCCGGGGTGTGGCGGTTCCGAGACTTGGTGTTTCCGGAAATGCGAGACGAGGACATTGTCTCGTTTCCCGAGGGCAACACACCGCTGGTAGCCCGCGACGCCATCGGGTCATTTGCCGGCTGCGTGGGCCTCGTCCTCAAGCATGAGGGGATGAATCCGACCGGATCGTTCAAGGACCGAGGGATGACGGTGGCGGTCAGTCATGCCCGCCGACTCGGGATGCGCGGGGTGGCCTGTGCCTCCACCGGCAACACGTCGGCGTCGCTGGCGGCATACGCCGCCCAGGCGGGCATGACCGGTGTTGTGCTAATCCCTTCCGGCAAGACCGCGGCCGGAAAACTGGCTCAGACGATCGCCTACGGGGCCACGATCTTAGCCGTCCGGGGCGACTTTGACGCCTGCCTGACGCTGGTCGAGCGAGCCAGCGAGCGACTCAACCTCTACCTCGTCAACAGCATCAATCCGTTCCGGCTGGCCGGCCAGAAGTCGATCGTGTTCGAGTTACTCGAAGACCTCGAATGGCAGGCGCCGGATTGGATCGTGCTGCCCGCGGGGAACTTGGGCAACACCTCCGCGTTCGGGGCGGCCCTGGTTCAAGCCAAGGCCTTGGGTTTGATCGACCGGCTGCCCCGGATCGCGGCCATCCAGGCGGAAGGGGCGTCACCATTTGCGCAGAGCTTTCGGAACGACTTCGCAACCCGGCACCAAGTCGTGGCCGAAACAGTTGCCACCGCGATCCGGATCGGAAACCCGGCCTCCCACGACCGCGCCGTGGCGGCGATGCGAGCGACGCGGGGCGTCGTGACGACGGTGAGCGATGAGGAGATTCTCGCCGCCAAGCGGGTCATCGATCGGGCCGGGGTGGGTTGTGAACCCGCCAGTGCGGCGTCGGTGGCCGGCGTGAGGCGGCTGGTGGCCGATGGTGTCATCGGGCCGAATGACACCGTGGCCGGGATTCTGACAGGGCACATTCTCAAGGACCCCGAGATCCTCCTCCGGAACCAGGCGACCGACATCCGGGAAGTCGACCCCGACATTGCCAGCATCGAGGCCGCCCTTCGCTAGCGTGCTCGCCTCGTCTGGCTCCCGGTTTCGGCGAGAAAGGCCCGGAGGGACGGAACATCCGGCAGGCGGTAACGGGCGGCACTGTGACCGGGGCCGACTCGAATAGTCAGCGCGTTGGCCGGGAGGGCGCGAAAGAGATCCTCGTCGGTCGAATCATCGCCGGCGGCGAGCACGCCGCTCACGTGCTTGGCCTCGCGCAGAATGGCCGTGGCGACCTGGCCCTTGTTGATCCCGTGGGACCCCATGCTCGGCGTGCGATGGCGATGGTCGTTGGCCAGTGTAGTCAAAAGCGCCAGCCGAATCGCGTCGTCGATCGATCGCGCTGGTTGGATCGACCAGGGCCAGGACTCGACCGTTTCCGAAGGCGGCATGGTTCAGTGCGCGGGTCACGTAGCGTCGACGCTTGGCGGTCGGATGACCCACACACAAAAAAAAGAGGGGCGGGCTCGCGCCCGCCCCCTTTCACTGCCTGCTCAGCTTACCACGCTAGGGTTGGCCGCCCGCCGTCTTGACGGCATCCGCAAGCTCGGTGTACTGGGTCGGATCGGTTTCCCGAAACGGCGACATCACGTGGCTAATCTTGCCGGTGCCGTCAATGACAAACACCGTGCGATGATCGAGCATCCCCATTCTCGTCTGGATGGCCACTCCGTACTTCTTACCGACTTCCGCCCCCAGGTCGCTCAGGAACGTGACCGGATAGTTCTTGTCCTTGGCCCAACTGGCGAGCCCAGTATCGGAATCAACGCTGACCCCGAAAACCTTGACGCCTTTGCCACCTTTGAAGATCGTCGCGTACTGATCACGGTACGCGTCCATTTGAGCCGTTCAGCCACCGGTCCGAGCTTTGTAGAAAAAGGCCAGGACGACGGTTTGGCCCCGAAAGTCAAGCAAACTCGCGGCTTTGGGAGCAACACCGTCCTTGGTGGCCGCGCTGAGCGTGAACTCAGGAGCCGCCGTTCCGACGGCAAGGGGCGTGGGCTTCTCTTGAGCGCCGGCGGTCGAGGCGGCAACCGCCCCGAGCACGACAGCCAAAGCCATGGTGGTCCGCAAATCGACCTCCTTCAAAATGAGTTATTCCAGCGCCACAATATCGCTAGCCAGGGGCGATCCGCCAAATCGAGGCTTCTCAGCCAGTCGGCCTACCCTCCCAGGTGCTCCAGACCTAAGTTCCTGGCCTATGGCCCACCAATACATCTTTACCATGACGAATCTCCGGAAAGTCGTCCCACCGAGCCGGGAGATTCTCAAGGGGATTTACCTGTCTTTCTACCCCGGCGCCAAGATCGGGGTCCTCGGGTCGAACGGCGCCGGCAAGTCGACCTTACTCAAGATCATGGCCGGGGTCGATCCGGACTTTATCGGTCGCGCCAAACCGGCCGACGGGATCCGGATTGGGTATCTGTCCCAGGAGCCATCCCTCGATTCGAGCAAGGATGTCCGCGGCAACGTGGAGCTGGCGGTGAGTCACACCCGGGCCTTGCTGACCCAGTTTGAAGAAATCAGCATGAAGTTCGCGGAGCCAATGAGCGACGACGCCATGAACGCGTTGCTCGAAAAACAAGGCAATCTGCAAACGACAATCGACGCCCTTGGGGCTTGGGAGCTGGACCGGAAACTTGACATCGCGATGGACGCCTTGCGGTGTCCCCCAGGCGACGCCGACGTGACCAAGCTGTCGGGCGGCGAACGGCGCCGGGTGGCCCTCTGCCGGGTCCTGTTGGAACAGCCGGACCTGCTCCTCCTGGACGAGCCAACCAACCACCTGGATGCCGAGTCGGTAGCCTGGCTGGAACGGCATCTGGCCGAATTCCCTGGCACTGTGGTTGCGATTACCCACGACCGATACTTCCTGGACAACGTGGCCGGCTGGATCTTGGAACTCGACCGGGGCGAGGGGATTCCCTGGGAAGGCAATTACTCCAGTTGGCTGAGCCAGAAGCAGAAGCGGCTCGAGCACGAAGAGCGCTCGGCCTCCGCGCGGCGGCGGACGCTGGAGCGGGAACTCGAGTGGATCAACTTGTCGCCCAAGGCCCGGCAATCGAAGGGCAAGGCCCGGCTCAACGCCTATGAAGCGTTGCTGGCCGAGGGCGAACGGGAGCAGGATGGCATTGCGGAAATCGCGATCCCGGTGCCCCCGCGTCTGGGCGACGACGTGGTGATTGCCAAGGGCGTCAAAAAGGGCTTTGGGGACACGTTGTTGTTCGATAATCTCAACTTTGCCCTGCCGAAAGGCGGTATCGTTGGGGTGATCGGCCCGAACGGAGCCGGCAAAACGACGCTGTTCCGGATGATCACCGGACAAGAGCAGCCGGATGGTGGCCAGCTGGTGGTCGGCTCAACGGTCAAGGTGGCCTACGTCGACCAGTCCCGCGACTCGCTCGATCCGAACAAATCGGTGTACGAAGAAATCTCGGGCGGCCAAGACCTCCTCGATTTCGGAAAGCGGCAGGTCAACGCCCGGGCCTATTGCGCGGGGTTCAATTTCAAGGGTTCCGACCAGCAGAAGAAGGTCGGACTGCTGTCGGGTGGCGAGCGAAACCGGGTCCACTTAGCCAAGGTCATCAAGAGCGGCGGCAATTTGCTGCTCCTGGATGAGCCGACCAATGACTTGGACGTCGACACCTTGCGGGCTTTGGAGGACGCATTGCTTCGCTTCGCCGGATGTGCGGTCGTGATCAGCCACGATCGATGGTTTCTCGACCGGGTGGCCACTCACATCTTGGCTTTTGAAGGGGAGAGCGAGGCGTACTGGTACGAGGGGAATTATCAGGACTACGCGGCGGACTACAAGAAGCGGAAGGGCGTTGCGGTGGATCAGCCGCATCGGATTCGGTATCGGAAGCTCGTCCACTAAGCTCGGCAAGCTCGGCACTCGGCAAGCTCGGCACTCGGCACTCGGCACTCGGCACTCGGCGAAGGATATGCCACTGTTACGACAAAAGGTTTCGGTCCTTCCCCCGCGGCTTGAGGGGCTTTCGGCCATCGCGACCAATCTCTCCTGGAGTTGGAATCGAGAGGCGCGCGAGCTGCTGCGGATTATCGACCCGCCGTTGTGGCGGGAGACGCGGAACAATCCGATCGCGATGTTGCGGGAGGTTTCGCTGACCCGGCTCGAGCGGCTGGCCAAGGATTCGGATTTTCTGGCCCGGTACGACCGGGTCATGGGATGGGTGTCGAGCGATCAGCAGCCCGACCGGACTTGGTTCGCTCGGCGGTACCCGGACTTGATGACGCAGCCGGTGGCCTACTTCTGTGCCGAGTTCGGGCTTCACTGTTCGGTGCCGATCTATAGTGGCGGGCTCGGGATCCTGGCCGGCGACCATTGCAAGACCGCCTCGGATTTGGGGCTCCCGTTCGTCGGGATCGGCCTGTCGTACATGAAGGGATATTTTGACCAGCGGCTTCGGGCTGATGGGTGGCAGGAGGACAGCGACGACTACGTTGATCCGGGTCTCACGCCACTGCTGCCCCTCCGCGGGGCAAAGGGCGAGGCCCACTTGGCGGTGGTTGACACGTTCGGCCGGCCGGTCCACGTCCAGGTCTGGACCATGAAGGTCGGCCGGATTCCGTTGTATCTCTTGGATACCAATCTGGAAGAGAACCACCCGGACGACCGGACGCTGCTCAACAAACTGTATGCGGGAGGACCGGATCTGCGGCTTCGGCAGGAATGGCTGCTCGGCGTTGGCGGAGTCCGGGTCCTCCGCGCCGTCGGGGTCGACCCGGGGGTCTGGCATGCGAACGAAGGGCACGCATCGTTCATGATGATGGAGCGGGTTCGCGAACTCACCGTGGCGGGCACCTCCTTTGCGGACGCGGTGGCCCAGGTCCGGGCGACCTCCGTCTTTACGACCCACACGCCGGTACCGGCGGGACATGATGCGTTCGAGCTCGATCATCTGGAGTCCTGTACCGGCCCGATTTGGGAGGACATGGGGGTCGACCGGGAAACGCTGTTCGGTCTCGGTCTCCATGCGGGCGGAACCGACCGGCGATTCCAGATGACGGTCTTGGCGATGCGGACGTCGGCCCGGGTCAATGGGGTGTCGGAACGGCACGGCCAGGTGTCGCGGGAAATCTGGCACCCCTTATGGCCGGGCCGATCGCAGGACGACGTACCGATTGGGGCGATCACCAACGGCGTCCACCTCGCGACGTGGATGGCGAACCCGATGATGGCTCTGCTCGACCGCCAGCTTGGGCCGGATTGGGGCTTGCGACTCGAGGACCCAAGTCTCCTCGACCAGATCAAAACGATCGACCCGCACGCGCTTTGGGAGGTTCACCAAGACCTCAAGGGCACTTTGATGGGCTACATTCGGGAGGATGCCCGGAAGCGCTTCGCGGCCCACTGGGAAGAAGCCAACCAAGTCGTGGCGGCCGGTACCCTGCTCCACCCCTACGCGCTGACCATCGGATTCGCGCGCCGGTTTGCCACCTACAAACGAGCCTCGTTGATTTTTAGCGATGTCGATCGACTCCACCGGCTCCTGTGCGACAAACGGCGCCCGGTGCAGATCATTTTTGCCGGAAAAGCGCATCCGGCCGACAACCCCGGGAAGACGATCCTTCAGGACATTTACCGGAACACTCATGACAAGTTCTTCGAAGGCCGAGTCGCCTTCTTAGAGGACTACGACATGCATGTCGCCGCAGGACTCGTCCAGGGCGTCGACCTATGGCTCAATCTTCCTCGAGTCCCGCTCGAAGCCTGCGGCACCAGCGGGATGAAAGCAGCCTTCAATGGAATTCCTCAGTTGGCCACTATCGACGGTTGGTGGGAGGAAGGGTATGATGGAACCAACGGCTGGGCGATTCCGTATGCCCACGACTCGGCGGAGACCGAGGCGGTCGATGCCTCAGACGCCGAGCATTTCTACCGCCTCCTCGAGGAAGAACTGATCCCGCTGTACTACGACCGGGACATGCGGGGCGTGCCACTTGGGTGGGTGGATCGGATGCGCAATGCGATCCGGGTCGCCTTTCAGCAGTTCAACTCCCGCCGGATGGTCCAGCGTTACACCGAACGGTACTACGCCCCCGCGATGCGGGGCGACCCGCTGGCCGACGATCCGCCGACCGCCTGATGCCTCAAACACGAATCGTCGACCGGACCCGGCTGCCGCATTCAGCCTTGGCGTATCGGGGCACCGAACCGGTGACCGTGATTCACGTCGCGGCCGAGTTCTATCCGTACGCCCGATCGGGCGGCCTCGCCGAAGCGGTCGCGACCTTGAGCCGGTTTCAGTCGCGGGCGGGGGTCCGGACCATGGCCATCTTGCCGCTCTATCGGAGCGCCCGCGAGAAGGCAGGTCCGCTGATTCCCTTCGGCGAGCCGTTCGAAGTCCCGTTAGGCAATCGCACCGAGACCGTCCGCCTGATGGTCGAGGCCGATCGGCCGGCCAAGGGCACCCAACTCTTCTTCCTGGAGCACGACGAGTTCTACGACCGCCCGAAGCTGTACGGCGACGCGGCCGGCGACTATCCCGACAATCCGCTCCGATTCGGCCTTTTTGCCCTGGCGAGCGCGATGGCGCTGCCGATGCTGACCACGGGCCCAATCTTGCTCCATGTTCACGACTGGCACGCCGCCCTCGCGCTGGCATACCTCAAGACCCGGTTTGCCGACGACGAGCGTTACCGCCGAGTGGCCACGGTGCTCTCGATCCACAACGCCGGGTACCAAGGCCACTATCCCCCGTCGGTCTTGCCGGAGTTGGGGCTTCCGTGGGCCCTGTTCAATTGGCGCCAGCTCGAATGGTACGGCAAGGTCAATTTCCTCAAGGCCGGCCTGGCCTTCGCGGACCAGGTCGTGACGGTCAGCCCGCACCACTCAACGGAGCTCAAGACCCCGGAAGGGGGATTCGGCCTTCAGGAGTCGTTCTCCGCCCTCGGCGACCGGTTTACCGGAATCTTGAACGGCATCGATGTCGACGAGTGGGACCCCCAGACCGATCCCCAGATCGTGAGCCACTTTTCTCCGGACGACCCCAGCGGCAAAGCGGCCTGCAAGGCCGCCCTGCAACGGCGGTTTGGTTTGGCGGTCGACCCGGTCGTTCCCATCTTCGGCATGGCGGCCCGCCTCGTCACCCAAAAGGGGCTCGACTTGGTGATTGGGAGCTACTCCCTGTTTGAACTGCCGGCCCAGTTCATCTTCATCGGCGCCGGCGAAGCCCGGTTCGAGCTGGCATTGGGCCAGATCGCCGCGATGATGCCGAGCCGGGTTGCCGTGAACACCAACTTCACCGATGAGCTGGAGCACCAACTGATGGCTGGGGCCGATTTGCTCTTAATGCCGTGCCAATACGAACCCTGCGGCCTGACCCAGATGCGAGCCCAACGGTACGGGGTCGTCCCGGTGGTGCGCCGGGTTGGCGGGTTGGTCGATACGGTTGAAGACGGGGTCACTGGATTCGTGTTCGACCCCTACGAGGCGGCTTCTCTGATCGGGGCATCGCTCCGGGGTATCGACGCCTATTTCAACGGCGCTGAATGGCGACGAATGCTGGCGACGACGATGCGGCGCGACTTCAGCTGGGAACGGTCGGTCACGGCTTACCTCGCCGTCTATCAGCGGGCCGTCGGGCAGTTGGAGGCCTAGTGGATTTGGTCCTCGCCCTCCACAGCCATCTCCCGTACGTCCTCAATCACGGTCGATGGCCCCACGGGTCCGATTGGCTTTCGGAAGCCGCGGTCGACACCTATTTGCCGTTAGTCGAGATGCTGCAGGCGCTCGAGACCCAACGGATTCCGGGGCCGATTACGCTCGGGATCACGCCGATTCTCGCCACCCAATTGGCCCACCCGACCTTCGGGCGGGAATTGCGGGCGTTCCTGGCCCAACGCCTGACGGCCTGTGACGAGGCGATCACCGCTTTTGGGGAGAGCGGCGAGAAGGATTTGGTCCCAATCGCCGAGTTTTGGCGGGGCCGCTTGGGCCGGCTCAGCCGCCTGTTCGAACGACTGGATGGCAATCTGGTGGCGGAGTTCCGCCGCCACGAGGAGGCCGGCCGGATCGAGATCATCAGCTCGGCGGCCACCCATGGGTTCCTCCCGCTGTTGGCCCGAGACGAGAGTATCCGCCTGCAACTGGCCACCGGACTCGCCGAACACCGGCGGCTCTTCGGGAAGACCCCGGCCGGGTGTTGGGTTCCGGAATGCGCCTACCGGCCCCGGGGCGACTGGCAACCTCATCCTGAGGCGCCGTGGCAGCCCCGTCGACGCGGGATCGAAGAGCACCTGGGCGACGCGGGCTATCAGTTCTTCTTCACCGACTCACACCTCGCTCAGGCCGGCCGCACCCTCGGGCTATACCAAGAGCCCGACTTTCCCGACGGGGCGCTGGTGGTCAGTGACGACCCACTCGACCTCGCCGCGGCCCGGTCGCCCTA
This sequence comes from Gemmatimonadota bacterium, assembly GCA_031400975.1. Lineage (GTDB taxonomy): Bacteria > Gemmatimonadota > Gemmatimonadetes > Gemmatimonadales > GWC2-71-9 > SHZU01. Next base: position 13,482 of record JANNQX010000051.1, read on the forward strand.
CCGAGCGTATCAGGTGTATCCCCGGCGGGGGCGGCCCAAGGTCTCCACCTTCGTCCGCGACCCAGTCTCCTCGCGGCGGGTGTGGAGCCGGCATCAAGGCTATCCCGGCGACGGCGGCTACCTCGAGTTCCACAAGATCCGATTTCCGGGCGGCCTCAAGCTCTGGCGGGTCACCGGGACCCAGGTCGACCTTGGCGGGAAAGAACGGTACGACCCGAATGGCGCCCGGGCCAAGGCGTACGAGCAGGCCCGCGACTACGCCGGCCTCCTGACCCAGATCAGCCGGGAGGAAAGCCAGGCGGGCGGCGAGCTGATCGTGATTCCGTTCGATACCGAGTTGTTCGGCCATTGGTGGTTCGAAGGCGTCGATTTTCTGACCGACCTGTATCGGAGCTTGGCGGCTCAAGGGGGCCCCCGGCCCACCACGTGCACCCAGCACTTGGCGGACCAACCCGCGTCGGTGGCAGTGGAACTGGCCGCGGGGTCCTGGGGGGCCAACGGTGATTTCAGCAAGTGGCTCAATCCGGAAACGCTGTGGACCTGGCAGCGGCTGTGGCGGGCGGAGGAGCGATTCTGGCGGGCAGCAGGCCCGGCGATGCTTCGTTCTGACTGCCACCCGATCCTGGAGCAGGCGGCTCGCGAACTCTTGCTGGCCCAGAGTTCCGACTGGCAGTTCATCATTTCATCCGAAACCGCGGGGGACTACGCCTCGAAGCGGTTTGCGGACCACCTCTCGAACCTCGACCGTTTGGTGACCACGCTCGAAGCCGGCCGGGTGACGCCGGAAGGCCTCGCTGAAGCGGCCCGGCTTCGCCTGCTCAACGACGTCTTTCCGGAGATCCTGCCGTCGTTGACGACTGCCCTCGAGGGCAGCGGCCCGATCGGCGGATGACCCTCGGCGCCCGGCGGTCCGTGGTCATTCACGGCCACTTTTATCAGCCGCCCCGAGAGGACCCGTGGCTCGACCTGGTCGAGCGGGAGCCGAACGCCGCCCCCTTCCACGACTGGAACCAGCGGATCGATCACGAATGCTACCGGGCCGTCCTGGCAGCCCGAGTCGTCGGGCCCGACGGGGGCATCCGGCGGATCGTCAATACCCTCGAATGGATCAGCTATAACGTCGGCCCAACCCTGCTCGACTGGATGGAGCGGGAGTCCCCGGGTACCTACGATGGGGTGCTGGCCGCCGACCGGGCCAGCGCCGCGCGGCTCGGCGGGCACGGCAACGCCATCGCGATGCCTTACCACCACGTCATTCTCCCCCTGGCTTCGTATCGCGACAAGGTGTCGGAAATCCGTTGGGGCATCAGTGACTTCCGCCGCCGGTTCGGGCGCGACCCCGTGGGAATGTGGTTGCCCGAAACGGCGGTCGATGACGAAACGCTCGACGTGCTCGCCGCGGAGGGCATCGCGTTCACCGTTCTGGCGCCGCAACAAGTCGTGGCCGCGCCGCCGGCCGGCCTACCGGGGCGATATCGAACCCAGAACGGCCGGACGATCGCGGTGTTCGTCTACGATGGCACCATGGCCCATGACGTGGCCTTCGGCCCTCTGGTTCGGAACGCCAACCTGTGGACCAACCGACTTTTGGATCCGAAGCTCCCGGCCCGGGGACCGCTCCTGCAATCGATCGCCACCGACGGGGAGACCTACGGCCATCACCATAAGTTTGGTGACATGGCGCTGGCCGCGACGCTCGATACGATCCGGGGGCATCGCGAAGTACGGATCGAGAATTACGCGAGCTTTCTGGCCCGCCACCCAGCGACCCACGACCTCGTGCTGGTGACCCCGAGCAGCTGGAGTTGCAGCCACGGGATTGAGCGATGGCGTTCCGACTGCGGCTGCCGGATGACCCGAGAGACCAACCAAGCGTGGCGAGCGCCCCTGCGGAGCGCCCTGGACTGGTTGGCCGGGGAACTTCACCGCCAGTACGAGATCGAGGCCCGGGAATTTTTTGACGACCCATGGGCCGCGCGGACCGCCTACGCGGTCACCGGCGCCCCGACTGACTTGCCGAGCCGAGCTCGTGAACTGATCGAGCTCGAGCGAAACAGCTTGCGAATGTTCACCTCCTGCGGATGGTTCTTTGACGACGTTGGCGGTCTTGAGACGATTCAAATCCTCAAGTACGCGGCCCGAGCGATCGACCTAGCGGGGGCGCAAGGGCCGCGGCTGACCCGCGGGTTGGTCGATCGGCTCCAGGCCGCCGTCAGCAACGACCCAACCGTTGGCACGGCCGCGGCGCTCTTCGAAGCCGCCGTGCGGCCGCGGTGGAGTGGAGAGGAGCGAGCGGCGGCGGGATTCGCGGTGATGTCGGCCCTCTGCCCCGAGCAGACCCGGCCGGTGATCGGAGCCTACGTGGTCGGTGCAGCCGGATCGGATCTGATCCAAACCCAACACCGGCGGACCGGAGAAGTGGCCCGGTTCGGAAGCTTCGTCCACCGAGCTGGCGGGTTTGGGATCGACGTGGACCTCAATCGTACCGGCAGCCGGGCGCCGGTGACACTCGGCCTGGACGCCCTTCCCGAACGCGAGCGAGGGGTGGCTCGCGAGGTGCTCCGGCGTGAGGCCCTCCGGGACGTCTTGAGTGCCGAGGATCTAGTCCGGCTGGCCCATGGATCCAACAACTACCCGGATACCCTCCGGGCGACGCTGTTGCGCCTGGTGCCCGAACGGGCCAGCGAGGCGAGCCGGGCGGGTGCCGCTCGACTGACCGTCGCGATGGACCTGTTGGCGCTGGAGGATTTGCCGATACCCTTCGAGGCCCAAACCCGGTTTTATCGCTTCATGACGGAGGCCGACCTCGCGACCACCCACGACTACCGACCTCTGATCGGCCGGCTCGGGTTTGCCCGCGACGCCTTCGGAACCAGCGAGCCGATCCGAGACTCGCCGGCGGCCGGCCGACCAACTAGGGGATCGGCCGGTCCCTCTTTTCGAGCCGGGTAATCCAGAGCCCCGTGTTGATATCGTTGAAGTAGATCAAGCCGTCCTTCACCGCCGCGCCCCAGGTGAACGTGGCGCGGGGCTTGTTGCCGACGGAGTCGGCCGTGAACAGCCACGCCATCTCGCGGCCCTGACGGAGCAAATCGCCCTTCAGCTCGCCCGAGATGTCGACCACCCTGCCGCCACCCTGATACGCCCCCATATAGAGTGAGTCACCCTCGACCCACACGTTGTGGACCCCGCCGTCGGTTGGTTCGTACCAGGCCACGATCTTTGGTTTCATGATGTCGGAGACATCGACCACCTGGAGGCGGCCCCAGGTGAGGTCGTTCCCTCCCGCGTGCCCCTTGGCAGATTTCGAGGCGTAGACTTCATCCGAAATGAAGATGTAGTCCTTGTGGCGCCAGGCGGTATGGGTGCCCCGGGCCCCGAGCCCGTACATGTCGTCGACCCGCCGATAGAGGTGGTCGAGGTCGTATTTGAGCTGCGAGACCATGACGGGCTTTTCGGGGGTACCACCCTTGAGGCCATTGCCGACGTCGAGAATGATCAGGCCGTCATTCCAATACGACAGATAGGCGAACCCGCCTCGAACGTCGATATCGTGGACATACCGGCCGGCCTCGGTCTGGGAGGTCTGCCACCGGCCCACTTCGCGCGGCTTGTAGGGGTCCTTGATACTGATGACCCGCATCGAACCCGTGGCATCGTCGGTGAGAAAGACGTATCCCTGATAGACGTAGGCTGAATGGACCCCGCCGGTAACGGTCTCATTGTAATCGGCGATGACCTTCGGATGACAAGGATCGCTCGCATCGAAAATCGCGATCCCGTTCTTCCGGTTGGAGGCCCCTTCGCGCGAGAAGACGCCATACTTCCCGTCCTCGGTGGTCATGACGTCATTGAGATGGCGAGCATCGATCATGACCGAGTCGACGATTTTGGGACTGCTGGGGGTCGAGACGTCGATCGCGTAGAACCGATCGCCGATCGTGGTGTAGTACACGCATTTGCCATTGGGATGCGGCCAGACTTCGCCACCTTGGAATTTGACCGGCACCCGCCCGACAACCTCGATGCCCCGCCCGACGGCCCGTGGGGCCGCCACGACCGCGGCATCCCCGGTCGCGTTGCCCACCGTGGCGGAGACGGTATAGCTGCCGCGCTCCTCGGCGACAAAGGCCCCGTCTTGGTCGACCTGCCCCGCCCCGCCCGCGGCCATGGAAGTCACCGCCCACCTCGGCGAGAGGCCCTCAATGGCCTTGCCCAGTCGGTCCTTGACCGTTGCGGTAAAACGGACCACGTCTCCGGTCCGTACCGACGTCGTGCCGGGGGTGATCGTCACGGATGCCGGTACCGCCGCCACCACTTCGACCACGGTCGAGGACGTCGCATTGCCGGCCGACCCGGTCATGACGGCCCTGCCCGGCCGAATGGCCTGGAGCCGCCCGTCAGCCGTGACCGCGACGACCCGAGGATTGCTGGAGGCAAAGGTGACGGCATCATAGCGGATGTCGTTCTCGGCGCTCTTGGCCGTCCCGGTGAGGGTCATCCGCGACCCGACGGCCAATTTGAGCGAGGCGGCACTCGGTTCGAGCTTGGCGGCGGGGGCCGGGGTCACCTTGACCCGCATTTCCTCAGTGACCCGCTTGGCGCCAGGCGCGGTCGCCATCGCGACCACCTGGACATAGCCGCGGAAGCCGCCCGTCACGACGCCGGTCGAGTCGACACTGCCCTCGCCGCCACCAAACCACATGACCTTGGCGTTAGGCACCGGGTTCCCCGAGGCATCCAGCACCTTGGCCGTGAACTTGACCACCTGCCCCACCCGAATTTCCGCCTGGGCCGGTGAAATTTCCACCCGGGCAATCTGCGGCGCCTGCTGCTGCAGGGCCATCATCAGCAATCCCGCAATCATACTCGCTCCTTAGGACTTCGATCGATTACCGCAAGACAAACTGAAACGGGGTCCGGACCACCAACCGATACGAGTATTCCCACGACGTGCCCTGGATCGCAATACTCGGTTCGTCGTCCACCCGGTGGAACCGGAATTCGGCGTCGAGCTCGACCCCGCCTTTGAGGTACCCGCGCCGGAGGACCCCGATTTCGAGATACTTCCTGTTAGTCCGATAAAATCCGAACTCTTTGCCGACCGAATTATAGTTGTCGTCGCCCTCTTGCGAGAGGAAGTCCTTCCCCTTCCAATAGATCCCGAAGAGCTCGACCCCGGCGCTCGGGGCCAGGCCGACCCGGACCAGTGTGCCCCGCCCACGGGTCGGTTGACTGGGGGGCGCGGTGGGGTCGATGTTGCCGGAGCTGGTGAGCCGATAGACCTGCACCGAACCAAACCCCAGCTTTGGAATGGTGTCCGACAGGGTAATCCCGACACCGGACCCTTGGTTATTGGTGACCGGAACGCCGGCATTGAAGAGCTGGCCCCCGTGATGGAGGCCGTGGAGCTGGGTCTCGACTGAGATCTGGCGGATCGGGCGAACCCGGAGGACCCAGCCGAAATCAAAGACCTCGCGTTGAGTCGGGGTATTGAGGGCCTGCCAGTTGATAAACACCTCGGCGTCCCAACGCCGGCGACGCTCGACCCATTGGAGGCCGTACTCGATCGGCCGGGTCAGTTCGAGGGTGCTCACCGCCAAGGCGTCGAGAAAGCCGTGCCGCCGGCTCGTCTCGAGGGTCCCGACGATCCCGAGGGAATGGGCGGTCTGGTACCGAAAGGCCAGCACCGGTCTGACTCGGTCGAGGAACTCCGCCGACCCCCAGCGTACGTCCCCAAAGACCCCCGCTTGGACGGCATATTGCGGGGCCGGTTTGACCGTCACGGCCGAGGTAAACTGACCGCCAAGGATGGTCTCGCCCTCACGGTAGGGAGTAAAAAACTCGGTGTTGTCCCCGTAGACCGTGACCAGATTTTTCCAGACCACCCTTTGCCCAAAGACGGGCCGAGCCAGCAGGGCGAGGGCGAGAACTCCAAGGCGAAGGCTAACCGACATAGGGTCGATGATACATCGGCCCAGAGGCCGCTGGCAGGGGAGGTCCGAGATTAGATTTGGCCCATGACCACTCCGAACCGAACCGTGACGGTCGGCCTCCCTCAGATGACCTGCGGCGAGGATCCGAAAGCCAATCTCCGAAAGGCCATCGACCGGATCAGAGACGCCGCCGCCCGGGGCGCCCAGGTCGTCTGCCTCCAAGAGCTCTTCATGGGACCGTATTTTTGCCAGGTGGAGGACCATCGGTTCTTCCAACTGGCCGAGGCAATCCCAGGGCCGACCACCCAAACCATGAGCGACCTGGCCCGCGACCTAGGGGTCGTATTGGTCGTGTCGCTGTTCGAAAAACGGGCCGAGGGACTCTACCACAACACGGCCGCGGTGATCGACGCCGATGGGACATACCTCGGCAAGTACCGGAAGATGCACATCCCCGATGATCCGCAGTTCTATGAAAAGTTCTATTTCACTCCCGGCGACCTGGGCTTCAGGACCTGGCGGACTCGGTTCGGCAAAATTGGGGTGCTGATTTGTTGGGATCAGTGGTACCCCGAAGCGGCCCGGCTGACGGCAATGTCGGGGGCTGAGATTCTATTCTACCCAACGGCGATTGGTTGGCTCCCCCCGGAAAAGGCCGAATACGGCGAGCGCCAGCAGGCCGCGTGGGAGACGATCCAGCGCTCGCACGCGGTGGCGAACGGGGCGTACGTCGCCTCGGTCAACCGAGTCGGGCTGGAGCAGCCCGGGACCGACGGGATTGAATTCTGGGGCGGGAGTTTTGTTGCCGACCCGAACGGCAGGGTCTTGGCGAAGGCCGGCCAATCGGAAGAGACCTTGATCGTACCGTGTGACTTGGCCCAAGTCGATATCGTCCGGACCCACTGGCCGTTCCTTCGAGACCGGCGGATCGACGCCTATGGGGATTTGACCAAGCGATACCTCGATGAGTGAGCGGCTCGGCGCTCGGCAGCTCGGCGTTCGGCGCTCGGCACTCGGCACTCGGCTGGCGGGGTTTCGGATGCCGGCGGAGTGGGAGCGGCATCGAGGGACGTGGTTGAGCTGGCCGCATCGGGAGTCGTCGTGGCCGGGGAAATTTGGGCCGGTGCCGGGCGTGTTTGCGGAGATGGTCCGACTTCTGGCATCTCGAGAGGAAGTCCACATCAACGTCGGCGATGAGGAGCTCGAGGCTCTGGCGCGGGCGGTATTGGCGCGGGCCGAGGTCTTGATGGGGAACGTTTTTTTCCATCGGCACCCGACCAATGACGCCTGGTGCCGCGACCATGGGCCGATTTTCGTTCAGCGGGGGGATCAAGGGCGCCGCGAGAGCGTGATTCTCGACTGGGGATACAATGCCTGGGGCGGGAAGTATCCGCCATTCGACGATGACGACAAGATTCCGACTTTGATCGGCGCCGAGTTCGGAATCCCAGTCGAGCATCCCGGCATCGTGATGGAAGGTGGGTCACTCGATGTCAACGGAGCGGGCACCCTGCTGACCACCGAGGCCTGCTTGCTCAACCCGAACCGCAATCCGACCCTGACCAAGGACCAGCTCGAGCAACACCTCAAGGACTGTCTTGGTGTGACGAAGATCCTCTGGCTCGGGGACGGGATCGAAGGCGACGACACCGACGGCCATGTCGATGACCTAACCCGGTTCGTCAACCCGACCACCGTTGTGACGGTGATCGAGGACGATCCCCGCGACGCCAACTACGCGCCACTTCGGGACAATCTCGACCGGCTTCGGACCATGACCGATCAGGCCGGGCGCGCCCTCGACGTGGTCACCCTGCCGATGCCCAAGCCGATGTACCAGGACGATCAACGGCTGCCCGCCAGCTACGCGAATTTCTACATTGCCAACGAGATTGTCCTGATGCCGGCGTATGACCCCATTCCAGATGAAATTGCCCGGGCCACGCTGGCCCGGTGCTTCCCGGATCGAACCGTGATCCCGATCGATTGCACCGACTTGGTTTGGGGGCTTGGCTCGATTCATTGCGTCACCCAGCAGTGGCCGGCGTGACCGGCCGCCACCAGATCGGCGTCGTCGAATCCCATACCGGGGGCGAGCCGTTTCGGGTCGTGGTAAGCGGAGCGCCACCGATCCCGGGTCCTTCAATGCTTGCGAAGCGGGCCTACGCGGAGATCCACCTCGATGGTCTCCGCCGGCAACTCATGTTGGAGCCGCGGGGCCATGCCGACATGTATGGCTGCTTCCTCACTGAGGCGGTATCTCCCGGGGCGGCCCTCGGTGTGCTCTTTATGCATAACGCCGGGTTCAGCACGATGTGCGGGCACGGAATCATTGCCTTGACGACCGTGGCCATCGAAACCGGAATCGTCGCCGGGGTCGAGCCGGAAACTGAACTTGCGATTGACGCACCCGCCGGCCGGATTCGCGCCACCGCGCAGGTCCGGTCTGGCCGGGTCGAATCGGTCTCGTTCTTGAATGTCCCCTCGTTCGCGTTGGCACTTGACCAGTCGATTTCGGTGCCCGGCGTCGGTCTGGTCCGGTATGACCTAGGATACGGTGGCGCCTTTTACGCCTACGTCGACGCCGGCGCCCTTGGGCTCAAGCTGTCGCCGGAGCGAGTCGGCGACCTCATCGCGGTGGGCCAGAGCATCAAGCTGGCGGTCGCCGCCGGAAGGACGGTCGACCATCCGTTCGAGCCGGCACTCAGCTTTCTGTACGGGACCATTTTCACCGGGCCGGCGGAGTCTGCAGGCGGCCATAGTCGGCAGGTCTGCGTCTTTGCCGATGGCGAGGTCGATCGGTCGCCGACCGGTACCGGAGTGGCCGGCCGCCTGGCGATTCTGGCCGCACGGGGCGAGCTTGCAGCCGGGCAACGGATTCGGATCGAGAGCATCGTCGGGAGCGAATTCGGCGGGACCATTGTCGAGGCGACGACTTTTGGTCCCCACGCCGCCATCATCCCCCGGGTCGACGGTCGGGCTTATATGACCGGCCGGGCCGAGTACTGGCTCGAAGCGGGGGATACGTTAGGCCTCGGCTTTAGCCTCGGCACTCGGCACTCGGCACTCGGCACTCGGAGTGGGGACTACTGAAAGGAATTGGCGTGGCGAAGCGGGATGAGGATGAGACGGAGGGGGAATGGCGGCCGCGGGAGGGCGATGATCCGGAGGATCAGTCGCACGACACCGAGGCTGAGGTGACCTGCCCTTATTGCGGTGAGACGGTGTCGATCACCATCGATCCGGATGGCGGCAGCGACCAGGAGTACGTCCAGGACTGCGAGGTCTGTTGCCGCCCGTGGAAGGTTCAGGTCCAGTACGACGACGAGGGGAAGGCCCGGGTTGAAGTCGAGGGGGCCGACTGACCGTTAGGAACTGAAGGCCTCGGGGTGCTTCCGGTGAAAGCCGGTCGCGTCCTGATAGGCCTTGCCCACCGCCAAGACGTCCGCCTCGCCGAACAGCTTGCCCACGATGGAGATACTCACCGGGGTGCCGTCGTCCCGCCAGCCATTTGGCACCGTCAAGGATGGATGTCCGGTCAGGTTGGTTACCATCAGCATGTTCCCCCCGAAACTCGGCATCATCAAGGCATCGAGCCGCTCCATGAATCGGTCCATGTCGCGCATCAACAAGGTCCGGGCTCGATTGGCGTTGAGATACTCGACCGCCGGAATGAACCGGGACGCCCGGAAGTTGCTCGGCCAGGAGCCTCTTCCTTGCCTCGTCATCAAGTCGTCGCGGTTGGATCGGGTCAGATCGTCAAAGGCGGCCGCGGACTCGGCTTGGAGGATGATTCGCAGGGCCCCGACGGGAATCTCGGTAGCGAAATCGACCGGAATGAGATCGACCCCGAGGGCCCGCAAGGCGACGAGGGCTTGGTCATCCCACATCTTGGTGGGATGCTCGGCGTCGAACGCCGATTTCAGGTAGCCGATCCGAAGGCCCCCGATCTTCCGGTCGGGGCTCCAACCGTAGGGCCGGTCCACGGCACTCGGGTCTTTGCCGTCGGCGCCGTGAATGGCCTCCAACACGAGGCCGCAGTCCTCCGCCGACCGGCACATTGGGCCCGCCTTGTCCATGGTCCACGAAAGCGCCATGGCGCCGTGCCGACTGACCCGGCCGTAGGTCGGACGGAGGCCGGCCACCCCGTTCCGGTCCGACGGCGACACGATCGAGCCTAACGTTTCGGTGCCGACACTAAACCCGACCAACCCGGCGGCGGTGGCCGACCCTGGGCCGGCCGACGACCCGCTGGCCCCCTGGTCGATTTTCCAGGGGTTCTTGGTCGTCCCGCCGAACCACACGTCTCCCATGGCCAATTCGCCCAGGGTCAGCTTAGCCACCAGAATCGCACCGGCCCGGTCGAGCCGTTCGACCACAGTGGCCGTGTCGCCGAGGACTTGGTCTCGGTAGGGTCCGGTGCCCCAGGTCGTTGGGTATCCCGGGACCGCGAAAAGGTCTTTGGCGCCCCACGGAATCCCATGGAGCGGGCCTCGATACCGTCCCGCTTTGATCTCCTCATCGGCCTGGCGCGCTTGGCTGATGGCGCGGTCTTCAGTGAGGGTCACGACACATTGGAGCGTCGGGCCGTGCTGCTTGAGCCGGCCGAGGTACAGTTGGGTCAACTCGGTCGCGGTGACTTTGCGGTCCCGGATCAAGTCTCCGAGTTCGGAGGCGGTGAGGAAAGCCAACTCCGGGTCGGTCGACGGTCGGGCCACCGAGCGGCGGCGCCGTTTGTCGTCGGCCACCCGGAGCTTGATCGATGACTTCACGGCCTTGCCCGGCAATTCCGGGTCGAACCGGATCGCGGGCCCGACGGAATTGGGAAGCGCCACCGTGCGCGACTGAACCACGAGCGCCATCGTCGCGCCCAAGGTTTGGACCAATTCGTCCTTCTCGACGTCTGAGAACTCAAGGCCAATCAAGGCACTGGCGGCGCTGACCATGTCCTTGGTGACCGTGAGACTCTGGCCTTGGGAGGCAGGGGCTGCCAGCCGATCGGCCTCTGCCTTCCGCCACAGGGCGTCGGCAAAGACCGGATGGCCCACCCCCGCCACGGAGCAAAATGCCAGGAATGAGCGGCGATCAAAGCCGGGATCGATATGGTTCGTCATGACCTGGTCTCCGAGTAGATTAGGGAAACAAGCCACCCAACGGCCTATGCGTCAACTGATCGAATGTGTCCCGAATTTCAGCGAAGGCCGCGACCTCGGCCTGATCCGGCAACTGACCGACGAAATCGAGCGGGTCGACGGGGTATCCTTGCTCCACGTCGATCCGGGCAAGTCCACCAACCGCACGGTCGTGACCCTGGCCGGAGCGCCTGACCGGGTGGTCGAAGCCGCCTTCCGCGCGATCAAGTTGGCCGGCCAGTTGATCGACATGCGGCGCCACACCGGTGCGCATCCCCGGATGGGAGCCACCGACGTGTGCCCCCTGATTCCAATTTCGGGCATCTCGATGGAAGAAACCGCCCGGCACGCGATCGAGCTGGCTAGGCGGGTCGGCACCGACCTCGGGATTCCGGTGTACCTCTACGAACACGCCCAAGCCAATCCAGCTCGTAAGAACCTGGCGACGATCCGGGCGGGGGAATACGAGGGGTTCTTCAAGAAGGTCCAGGACCCAGCCTGGCGCCCCGACTTTGGTCCGGCTGAGTTCAACCCCCGAGCCGGGGCGACGGTCATCGGGGCCCGCGACTTCTTGGTGGCCTACAACATCAATCTGAACACCACGTCGACCCGACGGGCCAACGCGATCGCGTTTGATGTCAGGGAGGTCGGGCGCCCCGGTCTCCCGGGAACCCTCAAGGCCGTGAAGGCGATCGGTTGGTTTATCCCGGAGTACGGGGTCAGCCAGGTGTCAATGAACCTGACCGACCTCTCGGTCACGCCGTTGCATGAAGCATTCGACGAGGTCTGCCACAAGGCCCAGGCTCGCGGAATTCGGGTGACGGGCTCCGAACTGGTCGGCCTCGTCCCGCTGGAGACGATGTTGGCCGCTGGGCGCCACTTTCTCCGGAAACAGCAGCGTTCGTTGGGGGTGTCCGAGCGCGACCTGATTCACATCGCGATCAAGTCGTTGGGCCTCGACGAATTGGGAGCCTTCAAACCCGAGGAGCGGATCATCGAGTACCGGCTTCGGGCCGGGGCACCCAAACTGTTGGTTGACCGGACCGTCACGGGCTTCGTCGACGAAACCGCCGGTGAGTCGGTCGCTCCCGGAGGTGGGTCGGTCGCCGCGCTGTTGGGCGCCCTTGGTGCCGGGCTCGGCACCATGGTGGCCAATCTGTCGTCCCACAAACGGGGCTGGGACGCCCGGTGGGAGGAGTTTTCGGCCTGGGCGGTCCGGGGCCAAGCTCTGAAGGACGAGCTCCTCCGCCTGGTCGACGAGGACACCCAAGCGTTCAACCGGGTCATGGCGGCGCTCGGGATGCCGAAGTCGACGCCCGACGAGCAAGCCGCCCGGACCGCCGCCTTAGAGGAGGCCAACCGCGGAGCCATCGAAGTCCCCTACCGGGTCATGAAAGCCGCCTACGCCGCCTTCCCGCTCCTCAAAGCCATGGCCCAGGACGGCAACCCCGCCTCAGCCTCAGACGCCTGCGTCGGCGCCCTCTGTGCCCGCTCAGCGGTATTGGGGGCTTGGCTCAACGTGCGGACCAACCTGGCAGGACTCAAGGACCCGAGGCCGGTCGAGGCCTGGGTCCAAGAGGGAGAATCCATGGCAGCAGAAGTTGGAGCGCTAGAGCACGAAATCCTGCGAATTACTCGGCAATAGGGAAAACTCGGCACTCGGCGCTCGGCATTCGGATCCAACGCCGAGTGCCCAGCGCCGAGTGCCTAATGCCGAGCTACTGCACCGGCGGCGTGCAGGGAACGGTCAAGCCCCGAGCATCACACTCAGCGGCCAGCACGAGCATGTTCGGGAAGACCTGGTCGCCGGCCCGGTCGAGCGGCAGGGTGGAGGTCTTGCCGAACCGGCGGGCGTCAACCCACCGGGTTCCCTGCTCCCACAACAAAGAGTAGAGCCGCTCGTACATCAAGGCGGTGATGAACTGATCGTTGGTGCTCGCGGTGGTCAGCGAGCTGGCCGGTAGACCACCTGCGGTGGCCCGAATCAAGTTGATGTCGTCAATGGCCGTCTGCTTCGAGCCCGCAAACCAATTGGCTTCGGCGCGGAGCAGGATGAGCTCCTCATTTCGGATGATGGCCACATCAGCGCCCAGATCGGCGTCGCCGGACGGGGTGTTGAAGACCGTCGGTTTGTGAGTGCCGGTGAGGTTGCCGGTGGACCGGTTGGCGCCGGCCCCGGTGGCGAGAGCCGTCTTCGACGTCACTCGATTGTCGGGCTGGCCGTTGCCCTTGAGTTGGGCCCCGGACAAGATCGACGGATGGACGTAGAAGCGCTGGGTGGAGAGCCCCTCGGAAACCGGGTTGTTGGGCTCACCCGACGCCGTCGAGAAGGCGTAAAACACGCCGGCCTTGAGACTCCCCGCCGGATCGATGAAAGACTCTCCCAGCGCGGACAACGCGGCGCTGTAGGCCGAGTTTCCCGCGTTAGCCAGGGTGGCCCGGTTGACCAGGATCTTGGCCGCCAAGGCCCGGTTGAACTTGAGGAAGTTCGCCGG
>JANNQX010000052.1:0-1918 GCA_031400975.1 Gemmatimonadota bacterium
TGGGGGCGGACCAGGCTCGAGCCCAAGCCGGCGATGGGGTAGGGCGGTTGGGCTGGTTGGCCGGATGTTGGGAACTGCGGGCAGGGGCTCGGCTGACCCACGAACAGTGGATGGCGCCTCTCGGTGGGCTGATGATGGGAATGAGCCGAACCGTCGTCCGCGACACGACCCGGGAGTTCGAATACCTTCGGATCGAAGTGCGAGCCGGGTCCGTGGCCTACGTTGCTCGTCCGTCCGGTCAAACCGAGACGGTCTTCCCCGCCGCAACGGTCAGCGACAGTCTGGTGATCTTCAGCAATCCCGAGCACGACTTTCCGCAACGGATCATCTACCGGCCGCGGGGCACCGATTCGCTGGTGGCCCGGATCGAGGGCAACCGGAACGGCCAAGTCCGCGGGATCGACTTTCCGATGCGGCGGACCGGGTGCTCCGGCTAGGGGCGGCTTGTCCCCTTAATCGGAAGCCTGACTCGGGTCTTCTCCCACTCGAGGGTCAACTCCGCGGTGTCCGGCCCGGTGCTGGCCGATCGGATCGTGAACATCTCGACGGGGACGGTGAGCGACTCCGTGGCGACCGTCACTCGGCCAACCTCCTGGCTCCGGACGGGATCGGTCAGGATGACCTGCCAGCCCGCCTTTGCCGGAATCGTGGTGATCGTGTATGTCCCGGCGGCAATCTTGAGTCCGGCAATCTCGAGCGGACCGGTGGCGTTGAGCGTCGTCGGATCGTTCGCCCCGGTGCGCCAGACCGAATCAAACGGCACCAGCGGCGCTCCGAAGACCGCCCGGCCCCGCATCGACGGCCTCGAGTAGCAGAGCCGCGCGGGGGCGCCCGCCCCAATCGACACCGAGTCGAGGGGCGACGGCCGGGTTGCAAGGCGCGACCGGTCGGCGTCGCCCGGGTCGCAACTGATGGCTGTGACCGTGGCCGGCCGCCGGACGAACTCCTGCTCCAATCCTTCCACCGTTAGGCCCTCGACCCCGCCGTTGGGAGCGAGCCGGAAGGTTGCCCAGGCTTTGCCAAGACGTCGATCACGGGAGGCGGCTCGGAACACGTCATAGTGCCAGTGTTCCAAGTCCACCGCAGCCGATTGGGCATCGATGCTGAGGAGGAGGCGGCCGCTATCGACGGCAACCCGGGCCGGGCCGAACATTGGGTTGTCGTAGGTGCCAACGTAGGCGGCAAGGTCGTGACTGGGTCCTTTGCCGGTGGCGCGGGCCTTGACGATACTGTCCTCGAGACGAGCCCCGGCCGTCGCGGCCATGGCCACCATCGGGAGCATGGCGGCGACCGGGTCCGCGGTGACTCCGAGAAACTTGTTGATCACCCCCCGCGCGACGGGAAAGGCAACGAAGGAGCTGCCTGAATTCGTCAGGACAATGACGCCCAGTTTCTCCGAGGGGACCATGACCAGCTCGGTGGTCATCCCGTCGATGCCGCCGGAATGCTCGACCACCTTCCGGCCGGCATGGTCGAACAGAAACCAACCGAGTCCGTATCCGAGGAAATTGGCCCCGGGGTAGAGGAGTTCCATGGGACCTCCCGGCGGAATCGGCATCTGCATTGTGAACATCTCGGCATGGGTCGCCGGGGCCAGCAACCCGCGGCCATTGACCTTCCCTCCGTTGAGATGAAACCGGATCCATTGGGCCATGTCGAGTACGTTGGAATTGATCGAGCCCGCTGGGCCAATGTTGTCGATCTGGCGGTAATCGATGGCGGTGAGTTTTCCGGCGATCGTCGTATGCGGCGTGGCAACGTCGGGAAGCTTGTCGAGCCCCCGGGTCGTGGTGTTCGAGTTGGTCATCCCGAGCGGTTGAAAGATCCGTTCCTTGATGAAATCGTCCCACGACCGGCCGGTGGTCGCTGGAATCGTTTCGCCTGCCGTCAGGTACATGATATTCTGGTAGCCGAACGT
>JANNQX010000053.1:0-18293 GCA_031400975.1 Gemmatimonadota bacterium
ATCAGGCCCTGCTCGCCTGGCACCTCTCCGTCGAGCCACGCGACATACCGCTTGGTGATCGCCCGCAACGAAAAGAGTCGCTGGAGCGCCGAGTACGTCGTGGTATCCTTGGCGGCGAGCAGGAGGCCTGAGGTGTCGAGATCGAGGCGATGGACCACCAGTTGGCCCGTCGCGCCAGGGTATCGCGCCTGGAGGCGAGTCATCACGGAGTCCTGCAGCTGCCGGCTTCGCCCCGGTACCGACAGGAGCCCGCACGGCTTGTCGACGATCACGATCTCATCATCTTCGTAGACCACCGCCGGCTCTGACGCGGCAATCGCCTCCGCGCCGAACACCGGGGCCGGATCGGCCGGTAGTCCGAGCAGCATGTGGGTGAGGATCGGGGCGCACTTGCCTCGACAGGCCGGATAGTACGATCCCGCGTGGCGGTCACCGGCACTGGGCGGAGCGCCCCACCACACCTCGGCCAGCGCCAGCGGGCGAACGCCGAGCCGGTAGGCGTGGGCGAGCAGCTTCGGTCCGGCGCAATCGCCGGCGCCGCCGGGCGGCTCTCCGGGCGCGAACAGATCGCGGAGGGAACGGCACTCCCCGCGGGCGTTGGCGAAGCGGTACCCGTTCTGGATCAGGGGGAGCAGCTCCCGCGACAGTGCGACCCGGGTGTCGTCAAGCGGCAGCACCCGCATGATCGCCTCACCATCGATCCAGACCGCATCCCGCGCCGCGACATCGAACGCCGGCGGTGCCCAGCCGGTGATGTCCCAACGTCCGTCGAGCATGCCGGAGAACGCCCTCAGATAGCCGACCGTCCCGTCGGGCGCTTCGACGACCAGGACGCCAAACATCTTGCCTCCGCCGGGCCGATCCAGTCCCCAGGCCTCGGCGTCTGTCGACCTGAGGGTCGCGAGCATCTCCTCCGCGGCGCGGCGTGCTATCGGGTGGACGGCGGAGCGATCGAACGGACTCGGAAAGCGGGGCGGCACTTCGGCCGCGAGCGGCGTGGGAGAGAAGGGGAGCATTAGGGCGTCAGGGGATCGCAGTCTACCGCTGCCGAATCACCACAGGGACGTAGCCGCTGGTAAGTCCGACGGGAGGAGTCACCAGCATAGCCGGATCGAGGGTGGCGAGCCGTCCGGCAGTCGGGTCGGCGATCGTCAGGCCGTTCACGCCGGAGTGCTGATGCAGTGACGTCGCGAACGCCTGCAGCTTCTGCCGCACCAGACTGTCGAGACCCAAGCGGGCAATCGCCGGCTGATCGACGAACCGATACCAGACGTAATCGACAATCGAGCCATCGTTCAGATTGGCCGTGAGCAGGGGTGATGCCCAGGCAGCCGAATTCCACGTCGTGGGGTTGAGTGCCGCTACCGGCCGGCGCGGCTGGGGCGGGAACGTAGCCGCGTTGAGTCCCGTCTCCGCCGGTACCTCGGTCGGTTGGATCGCGATCCAGGTGCCATTCGACTCGCGGAAGTACTCCGGCAAGGTGGCCTGCCCATCGCTGTTCAAGACGGTCCCGGTGACGCCAATACCGATGCCACCGCCGCCGGTCTCCAGGATGCCTGGGCGCATAACGGCATCACCAACGATCGGCTCACCGCCGAAGTGAAGCGAGGACGCCGGATTCGACAAAGCGGCCGGTCGCGAGCCGGCCGGATCCATCGAAGCGGTCGGGGTGCCGTTCTGGACCCAGGAATTGACGGCGTTCCAGATTGCGGACTTGGCGTAATGGCGGACGTCCTGCAGGAGCATCGCCTGGCCGTTGGAGGCAGTGCCGAACCCGACCTGCGGTACCCGCCGATACCGCACCCCGCTCGCGGCCGCGACTGTCATCATCGGAAGGTTGCCCACCTCGAGGGCCAGCTCGCCGAAAAGGAGAGGCCGGGCGTCCAGGCCCCGGCCGACCGCGGACCGGTCGACCGCGTGCACGGCGCTCCAGGTCTCCGGAACGAAGAACCCGACCGAGCCACGGAAGTTCGTGGCGTTGAGGAAGAGGGTGAGGCTCTGGTCACCGGTCGGTACCCCGAGTGGCGACGTCGTGGCCGGAATCAGCGGGAGCGCGATCCAGCCGAAGCCAAGCAACGCCTGCAGCGATTCGTTCACCACCGTGATGCCGTCGGGTGGCACCAATAGCCGATTACTGAGTTGGGCGAGACCGAGCTTATTCGCCGGCAGGGGATTCAGGTAGAAGCTCCAGCCGGTCGAAGCGACTTCGGTGCTATAGCAGTCCGGGGTCGAGTTGACCCGGAACTTCGGTGACGGGGAAGGAAAGGCGGTGGAGGCCCACCGGCCGGCGCCACCTTCGATGGTCTGATACACGTCGCGGTAGCTCGGCCCCCGTTCGGGCCAATGGTCGCGGGCGTAGGTCCCCACCGGACAGAGGGCGTCCGGGAAGTCCAGGTTGTGTGGGACCAGCCACGTGCCCCAGCCGAATTGCTCGCCTTCAGCCTGGGTGCCCCCCAGGCGCGACATCGAGGTGTAGCCACTGTAGCCGTAGCTGAACAGCGGCGGTGGCTTGGCTGCGGTCGCATCCAGGTAGCCGGTCGCCCCGGTCCCTGAGAAGACGATCGCCGGTTTCGGCGGACCGGTGGGAGTCGTCGCCCCTCTCGGATCACTCTCGCGGCCACAGGCGGCGGCACCGACGGTCAAGAACGCAATGACCGGTGCGGTGCCGATGATTCTCAGCATCTGTCTTTGGCCTCAGTTCTTCGGTCCGGTCGACATCTGGTCGGGCAATGGGCCCAACGGCGGGTCGAAGTCGAATCCGAAGAGTCTGGGATTGGCCCCGATCACCGCCGCCGACACGACCCGAAACACGTAGGCATACGTCTCGGCTGGGATCTCGCTCCGGTGCTTCTCGAGCAGGGCCCAGAAGTTCCGTTCGGCTGGTGACTCCGGCATTGACCGGATCAGACCTCGCAACCGGGTTTCGCCCATGTTGTACGAGGCCATCACCAGCAGCCCCGACGCTTGGGCATCCGTTGTGTACATGTCCTCGAGGTAACGTGCGGCGGCCGCGGTGGCCTTGGCCACGTCGTGCCGCTCGTCCGAGGGATCATAGGTTCGCTCGCCCTGGAGTGCACCGAGCCGCAACCCGTACGCTTCGGCGGTGGGCGGGATCATTTGCCAGAGTCCCTTGGGCACGCCAAATCGGGTTGACGGGCCGATGGCCTTGGGGTCGAACTTGCTCTCCTGCAGCGCGAGATAGAAGAACTCCCGCGGCAGGTGGTGTTGCAGCAGAATACCTGCCACGGTCGGGCCAAGGCCCTGCGCGCTGGCGCGGGTGAGGCCGGCCTGCAGGTCCGCCGGCTTCCAGAGTTTGATATACTTGCGAACTTCGTTCACGAAGCCAGCGGGCACCGTCGCCTCCGACTCGCCCAACCGGTGGACCGTACGGTAAATGAGCTGAACGTCCGCAGGAGTCCCGCTACTGTAAATGCCGAGCGTCTTGAGCAGATCTTCGTATTGGGCCTCGAGTCGGGCCCGGCGCTCCCGGGTCGTACTATCAGGCCCGGCCCTCGCCTCCAATCGCCGGACATCCAGCTCCAGAGACTTCATGGTGTTGAACACCGCCCCGGCAGCGGCTCGCAGCGCGCGGACCCGCCGAGCTTGCCATACAGCGATGCCTCCCACGCCAACGGACACCACGAGGAGAGTCACTACCGCGACCCGAAGGCGCCGGGTCCGCTTCATCCAACCGGTGGTCTCTTTGGCATGACGGTCGTGCACCGCCGCCCGGATCAGGCCGGTCCGGGTCGACATGTCCTCGGGCGCATCGTCGGCGAGGTACCGGTCGATGATGTCTCGGATCTGCAGCTTCCGGGTCGGGCGTGGCGCAGCCACGCCTGGACGGGTGAAGCGGATCTCCGGTCCGCTGTGCCCCAATCGCACGGTGGTCACGGCGCCAAGCGGGGCGCGGGTCACCGGCACGCCATCGACGAACGTGCCGTTGGTACTCCCGAGGTCGACGACGATCCATTCGTCGCCGTTTCTCTGGAGCTCGAGGTGCTCGGCACTCACCAGGTCGTGGCGCACCACGATGCCGTTGGTCTCGGCGCGACCAAGCCGCACGGTTTCCGTGAACCGGAGAACGTCGGCCCCACCGGGAACGGCTACCTGAATCTCGTTCGACATGTCATCCGGCCTCGCTCCTCTGGGTAGGGCCCATCATTCGATCGTCATTGGACCCAGCGCCCCGCCGAGCGCCGAGCGCCGAGTACCGAGTACCGAGTGCCGAGTGCCGAGTACCGAGCCCCGAGACCAACCTTGGCCCCGGCTCGGAGGACACGGGCATTCGCCTCGACGTCATGGACCCGGACATAGTCCACCGCCCAGGTAGCCAAATGCTGGGTCAGCGCCATGGTCTCGATCTCTCGATCGGCCACGGTCGCACAGGGGCCGACACCCTCCGGCGCGAACCACGATTTGAGAAACGACTTGCGCGAGTGCCCGACCAGGAGCCGAACACCAAGCCTTCTGAATTCGCCGATCCGTGCCAGAACCGCAGCCGTCTGCTCCCCCGTCTTGCCGAAACCGATCCCCGGGTCGAAAATCACCCGGCTCGGGTTAATCCCGGCCCGGTCCAGCCGCTCGAGCCGATCGGCACCCCATCGGAGCAAACCGAGAACGGGGTCGGCGGACCGATCGAGCGTTTGCCCTGGCGCTGGCGGCACCCCCACATGATGCATAACCACGAGGTCCACCAGGGCCGTTGAGACGGCTTCGATCATCGCCGGATCGTCGAACCCGGTCACGTCGTTGATCCAATCGGCACCGGCGTCGATCGCCCGGAGTGCCGTCGGCGCATGCCGGGTGTCGACCGAGAGCAGCGGTCCACTCCCACTCGGCCAACGGTCCCGGAAGGCCGCCAGCACCGGCGCCACCCGCGACCACTCAATCGCCGGATCGATGCCCAACCCGCCCGGCCGGGTCGACTCAGCGCCCAGATCGATGACGGTCGCCCCAGCCTCCGCCATCCGAACGCCGTGACCGACGGCGAGCGCGGGATCGAGCCAACGCCCTCCATCGGAAAACGAATCGGGGGTGAGGTTCAGGATCCCAACCAACTCCGTCAGGCTCGCCGGAATCCGCCGAGTCCTGAACGGGACCGCATCCGGCTCACAGCGCCACCGCTCGGCCCACTCACCCGCCTGCTGGGTCGACCCGCCGTCCTCATCGGGCAACGCCCATTCGGGGACCAGGTCCGCCACCGGCAGCAGCACAAAAGGGCGGCGGAGGAGATCGCGATGGGGCAGCGTCAGCGTCGGACCGTTGAGCGTGAGCCCGTCGATCGCCAGCAAGTCGATATCGATTTCCCGCGGTGACCAGCGAACGGCCGGCCGACGACCTAGTGCGACCTCAGCTGCCTTGATCCACCGCAACAAGTCGAGGGGCTCGAGCCCGGTCTCGGCCAAAACGGCGAGATTCAGATACGGCCGATTCCACTCGACGCTCGCCCCGTCCGGCAGCAAGGCATCGGACTCATAAATCGGTGAAATGGCGATGAGGCAGAGCTCCCGGGAAGCGGCCTTTCCCAGGCCGCGAACGGCCCGCCGGAGGTGGAGAAGACGATCCCCGACGTTGGAACCAAGCCCAAGAAGGACGCGGCGGATCGTCATTCCGTCATCGTCACCGTTACGCCGCCTTCGAGGTTCGCGACCGGCGGCTGCTCTTTGGTCACCCGAAGGGTTAGCTGGCCATCGGGCGGAACCAGGGGCCTTAACTCTTCCCAGACGACCAACGCGAGCCGCTCCAGCAATCGGTACGGCTCCCTGGTCGCCGCCGTCCGGACCACCTCGGCAAGCTGACCGTAGTCCACGGTATCCTTCACCTCATCGGTCACCCCGCCGGCGGGCACCGATGGCAGGGCGATCTCGAGATCGAACCGGACGGTTTGCAGGGTCCGCCGTTCCTCTTCCTCACACCCGATCGAAACCGGGAGCCGGAGGGCCGACAGGCTGATACGGAATTTGCTCACCCTTCAATCTATCCCGTCGGCCGCATGACGTCGACTCGGCCGATTACCTTTCCCCATGCACTTCCGCTTCACCACCGCCGGCGAATCCCACGGTAAGGCCCTCATCGCCCTGGTCGAAGGGGTCCCCGCCGGCCTCCCCCTCGACGCCGCCTGGGTCAACCACGACCTCGCCCGCCGGATGCGGGGCTACGGCCGTGGCGCCCGAATGACGATCGAACACGACCAGATTCAATTCCTCTCGGGCGTTCGGGCCGGCACCACCCTCGGTTCCCCGATTGCGATGCTGATCGAAAACCGGGACTGGGCCAACTGGGCCGACATCATGGCCCCCGAAGCCACCGACGAACCCCGCCGCCGCCAGGTAACTCGGCCGAGGCCCGGCCACGCCGACTTAATCGGCGTCCTTAAATATGACCGCCACGACGCCCGCGATATCCTGGAACGAGCCAGCGCCCGCGAAACCGCCGCCCGGGTCGCGGCCGGGGCCGTCGCCAAACGGCTCCTCGACGCCTGCGGCATCGCCATCGGAAGCCACGTCGTGTCGCTCGGCGGGATCCGGGTCACCGCCCCAAATCCGCTGCCGCGTCCGCTCAATGCCGCGTCCGATGCTTCGCCGGTCCGGGTCCTCGACCCCGGGTCCGAGGCCGCCATCATCGCCCGGATCGACCAAGCCAAGCAAGCCGGCGACACGTTAGGCGGCGAGATCGAAGTCGTGGCCGACGGCCTCCCGCTCGGACTCGGCAGCCACGTCTCCTGGGACCGGAAGCTCGACGGCCGGCTGGCCGGGATGCTGATGTCGATTCCGGCGGTCAAAGGCGTTGAAATCGGACTCGGCTTCGAGGCCGCCCGCCGGTCCGGCTCCGCGGTCCACGATCCGATCGATCCGAGCGCCGAATTCGGCTTCACCCGCCGGAGCAACAACGCCGGGGGACTCGAGGGCGGGATGACCACCGCCGAACCGCTCGTCGTCCGGGTCGCCATGAAACCGATCGCCACCCTGATGACGCCGCTCGCGACGGTCAACCTGAAGACCGGCCAAGCCGCGGAAGCCCAGAGCGAGCGGTCCGATGTGACCGCGGTGCCGGCCATGGGCGTCATCGCCGAGGCCCTCGTCGCCATCGTGCTCGCCGACGCAATGCTGGAAAAATTCGGGAGTGACTCGATGTCCGAACTGACCCGCAACCTCACCGGCTATCGCGACGCGATCCGCCACCGCGCCACCACCCTCGGCGCCTGATGCCCCGCCACCTGGTGCTCATCGGTCTGCCCGGCGCCGGCAAGACGACCATCGGGCGCCTGGTCGCTGACCGGCTGGACACCCACTGCACCGATATCGACCCGATCATCGAACGAGCCACCGGGATGACGATCGCCGGGCTGTTCGCCGAAGAAGGGGAAGCCGCTTTTCGGACCCGGGAACACGTGGCGGTGCTCCAGTCGTTAGGCCTGCCGCCCCACGTCGTCACCCCCGGCGGCGGGTGGGCGGTCCAACCCGGCAACCTGGCCGAGGTGAGTCACCGGGCCTTGGTAATCCATCTCGCAGTGGATCCCGCGGTCGCGGCCCGCCGGCTCGCTGCCACCGCCGCCACCCGTCCGCTCTTGGCCGGCGACCCGGCCGGTCGGCTCGCGACCCTCGCCGCCGAACGTGCCCCCTGGTACCGGCAGGCCCCCGCCACGGTGGACGTGTCCCGGTTGACGGCCGCCGCCGCCGCCGCTGCGGTGCTCAACCTCGCGCGGACCCAGGCCGGTTGGTGATTCCGACTCGAGCCATTGCTCGGGGCTCGCTACTGCCCGTGTCGGCTCCTCGACGTGTTTCCGAGGGATAGGAATGTGCTTCGCACCCCGCAATCTATCCCGTCGGCGGCATGACGTCGACCGAGCCCCACCTCCGCCCGACCCGTTGTCAGGCGGGTTGGTCATGACCGCGTGGATCCGGTCGGCTTGATTAAGTTGAACTTGAAGTGTAACATAGGCGTATGAAAGAAATTTCGATGCTGGCGTTTCGGCGCGACGCGAGTCGGGCACTCCGGGCCGTCGGGCGGGGCGAGCGGCTGATTCTGACCTACCGGGGCAAACCGATCGCCCGCCTGGAACCGATCGGCCCGGCTTCGACCACCCCGGATCGGAACGATCCCGTGTTCCGGATCGAGGAGTTTGCCGTCGACGGGCCCGGAACGGCGCTCGGCAACGCCGAGATCGACCGCGTGGTCTATGGCGGGTAGCGCGTTCGTCGACACGTCGGGCTGGTACGCGTTGATCGATCGCACGGATGCCCGCCACGCCCGGGTCGTGGCCGGGATTCGTCGCTTCGTCGAGAAGCGGGTGACGTTGGTGACCAGTGACTATGTGGTCGACGAGAGCGCCACCTTGCTGAAGGCCAGGATCGGGTCCCATGCCGCCCTGAATTTGTTCGCCTATTTGTCGGAGGCGACGAGCGTCGAGTGGGAATGGGTCGGGTCGGAGCGGTTCGCCAAGGCCCAGAGCCTGTTCAAGAAACTCGATGACCAGGGTCACTCCTTTACGGACTGTACCAGTCTCGTGATCATCCAGGAACGCCGGATCGAGGACGTCTTGACCACGGATCGGCATTTCAAGGTCCAAGGCCTGCGGCCCCTATTGCTCTAACGGGCCCCGTGTGGGCCCGGCCCCCCGGACGCACTACGATTTCGGCACTCGGCACTCGGCACTCGGCACTCGGCACTCGGCACTCGGCACTCGGCATTCGGCCACGGTGGTGGGGGGCGGGTTGGCGGGGGCGGAGGCGGTGTGGGCGCTCGCGGAGCGGGGGGTGGAGGTGACGCTGTTCGAGATGCGGCCTGCGGTGGCGACGGCGGCACATCAGACGGGGCGGTTGGCGGAGTTGGTCTGCAGTAACTCGTTCAAGTCGCTGGAGACGGCGAACGCCTGTGGGTTGCTGAAGGCGGAGCTTCGCTGGCTCGGGAGCATCCTCCTTGCGGCGGCTGACCAGGCCCGGGTGCTGGGGGGGGAGCGCGCTGGTGGTGGACCGGGAGGTCTTTTCCCAAACGATCGACGATCCCGAGTTGCCCCGGCCCGGCATCGTCGCCACTGGGCCGCTCACGTCGGAGCAGCTGGCCGTCGCCATTGCCGCTCAAATCACGGGATCACCAAGGGGGTGGCCCGGGCGGTGCGGTGGGCGACCATGTTGTGCGGCTCGATGCTGTCAGGGGAAGTGCATCCGGGCAACGAACACCGCCCACCGGCGATCGCCGCGAAGGGGTGCGAGCAGGGGATCGTTCCGGCAGAAGAAGAGCGCCCAGTCCCGGGCTTCATACGCCCGGTCCAGCCACCGGAAAGCCTGGTCGAGGTCGCCTAACGCCCCGTAGGCCTGGGCGACGCTGAGTGCCGAGGTGGTTGGGGTCAGGCCACCGGCCGAGAGACGGCTGATCTCGGCGAGGGCCTCGGCGCGGCGGCCCGCCCGGGCCAGCGCATACCCGGTGATGCCACTGCCATAAGGGCCGACCAGCTCCTTGACACCTTTGATGACGGCAAGCGCCGAATCGAACTGGCCCCGGGCGGCCAGGATCCGGGCCCGATCGACTCGGGGCGGTGCGTATCGGCCGGCGGCCAGTTCATCGGTGTGGGCGACCTGTCGTTCCGCTTCCGCATAGCGGCCCGCCAGCATCAGCATCGTGCCGAGCCGGGCGTTGAGGATCAGAGAGACCGGCTCTCCCCGCACCGCCGCCGCCAGCGAATCGACCGCTTCGGCCGGGCGGCCCGTGGCCATCAGCCACCAGCCATAGAACAGCCTCGCCTCGCCGTAGGTCGGATCCAGTCGCAGCGCCCGCCCGAGCTGGGTGCCGGCGGCCGGCCAATCCCAATCATAGAACAGGTTGATGAAGCCCAGCGCGGAGTGGGCATCGGCCAGGGTGCTGTCGAGGGCGAGGGCCCGGCTAATCGCGGTGCGGGCCTTCGCGAACGTGGGGGCCACCGGCAGATAGCCGAAACCCGCCGAGAGACTGTAGGCGTCGCCCAACCCGGCCCACCCCTTGGCGAAATTCGAATCGGCCTCGATCGCTTCCTGGAAGTAGCGGGTAGCCTGCTGAAAGCCGGCCTGGTCTCGTTTGCTCCAATGCCACCGGCCTTTGAGGAAGGCTTCGTAGGCCCGCCGGTTCGTGGTCCCGGGACCCTGGGCCCGCCCCGCACCACCGAGGCCTAAGGTTTGGCCGATGGCCGTTGTGACCTCGCCCTGAACCGAGAACGCCTGGTCGGCGGATCGCTCGTAGCTCTCGTTCCAGAGCGTCAAGCCATCGGCGGCACCGACGAGCTGGGCGGTGATGGTGACCCGGTCGCCCTGGCGCCGGACCGAGCCTTCGACGACGGCGTCCACCCCAAGGTCGGCGCCGATCTGGGGCGCCGCCACATTCCGGCCCTTGAACTGGAAGGCAGAACTCCGGGCCGCGACCCGAAGTCCTTCCAGGTGCGCCAGCGATCCGGCGATCTCGTCGGCAATCCCGTCGGCGTAGAACTCGTTCTGCGGGTCTCCGCCGACGTTGGCGAAGGGGAGGACCGCGATCGACCGGGGCAGGGCTCGGCCGGCCTGGTTCCGTCCGGAAGTCCCCAGAGCCCACCAGGTCAGGGCGACGACGATCCCCACCAGGCCCGCGATCGCCACCAGCGTCCGCTTGCCCGGGCCGGTGGGCGCGACCGGGCCAGCCAGCGATGCATCGAGTGCAGTGGCCATGGCCGTGGCGGTCGGAAAGCGATCCACCGGGCTTCGGGCCAGCGCCCAGGTCACCACCCGGTCGAGCGCCACCGGGATCTCGGGGCGGAGGACCCGAACGGCCACCGGGGTCTCGTGAAGGCGGCGGGCGATCTGGCTCTGCACCGTGGCGCCGCCGAACGGGAGTTCGCCGGCCAGCATCTCGTACAGCACCACACCGAGCGAGAAGAGGTCGGAGCGGGGACCGATCTCCTCTTCCCCGGCGGCCTGCTCGGGACTCATGTACGCAGGAGTTCCGATCAGACCGCCCGCTGCGGTGAGCGTTATGCCGGTGGCGCCCGCGGCCCCTTTGGCGATCCCGAAATCGGCCACCATGGCCTGGTCGCCGATCATCAGGACGTTCTCGGGCTTGATGTCCCGGTGGACGACTCCCCGCTCGTGGGCGTAGGCCAGGGCCATGGCGATCTGACGGGCGATGGCGACGGCGGTCCCGGCCGGGAGCCGGGGCTCGCGGGTGAGGCGGTCGCGGAGCGATTCGCCGTCCACCAGCGGCATGACATAGTAGGGCACCGTCCGGCCATCGGTCTCGATCGATCCCGAATCGATCAGCCCCAGGATCCCTGGGTGGGAGAATCGGGCCGTGACCCGGATTTCTCTCAGGAATCGGTCCCCGACCGCCTCGGCGATCGCGGGGTGGAGGATCTTGAGCGCGACCATCCGGTCGTGCTTGGCGTCCCGGGCGGCGTACACCGTGGCCATCCCGCCCGCCCCGAGGATCCACTCGACCCGATAGCGGCCTTCGAAGGCGGTGTTGAGACGGTCCAGCTGGGATTCCATGGGTGGGAAGAAAGATGGCCGCCGAGTGGCGAAGTTCCAAGGAGGACCTTCCCGAGCGCCGAGCTACCGTACCATGCCCACCGCACCCACCATCGACCAAGTACTGGGCGGGTCGGCACAGATGTTCGACGACGAATTCTCCACTTTCCTGATACTGAGTGCACTGGGACCCGTCATGGTAATCAGCCAACTCACCTGCGGCCTCTGCGTCTCCGGTCCGTAGCAGTAAATCTGTCCGTCGCTGGTCACCTGCTCGAATGGACGATTCACTCGGCCGGTTCCGGGCCCCCGCGCCACGACCGCGACGGTGGCGCCGAGGGAAACCGGTCCGAGGCTGAGCGCCAACTGGTCCTCGGGACGGTACGGGTAGTTCGCGAGGGTGATGTACGCCGTTTCGTTGCCCGCGAGCGGCGATGTTTCTGAGGGCAACGCCCAGACGCCTTTGAGCGTGCCGGCCACATCCACCTTCATGGTGCCGCACCGCGGTTCACCCGCGGCCACGGTGCTCGGGCGACTCGGGTCCGACAGCTTGGCGAACAGCTGCGCCCGCACCGACGATTCAAACTTGTCCCAGGCGCAGATAGCGTGTCGGGAGGGATCCGGGTGGCGCCAGTCGGCCACGTACCCGTTATTGACCCGGGAATCCAGCAGCCCGAAGTCGAGCCCCATCAGCCCCAACGCCTTCGACAGTCCGCTGGTCCCCAACGCCTGGCCCGCCGCCAAACTGACGTTTTCGAGCTTGGCCCGGCAAGTCTCAACCGTTTCGATCGCCGTGCTGTACCGGGAGCAATCGGTCCAGCCGTTCGCCACGGGGATGAACTCGGACAACGTGGTCAAATGTCCGAACCATCCCGAGACCTGTTTGCAGACCTGAAACTCGGCGGTGAAGTCGTTCTTGCCCTGTCGGTTGGGCGACGCCACATAGGTGGTCCGGCGGAGCCCGATGATCTGGATTGGGCCGGGTGCCCGAACGGCGGCGCCTTCGGTCGCCAGGTAGAATCCGGCATGAGCGGTGGGCAGGGTATGACCGGGCGCACCCAATCCCCCGACGACGACGATGTTTCCGATATCCGGAAAGGCCGCCGGGCTAACCGTGAAATACGGGGTCGTCGGGCAGTCTTCGGCGGCCGGGCCCACGAGACTGACGCCGCCGCACGCCGCCAGGCCCGCCACGGTCACCGATGCAAATGTCGCCAGGACGAAGGCGTTCATGGCCCTGCTCCGTTGAGATCACCTGTCCGACTGCACGTCGCATGCCCGGCTGATCCTAAAGCAGCTCTCCGACCGCCCGATGCGCCTGGTCGATCGCCGTGTTGGTGTAGGCGTGGCCGTCGGCATCGGAGTTCGCAATCGCGATTCGACCGAACCGCTTGCGTCCGAGCACGCAGGGCCGCTGGTCGTCGGCTTGATCCAAGGGTCCCTGGCTCCGAATCTATCACGAAGCCGCGGGCCGGCTCGCCCCTCCCGCCGGTTTGCTGAAGAGCGACTCTGGCGACATCTTCTCCGAAGCCTCTTTCGTCGACGTTCGCCTGCCAGGATTGAGATGCCACGATATGACGACGTTTCGGCTTCCGGCCCCCGTGTTCCTGCTGATCTCGTGGGTGGTCGCGAATCTGATCGCGTTCGGGGTGATGCGACTGGTTTTTTGGCGGCTGTTTCGCCCGCCGTCCCCGGTGCCCGGCGCTGTGCTGCGACGAGCCTTCCTCACCGGGTTCCGGTTCGATGTCCGCCTCGCGCTCGTGATGAACCTTCCGGCCTTCCTGTTGTGCGTACTGCCGGGCATCAACCCGTTCCTGAGCCCGGTCAGCCGGGCCGTGCTCGTCGGCTATTGCGTCGCCATTCAGGTCGCCGTCCTGTGCGTGTATCTGGTTGATTTTGGGCACTACGGCTACCTCGAGACCCGGCTCAACCGGACGGCGCTCGGCTACCTCCGGAACCTGGGCACCTCGTTCCGGATGGTTTGGGAGACGTACCCCGTTGGTTGGGGCCTCGCCGGCCTGGTGATTTTTGGGGCGTGGGTTGGTTGGGCCGCGGCCGCGGAAGTCGAGTGGCTCGCGAGCGCGAGTGGTGGGGCGACCGGGATTCGCGCCGGGATCATCTACGCCGTCACCCTTGGCCTGACGGCGGTGGGCCTCTACGGGAGCCTGACCCACTACCCGCTGCGGTGGTCGAACGCGTTCTTCCAGACCCGACCCGCGGTCTCGGCGCTGGCCTCGAATCCGGTGCTGTATTTCGTCTCGACGCTGAGCAAGAAGCAGCCGCCCTACGATCTCGACGCCACTCGGCGGGCCTACCCGATGATGGCCGGCTACCTTCGGCCCGACGACCCCAATGCCGACCGGCTCAACTTCACCCGGCGACTGACCCCGTCGGGTCCGATGCGAGACCAGCCCAACGTGGTGATGGTGTCACTCGAATCGTTTGCCGCATTCAAGACCGGGGTGTTCGGCAATCCGCTCAACCCGACACCCCACTTCGACGCGCTGTGTCGCCAGGGAACCCTGTTTCGGAACTTCTATACCCCGATTGTCGGGACCGCCCGATCGATTTTCAGCGCGATGACGGGCCTCCCCGACGTGGACCCCCACGCGACCTCCAGCCGCAACCCGTTGATTGTCTCGCAGCGCACCATCATCAATGATTTTGCCGGGCACGAGAAGTTCTATTTCCTCGGCGGAAGCCTCAATTGGGCCAACATTCGCGGCCTCTTGTTGCAGAACATCGACGGCCTCCGGATCTACGAAGAGGGCAGCTTTCGATCGCCCCGGGTCGACGTGTGGGGGATCTCCGACTTGAGTCTGTTCGAAGAGGCGAACGAAGTGTTCCGCTCGCGACAAACGCCCTTCTTTGCGATGATCCAAACGTCGGGCAACCATCGGCCGTACACGATTCCGGCCGATAGCCGAGGCTTCGAGCCGCGCCAGGTGCCGGACTCGGAGCTGCACAGCCACGGCTTCCGGTCGGCCAAGGAGTTCGAATCGCTCCGGTTCATGGATCACAGTCTTGGCCGGTTCATCGAGCAGGCATCCAAGGAGGCCTATTTTCGCAACACGGTGTTCGTGTTCCACGGTGACCACGGGGTGGCCGGCAGCGGGTTGCACATCCCGAGATTCGAGCAGGACCTCTTGTTGACGCGTTTTCACGTACCCCTGTTGATCTACACGCCGTCGATCGGCGTGGGTTCCATCGATGATGGGCTGGCCAGCGAAATTGATCTGCTCCCGACCATCGCCGGGGTCACCTCAACGCCTTATCTCAACTCGACCCTGGGGCGGGATCTGCTCGACCCGCGTTTCGACGGCCCCCGCTCGGTGTTTACCAGTGACGAGCAAGGGAAAGACCGGTCGGTCGGTCTTCTGAATGCCGACTTCTATTTCACCCGGTCCCTGGATGGGTCGCGGACGGCACTCTACCGGCTCGACGCCGAGTCGCCCGCAGTCGACTGTGCGGCCGATTACCCGGTGGTGGCCCGCGAAATGGCAACCGCGTGCGAGGCGTTCTACGAAACCGCCCGGTATTTGGCTCACCACAACTCACCGGGGAAACTCCCGTCGAACGGGTGAGCGACGCCGGGGGAGGCCAGGCCTTCGTTACCTTTACCCGATGCGCCAAAGCCCCAATCCCACCCCGAACGCCGAGCTCCGAGCCACCGTCATCGGGGGCGGGCTGGCTGGCTCGGAGGCGGCCTGGGCGCTCGCCGAACGAGGAGTGGAGGTCACCCTCCATGAGATGCGGCCTTCGGTCCGGACGGCGGCCCATCAGTCGGGCCGACTGGCTGAACTGGTGTGTAGCAATTCGTTCAAGTCAGTCGAGACGGCCAACGCCCACGGATTGCTGAAGGCGGAGCTTCGCGCACTCGGCAGTTTGCTGCTCACTGCGGCCGATCAAGCCCGGGTGCCGGGCGGCAGCGCCCTGGTGGTTGACCGAGAGGTCTTTTCCGGATCCGTCGACATCCAGATCCGGAGCCATCCCAATATCCGGGTGGTGGCCGAGGAAGCGACGGAAATCCCGCGCCCGGGCATCGTTGCCACCGGTCCGCTGACGTCGGAACGGCTGGCCATCGCCATTGCCGCCGAGCTCGGCCAGGAGTCGCTCGCGTTCTACGATGCGATCGCTCCGATCGTCTCGGCCGAGAGCCTCGATCAATCGATCCTCTATGCCATGTCGCGTTACGGGAAGGGCGACGGCGACGACTACCTGAACGCCCCGATGACCAAGCCGGAGTATGAGTCCTTCTTGGCTGCGTTAGGCGAAGCCGACCAGTTCACGGCCCGCGAGTTCGACAAAGTGCCCTACTTCGAAGGCTGCTTGCCGGTGGAAGAAATGGCCCGCCGTGGAGCGGAGACCCTCCGGTTCGGCCCGATGAAGCCAGTTGGGCTCCGCGATCCGCGGACCGGTCGGATTCCCCACGCCGTCGTCCAGCTCCGTCGTGAAGACAAAGCGGCCCAGATGTGGAACCTGGTCGGCTTTCAGACCCGGCTCCGGATTCCCGAACAACAACGGGTGTTCCGGATGATTCCCGGCCTTGCCGGCGCCGAATTCTTTCGGTTCGGCAGCATCCATCGGAACTCCTATATCAACAGCCCCGCCGCCCTGGGGCCCGGGCTGACCCGGGGCACCACCTTCTTCGCCGGCCAGTTGACCGGAGTCGAAGGCTACACCGAATCGTTAGGCACCGGCATCCTGGCGGGGATCAATCTCCACCGCGCCCTGACCGGCCGCCCGCCGGTGATCCCCCCGCCGACAACCATGCTCGGCGCGTTGTATCGCTACCTGGCCGAGGCCGACCCGAAGCACTTCCAGCCGATGAACGCGAACTTTGGGCTGGTCGAGCCGATGCCGGAAGGGACCCCCAAACACGAACGCCGGGCCATGCTCGTTCTGCGGGCCGAACGCGACTTCGCGGCCTGGCGGGCCTCGATCGACCTTCCGTAGACCCCCAGCAGCGCCCTCTCCGAGGCTCGGCGGCCCGCTCGGGGCGGAACCGTTTCGCTTAGATTGACACCTCGCAGGGAGCCAGCGCGAATCTCTAGGGGGTCAGCATCCCGATGCAACAGCGGGCGATCGGCAGGAAATGATGGGGGCCGCCGCCGCGCTCCTCGATGAGTATCTGGAGCACCTGACCAAAGAGCGGGACCAGTCGCCCCACACGGTCAAGGCCTACCGGCGCGACCTGACCGGCTTCATTGCCTTTGCCGACCAATACTATGGCGGCGGCTGGACCTGGGCTTCCCT
This sequence comes from Gemmatimonadota bacterium, assembly GCA_031400975.1. Lineage (GTDB taxonomy): Bacteria > Gemmatimonadota > Gemmatimonadetes > Gemmatimonadales > GWC2-71-9 > SHZU01. The sequence continues at coordinate 16,725 of JANNQX010000053.1, forward strand.
CGACCGGCTTGGCCTGCGCGGCTATCTGGGCGACTTCGAACGGAAAAAGCTGACCCGCCGGTCCGCGGCGAGGGCGCTGTCCGCGCTCCGGTCCTTCTACCGGTTCTTGCAAACCAACCACGGGATCACCAACGGGGTGGCCCGGGCCGCCCGGGTCCCCAAGATCGAAAAACGGCTCCCGACCCACCTTCGGCACCAAGAGACCGAGGTCCTGTTTGCCAGCGTGGCCAAGGCCGCGACCTCCGGCAAGTTCATCCCGGTGCGCGACTCCGCCATGATCGAGTTATTCTATTCCAGTGGGCTTCGACTCTCTGAGCTGGCCGGGGCCGACCTGGCCGACCTCGACTTGCTGTCGAACCAGATTCGGGTCCGGGGCAAAGGGCGGAAAGAGCGGATCGTTCCAGTGGGACGAAAGGCGGAACAGGCCCTCCGGACCTACCTCGACGCCCGGGAGGTCGTGGTCCGGGCCAAGGCGGGGGAGAAGCGGCCGCTGTTCGTGTCGCCCAAGGGCCGGCGGTTGTCGCCCCGGAGCGTCCAAAGGCGGATTCATGGGTTGTATCGAGGGGCCGGGATCGAGGGGCAGCGAGTCCATTCGCTCCGTCATACCTTCGCCACCCACCTGATGGACGCCGGCGCCGATCTCCGGGCGGTTCAAGAATTTCTCGGTCACGCGTCGCTCTCGACCACCCAGATTTATACTCACACCAGCGTCCAGCGGCTCAAGGACGTTTACAAACAAGCCCACCCTCGGGCGGGCTAGGAGCCGGTATGGCGTTTCACGGAACCACGATTCTCTGTGTCCGAAAAGACGGCAAGGTTGCGTTAGGCGGCGACGGGCAAGTCACCCTGGGCGAGGCGGTGATGAAATCCACCGCCAACAAGATTCGCTCCCTCAAAGGCGGGCGGGTCCTGGCCGGCTTTGCCGGCTCGGTGGCCGATGCGGTTACCCTGCTCGAGAAGTTCGAGGAAAAACTCGACCGCTATCCGGGCAACCTGGGCCGGGCGTCGGTCGAGCTGGCCAAGGATTGGCGGAGCGACCGGGTTCTCCGTCGGCTCGAAGCCATGTTGGTCGTGGCGGACCTGGAACGGAGCTACTTGATCAGCGGATCGGGCGAGTTGTTCGAGCCCGATGACGGCGTTTTAGCGGTCGGCTCCGGTGGGAACTTTGCCCTGGCGGCGGCCCGGGCGCTGATCCCCGACCCGACCTTGGATCCGCGCGCCATCGTCCAGCGGTCGCTCGAAATCGCCGCCGACATCTGTATTTTTACCAATAAGCACCTGACCATTCTCGAGCTCACGACCTGATGGCCACCAAGCCGGTACCAGCGCCCGCTGAGGGAGAGGCTCCGCCGCCCTTGCCCTGGCTCGAGGAAATGCCGCCCCGCCAGATCGTGGCGGAGCTCGATCGGTACATCGTGGGCCAGGAGGCCGCCAAACGGGCCATTGCCATCGCGGTCCGGAACCGGTGGCGGCGGAGCCAGGCGCCTGACGGGATCCGCGATGAAATCACCCCGTCCAACATCATCTTGATCGGCCCGACCGGGGTGGGGAAGACCGAAATTGCCCGTC
>JANNQX010000054.1:0-19259 GCA_031400975.1 Gemmatimonadota bacterium
GTCGGGGTATCGAGACAACCAATCAGGTTCATCAACGTCGACTTCCCCGAGCCCGACGGCCCCATGATGGCCACGAATTCGTTGCGTCGGATCGTGACGTCGACCCCCCGGAGGGCCCGCACCGTTTCGCTCCCCATCACGTACTCGCGCTCGAGGTTCCGGACCACGATCACGGCGTCGCGGGGAACGTCGATCGGAAGTGCGGCCATTCGCTCGGCGGTTACACCAATATCCGCGGTCGTCATAGTTGCCGTCCAATCAGAGCCTGGATCTGCGCTTTAGCCCGGAGGTAGTCGAACCGGGCGGTCACCGCGTCAACCTCAGCCTGGGTGAGAGATTCCTGAGACGTGAGTACATCAACGATCGTGGCGACGCCGAGCCGGTAGCGCTCCTGCTGAACTCGGATGTCCTCGCTGGCGGCCGCAAGGCTGGTTTGGGTAATGCCGATCCTGACCTGCGACGCCTCGAGTTCAGCAAGCCTGGTCGTGAGACTGGCCAATACCTGGCGGCGGACTTCGTTGGCGGACGCCTCGGAGGTCTCAGCATTCGAGGTCTGGTTGGCGATGTTCTGTTCCCTGGTGAACCGGTTGAACACCGCCCAGTTGACCGTGAGGCTCGCCTGGCGCTGCTGCCGGAAGGTGAAGTCGCTCTGCTCGCTCCCGTTGATCGAACTCGATCCGGCCAAGGTCACGGTCGGCCAGTAGCCGGAACGAGCCACTCCGATCGATGCCCGGGCCGCCCGGGCCGCCGCTTCTGCGGTCCGCACTTGCGGGGCCCGAGCCAGTGCCTCGGCCCGAAGAGCCGTGGTATCGAGAAGATCGGTAACCCGATAGAACCCGGAATCATCGACCGCGGCGGCCGGGCCATCGAGGCCGATCAGGCGCCCCAGGTTGGCCTCCGCCGTGGCCAGCTGAGTGCCGGCGTTGATCAGCTGGATCCGAGCATTGCCTAACGTCACCAGGGACCGGAGTGAATCGGAGCGAATCGCGGCTCCGGCCCGGAGCCGGGCAATCGAGACCTTGAGCTGCTCGTCCGCCCGCCGGACGCTCGCTTCGCGAACCCGAACCAGTTGGGTCGCGGCGAGGACATCAAAGAACTGGTTGGTGGTCTGGAGGCCCTGTTGAAACCGAACATCCTCGAGACTCTCGACCGCGGATTCCCGATTGGCCCGGGCTGACCGCGATTCCGCACTCCGCCGGAAACCGTCGAACAACTCGATCGAACTGTTGACGCTTCCGTTCAAGCTCGTCGTGCTCGAGTTGTTGTCGACCAACTGACCGGTGCTTTGATCGATCCGTTGACCTTCGGAATAGAACTCCGCCGCCGAGCTCGACACGTTGAAGTTCGGTAGATAGGCACCCTTGGAAGATCGAAGCCGCGCGTCGGCGGTCTTGATTGCCCCCTCGGCCTGGACCACCCGGGGTTGGACCCGGACCGATCGCTCGACCGCTTCAGCAAGAGTAACCGCCGGTTTGGCCTGGGCCACCAGTGACCCGGCCCACAACGCCAATGCTATAGCTCCGATCCAACCACTACTTGTTCTCATTCGTCGCTTCCCGAGCCCGGTGCGCACTATCACGCCGGGCTATCATCGCATCGTATTTGATCACTTGATCCTGCGTTAGCGTCGCCCGGATTTCCTGACGGACGGCTGCCCGCTGCCGATCCACTTCCGGATGTTCGGCCCGAATCGCCCGGAACATCGAGTCCATGACCGGCTCATGAAGGCGCAAGACCGTACCGATCGCGGTCTCTTGCTCGGTCGTCAGAATGAGCTCGGCGTCGAGCCGGGAGACATAACTCTGCCACCCCTGTTGACGGTGGTCCCGCTGGGTGTGATTGCCCCGGTCCGCCATCATCGTTGCCGCGCCGCCAACCAGACCCCCAAGGGCAAAGGCCAGTGCCAGCAACCGGAGCGCCGCCGAACGGGATTTCATCATTGTCCCTCCAACACCGCATAGAGAATAGGGTCGCTTCCCTGGCGAGCCTGGGTGGCGTCAAGCATCGCCACCGATACTGAGGGCACCGAGAGAACGGGGTCGGCAACCCGCTGCCACCAGGTTTGCCAGAGCGCAACACCGAGCAGAAACGCGGCGGCAGCCGCAGCCGCGACCACGCCGGGCCGAGCCCACGTTGCCAATACATCCCATTGCGAGACCCGCGGCGGCAGCCCCTCGAGCGATCCCCGCAGCCGGGCCAGAAACTGCTCGGGATCTGGATCGGCATAGGCCTCGCGAATCAGCGACCCCAATTCGCGATCGGGATCATTTCCAAAAGGCATCTCTTCCATCATGCCGGCTCCTCCACCAAGGCGGCGAGCGCTTTTCTCAGCGCTCGCCGCGCGTGAAACACATACGAGCGCACCGTGCCCTCGGGCACCTGTAACACGCTCGCCACCTCCGCGTGACTATATCCCTCGCCGTCGAACATCATGACGGCAACTCGCTGCCGCTCCGGTAGATCGTTCATCGCCGCGTCGATCCGCTCCCGCAGGACCACTCGGTCAGCCGCCGCATCCGGGAGCACACCCCGACTCGGCAACGACTCGTGGAGCGGCTCGGCATCGCGAACCCGGCGGCGGCGGAGTTGGTCGAGCGCCGCGTTGGCAACAATCCGGAGGAACCAGGGACGGAACGCCCGGGCCGGATCAAACCGCTCAATGGCCTGCCAACCCGCCAACGAAGCGTCCTGCACGACGTCTTCCGCTTCGTCCCAATTGCCCAGGAACGAATAGGCCACCCGACGTGCCATCAGGCCGTAGGTCACGACCAGGCGACCGTACGCATCCGCGTCGCCCGTTCGAGCGGCTTCTGCCAGTCCTGATTCGTTCACGTCGGTATTACGCGGGTCCGGGGCAATCCGTTGAGGGGGGGTCATCCAGCAAGGTCGGCTCGGTCGCGACGGCGCCTCACCGCCTCGGCACCCGCCACGATTGCGAGCCAAATGCTTACAGAGCCGAAGCTTATGGCCATCGGTTTGGGGAATACGAAGAACAAAATCCCCCCGACCGCCAGAGCGAGCGACAACGGTCCATACAGCGCCAAGCGAGCCCCCGCGACGAGGGTGCGCACCGCCAGCACCGATCGACCCCGGCGTTCCCGCACTCCAGGAGCGTGGGCCACCCGGTGAGACCCAGTCGGCGGGATGGTCAGGGCCGGCGGCAACACCGCTCGGAGGCGCCCCGGAGCCCGGTTAGGCCGGGTGGTGACTTCGGCGCTTTGATCGATGTCGCGCCGAAACTGCTGCTCCATCTGTTCCGCCAGCTTGGGAGAGTCCACCAGCACATCGAGTTCGTAGTTGCTGACCAAGCTCGAATGGTTGAGGTTGCTGGAGCCGATCCGGACCCAACGCCCATCCGCCACCACCGTCTTGGCGTGGAGCATCGGCCCGCCCCACTCATAGATCCGAACCCCGGCCTGAATCAGCTCCCGGTAGCCGAAGCGGGTCAAGTTCCTGACCGCCGGAAGGTCGCTGGTACCAGGAACCAACAACCGGACGTCGACGCCTTCCCGAGCGGCGTCGACCAAATACCGGTAGAGCCGCCGGGGCGCGACCAAGTAGGCATCAGTGACCCAGACCCGGTCGGCCGCGGTCGCCAGCAACAGCTCCGAGACCCGGTAGGCCCGTTCCGTTGCCGGCTCTCCGGCCAGCACCCGCACGGACGCCGAACCCGCCTCGTCGACCTCACTCGCGAACTCGTCGTCCGGGAGGGGGCGGCCGACCCCAATGGCCCAGGTCCGCGCAAAGGCCCGGTCGAGGGCGGCGGCAGCCGGCCCGTCGATGGCGGCCGCCGTGTCGCGCCACGGCAACCGGCCCCGAGCTGGATCGCCGGACCACTCGTCCCCGATGCAGATGCCGCCGATCACCGCCCGGCGCCCGTCCGCCACCACCAGCTTACGATGATTCCGGCTCAACAGCGACGGGAGGTCGAGGAGCCCCGGTCGGTGAAAGAAATGGACCGAGACGCCGGCCGATTCCAACAGTCGCCACAACCGTCGCTTGGTACCGAACGACCCCAACCAATCAACCGTGACCCGGACCGTGACCCCGGCACGGGCCCGTTCGGCCAACGCCTCAGCGAAGCGCATCCCGGTTCGGTCGGATCGAAAAATGTAGTTATCGAAATGAATCCAGCGTTCGGCGCCGGCGATGATCCCAAGCATCGCCTCGAACGCCGCCGGCCCATCGAAGAGGAGGGAAACCGCATTGCCCGGAATCGGGCGACTCCCGGTAGCGCGGTCGAACGCCCGTTCAACCGCGTCGGCCGCCATGTGGGCCGGGCGGCCGCCCGACGTCATGGCAGGCCCAGGCCGAGCAGTTTCTCGTGCGGACGGAGGGCGGCCAGGACAAAAGCAATATGCTCGTCGAGCGGAACCCCGAGTTCCTCGACGCTACCGTAGACGTCCTCCCGGCTGACCCCACGGGCAAAACCCTTGTCCTTGAGTTTCTTTTTCACGCTCGACACCTCCAGATCGGCCAGCGACCGGGACGGGCGGACCAAGGCACACGCCACCAGGAAACCAGACAGCTCATCGACCGCGAAGAGCGACCGAGCCAAGGGCGTGACGCGGGCAACCCCCGAATACCTGGCGTGGCCAAGGATGGCCAGTTGGCCGTCCTCCGGGAGACCGCGGGCCGCGAGGATCCTGACCCCTTCGGCCGGGTGTTCTTCAGTGGCTGAATGGGCGGCGTTCGGAAACCGTTCATAGTCGAAATCGTGCACCAGACCAACGATGCCCCAGTACTCGGGATCCTGGCCGAATTTGCCGGCCATCGCACCCATCGCGATCTCGACGGCGTACATGTGTTTCCGAAGGGCATCCGAGGCGGTGTACTCGTGGACCAAAGCCAGGGCGGCGGAACGATCGAGCATGGAACTCAATGCAGTTGGCCGCTCGGCGGCGGCGGCATCAGCGCAGCTGAAAGAGGGACTCGCACCACATTGTCGCCCAGCGTGATCTCGAAGTGGTAGGCACCGGCCTGCGGGAGGGGAACATCGAAGACCAGAACGGCGCCGGCTTCGACTTCGGTTATCCCGGCTGGAGGCTCTCCGAATTGCACGGTACCGTCGCCGCCCATCAGTTCACGACCCTGTTCATCGACGAACCGGATTCGCATGAGATGCTGGCCGATTTCAGTTCGCCGGCCTTTCACCCGCAAGACGAGATGGGTCCTCGGATGAGTGGCCGGAAACCCGGCCACCCAGACGTGTTGAAAGATCCCGAGCACCGAGAGCTTGCCCTGCTGGTCGATCAGGGCGTAGTCCGCCAACACCGCGAAGTCGACCTGCACGTGCTTCAGGCCACCCGAATCGATGTGATCACGTCATTCGCCTTGATCTTGTTGATCACATCGACGCCGGTCGTGACTTGGCCGAACACCGTGTGCTTGCCGTCCAAGTGCGCCTGCGGGGAGTGACACACGAAGAACTGGCTGCCGCCGGTATCCTTGCCCGCGTGAGCCATCGAAAGGCTCCCGGTGGCATGCTTGTGAGTATTCAAATGGCACTCGCATTTGATATGATAGCCCGGCCCGCCGGTCCCGACCCGCGGATTGTTCGGGTCCTTTGACAGCGGATCGCCGCCCTGAATGACGAAATCGGGGATCACCCGGTGAAACCGGGTCCCATCATAAAAGCCCTCATTGGCCAGCTTCTCGAAGTTGGCGACGGTCTTGGGCGTTTCGGTGTCGTAGAGCTCCGCAACCATGGTGCCGCGGTCGGTCTCGATCGTAGCGATCTTCACGAATCATTCCTGGAGGTAATGTTGGAGGGAAAAGTAAGCCCGAAGCCGCCCCGGTGAAACTCGGAACCCCGTACCCTCGTCCGATCAATCCCCAATCGCGAGGGGCTCCATGTCCGAGTATCTTTCGGTCCTCATGCCCGATCTTGATTCGTCCCGGCGAGAAGCCATCCGGGTCCTCTGCCGCGCCCACGCGGACGACCACCTGTCCGTCGAGGCCTTTGAGTCCCGGTTAGACCAGGTCCGCCGGGCACCAAACCAGGCCACCCTGGCCGCCATTCTCGCCGACCTCGACGACTTCACCCCGCCGGCGACCACCTCGATGGTCCTTCGACCCCCAGTTGCCGACCACACCGGGGTCGCCCCGGTGTCACCGGCCGAGTACCTCCGGCTCACCAGTGTTTTCGGCTCGACAACTCGGGCCGGCTCATGGACCGTCCCGTTGCAACTGGGGGCGAAGGTCCTGTTCGGCGAAATGACGATCGACCTTCGCGACGCGGTGTTCGGAGCCGATGTCATGGACATCGAAGTCGATGTGAAGCTCGGATCCTTCACCCTGATCGTGCCGGCTGGGACCCAAGTCGAGAACGAAGTCGAGGAAACCCTCTCGAGTTCCAGCCATTCCACCCGGAGCGCCCGCGGCGCGGGACCGAATGGTCTCCTCATCCGGGTAACCGGGACCGCCTTCATGGGGTCAGTCGACGTGAAGGAAAAGTTCCCGACCGGCCAGGGCAAAGGGCCCAGCCTCGTCGAGCGTCTGTTAGGCGGGGGTAGCTGAAGGGCAGAACTTCGCGACCACACAACGGGCGCACTGCGGCCGCCTCGCAATACACACTTCCCGGCCGTGGGTAATCAGCAAATGCGAAACCAAGGTCCAATCGTCCTGAGGAATCAGCGCCATCAAATCGCGCTCGATCTTTTCGGGATCGGTGTGTTTGGTCAGCCTGAGGAGCCCCGACAACCGGCCCACATGGGTATCAACCACCACTCCATCGTTGATCCCGAACGCATTCCCGAGGACCACGTTGGCGGTCTTTCGGCCCACGCCCGGCAGGACCCGGAGGGCCTCCATGTCCCTCGGCACCTCGCCACCGTGCCGCTCGGCGAGGGCCGTGGCCATCCCAATCAAGCTCTTGGTCTTGTTTCGGAAAAACCCCGTCGAGCGAACCAAGTCCTCCACGTCGGCAGGCTCCGCCGCGGCCAAGTCGCGGGCCGTCGGATACTTGGCGAATAAGGCAGGGGTCACCAGGTTGACCCTAACATCGGTACACTGGGCCGACAGGATCGTGGCCGCCAGCAACTCGAACGGCGTCCGGTGATCAAGGGCGCAATGGGCATCCGGATACTCCCCCTTGAGCTTGCCAAGAATCTTCCGGGCCCGTTTTGTTCGATCAGCAGCCGATTCCGCCATCTAGTGCCTCCGCCGCGCGGCCGCGAACTGAAGAAAACCTTCGATCGGCCGGGCGTTCAAGACGTCGGCCGCCGTCAGCCACCCCTTGCGGGCCATCGTGATCCCAAACTGGACGTTGTCGAGGCCGGCCGCGGAATGGGCATCCGCCCCCACCGAAATCACGACCCCGGCCCGCTTCGCCTCGTGGACCAAACGCCAATCAAGGTCGAGACGCTGGGGGTCCGCGTTGATCTCGATGGCCACCCCATGGGCCGCGGCCTTGGCGAAAATCCGGGAGTGGTCCAACTGGTACGGCTCCCGCGACAGCAGCAATCGGCCGGTCAAATGACCCAGGATGGTGACGGCCGGGTGATCCATGACCGCCAAGATCCGTTCCGTCATCTGGTCCCGGTTCATTTCGAACCGATTGTGGACCGAGGCGATCACGAAATCGAAACCATCCAAGACCGCGTCCGAATAGCCCAGCCGACCGTCGGCGAGGATATCAGCCTCGATGCCCTTCAGAATCCTGGCCCCGATCCCTTCGGCGTTGGCCCGGTCGATATCTTCCCACTGGCGCCGCAGATCGGCCTCGCTCAACCCCCCGACATACGCCGCTGTTCCGCTATGATCGGTGATGCCGACATACTGGTACCCGGCCTCGCCGCACACCCGCCCAAGATCACGGACCGAAAAGCTGCCGTCGGAATAGCTGGTGTGGCAGTGCACCAGCCCGCGGAGGTCGCGGCGCTCCACTAACGCGGGCAACGGGCCCGAAACTTCGCCGAGCCCCTCGCGGAGTTCCGGGGGAATCCAGGGTAAGCCTAACGTCCGGTACACGGTTGCTTCGTCCGGCGTGGCGACAAACTCACTCCCCCGCCACAACGCAGCCCCCCGAAGGGTGTAGCCCTTGGAGCCGGCCAGAACCGCAAGCTGGCTCAGGTGCTCGGCACTGCCGGTGGCCTGCAACAAAACCGCCCCGAAGTTCGCCTCGGGGGTCACGATGACCTGAGCGCTTTCGCCACTGGCGAACCGAAGCGTGGCCCGCCGCTCATCCTGCCCGCCGAACTCGTCCACGCCAGGCAGCTCCGCGATTGCTTTGAGCACCTGTTCGGGCGGGTCGTCGGCCGCCAGGACGATGACCATATCGCGGACCAGTTCCAGGCCCCGACGGACATCGCCGGCCACGATCGCCCCGGTGACCCCGGCGACTTGCCCCAACCGCCGTTCTAGCCGAGCGGCTTCTTCGGCGGCGTGGTGCATCAACCGGTAGGTAGTGGCTTGCCGAAGCCGGGCAATGCCCCGAAGCACATTGTCCGCCGTTTTCGGACCGAACCCCGGCAAGGCCGCCAGTCGGCCGTCTTGCGCGGCCGCCTCAAGCTCCGGAATCGACTCGAGGTGAAGGTGCTCGTGGATCGCCCGCACCTTCGCCACCCCGAGCCCCGAGATTCGCAGCATCTCCACGAGACCAGGCGCAACGTGCTCGCGCAGTTCGTCGAGCATCGTCGAACGGCCACTGTGAACCAAATCGCGGATCACCGCTTGGATCCCGGCCCCAACCCCGGGGACGTCGTCGAGGGTCCCCTCGGCCAGCCACACCGCGGGTTCCCCTGCCAAGCTGCCGATCGTGCGCGCCCCCATCCGGAACGCTCGGATTTTGAACGGATTCTCGTTCTGGAGCTCGAGGTGCGACGCGATTTGGTCCAGAACCCGAGCCACGGCCTGTCGGTCAATGGTCATCGGGTGTGCACCGCCTCCGCGCCCACCGGCACCCCACCCGGCGGCAGCAGGTCATGGCACCGATAGGCCAGTTCGAGCACCTCCTCGGCGCCGGCAACCTGCCAAAGACCGGCGGCGGCGGCGCCCTCAAACCCCGCGGCAAAGAGCGGCGTCCGGTCCGCTCGCAACAACCGTCCCGGCCGGGCCCCACCGGTCGTCACCACGGTAAACCCATCCCGCGCCGGATGGAGCCCAAAGATCGCGACCAAGTCGAGCCGGCCGGCCGTCGGGATCGCGAACCAGCCATCCAGGGGCTCAACCGACGCGCCGGCCTGGGCCTCGCCCCACACCCGTTGAGGCGCCAACTGCACGTAGTAGGAACTGCCCACCACCTCGGTCCCCGGGTCCGGGCGGTTCGCGACCAGGTCGTCGAGTGTCTCACGGTCCACCGTCACCGTCCGATGTCCGTCCAACCAATACAGATACCCGGCATGGGTGAATCCGACCATTTGCTCGACTCCCTCACCCGCAGCCTCCGGAGGCCGAAGCTCGCGCAGCAATTCCACCACCTCGCGAACCAAGACAAAGGCGTCCCGATCGCGAGGATCCCGACCCGCCGAAGCAAGACCCTCTCGGAGCAAAGGAAACCGGGTCTCGGCCACCGGACCGAAGACCGCATCGAATGGGTTGGTGCGCACACTCATGCCCGGTCCTTGGGCAGAAAGGGATCCAATGCCGCTACGAATTGTTCCGGCGCCTCAACATACGGCACATGCCCGCAGGCCGGAATCCGGTGCCAGGATGCCCGAAGGAGACCGGCCAGCTCCTCGGCCGTTTCGACCGGAATCGGATCGTCGTCGCCATGCACAACCGCGACCGGCAGCCCAGCCAGGGACGCCAGCCGAGGTCTGAGATCGAACTCGCCCAAACTGTCCCAGATCGCCTGTTGCGAGCGGCCGGTGATTCGAAATGGGGTCAGATCCCGGGCCTTGGCCGGATCATGAAAGTATCCGGCCACGGAGAATTCGAACATTCGCTGACGATAGCTCGCCGGATCGAGTTCCCGAAGGCCGCCCGCCTGCACCCGCACCCGCGCCTCGGCAATGGCCGGAGCCGCGTTCCGTGCCGCCAGCCGACGCTCATACTCCTCCCGCGCCCCGCGCCACACCGGCGCCGGTGACACCAACGCGAGGCACCCGACCCGATCCGGATGCTCCAAGGTGTACAGGAGTGCCAGAAGCCCACCCCACGAGTATCCCACCAGCGATAACCGGTCGAAGCCCCATTGCACCCGGAGGGCCTCGAGATCGGCGACCTGCTCTAACCACCCAACCGCAGCGTCGCGCTCAACCGGGGAACGACCTCCCCCGCGCTGATCGTAGTAGATCAGTGTCCGCCCGCCCTCCAAACGATCGAAACCGGGAAGCAAGTAGTCGTGTTGGGCCCCGGGACCGCCATGCAAGACCACGGTCGGCGGTCCCGACCCGACCCGACGCTCAAACAGGGACACCCCGCGAACCAATCGGGTCGTCGTCCGTTCAGCCATATCGGGTCACCAGCTCTCGAACGGTGTTGGCGTGGATGGTGACCACGTCCTCCAGGTTATGGGCGTAGCCGCCGCCTAACACAACAGCCACCGGCACTCCACGAGCCCGACAGGCGTCCAATACACTCGCGTCGCGAGCCCGAAGCCCGGCAATGGTCATCTTGAGCCGGCCGAGTCGGTCACCCTCGAAGGGATCAGCGCCGGCAATGTAGACGACCAAGTCCGGCTCGGCGGCGTCGAGTACCCCGCCGAGATGACCGTCGAGCGCCCGAAGATATTCGGCGTCACCGGTCCCGTCCGGGAGCGCAATGTCGCGCCAGCTCCGTTCTTTTCGAAAGGGGTAGTTCCGGGCCCCGTGGATCGAGAAGGTGCGGACATCCGGATCATCCTCGAAGATTTTGGCGGTACCATTGCCCTGGTGGACGTCGAGGTCCACGATGGCCGCGCGGCGAATCCGCCCTTCCCGCTCCAATGTCCGGATCGCAATGGCCACATCGTTGAACACGCAGTACCCTTCGCCGTGACCCGGAAAGGCATGATGGGTGCCCCCCGCCAAGTTAATCCCCGCGCCCGTTCGCAATGCGTCGCGGCAGGCCTCGACGGTACCTTGGGCCGTCCGGAGCGATCGCTCAGACAGCAGCGGGCTCCATGGAAACCCGAGCCGGCGCAACTCAGCCTCGGTTAGGGTCCCGTCCAGAACCGCGTCGATGTACCGGGTCTCATGCACCAAAGCCAATCCATCGCGACTGACCCGCTCCGGTTCACCGATCGCCTCAGCCGCCAGCAAGCCGGCGGACACGATCCCGTCCCGCACCAGTTGGTACTTTTCCATCGGAAACCGATGACCAGCCGGCAACGGCACCGACCACCGGGCCGAAGACCAGGCCCGGAGCTCGGCGTTCGGCACTCCGGGCTCGGCGCTCGGCATTGTTACAGCAGGACGGCGAGGGCGTCGGCGACTTTGGTGGTTTCGGCTTGCTCGGCCGGGGAGAAGGGGTCGAGGAGGTCGCTGTCGACGTCGATCTGGCCGAGAATCGTGGCCCCTCGCTTGATCAGCACGACTAATTCCGAGCGGGTGTCGAGGTTGCAGGCGAGGTAGTTGGCGACGGCGCGAACGTCCCCGATGTTCTGGTCGGTGCCGGTAGCGACCGCGGTGCCACAGACCCCTTTGCCGACGGGAATCCGGGTGTGATCGGTGACCCGGCCGGCGAAGGCCTCCAGTTCCAGCATCTCGCCGTGAAGCATGTAGAGGTAGACCGAGGTATACGGCGGACCGGCCGCCTGAATCCGGTCGGCGGCAAGCTGGAGCATGGCTTGCCGGCCCACGTCTCGGGTAAAGGCACCCCGTAAAGCCGCGACAATCCGATCGCCATCGAGGATCGACATCGTCAAGGCACGAACGAGGTATCGTTGGTGATCCGCCGGGCAAACCCCGCCAGGAGCGCGGCCGTTCGATCGAGATCCTCGAGCACGATCATTTCGTTCGGGCTGTGCATGTACCGGTTGGGGACCGACACTAGCCCCGTTGGTACCCCCCGGAACGAGGTGAAGATCGCGTCGGCATCCGTGGAGGTGGCCTTGGGCGACGCATGCAACCCAAACGGAATCCCCTCGGCCTCGGCCACCTCCGCCAGCAGAGCCACCACTCGTGGATTGGTGGCCGAGCCGCGGGTCAGCACCGGGCCACCGCCGAGCTTCACGTCGCCGTGCCGGTTCTTATCGATGCCCGGCGTATCAGTGGCGTGGGTCACGTCAACCACGATGGCCACCGTGGGGACGAGCGCCGTCGCCGAGGTCCGGGCCCCCCCGCCGGTGTAGCCGATCTCCTCTTGCGCTGTCGCGACCGCCGTCACCGTCGCTGTCGGGCGATCCTTGGCCAATCGACGAAGCGCCTCCAACACGACGAACGCCCCGATTCGATTATCGATACTCCGGCTCACCAACCGCCCGTTCGGAAACTCGAGCACCGAACTGTCGAGAACTCCGGAATCACCGACCTGGATCCGGGCGGCCGCCTCGGCTCGCGACGCGGCGCCGATATCGATCCAGAGATCCTTGACCTTGGTGGCCTTCTCCCGATCGTCCTTATCCATCAGGTGAATGGCCTTCTTGCCGATCAGGCCCTGAACCGGTCCGGCCCGACCCAAGAGTACCACCCGCTGGCCCACGAACACCTGGTCGTCCCAGCCACCGATCGTGTCGAACCAGAGATACCCGTTGTCGTCGATGTTCAGGACCATCAACCCGATTTCATCGATGTGGCCGGCGAACATCACGGTTGGGCCGTTGGCCGCACCGGTGATTGTGGCAATCGAGTTGCCGCTGACGTCGGCGGAAACCCGGTCGGCAAACCGACCAGCCTCCTCGCGCCACGCCGCCGCCGGGGCCGCCTCGAACCCCGAGGGGCCCGCGGTGCTCAGCAACTTCTTCAAGAAAATCAAGGCGCTCGGTTCCATGGCACTCACGTGGCAGAATGAGGTCAGAATGGTAATCGGTCCATTTGGTTGACGGAAAACTGTCTCGCCACTCCGCCCCGGCCGATTGCCGTCATCCCGGACATCCCCCAGATTGCAGTCATGTTCCGCCGCCTCGATCCCGCTCGAATCGTCGCAACCGCTCTGCAAGTCCAGAGCCGCGTCAGCGAACGGTTCCCCAACGCCGGCCTGACCAAGGTCGCGGGCGAGGTCGTCGAGGTCACCCAACAAGCCGCCGCCAAACAGCCCTGGTTCGGACGCCCCCACTGGCCGGTCCGGATCGGGGTCGGGATCGGGATCGCGCTCCTGCTGCTGGTCGTCTCGTTCACCGCCCTCGCCGTCGTCAAGCTCCCCAGAACCGCCACGCTGCCCGATGTCGTGCAGGCAGTTGACGCCTTCATCAGCGAGGTGGTGTTCCTGGGCCTCGCGATTCTGTTCTTGTCGGGTGTCGAGGCTCGCCGCAAGCGCCGCCGAGCCCTCGAGGCCATCCACGAACTCCGGTCCCTGGCCCACGTCATCGACATGCACCAACTCACCAAAGATCCCGATCGGATCCTCGGCGGCGAGGTCGGCGTCAACACGGCGTCGTCTCCGGTCAGAACCATGTCGGCGTTCGAACTGTCCCGATATCTCGACTATTGCAGCGAGATGCTCTCACTCCTCAGCAAATGCGCCGCCGTCTACGTCCAAGATTTCGAAGACCCGGTCACCATATCCGCCGTCAACGAAATCGAGTCGCTCACCAGCGGCCTGTCCCGAAAAATCTGGCAGAAAATCATGATCCTTGGCCCCGCCGTCCGATGATACACATTACCAGTCTGCACATCTACCCGCTCAAAAGCGGGGCCGGTATCGCGGTCGACCACTTCGACCTCGATCGATTCGGGCCCGAAAACGACCGCCGGTGGATGGTGGTCGATCGCGAAAACGCACTCCTCACCCAGCGAGAGCTGGTGGCCCTTCGGCTGGTGACGGCCGTCCCCTCCGCCGATCAACTCACCCTCGGAGCCCCTGGATTCGCCAATCTCGTGGTTGGCCGGGACGACGATGCCCCCCGCCGAACCGTCCGGATTTGGGACGATTCGGTTGAAGCGGTGGACAGCGGAGATCGGGCCGCCGAGTGGCTGAGCGAGTTCCTGGGCCAGCCGGTGCGATTGGCCTACATGCCAAGCTGGGCGATTCGGCGCACCAGTCCGGACTATGACCCGATCGGGGCCAACGTCGCCTTTGCCGACGGCTACCCGATCCTGGTGGTCGGACAGGCGTCGCTGGATGACTTGAACGGACGTCTTGGCGCCACGCTGCCGATGAATCGATTTCGGCCGAACGTGGTCGTCACCGGCACCTCTCCCTACGAGGAGGATAGCTGGCGGAGATTCTCGAGTAACGGGGTGGCCTTTGATGCGGTCAAGCCGTGCGCTCGATGCACCATCCCCACCACCGATCAAATCACCGGCGAGCGCAGCCGCGAGCCGCTCCAGACCCTGGCAACATTTCGGAAGCGCGGTAGCGGCGTGATGTTCGGGATGAACGTCGTCCACCGAGAGAGCGGGACACTGCGAGTCGGTGACGCCGTGACGATCGAGACCCGCGCCTAGCGCGGGGGCGGTGGGGTGACGGGGCCGGTGGTCCCGCTGCGTTCGGCTAAGAGGCGCTCGTTGAAGTCGACCCGTTCGTGAAGCTCGTTCACCTCGGTTCGGAGGGCGTAGACTTCGTCGAGAAGTTCCTTGGGAACTCCGACGAGCTCATCTGACGATTCGGGGTCCCACCGCAGCACCCGCCGTCCCTCGGCGTCGCGAAAACCGCCCGAAGCGATCATGATGTTGTCGATCAGGTACCAGATCCCGAGTCCACCGGCGGTACAGAGCATCAGGAACCCGGTTCCCATCTTGCCCACGTAGAACCGATGAGCGCCGAACACGCCCAGCATCAGGCCCAGCACGAGGGACACCGTACGACTCTTGTCGGAAACGTTCGCCATAGATCCCAGTAATGTAACGAAGCTAGATTGGTGACAGTATCGTCCGATCGCTGCCTACGACGGCGCCGGACCCGGTGTTTCAAACCCAGCGGATGAGGGTATATGCCTAACGTTGTTACACTTCTTGGGGTGCCCTTCGACGACGAATCGTCCTTCCAGCGTGGGGCCGCCGGGGCCCCCCAAGCGATCCGAGAGGCCCTCCGCCTCGAATCGAGCAACACCTGGACCGAGGGCGGGCTCGACGTGACCGACCCGGGCGTTCTGATCGACGCGGGCGACCTCGACTTCACCGGCCTCGATCACCCGGCCATTCGAGCGCGGATCGAGGCCGGGGTGGCCGAGCTCCTCGAGTCGGGGTCGATCCCGCTGGTGCTTGGTGGCGACCACTCGATCACCTACCCGGTGCTCCGCGCCATGGCTGGCCAATACCCTGAAATGGACCTGCTCCATTTCGATGCCCATGGCGACTTGTTTGATTCCTACGAGGGCAACCGGTTTTCCCACGCCTGCCCCTTCGCGAGAATCATGGAAGAAAAATTAGCCCGCCGCCTGGTGCAAATCGGGATCCGGACCCTGAGCCGGCACCAACGAGACCAAGCCGCCCGCTTCGGCGTGGAGATCCACGAGATGCGCGACTGGACCGGCCCGATGACCCTCACCTTCACTCGACCGCTCTATATCTCGCTCGACCTGGATGTCCTCGATCCGGCGTTTGCCCAGGGCATTTCCCATCCCGAGCCAGGCGGACTGTCGGTCCGCGACGTCGTGGCAATGCTCCAGCGAGTCGAGGCACCACAGGTCGTCGGAGCCGATGTCGTTGAGTTCAATCCGCTGAACGATAGCTCGCCTCGGACCGGACTCGTCGCCGCCAAGTTCGTCAAGCAACTCGCCGAACGCCTTCAGCCGAGGACTTCGTGATGCACCTCCGCTACGTCGTCGCGCTGGCATTGGCCTCGGCCCCGAGCGCGTCCGGGCAGAGCACCCGGGAGAAGATCCGCGGGTACCGGGAACAGCACGAGGTCGCCATCGTCGGGGAGTTGACCCAGCTCCTGGCGCTCCGCAACGTGGCATCCAACGTGGATGACATCCGGATCAATGCCCGGGCCCTCGTCGCCATGATGACGAAGCGGGGGATCACCTCCCGGATCCTCGAGGTCGACGGAGCCCCGCCGGCTGTCTACGGCGAGCTCCTCACCCCAGGCGCCACCAAAACCGTGGTCTTCTATGCCCACTATGACGGCCAACCGGTCGACTCGGCCAAATGGGCCAGCGCCGCGTGGAGGCCGATCCTACGGTCGGGACGCCTCACCCCGGGCGTGAAAGAGCTACCCCTCGCTCCGGCGTCCGGCCGATTCGATCCCGAGGCCCGGATCTTCGCCCGCTCAGCCAGTGACGACAAATCGCCGATCGTGGCCATGTTGACGGCGCTCGATGCCCTCCGGGCCAATCAGATCGCACCGTCGGTCAATCTGAAGTTCTTCCTGGAAGGCGAAGAGGAGGCGGGCTCGCTCAATCTTCGGAGAATCCTCACGGCATACCGCGAGCTACTGGCGGCGGATTTCTGGATCTTCGGTGACGGGCCGGTCCATCAATCCGGCGCGGCGCAAGTCGTCTTCGGGGTTCGCGGGGTCGTTGGTGCCGACCTCACGATCTATGGCCCGATCCGGCCCCTGCATAGCGGCCACTACGGCAACTGGGCCCCCAACCCGAATGCCATGATGGTGGGGTTGCTCGCGTCATTCCGCGATACCGAAAGCCGGATCACGATCCCAGGGTTCTACGACGACGTCACTCCGGTGACCGAAGCCGACCGCCAGGCGTTCCGATCGATGCCCGCCGTGGAAGCCCAATTGATCCAGGAATTACAATTAGGCCGAACTGAAGGGGCGCCCTCGAGCCTTCCGGAGCAGCTGGCCCTGCCGGCACTCAACATCAGCGGCCTTTCCGGTGGCCGAACCGCGGGCGGCGGAGCCAACGTCATCCTGCCCCAAACCGACGCTTATCTCGACTTTCGACTGGTGCCGGGCCAAACCCCAGAGAGGGTCAAGACCCTCGTCGAAGGGCACATTCAGCGACAGGGATTTCATCTCGTGCGGTCAGCTCCGGACTCCCTGACCCGGACAACCTACCCGAAGATCATCCGGGTCACCTGGAGCGGCGGGTACGCCGCCGCCAAGACCAGCCTGGACTCGCCGGGAGCTCGGGCCCTGGTGGCCGCGGCCGATCAGGCGGCCGGTCATCCCCTGATCCGAGTCCCAGCCCTTGGGGGCAGTCTCCCCCTGTTTGACTTCGTCGATATCCTCGGCGCCCCCTTCGCCATCTTGCCGATCGTCAACCACGACAATAACCAACATGGTGAGAACGAAAACCTGAGGCTCCGGAACCTGTGGGATGGGATTGAGCTGTACGGGGGGGTGCTGGCGGGCATGGGGCGGCATTGGCGAGCCAATCCATGACGGTCGCGCACCCCGGGATGAGCCCTAGGGGTCGGTCCGGGCAGGCTGGTTCGGGAGTTGGTCCAAAGCGCCGATCGGGGACGGCACCAGGGCGGCGGATACCAGCCGGACGATCAACTCGTCCTCGGGTACTCCGGCGGTCGCCGGCCCCAAAGGCCCCAGCACCAGGGTGGCCACCAACGAGTCGAGTGCGTACCGGGCAACAGCCGCCGGGTCGCCAATCGGCGCCAGATGTCCGGTCCTCATCCGAGTTGCCAGATACGCGGTGAGCCGATGATGAAGATCCGACCAGATGACCTTTTGGAACAGCTCCGCCAGATCGGGCCAATCCACCCGGTTCCTCTCGGTGAGCAGGATCAATGAGCGGTACCGGCGGATCCAGGCCGACAGTTCTAGGAGTATGCCGGTAAACTCCTGGACCGATTCAGTGATATTTCTGCGTTGAGACGCGACCCATAGTTGAGGAAACTGCGCCACCTCCTTCAAACAGTCATCGATGAGCTGGCGCCGCGACCGTGGGTGTGTCTTTCGGTAGGGGAGGATTGGATTCGCCGCTAGGGGACTCTCGAGAGCCCGGAGTAGGACCAGCTCAAACAGGCTTTCCTTATCCTGAGCGTAGAGATAGACGGTTCCCGGTCCGACCTTCGCCCGATCGGCAATCTGATGAATCTTGGCCCGGAAATACCCGAATTCAATGAACGCCTCGGCGGCTGCCAGGGCGATGTCATCGATCCTGTTGGGGTCCCTTCCACGTGCCATGCAACGTATAATAACTGAATCGTTCATTCAGTCAACTTGGTAACACTTTGTCAATTAGCGTACTTGCGATACTGGTAGTGCCGTGAGCTCCCAGTCAATTCGCGGGTCGTTCCCGCCGGCGGTACCCTCGGCAGCCGGCGGCGTGCAACCCTTCCTGAGCAACGGCTGTCACAACGATGTAGCATCGAATCAATCTCGAGTACCCGGAGCCCGGTGACAGTTAGCGCCTTAGTCGGCCGAGTTTTAGCTGGCGAACAGCAGGCCGAACGCGAGCTCTACGACGAGCACGTGGACCGGGTCTATCGCCTAGCCTATCGACTGACAGGCAACGGCGACCTGGCGACGGACTGCACCCAGGAGACGTTTATCAAGGTGTTCGACAAGCTGAGCTCGTTCCGAGGCGAGGCTGCCCTTTCGACTTGGATTACCAGTGTGGCTTACTCAGTGATATACAATGGTTTACGCCGAGTGAAGCGGGCTCGAGCCACCGAAGTCGATTTAGAAGTAGCAGAGTGGACTCCGGCCAAGACCGGGGGTCAAGCCGAACCGGATCTCAAGGTGAGCCTCGAGCGAGCTATTGCTGGGCTGCCGGACGGCTACCGAACGGTATTTGTGATGCACGATGTCGAGGGATATACCCACGACGAAATCGCCTCGTCGTTGGGAATCCAAGAAGGCACTTCGAAGGCTCAGCTAAGCCGGGCCCGGGCCAAGTTGCGAAAAGTTCTCGCGGCGTTTGCCGGAGATTGGATCACCCAATGACCGACGAACAATTTGACGAATTCCTCCGGACAGCAGCTCCGGACTATCGGACACCTCCGCCGACCCCGAAGGCTCTGATCTGGGCCCGGATTGAGGCCGGCCGCACCGGCAGTCGCGAGCGGGCCAAGGCCGGGCCGGTCATCGACTTGGCTTCGCGGCGTCGGGCCCCGTGGGTCGGACCTATGGTGGCCCTGGCGGCCACCCTGCTGGTCGGGATCGGAATCGGCCGCTTCACGAACGTCCGCCAGACGACCCCAAGCCCGACCGTGGTGGCGGCGGCGGACGCGGCCCGGGCCAACAAGGTGGTGCGGTTTGCGGCCCGAGAGCACTTCAGTCAGGTCAATGCCCTGCTGACCGACTACGAGACCGGGCAAATCAACGACGATTTCCATGCCGACGCCCGCGACCTGTTGGCTCGGACCCGGATGCTC
>JANNQX010000055.1:0-220545 GCA_031400975.1 Gemmatimonadota bacterium
ACCGAGGTCGGGGGCAAGCTGTTTGGCCTCGGTGCCCTCGACATGAAATCGGGGTTGGCGTGTGCGTTCGCCGCTTTCAAACGGCTGCTCGAGGAGGAGGCTCATCATGCCCGGCTCGGCTCGGTTGGGTTTGCCGCGACGGTCGATGAGGAAGCGTTCGGCACCGGCGCCAGGGCCTTGCTGGAATCGCCCTTGGGCCGGAGCAGCCTGATGCTGCTCACCGAGCCGTTCAACGGCTCGGGTCCCGATGACCCAGTCCCATTCGTGATGCCGGGCAAGGTACTCTACCGGGTGGTGGTCACCGGGCGGGCGTCCCACGCCCTTTGCCACCCGGAACGCGGCGTGAACGCTGTCGATGACGCCGCGGCGATCGTTCAGGCCCTCGGGAGACTGCCCTTGGGATCCCATCCGGTGCTCGGCCGGATGAACTACTCCACGCTCAAAATCGAGGGTGGGTATCGCGAGTATTCGGTGGTCGTTCCGGAGCACTGCGAGATCATCATCACCCGGCTCCTCGCCCCTGGAGAGACCCGGCTCGGTGCTGTGGCGGAGCTCGTGACGCTGGTCGCGTCGCTCGGATTGGCTTCGACCGTGACCGTGGAGGCGGCACCGCCTTCCTACGAGCCGTTTTGGATCGACCCCGACCACGCCGGGATGAGTGCTTTTGCGGCGGCCTATCGGGTCCGGATGGGTCAGGAGCCCACCGTGGGCGGTTTGTTGGGGATCACCGACGCCAACATCTATCAGGGCGAAGGGGGAATCCCGACCATCGTTTTTGGACCCCGGGGCAAGGGCCTGCACGAGAAGGATGAGTTTGTCGAGCTCGATAGTTTGGGGCCGGTCGTCGACGTGCTCGTCGACACGACCCGCCGGTACTTCCACTGAATTCACCGAAAGCCAGCGCCATGGTCTTGTTCAAAGGGTTGCGACTCAGTCTCGGGTTAGCCGGATGCCTTGCGACGGGCGCGGCCGCCCAACGTCCGATCAAGGTGTTTATCTCCGCTGACATGGAGGGGATTACGGGGGTGGTGACCGGCGAACAGCTCGGGCCGACCGGGTTCGAGTATGCCCGGTTTCGGGAGTTCATGACGGCCGACGTCCTGGCCGCGATTCAGGGGGCCAGAGAAGCCGGGGCGACTCAGTTCGTCGTGGCCGACTCCCACGGCAACATGCAGAACCTCCTGATTGAACGGTTTTCTCCCGATGTCACGATCGTGCGGGGAAGCCCGCGGCCGCTCCAGATGATGGAGGGCATCGATTCAACTTTCAGCGCCGCCATGTTCATTGGGTACCACTCGGCCACCACCAATCCCCGCGGAGTCCGGGCCCACACCATTTCGAGTGGGACGTTTGCCGCCGTTGAGGTGAACGGTGTGCCGGTGGCTGAATCAGGGATCAACGCGGCCTTGGCGGGCTATTTCGGGGTCCCGGTTGTGTTGGTGAGCGGTGACGAGCAGGCGGTGGGGGAGGTGGCTCAGCTGGTCGGCAATGTCGAAGGTGCCGTGGTCAAGCAGTCGATTGGATTTCACGCCGCCGCCACGATGACGCCCGAGGCGGGCCAGGCCTTGATCCGGGCCCGGGCCAAAGCGGCCATTGGGCGGCTCAAGGACTTCAAGCCCCACCTACTCCGGGGGCCGTTGACGTTGGATTTGACCTTCAAGAGCTACACCCCGGCGGAAGCGATGGCGATGCTTCCGGGGATCGAGCGCCGGACGGCCCACACCGTCCGCTACCAAGCCAGGACGATCCTCGACCTGACGCGCTTCATAGTGTTTGCCACCACCTATCGGTCTGACTTAACGCCGTGACCCTCAGGCCGTGATCAGGTCGGTCGTTCGCCCGGCTGATTTGATCATCAGGGCCAGCTCGGCGACCTGAAATGGTTTCTGGAGCCCTCGGCAGCCGGTTCGGGCGAGGAGGGCTTCAGTCTTGTCATTGCACAGGTCGCCGCTGGTCAGGATAATCCGGTTCCGGAGACTCGGATCGGACGCCAGCAAGCGATCGATCAACTCGGCCCCGGTCATGGTCGGCATGTGGTGATCGGTGATCACCACATCGAATCGCCGGTTGGCCGCCGCGACCAAGGCGGCTTCCGCTGAGTCCACCGCGGTGACGTTAAATCCAACCCGCGTCAGGCATCGCCTGATGCTGCTCAGCACCATCGCATCGTCGTCGACGAAGAGCACGGAGATCGGGGCTGCCGGCAAGTCCATGAGCCGTTAGGTCCGGTTCAGGAAATCAGGGTCCTGGGCAACTCTTCGAGCGACTTGGTCGATGACCTCTGGCTGATCGTAGTACCCGCTCTCCACCCGCGCCGAGACTTCTCGGAGCCGATCCGGCTCGAGCGAAGGCTGGGCTTGGCGGACCCCCTGCTGGCTCGCCAGGGCTTTGGCCTCGGCGGAGACGTCGGCGGAGTCGGCCTTAGCCTGGTTCCGTTCGGCGTCGACGGCCTGCTTCTGGGGACCGGCCTCGGCCTTCCGGGCCGCGGCGGTTCGCGCGGCATCAGCGGCGGCGGCTTCCGCCGGATTGTGGGGACCTTGGGGTGACGACGGCTTGATGTTCATTCGATTCCTCGGCTTCCCACACTTGAACGGGTGCGATCACTAGTAACTATCGGTAACCGGACAACTTTGCTTGAGTCCAGCTCTCGGGACCCTCAGGTGCAGGGTTTGTGCCCGGGAAAACTTACCGGATCAGTCTTGCCGATCTCGAAGGCCGTTTGGTGCGTCGTCGGCCGCCCCGCTCCCCTAGGACCCCAGCACCGATCTCCTGCTCCTGCAACACAGTATCGGCCGACGGCGGAAAGAACTTGAGTGGCGGGGGGTCGGTGGCGTACCTCTTGCCCTTTCAAGGTGCTGCAGCCCCCGGACCGGAAAATCCTTCCAGGGGTTGCGGCGCAATCGACCGCCTTCAGACGAGCGTAGGGAAACCTCGGAAATTCATGGCGACGGACGTATTCCAACCAGTCCTGGT
This sequence comes from Gemmatimonadota bacterium, assembly GCA_031400975.1. GTDB lineage: Bacteria > Gemmatimonadota > Gemmatimonadetes > Gemmatimonadales > GWC2-71-9 > SHZU01. Next base: position 2,974 of record JANNQX010000055.1, read on the forward strand.
TTCAAAGCCTGCGGCCGCTCGCGGAGATCAGCGCGTGATCCTGCGCCGAGGGCTGACCTATCATCAGGCCGGCGAGTGGGCCGAGGCCCTGAGTTGCTACCGGTCGGTCTTGGCGGCTGAGCCCGATCACCCTGATGCCCTGAACCTGATCGGTGTCGTCGCTCATCAGACGGGCGACCATCGACTCGCCGTCGCCCTGCTCGAGCGGGCCACGGCGTTGGATCCGCGGGCGCCGGACTTTGCCATCAATCTCGGTTTGGCTCGACAAGCGGCCGGTGATCTCGCCGGGGCAGAGGACACCTTCGAACGCGCGGTACTGCTCCGTCCCGCTTCGAAGGAGGGCCACGTCCACCTGGGGAACTGTCGGCGACTCCTCGGTGATCTGCCGTCGGCCCTCAAAGCCTACGACCGAGCGATCGCCTTGGATCCCGAGTTTGCCGAGGCCCACGCGACCAAGGGGGCGGCCCTCTCCGCGTTGGGTCGACATGCCGAAGCGGAACGGGCGCTGCGGCACGCGGTCGAACTCCGACCCCGCTTCGCGGAAGCGTATTCCGATCTCGGGATCGTGCTCCAAGCTGAGAACCGTACGGCGGAGGCGGTCGACTCGTATCGCCGAGCCATCGAGCTGCGACCGGACTTTGCCGATGCGCACGCCAATCTCGGAACCGCCCTTGGGGCCCTGGGGCAGACCGACCAAGCGATCGAGGCCTATCGGACCGCGTTAGGTGTCATCCCGTCCCACTTCGAGAGTCTCTTCAACTTGGGCCTCGCGCTTCGGTCCCTCGGTCGGGTTGAGGAGGCCGCGGCGGCACTCGAGGCCGCCCGGATTACCCGGCCAATGGCGTCGGAGCCGTACATCCAGCTCGCGGCGCTCCGGGAACAGCAGGGCAGCCCGGATGCGGCGCTCGCCATTCTCGACTCCGGTCTGGGCCGATTGCCCCGTGACCCGAAATTACAGGCGGTTCGGGGGGCCACTCTGAAGCAGCTCGGACGGCTCGATGACGCGGCGGCCGCCTATCGGATGGCCTTGGACCTCGACCCCACATCGGCCCGGGTGGCTACCAACTTCGGCAATGTTCTGACTGCGTTAGGTGAGTTCGACGATGCCGAGCGGGTGCTTCGCCTCGCCGTCGAGCTTGACGCCGGCCTCGCGGAGGCGCGTTTGAGCCTTGGAACGGCGCTCAAGGGCAAGGCGGATTTCGAGGGCGCCGTCGCGGCCTACCGGGACGCCCTTCGGTGTCGCCCGAATTACCCCGAGGCTGCGTACAACGTCGGCAATGCCTGGCGCGATGCCGGGCGATGCGTTGATGCCATTGTCGCGTACGACGACGCGCTCAAGCTCCGCCCCGGCTATGGCGACGCCCTCTGGAACCAGGCGCTGGCACTGCTCGGGGACGGGCAGCTGGCCCGCGGATGGGACCAGTATGAGTGGCGATGGCGCGATGGGGATCGACAAGTTTGCCCAGAACCCCGGGGGACCCAACGGTGGTCGGGTCAATCACTGGCGGGGGCCCGGGTCTTGGTGTGGCGCGAGCAGGGGCTCGGCGACGAGCTCCTCTTTCTGACCTGCATTCCCGATCTGGTGAAGGCCGGTGCCTATGTCACCCTCGTGGTAAGCCCCCGTCTCGTCACCTTGGTCCGACGGGCCTTTCCCGGGGTCGAGGTCGTTGGCGATGGGGTCCAGGCGATCGCCGAGGACCGGTGGTTCGATTGGCAGGTGCCAATGGGCAGCCTACCCAAGATGCTCCGGCGCAGCGAGGCCGATTTTCCGACCGGCGGGCCCCTGCTCGTACCCCAACCCGAGCTGCTTGCCAAGTGGAAGGCCCGCCTGGCCGGGTTGCCGGGCGGCAAGCGGGTCGGGATCTGTTGGCGAAGCGGCCTGGTGACCGCGGTCCGGCAACGCAACTATGCGCCGTGGTCCGCCTGGGCGGCACTGTGGCAGATCCCCGGGATCCAATGGGTGAATCTGCAGTATGACGACTGCGATGCGGAAATCGCCGAGGTTGAAGAAACCTACGGCGTCCGGATCCGACGGTGGGGCGGTGAAGACCTTCGAAACGACCTCGAGAGTGTGACCGCGCTGATTGCCGGCCTCGACGGCGTGGTGACGGCGCCGACCGCGGTGAGCTCGTTGGCCGGCGCAATCGGGATTCCGACGTGGCAAGTGGACAGCGGCAGCGACTGGACGCCCTTTGGTCGGGATCGGTCGCCATGGTTTCCGAGCGTCCAGGTGATCCGAAAGACGCCGTCGGAGCGAACCTGGGAGCCGGTCATCGGCCGGACGGCAGCCGCGATTGGGGCGTGGGTCCATGGCGACTGACCGACTCCGGCCGCCTTCGAGCCCGGTGGGTCCGAGCCCGAGCACGGTGCCCGGCTTTGCGGCCCTCCATCGCGGGTTGGCCGCCCAACAGGCCGGCAAGACCGACGAGGCGATCAAGGCGTACCGGCGCGCGGTCGACCAGAACCCTGGGTTGGCCCCAGGCCATTTCAACTTGGGACAATTGCTCCGCGAACGAGGTGACTACGCGGGGGCTGCTCTGTGCTTCGAAGGCGCCGCGCGCCTCCGGCCCCACGCCTCCGATGCGTGGATTAACCTCGGCGCCATGCTGGAACGGTGTGAGCGATGGCCGGAGGCGGTAGCCGCGTATCGTCGAGCCGCCGCCCTCCAGCCCGAAGACCCAGGCCCAGCCTACAATCTCGCCAACGCGCTCCTCGCGTTAGGTGATTTCGCAGGCGCCGCGAGCGCCTACCGGACCGTCATCGAGTGCCAAGCCGATCATCTTGATGCGCAATGGAATTTGGCCACCGCCCTGCTGGCGGTGGGCGATTTTACCGGCGGCTGGCGACAGTACGAATGGCGGTGGCCCAAAGCCGGACTCAACCCGGCCGCTCGGTTCCCATGGCGGCTCTGGCAGGGCGAGCCCGTGGCCGGTCGCCGAATCTTGGTGTGGCGAGAGCAGGGCCTCGGTGATGAGATCCTGTTCGCCACTTGTATTCGCGAACTGGTCGCGCTCGGGGCCATGGTCACGGTCGGGGCCACCAGCCGATTGGTGTCGCTCTTTGCTCGGGCATTCCCAGGGGTCGACGTGGTGGCCGACGGTGAGTGGGGCGAGGGGCCGTTCGACTTTCATAGTCCGCTCGGCGGCTTGCCCCGGCAGTTACGGCGGTCCCGGTCGGATTTCGTCGGGAGCGGGAAATTCCTGGTACCCGAATCGGGTCGCGCGACCCGGTGGGCGACTCGTCTCGACCGGCTCGGGACCGGCCTTAAGGTTGGGATTTGTTGGCGGAGCGGGATGATGACCGAGGATCGGGCCCGGTCCTATTCGGCCTTGGAGGCCTGGGGCCCGTTGTTTAAGACGCCTGGGATTCACTGGATCAATCTGCAGTACGATGAGTGCGAGGCCGAGTTGGCTGCGGTGGCGGAGCGGTTTGGGGTCCGAGTCGAGCGATGGCGGAGCGAGAATCTCAAGGATGATCTCGAAAGCGTCATCGGCCTGATGTGGAACCTCGATGCCGTGGTGACGGCGCCCACCGCCGTGAGCTCCCTGGCCGGCGCGGCCGGCGTTCCGACCTGGCAAATCGATAATGGCGGCGACTGGACCGCCCACGGTGAGGACCGTTCGCCATGGTTTCCTTCAGTTCAAGTGGTCCGACGCTCGTTCGGGACGACGAACTGGGGACCGGTGGTTGAACGGATCGCCGCCGACCTCGTCGCCCTCCAGCGGCGCGCGGAGGCGGCCCGATGACGGCGGGCGTTCGGACCGGGCGAGTCCGGTCATCGGCCAGCCAACTCTTGCAGGCCGGCTTGAGTGTCCACCGACTCGGCCGCCTCGAGGAGGCGGATCGGCTGTATCACGAGTCGCTCGCGGTTGAGCCCCGCAACCCCGATGCTCATCAGCTGCTCGGTCTTCTGGCGCTGGCCCAAGACCAATGGGTTGGGGCCCGTGGCCATTTTGCCCGAGCGGTTGAGCTGGTGCCGAAGTCGGCGGCGTATCGTTCGAACTATGGGCACGCCCTTCGGCTTCTGGGCGAGCTCGGCCGGGCCGAGTCGGAGCTTCGGCAGGCAGTGGCGATCGACCCATCGTTTGGCGACGGGTGGGTCAACCTCGGCCTCGTGCTACTCGACGGCGATCGGATCGACGAGGCGATTGTCGCACTGCAATCGTCAGTTCGATGTGCCCCGGAGTCGGCGCTCGGCCACCTGAACCTCGGCGCGGCCTTGCTTCGGGCCGGTTGCTTTGCCGAGGCACGGACCCACTGCGAGAAGGCAATTGAATTGGCCCCGCATGTCGTCGTGGCCCACCGGAACCTCGGGATCGCGGCCCACCAACAGGGAGACCTCGACGGTGCCAAGGCGGCGTACCGCCGTGCCCTGGAGCTTGGACTGCCTGACCCTGACGTCCTAACCAACCTCGGCGTGGTCCTGCTTCGCCAGGGGGAGATCGACCCAGCCATCGAGGTCCATGAGCGGGCGGTCGCGGCGGGGCCGGACCTCGCGGCGACGTGGCTCAACCGGGGCACTGCCCTGCAGGCGGCCGGCCGGTTAGCCGAAGCTGGGGCAAGTTTCGAACGGGCCGTCGCCATCAATCCCGAGGGGCCGCCGTTGACCGCCTTAGGCAGCCTCATGGCCGAGCAAGGCGACTTTCCCGGAGCGATTCGAGCCCATGAACGAGCCATCGCGTGGGACCCGGACTTCGCGGACGGCCACTGGAACTTGGCCCTCGCGCTGCTTGGCGGCGGGGACCTCGGTCGGGGATGGGAGGAGTATGAATGGCGCTGGCGGGCCTCGAGCTGCCGGACCACGGGGCCTGGGTACCCGTGGCCCCAATGGCCGGGGCCATCCGCTCGCGAGGGCCGGCTCCTGGTCTGGAAGGAGCAGGGGCTCGGCGATGAGCTGCTGTTTCTGAGCTGCCTGCCCGACCTGGCAGGCCTCGGCCTCGCGGTGACACTGCTGGTCAGTCCCCGGCTCGTCTCGCTGGTCGGACGTTCCCTCCCCTCGGTGAAGGTGGTGCCCGATCTCGGCAACACCGGAGGCTTCGATTGGCATCTGCCGTTAGGCAGTCTTCCCGGCCACCTTCGACCGACCGTGGCGGCCTTCGACGGGAGCGGCCAGTTCCTGGTGCCCGCCGCCGCCCGAGCCGACGAATGGCGGCGCCGGCTGGATCGCCTCCCACCCGGTAAACGGGTCGGGATCTGCTGGCGGACCGGGCTCTTGACCGCCGAGCGTCAGCGGCACTACCCGTCGCTGATCGACTGCGAGGCGTTGTGGCGTGTTCCGGGCGTGGTCTGGGTCAACCTGCAGTACGACGAATGTGACGCCGAGCTGGGTGAGGTCGCGGCACGGTGGGGGGTCGTGATCCACCGATGGCCGGGTGACGACCTCCGCGATGACCTCGAAGGGGTCGCGGCGTTGATCGCTCAGCTTGACGGTGTGGTGACCGCACCCACGGCGGTGAGCTCGCTGGCCGGCGCTGTTGGTACTCCGACTTGGCTGATCGACAGTGGGAGCGATTGGAGTTCATTTGGCGAAGACCGGTCGCCTTGGTTTCCATCGATCCAGGTCTTCCGAAAGGGAGCCGGTGAGGCCGCCTTCGGACCGGTGGTCGAGCGAGTCGCCTCAGATCTCGCCCGCTGGACCGCCGGAGGCCAAGGATGACCGCCGGCCTGGCGACGTTCGAACGAGGCCTTGCCGCCCACCGGGCCGGCCGGGCGGCGGAGGCGATTGAGGCCTATCGGGCCGCCGCCGCGACCAACCCGGCCCTCGCTCCGGCCCAATTCAATCTCGGGCAATTGCTCCGGGAGCAGGGCGATTTCGCGGCGGCGGCGCTCGCCTTCGAACGAGCCGTCCAGCTCAAGCCGGGCGCCGTGGACGGCTGGATCAATCAAGGCATTTGCCGAGAGCAGATCGGCGACCTCGAGGGTGCCTTGGTTTGCTACCGGGCGGCCGGTCGCCTGGATCCTCTTGCGGGCGTCGTTCCTTTTAACATCGGCAACGTGCTCCGCAAGCTGGGAGACCTCCGGGGTGCCCAGGCGGCCTTTTCGGAGGCTGCCGGTCGGGCCCCGGGCGCCGCCGAGGTGTGGCTCAACTTGGGGAATGTCGAGCGCGAGCTCGGCCGGCTTCCTGAGGCGATCGCCGCGCTGAACCAAGCCCTGACGATCCGCCCCGATTGGCCGGAGCCTCGCTGGAATTTATCGCTCGCGTATCTCGCGTCGGGTCAGCTCGATCGGGGCTGGGATGCGTATGAGGCGCGGTGGCCGCGGGTGGGGATCTCGATTCAGCGAGGGTTCTCTTGGCCGTTGTGGACCGGGGGAAACCCGGCCGGCAAGAGGATTCTCGTCTGGCGGGAACAGGGCCTCGGCGACGAGATCCTGTTCGCCACCTGCGTCCCCGACTTGGTGGCCATGGGCGCCGACGTGTGCCTGGCCGTCGACCCTCGGTTGGCGGGCCTCTATCGGCGCGCGATGCCGGATGTCCACGTGGTCGAGGATGGCGAATGGGGCGAAGGTCCGTTCGATGGGCACATACCGCTGGGCAATCTCCCCGGGCTCCTCCGCCGGACGCGAGCGGACTTCAAGTCGCGGTGGAGCTATCTGGTTCCCGCCCGGGACCAAGTGGTGTTCTGGGGCAATCGCCTTCGGGGAACGGCCCCCGGTCTTCGGGTCGGCATCAGTTGGCGGAGCGGCCTCCGGACCCCGGACCGTCAGCGGTACTACGCTGACCTTAACCAGTGGCAGCCGATTCTCGCCATTCCCGGGGTCTCATTCGTAAATCTCCAGTATGACGATTGCGAGACCGAGCTGGCGTCGGTGGAGGCCGCGCTCGGCATTCCCATTTATCGCTGGCCGCAGACCAACCTTCGCGAGGATCTCGAAGGGGTGGCCGGCCTGCTCTGGCATCTCGATCTGGTGATTACCGCCCCAACCGCGGTGAGCTCGCTCGCGGGCGCGGTCGGCACAGAAACGTGGCAGGTGGATCCGGGGACTGACTGGTCGGTTTTTGGCGAGGACCGGTCACCCTGGCTTCCGGCGGTTCGGCTGTTTCGCCGGGCGCCGGGCGAACGTCGGTGGTCGGCCGTGGTCGACGCCGTGGCAGCGGAGCTTACCCGTCGGGTCGCCGATTCGGCCCCGACTCTATGAAGCGAGGGGAGTAACGACGTGTTTCTCGAAGGCCAATCAATCTTGATCACCGGCGGGACCGGCTCATTCGGTCGGGCGTTTGTCAAGACAGTGCTCGAACGGTACGACCCGCGTCGGGTGATCGTCTATAGCCGCGACGAGTTGAAGCAATCCGAGATGGCCGAGCAGCTCAGGGACAAACGGCTCCGATTCTTCCTGGGTGACGTTCGGGACCTTGACCGGCTTCAGCGGGCGTGCAACGGCGTTCAAGTCGTGATTCACGCCGCCGCCCTCAAACAGGTCCCCGCCGCTGAATACAACCCGTTCGAGTGCATCAAGACCAACGTGCTTGGCGCCCAGAACGTGATCGAAGCGGCCCTCAATACCGGGGTCGAGCGGGTCCTCGCCCTGTCGACGGACAAAGCGGCCAACCCGATCAATCTCTACGGCGCCACCAAGCTGTGTTCCGACAAGCTGTTTGTCGCGGCGAACGCGTACGCCGGGGGCCGGAGTTCGTTGATGAGCGTGGTCCGGTACGGAAACGTGGTCGGCAGCCGGGGATCGGTGGTGCCGTTCTTCATCAACGCCCGTAAGAATGGGGTTCTACCGATCACCGACCCGCGGATGACCAGGTTCTGGATCACCCTCGAACAGGGTGTCGACTTCGTCCTCGACTGCGTTCGCCGGATGCATGGCGGGGAACTGTTCGTTCCGAAGATTCCATCGACGGACATCATGACGCTGGTCGAAGCGCTGGCCCCCACGTGCCGAACCGAAGTCGTGGGGATTCGGCCCGGGGAAAAGCTCCATGAGCTGATGATCGGCGAAGACGACGCCCGCCGGACCCTCGACATGGGCACCCACTATGTCCTCCAACCGCAGCAGCCCTGGTGGGATGAACAGGCGGTCAATGGCGGCGAGGCGGTGCCGGAGGGCTTCTCCTACCGGAGCGACAGCAACCCGCATCGGTTGAATGTCAACGAGGTTCGGACCCTCCTTGGGTCGCTCGGGCTCAACTGATGACCACGCTCCCGTACTCGCGCCAAGACATCAGCGAGGCCGACGTGGCCGCAGTGGCCGACGCGTTGCGGGCGCCGCTGATCACTCAGGGGCCGTTGGTTGATCAGTTCGAGGCCGACCTGGCCCGGTTCGTTGGGGCCGACGATGCCGTTGTGTTCAATAGCGCCACGGCCGCGCTCCACGCCGCCTACGCGGTCCTCGGGATCGGCCCGGGCCGGTCAGTGCTGACGACTCCGATCACGTTCGTGGCCACGGCAAACGCCGCCCTCTATCTCGGCGGCGGCGTTCGGTTCGCAGACGTCAATCCGGCCACTGGGCTGATCGATCCCGACGCGGTCGACGATCGGGCCGACAAAACGGTCAAGGTCCTCACGCCGGTCCACTTCGGTGGGGAGGTGGCACCACTCGAGGCCCTTGCGGCCATCGCATCGGCTCGGCATTGGCAGATCGTCGAGGACGCCTCCCATGCCCTCGGAGCTACCTACCGGTCGAGCAACGGCGTCGAACATCGGGTCGGTGCCTGTGACCACAGCACGATGTGCTGCTTCAGTTTTCATGCGGTCAAGCAGATCACGACCGGTGAAGGCGGGGCCGTCACGACCAACGACAAGGCCCTGAGCCGGAGGCTTCGGATGTTTCGGAGTCACGGCATTACCCGCGAGCCCGAACGGCTGGAACAACCGGATGGTCCGTGGTACTACGAGCAGCATGAACTCGGCTACAACTACCGGTTGACCGATTTCCAGTGCGCCCTCGGCCGGTCTCAGTTGTCGAAACTGCCGGCGTGGATCGCGAGTCGGGCCCGGTTGGCCGCCCGATATGAGGCGCGCCTCGCCGGGGTTGACGGGGTCACGCCGCTGGCCCGGCCGAGTGGATCCGACGGCGCCCACCACCTCTTCGTTGTAAGGGTTGAGGCGAGCCGGCGGCGCCGGGTGTTCGAGGCGCTCACCGCCGAAGGCATTGGCGTCAACGTTCACTACATCCCGGTCTACCGCCAGCCGTATTACCGCCACCATGGGACGGCGGGCTGCCGCCGCGGGGGCGCGGAGGCCTATTACGAGTCCGCCCTGACGGTACCCCTGTGGCATGCCATGACCGATGGGGATGTCGATCGGGTCGTGTCGGCCATCGAACGAACCCTCGGCGGCGGATTGGGATGACGGACCTCAGGGGTCGCCGAATGGTGCTCGCGGTGGACGCGACCCCCAGGATTGGGGCTGGTCATGCGATGCGGGCGGCGACGCTCGCAGCCTCCTGGCGGGCGCTTGGCGGTGACGTGGTGGCCGTCGGTACGGTGGAGCTCCCGTTTGTCAGGCGTCGCTACGACGACATCGGAATTCGGATGGTTGCCCAGTCGGATCCGTTAGGCGAGGTCCTGGTCGTGGACCGGTATGATGTCGCGGACCGGACCCGACTCGCGGGCACCGCTGGGGCTGTGAAAGTTCTCGTCTACGATGTCTTCGGGGTCATCCCCGCTGGGTACGACGTCGTCTGGAACCCGAATCCGTATGCTTCGGCCGCGTCCTACCCGACGTTCGGTGGTGTTGTACTGGCCGGGGTCGAGGTCGCGGCCATTCGTGACGACTTGCCGCCGTGGCGACGAGAGCTTGAGGGCGACGTGGTGGTTTCCTTGGGCGGGGGGCGGCCGACCGATTCGATCGTCGCCGCCGTCGCGCTCCTGCTCCAATTGATGCCTGAGGAACGGTTCGCCATCGCCGGCGACTGGGCGCCCTCTGGCGCTCGAGTGATCGCCCCGGGTCGTCTGTGGGACGAGGTCGCGGCCGGGAAGTGCCTCGTGACGGCGGCTGGTGGGACATTGCTCGAGGGCGCCGCGGTAGCGGTGCCAATGGTGGTGGTGGCCCTCGCGGACAACCAGGGGCTTGCCTATCGGTGGGCTCGAAACGCGGGGGTCCCGGGCGCCAACGCGATGATGATTGACGGTGAGTTTCTGGCCCATCAACTTCGGGCGTTGATCCCGGCCGCCATGATCGCCCCGCCGCTGGTCAACGGCGCCGGCCGGGTCGCCGAGGCGTTGGCCCAGTTGGTCCTCGACGGCGGGCCGGCATGACGATCTCACTCCGCCGCGCGGTCCAAAGCGACGGGTACGGGCTGTGGCTGTGGGCGAACGACCCCGCCGTTCGGGTTGCTTCCGGTGATCGGGCGCTGATTTCGTGGGCCGAGCACCTCGTCTGGCTCGAGGGGCGCCTCGACAGTTCGGACGCGATGATACTGATCGGCGTCGCCGCCGGTGGGCGCCCGGTGGGTACGGTCCGGTTTGAGACTGGCGATCGGTGGGGCACCGCGCGAGTCAGCTATCTGGTGGCCGCCGAGGCGCGTGGCGGCGGGGTTGGCCGCCTCCTGCTCGACCACGGACTGGCGAAACTGACCGAGGCCCATCCGGGAGCCCGTGCCGAGGCGCTCGTTCGCCCGGCCAATGGTGCTTCCTGTCACCTGTTCCGCTCAGGGGGCTGGACGGAAGCAGGCTCGAATGGGAAGTTGATCCAGTTTCTGGCCCCGGGTCGGGTTCCATGAGGACCGTCAGGCTGGGCCAGGCCACGGTGGGCCAGGGCGAACCTTGTTTCCTGATCGCCGAGCTTTCCGGGAACCACAATGGCGATCTTGGTCGCGCCGTGGCGACAGTCCAGGCCGCCAAAGCGGCTGGCGCCGACGCCATCAAGCTCCAGACCTACACGGCCGACACGATCACGATCCAGTCCGACGCTCCCGACTTCGTCGTGCCTGGCGCCGGCCCATGGGGTGGCCGGACGCTCTACGACCTTTATCATGAGGCCCACACGCCGTGGGCCTGGCATGAACGTCTCTTCCAGGAGGCGGCGGCGGTTGGGCTCGAGATCTTCTCTAGTCCATTCGATCCCAGTGCGGTTGATCTGCTCGAGTCGCTCGGCGCGCCCGCCTACAAGATCGCGTCGTTCGAGTTGGTCGACGATGGGTTGCTTCAGAAAGTCGCCGCCACGGCCAAGCCGGTGATCCTGTCGACCGGGATGGCGAATCTCGACGAAATCGCCCACGCCATCGAGGTGTTGGGGGCCGGTGGCTGCGACGATCTGATCCTCCTCAAGTGCACCAGCAGCTATCCCGCGCCCGACGCCGCGATGAATCTTGCCGGCTTGTCCGCGCTCGCCGCCATCGGGCGGTGCCCGGTAGGTCTTTCCGATCATAGCCTGGGCATCGTGGCCCCCATCGTGGCGGCCACGCTTGGCGCGGCGGTGATCGAAAAACACTTCACGCTCGACCGGGCCGCCGGGGGTGTCGATAGTCACTTCTCCCTTGAGCCGGCCGAGTTCAAGGCCATGGCCGAGGCGGTTCGCCGGGCCCAAATGATGATCGGGCAACCCACCCTTGGCCCTGGGTTGAGCGAGGACGGCAGTGCCACGTTCCGGCGCTCGCTCTACGTCGTCGAGGATGTGGCCGAAGGTGATCTCTTGACGACGACGAACGTCCGGTCGATCCGGCCTGGATTCGGCCTCTCGCCGAGGTTTGCGAGCGCCATCATTGGACATCGAGCCGGCCGTTCCGCTGTCCGGGGGACTCCGGTCACCTGGCCCTTGGTGCGCCGTTGAAAACCGTGGTGACCGTTGAAGCCCGGATGGGCTCGTCCCGACTGCCGGGCAAGGTGCTCCGGCCGATTCTGGGCCGCCCTATGCTGGCCCTGATGATCGAGCGGCTCCGCCGGGTTCGGTTGGCGGACCGTATCGTGGTGGCCACCACTGACCACCGCGCCGACGATCCCATCGCCGACTTGGCCGCCGCCCTTGGCGTTGGCTGCCACCGGGGCAGCGAGACCGACGTCCTCGGACGGGTTCTGGACGCGGCGCGGTCGGAGAAGGCCGAACTAATTGTCGAAACGACGGCGGATTGCCCCCTGATCGACCCGGCCGTGGTCGACCAAGTGATTGCGACCTTTCGGAGCAATACCGTTGACTACTGCTCGAACGTCCTGACGCCGACCTATCCGCGAGGACTCGACGTGCAGGTGTTCCCGACCGCCGTGCTGGCAGAGGTCGCTTCGTTGACGAACGACCCGACCGATCGCGAACATGTTTCCCTCTTCATCTATGAGCACCCGGAGCGCTATCGCTTGCTCAATGTGGCGAGCGGCCTTCCGGACGAGAATCGCGATCTGAGGTTGACGGTCGACACCGCGGAGGATCTCGCGCTGGTGACTCGAGTGTTTGCTGAGTTGTACGACTCGACCCCCAACTTCGCGCTCGCGGATATCCTGGCGCTGATGACGCGGCAGCCGGCCCTTCGAACCCGGAACCAGTCGATTCAACAAAAGACCGTCCGATGAGGATCATGCTATGACCGCAGGCGAACAACTACGCACCTGGACCACCGACTTCGGCCGCGAGTACACCGACCGAAACACCCTATCCGTCGACGAGATGGATGCCGCTTTCGGCCGGCAGTTTGGGATCCGGAAGTCGGAGATCTTCCGGGACCTCGTCGGTCCGAGCCGGCTCCCTACGGGCCGAGCGCTCGAGGTTGGTTGTAACATCGGTCTCCAACTCCAGCTACTGCGCCGGGGCAATCCGGGCCTCGAACTCCACGGGCTCGAGCCCCAGCCGTATGCCTTGGCCCGGGCAAAGGAGCTGTCGCCGGAGGTGCAGTTTCACCACGGCAATGCCTTCGCCTTGCCATTCCCCGATCAATCGTTCGACCTCGTGATGACTCACGGTGTCCTGATCCACATCCATCCCGGCGACTTGCCCAAGGCTATCCGCGAGATCCACCGGGTCAGCCGGCGATACATCCTTTGTCATGAGTACTACGCCCCGGAAACCGTGGCGATTCGTTACCACGGCCAGGACGGCCTTCTCTGGAAGACCGACTTCGCGAAACGGTATCGGGAGGAATGTCCGTCGATTCGCGAGGTGGCGGTCCGCTATTACCCGTATAGCGAGTCAGACGGCGGCGGCGCCCTCGTCGATCAGGTCGTGCTGATCGAGAAGATGATGGCCGAGTGACGTTGCGAGCGGCGGTCGTCGGCTGTGGGTTCATCGGGGCCGGTCCGGTGGTGCCGGGGTCGGGAATCCAGTCGCACGCGGCGGCCTGGACCCACCACCCGGACACCGTCCTGGTGGGGCTCGCCGACACTGACGCGATGCGGTTGGCGGATGCCGGCCGGCGGTGGGGTGCCGACCGGATGTTTGGGTCCGTCGACGAGCTCCTCGATGCCACCGCGCCGGCCATCGTCAGCGTCAGCACACCGGACCCGACCCACGCCGCGATGCTCGACCGAGTGCTCGAAGCGCCATCGGTTCGGGCCGTGCTGATGGAGAAGCCCTTGGCGTTGGATCTCGATCAGGCGCGGGCGCTCGTCAACAAGGCGGCGGATCGGGGCGTCATCCTGGCCGTCAATTACGTCCGCCGGTATGCCCCAAGCCACCAGGAGCTGCGCCGCTGGCTCGCCAACGAACCGCTCGGCCAAGTCGAGTTGGTGCGGGGCACCTACACCGGCGGGTTGATCCACAACGGGACCCATTGGATCGATCTCGTCCGGTTTCTCGTGGGCGAGCTATATGCCGTTCAGGGGTTCGGGCCGGTCGATCCGGCGGCGATAGATCAGACCATCGATATGACCCTGGAGTTTGGGTCTGGCGCTCGGGGCCTGTTGCAGGGGATCCGGGCGGCACCCTACTCGCTGTTCGAGCTAGATCTTGTGGGGTCGAAGGGCCGCCTCCGATTGATCGATGGCGGGCAGCGGATCGAGGTGTTTGTTGCGGAGCCGAGTCGGCACTTCCCGGGGTTTCGGGACCTGGTCCCGGTGGCCGGCCCGGCGGGTGGGCTCGCGGACCTACTCATGCATGCCGCCAATAATCTCGTTGGGGCCCTGCGCACCGGGACCAAGCCGGCCGGCACCGGCGCCGATGCGGTGGCCGCCCTTGGATGGGCAGTAGCCGCGATTGAAGACGCAACCCTAAGGAAGTCGAATGCCACCATCACTCGGTAGCGTCCTCGTCGATGCCGGGGGCGCTGAGGCGCTCGTCCCCGTTCTCAAGGCCGTGGCCCAGCGAGGGGTGTTGGGCGGGATTGTCGCGGCTCCGCCGGCGGCGGATGTGCTGGCGCGAAGCAACATCTCCTTCACGCCCTTGGCCGATCTATCGCCCGGGGGCGAGGCGGCCTGGCTCGAAGCGATTGGGGCCACCGGCCTGCTGACCTCGACGTCGTGGGGCGCGAATCCGGTTGAACTCGGCTTCATCGAAGCGGCCCGCGGCCGGCAGGCGCAGTCGGCGGCCATCATCGACTTTTGGTCGAACTACCGGTCTCGCTTCGTGGCCGCGGATGGTCGTTTGGTTCTCCCGGATTGGATCGTGGTGCCGGACGCCGCGGCGGCCGCCGAAGCCACCAGCGATGGTTTGCCCGCCGACCGGTTGGTCGCGGCCGGGAATCCACATTTTGAGAACCTGCTGGAGCGAAGTCTGGCATTTGGCCCGGTCCAAGAGACCGCGTTCCGTCGGTCGGTTGGCGTGCCCGGCAAGGCCACCCTGGTGGTGTTCGCCTCCCAGCCGATTCGGGAACTCTACGGCGAGACGTTAGGCTACACCGAGGCCCGGGTCCTGGTCGAAGTGCGCGAGGCGCTGCAGCAGGCAATGGAATGGCTTGGCCATAAGGCCATCCTGGCGGTGCGGTCCCACCCTCGGGAGCGGGACCCGGTCGAGCTTGGGTCGACCACCGACGTCACCGTTCGACTCGGCAACGGCGGGGACCCGCTTGACTGGCTGCTTTCCGCGGACCTGGTGGTGGGGATGACCAGTGCTTTGTTGGTTCAGGCCTCGCTGATTGGCGACCGGGTGCTGAGCGTCCAGCCCGATCTGATCGGCGTGGATCGGCTGCCGACCAATCGGCTCGGCTTGACCGAAGCCGTCTATGAAAGTCGCGCGATCGCGCCGGCCCTGTACCGGACGTTGGCCCGCCCAGCCCATTTCGGCTCCGGCCGGGCCCTCCAGCGGCTCCGAGGAGCCGCCACCGGCGCCACCTGCAGGGTGACCGAACTTGCCATGGAACTTGCCGCCGGGGCGGCGATCGGAGCAACCGCATGACCCTAGCTATCGACGGGGGCCGGCCCGCCCGCCGCCGTCCCTTTCCCGGCCATAACACGATCGGAGCCGAGGAGCGGCGGGCGGTGCTCGAAGTGCTCGACAGCGGGGTCCTGTCCCAGTTTGTCGGCGCCTGGGGGCCGGACTTTCTCGGCGGGCCGAGAGTCCGGGCCCTGGAAGCAGCCTGGGCCCGGTATTTCGGCGCCGGCATGGCCGTATCGATGAACTCCGCCACGTCCTGCCTCTACGCCGCGGTGGGAGCTGCCGGGGTGGGTCCCGGCGACGAGGTGATCGTATCTCCGTATACGATGAGTGCCTCCGCGGCCGCGGCAATTGTCTACGGGGCTGTACCGGTGTTCGCGGACATCGACCCCGACACGTTCTGCCTCGACCCAGCGTCGGTGGCGGATCGGATCACCGACCGAACCCGGGCCATCATCGGGGTTGACCTATTCGGACATCCCGCGCCCTGGGACCAACTGCGAGCCATCGTCGGCGGACGCGACATCGTGCTGATTGAAGATGCCGCCCAAGCGCCGGGTGCACTGGTGGACGGCCGGTGGGCCGGCACCTTGGGAGACATCGGTGTCTATAGCCTCAACTATCACAAAACGATTCATAGTGGGGAAGGCGGCGTGGCCGTCACGAATGACCCCGCCCTGGCCGAACGACTGCAGATGATCCGGAATCACGGCGAGGCGGTGGTCAAAGCGCGTGGCACCGAGAACCTGGTGAATCTCGTCGGCTTCAACTACCGGATGACGGAAATCGAGGCCGCGATCGCCCTGGAGCAACTCCGCAAGCTGGAATCGTTGGTGGTGCCCCGGGTGGCGGCCGCGGACTATCTGACCCGACGGCTGAGCGGGCTCCCGGGGCTGACACCGCCCTTGGTCCGGCCGAGCGTCCGGCACGGATACTACGTCTACGCGATCAAGCACGACGAGGCCGTCACCGGAGTCTCCCGAGGGTGGTTGGTAACCGCGCTCAAAGCGGAGGGGATCCCGGTGACACCCGGTTATGTCGAGCCGATCTATCGGCAGCCGATGTATCAGCGGGGGATCGCGATTGGCCGGCACGGGTTTCCGTTTCTTCAGACCGATGGCAGTCTTCGGCAGTATCCCGATGGGATCTGCCCGGTGGCAGAGCGGATGCACGAGAGGGAACTGTTCTATCTCAGTTTCCTTCACGCCGGCCTCACCGAATCTGACCTGGACGACGTCACCGTGGCTTTTGAAAAGGTCCTGACGGCTTCCCTTCGGGGGGTGGTGCAATGAGTTCTGATACTGCGACTGACCTTCGCCGCCACTACCAGCAGCGGTTCGCCGCCCACGGTGACGGACCGCTGGCGACCCAAATGAGCCGTGAAGGGCAACGGTTCCGCTTCCTCAAACTGTTTGAGGTCGCGGACCTCGCCGGTCGGTCGGTGCTCGACATTGGATCCGGCCTCGGCGACATGTATCCGTTGCTCAAACAACAACACCCGACGGCTCGCTATGAGGGCATCGATATCGTGCCCGAAATGGTGGCCTACGCTGCGGCGAAATACCCCGACGTCCGGTTCAGGGTAGCCAACCTTCTTGAGGACGCCGTGGCGGAGCGGTTCGACTACGTCCTGATGTCGGTCGTGTTCAACAACGCCATGGCCGACCCCACCGGCTTTCTGGAGGCCCTCGTGAGCCGCGCCTGGGAGCGGGCCACCCACGGTTTGGCATTCAACTTTCTCTCCGCGCACGTCAACTTCGTCGAAGACACCATGGCCTATCACGACCCTGCCCGGGTGCTCGATTTCTGTATCCGGCGGCTGTCACGTCGGGTTCGGATCGAACACCACTACGAGCGGTGCGACGTCGCGGTGTTTGTCTATCGATGACCGGAATCTCTGAAGCCGTGGAGCCATGGTCCGATCGGGAGGCCTGGGCGGCCTTCGCGGCGGCGTCGCCGCAGGGGTCGGTCTTTCTTCGGCCGGAGTGGCTCGATGCGCTCGACGTCGGGTGGGCCCCCTGGCGGGTGGTCGGCCCGCGGAACGAGACTCGAGCCGGCGCGATCATCTTCACCACGGCGGACGGACAGGTCGCCCGCGCGCCGTTGCCGTTCTGCCTTTATCAGGGGGTCTTGCTGCCACCGCGGGCTCTCGGTCTGGCCGGGCACTCCCGGGTTCACGAGGCTTTGGGCGCGACCACCGCATTGCTCGGTGGGTTGGCCGGGCAAGCGCGGATGTCCTGGTGTCTCCACCCGTCGTTTCACGACCTGAGGCCGTTCTCGTGGTTTCACTACCATGAGCCCCACCAAGGTCAGTTCCGGGTCGACGTCCGCTATACCGGCGTTCTGCCGGTCGACGGACCGAGGGGAATGGATGACGTTCTTGCCAATGCCCGGAGTGTCCGCCGGCAAGAATATCGGAAGGCCTCCGAGCGTTTCTCGGTCGAGAGCAATTCCGATCTCGAGCTGCTCGATCGGCTGCACGCCGCGACCTTCGCGAGGCAGGGCCTCGAGCGCGACCAGCGAGAGGCCCGGCTGCTCCGGCGGTTGACGGCGGCGGCACTCGCCCATGGCTTCGGGGAACTGCTGGTGGCCCGGGCGCCGGATGGATCGCCGGCGGGCGCTGCGGCGTTTCTCTACGATGCTCACACGGCCTACTATCTGGTTGCGGCCAACGACCCAGCCTACCGGAACGCCGGCGTCTCGACCCTGCTGTTTCTCGCCGGTGTCGCGAGCGGTGTCCGCCGGGGCGTCAAGGCCGTCGACGTGGTGGGGATGAACTCGCCGGCCCGGGCGGAGTTCAAGGCCAGTTTCGGGGCCGCCCCGGCCCCGTACTTCGTCGTCAATTGGGACCGCCCATGAACGTCGTCGCCGTGGTCCAGGCCCGGATGAGCTCGAGCCGCCTGCCGGGGAAGGTATTGGCGGACGTGAACGGCGCTCCGATGCTGGCTCGCGTCATCGAGCGGGCCCGACTGGCCACTCAGGTCAACGCGGTGTGGGTGGCGTGTTCAGCAAGCCCCGCCGACGCCCCGATCGCGGCCTGGTGTCGGGCGACGGGTGTGGGGTTCGTCCGAGGCGCGGAGAATGACGTGCTTAGCCGGTTCGTGACGGCGGCTGATCGATCCGGGGCCGATGTCATTGTCCGGCTGACGGCGGATTGCCCGCTCCTCGACCCCAGCGTGATCGACCTCGTGGTCGCGGCGATTACGTCCAATCCCGGAACCGACTATGCCTCGAATGTGACCGAGCGGTCATTTCCGCGGGGGCTCGATGTCGAAGCATTTACTCGGTCAGCGTTGCGGCGAATGGACGCCCTGGGACGGTCTCCAGAAGCCCGGGAACACGTCACGATTCCCGCCCGGCTGGAATACCCGGATCGTTTCGTGTGCCGGTCGATCCGGAGCGACAGCGACGACAGTGATCTTCGGTGGACGGTCGACACTCCCGCGGACCTCGAGTTTGTTCGCCGAGCCTATCAAGCGCTTGGCCCGGCGGAGCCGCTCCCGCCATACCCAGTGCTGGTGGCGTGGTGCCGGACCAATCCGCAGTGGGCCAATCAAGATGACGGGGTGACGTGGGATCCCAGCCGGTCGAACCCTCTATCCAATGAACGAGGTCGGTCATGAGCGCGGTATTCGAATTGGCTCAGGGGTGTCAGGCCGAGTTAGCGGCCGATCCTGAGAACCCCGTCTTACTTCATCGGCTCGGTCGACTGATGGGCCAATTGGGCCAGCAAGAGCTCGAGCTTGCGCTGGTCGGGCAGGCCATTGCCAGGGCCCCCGACATGGCCTCGTATCACGCCGATCTCGGCGACGCCTTACTCCGCTCCGGTCACGTGATTGACGCCCGGGCCGCGTACGAGCACACCTTGGCGCTCGAACCCGGCAACGCCGAGGCCACCGCTGGATTAGCCGATCTACTCCTCGACGAAGGCGATGTCCGCCAAGCCCGCGCGCTCGTCGTCGGCGGGATCGGGCCCACGGCCCGTGGGAGCCGGGCAGTGGGCCGACTCGCCCTCATCGACGGACAATCCGCTCGGGCCGTCGAATCGCTGCTCTCATATCTCGCCGGCGCCCCGACCGACTCGGCCGCCGCGTTCTATCTCGGTGTTGCGCTCCAAGCGGAGGACCTGCTCGAGCCGGCCGTGGCTGCCTATCGACAAGCCGTCGGGCTCGACCCGGAGCTGTTCGAAGGCCATGCGAACCTCGCGACCGTCTTGACAGCGTTAGGTCGGTCGGCGGAGGCGCTAATCAATGCCGACCGGGCCGTTACCTTGGCTCCCGGGCGAGCCGGCGGATATCTCAATCGGGCCAATTGCCTTCGCGACCTCGGCCGATTGGCCGACGCTCGGGCCGATCTTGGCCGGGCCGTCGCCATTGATCCAGGGTACGCGGAAGCCTGGTCTACCCTCGGCAATCTCGACCATGATCTCGGCGCCATGAGTCACGCCCTCGATGCCCATAATCGCGCCATTCACCTCTCACCCTCGCTGGCGCAGGCCCGTTGGAACCGATCCTTCACCCTGCTGGCCACCGGGCAGTTGCGCGAGGGTTGGGCGGAATACGAATGGCGCCACCAGACCAAGGCCGCCGGTCCCGAGCCGCGGGCCTTTCCCTGGCCGGCGTGGCGCGGCGAGCCGGCGGCCCACCAACGGATCCTGGTCTGGCGAGAGCAGGGGATTGGGGACGAGCTCATGTTTCTGACCTGCCTTGCCGATCTGGTGGAGGCCGGCGCCCTCGTCACCGTCCTCGTCAGCCCCCGCCTTCAGTCGCTGGTGGCCCGGGCGCTCCCGGCCGTCCGAGTGCTACCGGACGATGGCGCCACGCCAGTCGGCGGGCCGTTTGACTTCCAGATCGGCGTGGCCAGCCTACCGCAGTACCTTCGCGCCGACCGGACGGCCTTTCCCGCGACCGGGGCCTTCCTCGCGGCCGATCCGGGTCGGGTAGCCGAGTGGCGGATCAGGCTGGGTGCCCTCGGCCCCGGCCGGCGAATCGGGGTGTGTTGGCGGAGCGGTCTGTTGACCCCCGAACGCCAACGGCACTATCCGGCGATCGACGCCCTCCGGCCGCTGTTCGAAATGCCGGGCCTGGTGTGGGTCAATCTGCAGTACGATGACTGCGGCGAGGAGCTAACGTGGGTCGAACGGGAGACCGGGGCCCGGATTCATCGGTGGAGTGATGTCGATCTCAGGAACGACTTCGAGTCCGTTGCCGGGCTTGTCATGGCCCTGGACGGGATCGTAACGGCGCCGACGGCCGTGAGTTCGTTGGCCGGCGCCCTGGGCCGCCCAACCTGGCAGGTTGACTCCGGCAGCGACTGGACGACGTTCGGCGAGCCTCGGTCGCCGTGGTTTCCGACCGTTCGGGTCATCGGGCGGACGCCAAGCGACCCCGACTGGAGCGGGGTGATCGACCAGGTTCGGGTTGAGTTGGCCGGCTAAAGTTTTGGCGAGTTTCTGCCGAGAACTAGGGGTGAGGCGGGGAGAAGCCCTGGCCTCATCAACCTAGAACAGGAGCATTCTCGTGGCGACCATTTCTCTTTCCGCAGGTATTCGTAACAACCTTCTGAGCCTTCAGCAAACCAGCGCCCTGATCGGCAGCACCCAGGGCAAGTTGGCCTCCGGCCTCAAGGTCAGCAGCCCGATCGACGACGCGACCGCGTTCTTCACCGCCTCGAACGCCCGGGGGCGCGCCGATGACTTGTCGGCCCGGAAGAACGAGATCGGCGAAGCGATTCAGACGATTAAGGCCGCGGCGGCCGGCGTTGAGTCGATTTCGAAGCTGGTAGACACCGCCCGTGGTATCGCGGAGTCGGCCCGGGTGGCGACGACCGCCGGTCGTTCGACGCTCGCGGCCCAGTTCAACGAAGTCTTGAAGCAGATCGACCAAGCGGCGTCCGATGCCAAGTACAAAGGCAGCAACCTGTTGGCCTCCGGTGGCGAACTCGTCGTCAAGACCAACGAGACCGGGACTTCGAAGATTTCGATCAACGGGTTCGACGCCAGTTCGACGACCGGTCTCTCGGTCTCCTCGATCGCGGCCAACACCTGGACTGTTGATTCGGCCCTCGACGCCGCGGTGAGCCAGTTGACGGCGGCCCAGTCTACCCTCCGGACCAACTCCTCAACCCTGGGCGCTGTGTCCAGCCAGTTGACGATCCGGGACAACTTCCTCGACGAGATCAAGAACGTGCTCCGGGAAGGCGCCGACAAGTTGACGGTGGCCGACCAGAACGAAGAAGGGGCGAACCTCTTGTCCCTGCAGACCCGTCAGCAGCTTGGGGTGATCTCGCTCAGTCTGGCGAACCAGTCGAACCAGGCCATTCTCCGACTCTTCTAACGACACGGTGATCAGGTGGAGGGGGCTATCATCCCCTCCATCTGACTCACTCGGAAAGGCGGACCTATGGCAACGACGGAAGGGGTGGGACCACGGTTCGTACCGGTGGGGCCGGCACCAACCCGCTCGTCCGCGCCGTCCGCGCGCTCGGAGCGAGGGCAATCGGCTCTGGCTGAACCGATCCCCAAGCCCCAGCATCTCGGGGATTTGCCCGCGTTGTTCGAAACTCGCCGGCGGGCCTTGGCCCAAGCCGTCGAGACTCGTCAATTGGACCGAACCCTCGGCGGGCTTTCAGCGACCACGAGCCAGGTCAAGGCTCGGCTCGAAGAGGTCAAGCTCTATCCCCCGTACCCCGTCAACGAATCACGGCGGGCCGAGGCCATTCGGGAGTTCAACGGACTGGCCGCCGAGGCCAGGCGTCTTGCTGTCGCCTTCGGCGCTCCGAGGCAGTCGCTCGATGCGCTCGCGCCGAACGCATCGACGGCGGAGGCCGAGCAGGCGATCAGCGGACTAACCGTGGTCGGGCAGAACGTGGCCGCACGCCGCGCCAAGCTTGCCGCGACCGCCGAGGCCCCGAAGGGGGCAGGGGCCGAAACCCAAAGCATCCAGATCGGCTCGGCTCTCGGCCATGGTGACTTCGCCGGGTTGACGCGCCAGGCCGGCGAATTGCTCCGTCAGATCGGCTGAGCGGATGCCGCTCCGGATCTCCCTCAAGGCGGGCGAGCGCCTTATCGTTGGCGGGGCGGTTGTCAAGAACGGGAAGTCCCGATGTGACCTCCTGATCGAAAACGATGTCCCGATCCTTCGTGGCCGGGAGGTACTCAGCTTGGACGAGGCCGACAGTCCTTGCCGTCGGATCGTCTTTTCGATTCAACTGATGTATGTCGACCCGGGGAATCTGGCCGGACACCAGGCTCTCTATACTGAACTGGTACAGGACGTGCTAGACGCGTCGCCGAGTATGCGACCCTTGATCGCCACCATCGACCAGCGGATCGCGGCCGGCCAGTTCTACCCGGCCCTTAAGCTGGGCCGCAAACTCATCGCCTACGAAGAGGAACTGATCAGTCATGTCGCCGTACGGAGCTGACGCGTACACCACCGTCGAGAAGATCACGGCCAGCGGCCGCCAACTGGAAGCCTCGGCCCTATTCCGCACCGCTCGCTCGCTTCAGCTGGTCCAGGATGGGTGGGGCAACGAGGGATTCGAGGCCAAGCTCGACGCCGCCCTGAAGACCAATCAGCGGCTGTGGACCTTCTTTCAGGCCGAGCTGTCGGCCCCGGACAATCCTCTCCCGGAGGACCTCAGGTCCCATTTGCTGAGCCTGATCCAGTTCGTCGACAAACAGACATTCGATGTCATGGCGTATCCCGCGCCCGAGAAATTGTCGATTCTCATCGCCATCAATCGGAATGTGGCCGCGGGCTTGTCAGCGGTGCCGGTCGGCGCCGCGGTGTAGCGGAGATTATCGGAGGTAGTCGGAGAGCGACAGGCTGATCAGTCGGCCGGTGGCCGAGTACGAGGCCTGAATCGTCGTTTGCAGGGATAGCAGCTTCGCGACCGTCTCTTCAAGCTGAACATCCTCGATCCCGGCTCGGAGATCCTCGAGACCGTTCTTCATTGTGGCATTGCTGGCCAGGGTCGAGGCGACCTGCTTGGCGGTCGTGCCGGTTTGCGTCCGAGAGACGAGAAGGCCCTGGCTGGCGGTGAAGACGGCATCGACCTGAGCCTGGACCTGCGCTTCGGTCTGGTTGTTGGCCGGATCGATCGCGTTGCGAAGGGCTTTGAGCGCGGCGATGGCGGGCCCCACGAACTCGTCTCCGGTGTGGTTGACGGCGATGTCGACCCCCTCATCGATCGAAACCCGCCGTGCGGTGGTACCGCCCTGGTAATCGCCGAAAGTGGCGCCGGCCGCCGGGTCAAACGGCGGACTGGTCGACAGGTCCCCCGCCAAGATGTACTCGTTCCCGATCTTGGTGTTACCGAGTCCCACCGCCTCGTCGAGGAGCCGATCGATCTGGCCGGTCGCAAGTTGCCGCTGGGTTGTCTGGTCGGCTGAGTAGGGTGGGTCGCCCTTGGCAAAGCTCAGGGCGAAGTTGCGGCCTTGGCGGAGGAGATCATCGAGTTGCTTGACCACCGCCTCTTCAGCGCCGAATCGAATCTGGGCCCCGATCCCGGTCTTGGCGAACTGGTCGATGGCCCGTTGGCTGTGGCGGACCCGAAGCACCTGAGCCGCCCCGACCGGATCTTCCTCCGCTCGGGTGAACCGCTTTCCGCTCGAAACCTGGCGCTGGAGCTCGGCCAGCCGCCCTAGGTTGCCTTGGAGGCCGTGGATGCTTTGGTCGCGTCGGGTCTGGTTCGATATTCGCACGGCTGTCGCCCTCCCAATGGACCGATGAACGCCGGCCTAGGTATATTGATTATCGACACTTACATCGCAAACCTTGAGCCACCCTCCGGGGGGACATGGCGAACATCCTGTGCGTCGATGACGAACCGTCGGTTGGCGTGGTCCTTGAGGCCGCGCTGTCCAAACTTGGTCACACACCGGTCCTTGCGACCAGCGTCGACGAGGCGGTCCGGGCGGTCGGGAAGAACCAGTTCGACCTGATTATTTCCGACTACCGGATGCCCAACGCCACCGGCCTTGATCTGATGAGTAGCCTCGAGAAGGAGGGCCTCCAGATCCCGGTGATCATCATGACCGGCTACTCGTCTGTCGAGCATGCGGTGATGTCGCTCCGGAGCGGTGCCATCGACTATTTGACCAAGCCGGTACGCCAGGAGACCCTCCGGATCGCGGTGACTCAGGCGCTCGAGGTGATCCGGCTCCGCAAGGAAAACGAGACCTTCCGACAAGAACTCTCGGGCCTTCGCGGCAAGCGCCAAATCCTGGGGGACAGTGCCCCAATGCGGCGGGTATTCGAAATCGTGTCGACCGTCGCACCGACCAAGGCGACCGTCCTTCTCCAGGGCGAGTCGGGCACCGGTAAGGAGTTGGTGGCCCGGGCCATTCACGAACAGAGCCCAAGGCGGGACCGCCCGTTCATTACCATCAACTGCGCCGCCATGCCTGAAGGGCTCGTTGAGAGCGCCTTGTTCGGGCATGAAAAGGGGGCATTTACCGGGGCAACGTCCAGAACCCAAGGGGCGTTCGAACGAGCGGACGGCGGCACCCTTTTGCTCGATGAAATCTCCGAAATGCGCCTCGACCTTCAGGCCAAGCTCCTCCGGGTCATTCAGGAACAGGAGTTCGAGAGGGTCGGGGGCCAGCAGGCGATTCGGGTCGACGTCCGCCTGGTGGCGACCACGAACCGTGATCTCAAGCTTGAAGCCGATGCCGGCAAGTTCCGCCACGACCTCTACTACCGCCTCAATGTCGTGCCGATCCATCTCCCGCCGCTCCGCGATCGGATCGATGATATCCCGGTCCTGGTTCACCATTTCTTGAGCAGGGCGGCATCCCAGTTAGGCGTCGATGTCGGCGGTATTGCCCCGGAAGCCATTGCGGCCCTCCAACACCGGCACTGGGGCGGCAACATCCGGGAGTTGGCCAACGCCATCGAACGAGCAGTCATTCTTTCCCGTGGTGGCGTCCTCAGGCCGGAGGCGTTTGCCGAGGATGCCAGCTCGATCTCATTGCCCGGGAGGACGGCCTCGGTCGACGGTTCTCCAACCAACGCCGGAGCCGCGCTACCGAGACCGATGCCGAGTCCGCCGCCCGCGTCGGCGTCCGACATCTTGAACCTCGACGAACTCGAGGCGATCACGATCCAACGGGCCCTCGTCGTAACGGGCGGGAACCGGACTCGGGCGGCGAAGATTCTCGGAATCAGCGAACGGACCCTCCGCAACAAGCTGAACCTGCCGAAGCCGATCCCAACCCTCTAGTACCGCCGGCGGCATATGCTGCCGGTCGTTCTTTCCTCCCTCGGGCCCCGACGCCAAACGACGTCGGGGCCCTCGTCGTTCGGGCCTTGCTCCTAATCCTCTCCGGGACAACGGCTTCCGGGCACTAGTTAGGCTGAGTCTGATAGGCTCCGGTGGAGGTATGGGGCTTGCCCAATGGGTTTCCGCCTGAACCTCTGACCCGTGAGACGTCCATCATGATTCGCGGACTATTCGGCCCTTCCACGCTCTCCGCCCAGCTCCGCGGCGGGCTTGAGGAGACCAGTGCGACCCAACGCGGGATCGGCCAGCGAGTGGCCCAAGCGCTGGCAGCGAGTACCACCTCCGGATTCGCCGATGCGAGTCAGGCGGCCACCGCGAAAGCGGCCCAGACCGAGGCCGACATTCAGCGCGAGATGACCTCGCTCGCGGATACCCAGCTTCGCTACGAGGCCGACGCGCAGCTACTCAGAGAAGCCTACCAGCGCTTCCGGACTGCGATCAGTAGCCGTGGCTAACCCCGTGGGGTCACCGGTCACGCCGCGACCAATCCGGCAGTTCATGGGATCGCTGGGCACCAGCGCTCAGGGCATGGCGACGCAACAGAAGTTCCTCGACATCATCGCCGAGAACATCTCTAATGCGGAGACGACGAAGACGGCGGATGGGGGGCCATACAAGCGGCAGGTGGCCGTCGCCTCTCGCGACCCAAGGACCGGCGCCATCGGCGTTCGGGTGGTCGATGACACCCGACAGGGCCGATTGGTCCACGATCCATCGCACCCGGACGCCGACGAAAACGGCAACGTCTTCTTTCCGAACGTAGACCTGAACGCGGAGATGGTCGACCTCATGTTGGCGCGGCGCCTTCACGAAGCGAACCTCTCGGCGTTCCAGACCGCCAAGCAAATGCTGCGGCGGGCCATTGACATCTAGGACGCTCATGCAAATCCCCCCACTGAGTCCGACGTCCGTGACGCCGCCGGCCCGCGCGATTACGGCAACCCGCCCCGCGGCCGAGGGCCTCCGAGCGGATCTGTCGCCGGAGGAGCTTCGCTACTTCGCCGATCTCGATCAGTTGGGTCCGCTGACCTACGGCCGGCGGGGCGCCCGAACCGACGCCGTCGCACCGCCGACCGCGCTGGGACAGCGTCTCGACGTGAGGGCCTGAGACATGACCGCACCGATCGGCCCGCGGCTTGGAGTGGTTGGTCCCTTGGAGCGCGGCGGAGGCGGGATTCCCCTCGAAGACGGCGGCCCGTCGTTCGGTGACCTCTTCAAGCGGGCCCTCGGCGAGGCCTCGGGCCTCGAAAACGACGCGCAGAGTGTCATTAGTGCATTCCTCCGGGGTGAACCGGTCGAGCTCCACCAGGTGATGGCAGCCAGCGAGGAAGCGGCGATTTCGCTCGAAATGCTGGTCGAAGTCCGGAACAAACTCACGGACGCGTACCGTAACATCATGAATATGCAGGTCTAGTGGCTAACGATCTCGTGCAGCAAATGTCGCAATCGATTCAACGGATGCCCGCGTCCCGTCGAATGACGCTGTTGGGGGGCCTCGTCATCGTGGTCGCCGCCGTCGTCGGGGTCGGACTGTGGGCCTCAGAGCCGGCCTGGGTTGCTGTCTACAGCGGCGTCACCCTCGGCGATGCCTCGCAGATGACATCCGCGCTCGACAAAGCCGCGATCCGCAACAAGCTTGGGCCCGACGGATCCGACGTTCTGGTCGCGAAGGGCGACTACGCCCGTGCCAAGGTGTTGCTCGCCAGGAACGGCCTGCCTGGCTCGACCGGGATGGGCTGGGGCGACATCTTCGGCGGCGCCGGAATGGGCGAAACGGAGAGCCGAGAGCGAATGAAGTTCGAGCGGGCCCTCGAGGGCGAGCTGGCCAAGACCATCTCGGCGACGACGGGTGTCGCCGAGGCGGATGTGCATCTGACGATTCAGGAGCCGAGCGCGTTCCGGCGGAATGAGCAGCCCTCGAAGGCGGCCATCCGGCTCCGGATGCGGCCGGGCATGCTGCTGATCCCGGGTGCCGTGCAAGGGATCATCGCCACGGTAAGCAACAGCGTACAGCGACTGTCCCCGGAAAATGTCGTCGTCACCGATGAGACGGGACGGTTGTTGTCGTCGGCGCCCGAGGACGGTTCCCTCAATGGGGGTGCCGGTCGTCGGATCGAGGTCCAGCAATCGATCGAGAACTATCTGGCGGCTAAGGCGGAAGGGCTCCTCGCCACGGTGGCCGGCCTCGGGACACCCAGGGTCCTGGTCTCCGCCGTCCTGAACTTCGACCAAGTGGACAAGACCTACGAGTCGTTTGACCCGGACGGCCAGGTGCTTTCGAACGAGGGACGCAGCGAGACCGAGGCAGGGGCGGAGGGCGGCGGGGGTCAGACGATCGTCAACAACAGCTACCAGAATTCCCGTCGGTTGGAACGAGTCACCAGTTCGGGCGGCGGCGTCACCAAACTGATGGTCTCGGTGATGGTCGACGAGTTGGCGATGGCCGCCGATACGGCCTCCAGGGTGCCGGTCGCGAATCGGTTAGCTGATGTCGAGAGCCTGGTGAAGAATGCCGTGGGATTTGACAGCGCCCGGGGCGACTTGATCAAGGTCGTGGCGGCGCCGCAGGTCGTCGCCCGAGTCGACTCGATCGCTCCGCCGCCCGCGACCAGCGTACTCGATGTTATTGATCGATTTGCTCGCCCCGCGACCGGACTGGTCGCCATCATCGCCCTCCTGATCGTGGCACTCCGGACGGTCAAGGCGTTCCAATCCGGGCGGGCGCCCTCGACGTCCGGCCGGGTCGCCGACTCGGCGCAGACCCTGCCGCATGGTCCTGGGATTCCGCCGCTTGGTCCGCCCACGGAAAACGTACTGCTCAGAAATAAGGTGGCGGAGGAGTCGGGCGCCCGGCCTCAAGTGGCCGCGCAAGTGGTCCGGGCGTGGATAGCGGAAGCTTGAGACGTGAGCGAGAACCCTAAGGCCCCCCGATGAGCAATGCGCTCGCATCCGTGGATCGGGAGGCACCGAGTCTCTCGGGTATTCGGAAGGCCGCGATTCTCTGCATGACGCTCGGGCGGGATTTCGCGGCCGAGATCCTCAAGCTGCTGACTCCGTCGGAGGTCGAGGAGCTCAGCCGGGAAATCGCGATGACGCGATCGGTCGACCCAGACTCGGTTCGGGCCGTTCTCTCCGAATTCCGGAACGTCTTTCAGGCCGCCGAGGCGGCCGCCCGCGGTGGGATCAGCGTGGCACAGGAGATTCTCGAGCGGGCCTTAGGGAGCCAGCGGTCGAAGGCCATCCTCGAACGGATTCAAGACCAGATCGCCGACACCGGTCTCAAGCGATTGAGGAAGGCAACCCCTGAACTCCTGGCCAGTGTCCTCCGGGGCGAACATCCCCAAACGGTGGCGTTGATTCTGGCCCACCTCGACGTTCGCCAATCATCCAATGTGATTGCGGGCATGGAGACCGAGTTGGCCGGTGATGTGCTGTACCGGGTCGCCCGGATGGACAAGATCTCGCCGGAAATGTTGGCATTGGTGGAGGCCGGCCTTGCCAATAAGACGGATCTGAACTTGGGTCAGGAAATGACCCGATCCGGGGGCCCCGCCGCCGTGGCAAAGATGGTCAATCTGACGGGCGGGTCGATGGAGAAGCAGTTGCTCGAGTCGATCGACAAGCGAAGCCCGGAGATCGCCGCGCAAGTCAAGAATCTGATGTTCGTCTTCGAGGATCTCAAGCTCCTCGATGGTCGGGCCGTGCAGCGGCTCTTGCGGGAAATCGACAGCAAGGAACTGGCCCTCGCACTGAAAGCGGCGAGCGACGAGTTGAAGCATCACATTTTCTCCAACATGTCCGAACGGGCGGCCGCGGCTCTCCGGGAGGAACTTGAGTTCATGGGGCCGGTCAAGGTCCGGGACGTCGAGGCCAGCCACACCCGGATTATCGAGGCGATGCGGAGCTTAGAGGAGCAAGGCGAGATCATGATCAGCGGCCGGGGCGGGGAGGACGATGTCATCGCCTGAGCCGGTCTCGCCGCCGTGGGCCATTGCGCCACCACCCCACCGGGCGGACGCCTGGGGCCTGCCGGAACTATCCGCCGCAGTGAGCGGGCCGGCCGGGCCGGGACCCGACCCGGTCCAGCGGGCGTTTGACGACGGGTACCAGGGGGGCCATGAGGCGGGTCTGGCTCAGGCCCGGGCCGAGCTGGCTCCGGTTGAAGACGCCCTGGCCAGGCTCGTTGATCAGCTCCAGCAGGAAATGGCCCTGATTCGTCCCAGAGCCGAAGCGAACCTCTATGCCCTCGGCGTAGCGATCGCGCGCTGGCTCCTTCAACGGGAGATCACTGAGAACCGGACGGCCGTCGAGCCCTTGATCCGCCGCGCCGTCCAGCTGCTCCCCGCGGGGTCACCCGTCGAGATTCACGCCGGCCCGTCCGACGTCGAGGCCCTGGGCAACCACATGCGGCTCGCCGAAGCCGATGGGCGGCCGCTGCAAGTTCACTGGGTGGTCGACCCCGAGCTCGAACCCGGCAGCTTTCGGTTGATCAGCCCTGAACGGATTGTCGATGGCCGCGTCGATGTCGCCCTGAGAGCATTGTATGAGCGACTGGCAAGCGAGTGATCTCGGCGTCGGCCTTGCCGACGTACCCCGGTTTGCGGTCCACGGCCGGGTGACTCGGGTCATCGGCCAGATCGTTGAGGCGACCTCGCTGGAGGTCGCCGTTGGCGAGGTATGCCGGATCCTGGTCAATGATGAGATCGGGGTGCTGGCCCAGATCGTGGGATTCCACGACCGGGGCATCATGCTGATGCCTCTCGGCGATCTCGACGGCATCCACCCGGGAGATGTTGTCGTCCCCCTTGGGCGCTCCCTGTATGCTGAAGTCGGCGAAAGCCTGATCGGGCGGGTCCTTAACGGGCTCGGCCGTCCAATCGACTCCGATCGGCCGATCGGCCGGAGCCGGCGCTATCCGCTGAACGCCGAGCCGCCGAGTCCGCTCGAACGAAGCCGGATCGACTCGCCACTGGCCACCGGGGTCCGGGCGATCGACGGTTTCATTACCATCGGCCGCGGACAGCGGATCGGGATCATGGCCGGGAGCGGGGTCGGGAAGAGCGTGCTGCTAGGCATGATCGCTCGCCACACCAGCGCCGATGTCAACGTGATCGCCTTGCTCGGAGAGCGGGGGCGGGAGGTCCGCGAGTTCATCGAGCGCGATCTTGGCCCCGAGGGACTCCGTCGGAGCGTCATCATCGTCGCCACCAGCGACCAGCCGGCGGTCGTCCGGGCCACCGGGGCCCTGGTGGCGACCGCGATCGCCGAATTCTTCCGCGATTCCGGTCGAGACGTCCTGTTGATGATGGATTCGGTCACCCGAGTCGCGATGGCGTGGCGCGAAGTCGGCCTGTCCATCGGTGAGCCGCCGGCCACCAAAGGCTATCCGCCGTCGGTTTTCGCATCGCTGCCCCGGCTTCTTGAACGCGCCGGGACTGGGAAACGCGGCTCGATCACTGGGCTCTACACGGTCTTGGTTGAGGGGGACGACTTCAATGAACCGGTCGCCGACGCGGCCCGCTCGATCCTGGACGGCCATATCGTACTGTCGCGCCGCTTGGCGAACCAAAAGCACTTCCCCGCGATCGATGTCCTGGACAGCGTCAGCCGAGTTCGCGATCAGGTCACCGGCCGGGCCGACCTCGATGCCGCCAATGGGCTGCTCGCCCTCGAGGCCACCTACCGAGCCCAAGAAGATTTGATCACCGTCGGCGCCTACAAGCCGGGAACCGACAAGCAACTCGATGCGGCGCTCCAGATTCGGCCAGACCTCCTGACGATCCTGCGGCAGCGGCCCGAGGAAAGCAGCGACCTGGCCGGCACTCGTGAACTGGTGCGGCTGCTGGCGAATCGAGCGGCTGGATGAAGGGGTTCTCATTTCGCCTCGATCGGATCCTCAAACTCCGGGAGGATGCTGAGCGGCGACAGGCCCGGGTGATGGGTGAGGCGTCTCGGGCTGAGACCGAGCTAACGGTCCGGTGTCGGGAGCAAGCGCAGCGGGTCGAAACGGCGGGCCGGCAGGCCACCCCTGCGCCCGGTGCGATCACCAGCGTCGGGATGCTCCAGCTTCTCCAACTCGCCAGCGCGGCCGCTGCGACCCAACTGGACCAGTCTGAAAAGGCCCGGGACGAAGCAACCAAAGTCACGGACGCGGAGCGGGATCGGTTGGCCGCGGCTCGGCGGGATCGGATGACTCTGGAGCGGCTCAAGGATCACAAGCACCAGCAGTGGCGCGAGGATGACGTGCGGGACGAACGCAAGACCATGGATGAGATCGCCGGCCGTCCCCGAGGAGAGCCCCGGTGAAGCAAACCATCGGGTTGGCACTGTTCGCCTTCTGTGTCGCCGTGGCCAGCGCCACTTGGTTCGGCGCCTATCTAGCGCCGCCCCGACCGCCGGCCCGGATCACGACCGGCGATACCACGAAGGCTCTGGCGGCACCGCGCGACAGCCGTCCTACCGGGCCGGATTCCGCCGCCCGCCAGACCGCGCCACTCCCGTCCCCGGCGCCCTCGGCCGCCAAGTCGGCTCCGGACACCGCTGGTGCCGGCGCCCGTGCGAAGGGGGTGGCCAAGATTCTCGCGGCGATGAAACCCAAGGCCGCCGCTGTGATCATGGCCCGGCTTCGTGACGACGAGATCGACCAGATCATCCGACAACTGAATCCCAAGCAAGTCGCAGCGCTTCTCGCTGCCCTTCCGGAGGAGCGGGCGGCGTCGGTAAGCCGCCGACTTCTCGGGACCCAATCGGGCCGTCAAGGAGGTACCTAACGTGAGTGCACCGATGGCACTGCTCGCCGGCCTCGCGGTCGCGCCGGCGAACCCCCAAAACGCTCTGCCGGGTGATGAATCGCCCGGCGTGCCATTCGACGTTATGCTCGGGGCCGTCATCGCCATGGCGCCGCCGCCGCCTCCGCCTTTGGCCGCCGAGGCGCCGCCCCTCGAGGTCCTGTTCGATGGTGAGTGGGAACCCGAGCGGGTCGACGAGCCGGATGCCATCAGGGCGGGGGAACCGATGATTCTCGAAAAGAACCTCGACAATTGGCTGACCGCCTTTAGCCGACGAGAACGAGCGAGTCGACCCGCCGATGGCGACCGGGATCCAAGTGAGGTTCGGATCGAGGATTCGCCGGCAGCGGAGGATCCGGCGACAGTGGCTGAGTTGGCGCCGCCGGATCGGCTGACTACCGTGGTGCCGTCGATTGGTCTAGCTGGACCCCGGCCCGACGAAGCGATCGCGCTCCCGGCAGTCGCGGTACGGCTGAACCCAGGGGCGCCGGCGACCAAGGCCTCGACCCAAGCTGAGCGGGAACCTGCGCGGGAACTCCCTCAGTCGGTGGTGATTCCGACCCTACAGCGGATCCGATCCGCGGTCGGTCGGCCCATTGAGGAACCAATCGTCGAGATCGGGGGCTTCGGGTTTCCGGAGCTTCCCGACGAACCGTCGGCGCCGACTGCAAAGGAAACGGGGCTCCAACCAGCCCGGCTGCCCGACATCCGGCATCCGCTGGCGACCACATCAGGTCCGGCGGCCCAGTTGCTCGGCGGTGCAGAGGCCCCGGAGCTGACTCCCCCTGTCGTGACGACGGTGGCGGAGGCGGATGCTCCCGGCGACGAAGAAGTGCGCGCCTCCGGCCGGCCCCACTCGACCGGCGCCCCGCCCATGGAACGGCCGCCTGTGTCCCTCGAGGAACTTCCCCCCGCCATGTGGTCGTCACTCGGCCTCGTCAAAGACGTCCGCCGCCGCACCAGTCACGAGCCGCTGAGCCCGGACTCCGGACGGCCGGGCGGACAGCCACCAAATGACCGGCCCCGCCCGGAATCGATGCCCCTCGCCACCACGGCCGAGACCGATCTGGTGCGGATCAGGCCGGTGACGACAGAGCGGATGAGGGCAGAGCCGGTGACGACAGGGGCCGCGGGGCCGAAAGCGGCGCAACCCGAGCCGGCCCAGCGCGACTCGATCCGCCCGGAGCTCCGCCTTGACGTTCCCACCGATCTGCGGCCGAGCCTCCCGGGCCCCACAATGGCTGTCCCGCGGGAGGCGACGTGGGCGCCCGAGCCCCGCACTATCAGCGGGCCGGTTCCGCTTGACCGCTTCGCCAGGCGGGTCGATCACCTAACGCTTGACCTCAGGGACGACGCTGGAGACTACGGCCGCATTCGGGTCTCCGTCAGCGGCCCGTTGGTCCGGGCCACGATCATGCCGAATGATCCCGAGATGGCGGACCGCCTCTCGCTGGATATCCGCCAGCTCAAGACCAGCTTGGAAGCTCGCGGATTTCCGGAGCCCAAAGTCACCGTCCAGGCCCCCCCGCCCGCCGATCCAGTCGGGTGGACCCCGATTCATCGAGACACCGCCGTCGATCAGCCCCAAGCGGGGCCGTCGAACCCGCAACGTCGCGGAGAGGACGATCGCCGGGATCGGTGGGCAGCCAACCGGGATCAGCGACGAGACGATCAGCGCCACCAAGATCCGCCCCGCGATTCACGGCAGAACAGAGGAGGAGACACCCCATGACCTTTCCATTGTCGGGCCTCGGGGCGAAGACCCCGGCCCCCCCGAAGTCCGAACGCACCGAGTTGGGAAAGGACCAGTTTCTCAAGCTGCTGGTGACCCAACTCAAATTCCAGGACCCGCTCAACCCGCTCGAGCCGGACGCTTTTGCGGCGCAATTGGCCCAATTCACTTCGGTCGAACAGCTCACCAAGCTCAATGAGACGATTTCCGCCCAAGGGCAAGACTCCGCCTTGCGGACGCTCCTGGACAAGACCACCCTCGGCGCCTCGCTCATTGGGAAGCACATCGTGGCGGAAGGCAATGACTTTACCGTCGGCAGCGACGGAGTCGCCACGATCCATGCAAACGTCGGGGGTGACGGCGGAAAGGCGACCCTCGTGCTGCTCGATCAGAGCGGCAAGCCCATCGGCACGAAACCGGCCGGCGTGGTGCGAGGCGGATCCCAAACCGTCGTGGTTCAGGCCGGGTTGCCGGCGGGAACCTACCACTACCGGCTCGACGTCGAGTCGGCAAAGGGCGACCGGGTGTCGGCGCAGACCTTTACGGCGGGGGTCGTCGACGGGGTCCTGTTTGAAGCAGGTGTGGTGTGGCTCAAAGTTGGCGGTCGGAAAATTCAACTCGATAAGTTGTCCGAGATAACCCCTTGACGTCAGGAGATATTGCCCCATGATGCGTGCTCTTTTTGCCGGCGTGTCCGGCCTCCGCAATCACCAAGTGCGGATGGATGTGATCGGAAACAACATTGCCAATGTGAACACCGTGGCGTTCAAATCGTCACGAGTCACCTTTGCCGAGTCGTTCAACCAATTGCTGCAGGGAGCCACCCGGCCCCCTGCCAATTCGGGCGGCCGCAATCCGACCCAGATTGGCAACGGAATGAACATCGCGAGCATCGACACCAAGTTTACCCAAGGCACGTTGATCAGCACCGGAGTGAAAACCGACGTGGCGATTACCGGTGACGCCTTCTTCGTCGCCAAGGGCAATGGGAAGTCCCTCTACACCCGGGCGGGGAATTTCCAGTTCGACGCGAACGGACGCTTGGTGGCCCCGAGTAACGGCTTCATCGTCCAGGGCATCAACGCCGATAGCCTCGGCAATTTCTCGGCGTCCTCGGCGGTCACCGACATCGACCTGACCCTCAATCGGAAGTCGCCGGCCCGGGCGACCCAAGAAGTCACCCTGGCCGGCAATCTCAACGTGAACCAGCGGATCACCGCGACGAGCCCCGTGACCGTCGCGGAGCCCCACTTGATGTCGATTACGGCGTTCGACACGGTCGGGCAAGCCCACAATCTGGTCATGCGCTTCGATCAGGTCTTCGCGGGAACGCCGCCCGTTCCGGACAACACCTGGACGTTTTCGATTACCAGTCCCACCGCAAATGTGGAAGCGATCGACAATGCGGTGCCGCCGACGGCGAGCCCTCTCGATACCAACCAGGGATTGGTGACGTTCAACGCCAACGGCCAAATGGTGGATTTCAGCAACGGCGCCGTCGACCTCTCGGTCGAGCCGGTCCGGATCCTGGTCACTCCGGCTTCGGGCGGCACGCCGTTCGAGGTGGTCATGGATCCAGGGAGCATCAATGACATCAACGGTCTCTCGCAGTTCGCCAATCCGTCCAACGCCGTGTTTTCGAGTCAGGACGGCTACACCAGCGGCGATCTTCAAGACATTGCGATCGACTCGAGTGGCGTGATCACCGGCTTTTACACTAACGGGGTCAGCCGGCCCGTTGGCCAATTGTCCCTTGCCAGCTTCAGTAACCCGTCAGCGCTGCTCCGTCGGGGCGATAACATGTTCGAACCGTCGCCGAACACCGGGGTTGCGGTGCTGGGCTTCGCCGGCACTAGCAACACATCCACGATTACGTCGTCGTCGCTTGAATCCTCGAATGTGGATCTTGCCGAGCAGTTCACCGACCTGATCACCGCTCAACGAGGGTTCCAGGCTTCCGCCCGGATGATTACCACGGCCGATGAGGTGTTGACCGAACTCGTCAACTTGAAGCGATAGTCGCAGGGTAGCCTGGGGGACCGCCGTCCTGGCGGATCCCCCGGCTTGACCCCTCCCGACCTTCCGACGGCAAGAACCTCCGAGTCGGTCCGGAAGAGAATTCCCATCTTCAGTTTCTCCTGAGCTCGCCCGAATCCGGGAACCTAATACGGCGCAACGACTTCCCTCTGCGTCGTGAGCCGCTCGAACCGCGGTACGCCCGTTGCCTTTCACCGGGTCAGAACTCACCACCTTTTCCGACGACTTTCAGGTGTAAACCATGTCCGAAACAGCGACTCCCGACGCGGCGGCCCCCGATGACGCCAAAGGCCCCGGCGGGGGCAACAAGCGCCCCACGAAGATGCTGCTGCCGCTCGTCGTCGCTCTCATGACGATCGCCGGAGGGGCGGTCGGCGTCATGGTCATCGCGCCGAAGCTGGTCGCGAACCGAGAGGCGGTGCAGGAAGGACTCGACGCCCCGAACGAGGCCGAGGGCGGCGACAAGGAGGGCGAGCACGGCGGCGCCAAGGGTGAGAAAGGGCCGATCTTCAAGATCGACAACTTGATCGTCAACCCGGCCGGCTCGCAGGGATCGCGTTTCCTGATGGTCTCGGTCGCCGTCGAGACCCCCGACGCCAAGATGGAGGAAACCCTCCGACACCGAGAGGCCCAAATCAGGGACCTCGTTATTTCCCTGCTCGAAAAGCAAACGATGGAGACGCTCAGCTCCGAAGGAATCCGGGACGAACTGAAAGCGCAGCTGGGCGACACGATTTCGGCACTGGTGGGCACTAAGAAGAAGCTGAAGGTGTTTCTTCCGCAGTTTGTCATTCAGTAAGCGCGGGCCGACGAATGACGGGACCGGGATCGTTAGAAGCGGCTGGGGGCGAGAACACGGATCCGCTCAGCCAGAAGGACATCGATCGGATGCTCCGCGCCGGCGGCGTCGGCCCGCGGGCCGATGGCGGCCAGGCGGTCGAAGTTCTCCCCTACAACTTTCTGCGGCCGCCCCGGATTTCAAAAGACCGCCGGGTCCAGCTCGAGTCGATCTTCGCTCGGATTGCGCTTTCAATGCAGTCGATGCTCTCGACCCGCCTGCGGACGCCGTTGGACGTCACCTGCTCGATCGAGCAAGCCACGTTTTCTGAGTACGTCCTGTCAGTCGCCAATCCATGCGCCGCATTCGTGTTTTCACTGGGTGGTCCCAAAGGCGGTCAGGGCGTACTCGACCTGAGCGTTGATCTCGCGTTCTTTGTCGTCGACCGGGTGTTTGGCGGCCCCGGGGAAGTCATCCCGATGCAGCGGGGATTGACACCGCTCGAACGGACGGTCTCACGGGGGGTCGTCGACAAGGTGCTGGGAGTGTTCAAAGAGGCCTGGACCGAGCAGATCGCGTTCGAACCGGAGGTCGTTGGGTTTGAGTCGACTCCCGAGATGCTCCAGATCGCGGCCCTCGAAGACAATGTTCTGGTGGCCCACCTGGAAGTTCGGGCCGGTCAGTTCGCGGCGCTCGTGGCCTTGTGTATCCCCCTTCTCGCGCTGGAAAGTTTCCTCAGCGACAAAGGCATCGCCGGAAGGGGGCCAGGCAACCGGCAAGACGTCAGTTCGGCCCAGCGGGCCAGCGTGGAAACGGTCGTCCTCGGCTCCCAGGTCGACGTCATCGCGCGATTCCCGATGCTTCAGCTCGCGGCTCGTGAGGTCGCCGGTCTTCGGGTCGGCCAGATCATCCAGACCACCCAACCGATCGATGGGCCGGTTGAGCTCCACGTCAACGGCTCACGGCGGTTCCTCGGCCAACTCGGCCAGCACCGCCGGATGCTCGGGCTCCGGATCACCGATTCCGTGGAAGTGCGGTCCGGGTCGGCCTCCCGCCGACCAACTCGCGGCCGAATTCAATGATTGACCTACCACTGGATCTGAAATGGCTCCTTTGAAAGACCTCGCGGGTGGGACGGATGGGGCGTCCACCCCAGCGTCGCTCGAGACCCTCCTCGACATGTCCTTGCCGGTGTCGATCGAATTTGGACGAACCTCGATGACGGTACAGGAGGTCCTCGCGCTCGGCGCCGGATCGGTCATCCAATTGGAACGGATGGTGGGCGAGCCGATCGACATCTTCGTCAGTGACCGTAAGTTGGCGGAAGGCGAAGTGGTGGTGATTGGTGAGCATTTCGCGGTCCGGATCACTCGGATTCTCGTCGACCAAGAGGTCGAGGCCATCTGATGGGCGACGGCCTTTTGGGCTTACTGGCGGCGACCTCGATCACGGTCGGGCTCTTGCTAATCGCGCTCCGTTTTCTGAAGCGCCTTGATCGGCGCACTCTCGGCAACGGCCGGGTTCCGATTCGGATTCTCGATCGCTTGCCGCTCGGGACCAAGCAGGGTCTGATCCTTGTCCAAGTCGGCAAGCGGGTGTTGGTGCTCGGATCGGCGGACCAAGGCCCTCGGCTGCTGACCGAACTGCGCGGCGAAGACCGGCTGGCGGCGATCGAGGGCCGGCCGGGGGCCTCGAAAGACCCCGAACTCAAACGACTCCTGTCGAGGTTGACCCTCGTCTTGGCACTTGCGCTGATCGGCACCGCTTCGGCCGCCCATAGCCAACCCCCTCGCGCCAACGTCAATCAGGGAAGGGCCGTGGCCATTTCACCCCCCACCTCGCGGGCTCCGACACCACCGGCGCCGAACCAACCCGGCGCGGCCGCTCAGCGGCCCCAGGTGGAGGGCCCGGCAGCCCCCTCGGTCGACGTCAGAATTGGCCAAGGCGCCGATCAGCTCAAGCTCACTGGCACCGTCGGCCTCGTCGTGTTCATGGGGGCGCTAACACTGCTGCCGGCAGTGGTGCTCATGATGACGAGCTTCACCCGGATTCTTATCGTGCTCCACTTCCTCCGCTCGGCCATCGGTACTCAAGGCAGTCCTCCGGGCCAATTGCTCGTGGCGATAGCTGTCCTCCTGACTGGCGTTGTGATGCACCCGGTCATCGAGGAAGCCAATCGGGTCGCCATCCAGCCGTACCTCGAAGGACGGATGGAGCAGGCCGAGGCCTACCGTCTCGGCGTCCAGCCGTTTCGCCACTTCATGCTCGCGAACGTCAGGGAAAAGGACCTTGCCTCGTTCGCGAGTATGAGCGGGATTGACGCGGCGACTGAAGACGATCTGCCGACTCTGACGATTGTGACGGCGTTTGTCACCAGTGAGCTCCAAACCGCGTTCTGGATGGGTTTTGTCATCTTCCTGCCCTTTGTCGTGGTCGACCTATTGGTGGCGACCGCGCTCATGAGTCTGGGCATGTTCATGGTGCCCCCCGTGATGATTTCGCTGCCGTTCAAGTTGCTCCTGTTCGTGTTGGCCGATGGATGGGCGCTGATCGGCCAGAACCTCGTCGCCAGTTTCAACCGGTAACGCGATGAGTGCGTCCTCCGCCGCCGAGCTAATCCGCCAAGCCGTCCTGATGACGTTGGTCACGGCAGCACCGTTGTTGCTCTCGGCCCTCACGGTGGGGCTGTTGGTGACACTGCTCCAAGCGGTGACCCAGCTTCAGGAACAGACGTTGACCTTCCTCCCGAAACTCGTGACCATGGCCGGGATCTTCGTGTTGGTGCTGCCGTGGATGCTGCGAAAACTGACCGATTTTCTGGTGATGGCGCTCCAGACCCTGCCATCGGTCGGTGGGTAGCGATGGCATCCGCCACGTCCGCTCTCCTCGCGCCGGGCAACTGGCCCGCGTTCGTCCTCATATCCGCACGGATGTCGGGGCTGATGCTCTTGGCACCGTTCTGGTCGATGGTGTCGATTCCGAAATCGGTCAAGGGCGCTGTCGTCGTCGTCCTGTCCGCCTTGTTGGTCCCGACGGCGGCGAGGCCCGCGTTCCCAGACCACTTCGTCCAATTCCCGCTCCCCCTGATGATGGAGTTCACGCTCGGCCTGGGAATCGGCATCGCGGCCGCCGTCGTGGTCCATGCTTTGATCCTCGCCAGCGAGGTCGTCGCGCTCCAGACCGGACTGTCACTGGGCCAGGTACTCACTCCGAATATCGACACGGGCGGGCCGGCCCTCGGGCAGATCTACGGGCTCCTCGGGCTTGCCGTCTTCGTCGCCGCCGGCGGGCCGGTCATGATGATCGAAGCCCTGGCTCGGTCCGTGGTTCAACATCCGCCGGGCGTCATGATCTCGTTTGCCGATGGGCCGATCGTGCTCCTCCGGCTGACCGGGTCCTTGTTTGGGTACGCCATCCAGATCGTTGGCCCGGTCATGGTCGCTCTGACGGTCACCAACGTTGCCATGGCGATCCTTAGCCGGGCGGTGCCGCAACTGAACGCCATGGCGATGTCCTTCGCGGTGACCCTGGGCGTCGGGTTCGTGATCATCGGTCTGTCCTTACCGGTTTTGCTGCGGGTGCTGGGGCGGTGGTTTGTGGCGGTCGGAGCCGACACCGACGCGTTGGTTGGCGCGATGGTCGGGGCAGGGGTGCGCTAGGCCATGGCCGATGATCAGCCGAGCGATAATCGGACCGAAGAGCCGACAGCCAGACGTCGACAGCAGGCTCGCGATGAGGGACGAATCGCGAAGAGTCAGGAACTCGCTGCGGCCACGATCCTGTTGGCCGGGGCGGTGCTGCTCTCGGGCGTCGGTGGCCGGGCCATCGGGGCGAGGGCGATCGATCTGTTCCAGTCGACCCCGGCTCGGCTCCTCGGTGGCCAGCCCTCGTCCGAGGGGTTCGTGCTTCTGATGCGGACCATCACCTTCCAGGCGGCGGCGGCAATGGCTCCGCTTGCGATCGGCCTCGCCGTCGTCGGAATCGCCGTTGGCCTGCTTCAGAGCCGGGGCGCCACCTCATGGACGCCAGTAGCGCCCGATTTCAGCCGACTCAACCCGATCACTGGATTCGGCCGGATCTTCGGAACGGAATCGGTCTTCAATCTGGTCAAAGCCCTGCTCAAGTTGGGCGCGCTGGGCGCCGTGGTCGCCAGTGTGTTGGGGGGCGCCTGGCCTCATTTCGTCGCCCTTGGGGAGCAGGGGCCGGTCGATATCGTCACCGCCCTCCGGTCGACCACCCTTCGGATGAGCGTGGCCATCAGCGTGGCGTTTCTAGCCATTGGGGTGATTGACTACCTGGTCCAGTTCTTCCGGCTCGAAAAGAACCTCAAGATGTCGAAGCAGGAGGTCGTCCAAGAGTTCCGAGAGCAGGAAGGCGACCCTCAAATCAAGGCCCGGATTCGGCAGATTGCCCGGCAGCGGAACCGGCAACGCATGCTGAGCCAAGTGGCAACGGCCGATGTCGTCATTACCAACCCGACCCACCTTGCCGTCGCTCTAAAGTATGACGTGGCCGCCGGTGGAGCTCCGATAGTCGTCGCAATGGGTGAACGGAAACTGGCTGAACGCATCAAGTTGATCGCCGGCCAGGCCGGGGTACCTATGGTCGA
The DNA here is from genome assembly GCA_031400975.1 of Gemmatimonadota bacterium. Lineage (GTDB taxonomy): Bacteria > Gemmatimonadota > Gemmatimonadetes > Gemmatimonadales > GWC2-71-9 > SHZU01. Next base: position 44,384 of record JANNQX010000055.1, read on the forward strand.
GAACAAGCCACTGGCGCGAGCGCTGGTGGCCACCTGCACGGTGGGGGCTCCGATCCCCCCGGCGATGTATGTCGCCGTCGCTGAAATCCTCGCGTACGTCTATCGGCTGCGGAGCCGGGGTATGGCGCTCGCGGGTCGGAGGTCATAATGGCGGCGCCCAACGTGCCCGCGTCCTCGCCGCTCCGCACCGACCGGGGTCCTGCGTTGACGCCTGCACCCGTCGGTAGTAGGGGCGGCGGCGGCCGGAAATCGGTTCCGAAGCCGGTTGTCAGCGCCTCCGCCGAGACCTCTCTCGCCATCGGAGTCGTGGTCATCGTGGGGCTCTTGATCGTGCCCCTTCCCGCGGCGGCGCTCGACGGCCTCCTGGCGCTGAGTATCGGGCTGTCGATCCTTGTCCTGCTGGTCGCCATCTCATCCAACGATCCGCTCGAGTTCAGCGTGTTCCCGAGCCTGCTGTTGCTGATCACCTTGCTCCGGCTTGGACTCAACGTGTCGAGTACCCGATTGATCTTGAGCCAAGGCGCGGCCGGCAAAGTCATCGACGCGTTCGGCAACTTCGTGATCGGCGGGAACTACGTCGTCGGTCTCGTGATCTTCTTGATCCTTGTCATCATCAACTTCATGGTGATCACGAAGGGCGCCGGTCGGATCGCCGAGGTGGCGGCCCGCTTTACGTTGGACGCGATGCCGGGGCGGCAGATGAGTATCGACGCCGACCTGTCGGCCGGCCTGATTGACGAGACCGAGGCCAAAACCCGCCGGGAAGAGATCGCGCGTTACGCTGACTTCTACGGTTCGATGGATGGTGCCGCCAAGTTCGTCCGGGGCGATGCGGCCGCGGGTTTGGTCATTACGGCGATCAACTTGGTTGGCGGGTTCATCATCGGGATGACCCAACAGAACCTCACAGCCGTTGAGTCGCTCTCCACCTACACTCGGCTGACCGTCGGCGACGGCATCGTGACCCAAATCCCGGCCCTGATCGTCAGCACCGCGGCCGGCATGCTGGTGACCTACGGCTCGTCGAACCCCGCCATGGGACCGACGATGGGCAAACAGCTGCTCCGATCGCCGCGAACGATGTACATCGCGGGCGGGATCTTGATCACCTTCGCGTTGGTGCCGGGATTGCCGACCTTGCCGTTCTTGATCCTGAGCGGAATGGCGGCCGGTGCCGGTTACCTCATCCAAGCCGGGATCCTCAAAGCCGCGGAGGAGGACGAGCGATCCCGAATCGCTGATTTGTCGCCGGCCCAGCCTCAGTCGGCGCCGATGAAGGATTTGCTGGCCGTCGAGCCCCTCGAAGTCGAACTTGGCTATGCCCTGGTGCCGCTGGTCGATGAGAGCCAGAACGGCGACCTGCTGAAACGGGTCTCGTTGACCCGGCAGAAGCTCGCCATCGAACTCGGGATCGTGGTACCCCCAGCCCGGATTCGCGACAACATCCAGCTTCCCGCCACTGAATACAGTATCAAGCTGCGGGGTATCCGGGTCGCTAGCGGCGAAGTGATGCCTCGGTTCCTCCTGGCGCTCAACACCTCGGGGACCGCCTCGCCGATCGACGGGATCGTGACGACGGACCCGAGTTTTGGGATGCCGGCGGTCTGGATCACTCCGGAGCTGCGGCTCGAGGCGGAAGCGACCGGCTACACCGTCGTCGAACCCACCACAGTGCTATCGACCCACCTGATGGAGACGATCCGGCAGCACGCAGGGGACTTGCTCTCGCGGCAACACACTCGTGAGTTGCTGGATGGGGTCAAAGAGAGTCACCCAGCGCTGGTCGACGACGTTGTTCCCGGCAAGTTGTCCCTCGGCACCGTCCATCGGGTCCTCCAGCGCCTCCTCAAGGAAGGCCTCCCGATTCGGGATCTGGTCAGCATTCTGGAAGCACTGAGCGACGCGGCGGATCAGACCAAGGACCCGGAGACTCTCACGGAGCATGTCCGACGAGCGCTGGGTTCGGTGATTCTCCAAATCTACGATCAGGGCGATGGGAGTATTCGAGGGATCACCGTGGGACCTCGCCTTGAAGCGGCGTTGATGCAGTTGTTCAGCCCCCGGGCGGTCCGGGACGGCGGCCGCACCATGGACCCCGACGAATTGACCGACGCCCTCAGGCGGCTGAACGACCTGGTGACGACCCACCGCCACGATGGCCAGTTCCCGACCTTGATTGCCCCGCCGAGCCTCCGAGTCGGCATTCGTCGTTTGATCGAACCTGTCCTCCCGAAACTGCCGGTACTGTCGTTAGGCGAGCTGCCGACGCAGGCACCGATCTTGAGCCTCGCTACGTGGGAGCTTGCCCGTGCCAATTAGAACCCTGGTCGGCGACGATGTGGGTACGCTGCTGCGCCAAGCGCAAACCGTTATCGGCCCCGACGCCCTGATCCTCCATGTCCGCCGGGTTCGGGGAGTCGACGGGCTCCGATTCGAGGTGACCGCCGCCGACCCCGGTTCAGCCGCCCGTGGCGTCGCGCTGCCTCAGTCCGCTCCAACTACCGCGATGGAACGAATCGTTCCCCCCCAGCCGGCCACAGGCCCGCTGGTGATCGCCGTGGTCGGCCCCACCGGTGCTGGCAAGACGACGACGATCGCTAAGCTGGCGGCCCACCCTCGCGTGTTCGGCAGCCGGCGAGTCGGTTTGTTGGGTCTCGACACCTACCGGATCGGTGCGGTGGAACAGCTCCGAACCTATGCGGCCATTGGCCGACTCGAGTGTGACGTCGCCTACGGCGTCGACGACCTGGAACGGGCCCGGGCCACGCTGGCGGCGTGCGACGTCGTGCTGGTGGACACGGCCGGGCGAAGCCCCCGCCACCGCCAGGACCGGGAGTTCACCGAAGAACTGCTCCGCCGCCTGGCCCCCGCGGAAGTCCACCTCGCGATCCCGGCCGCCACCGCGCCGCATTTGGCCCGGGCCATGGTCAAGGACATCCGCTCCCCGGTGGTGACCCATTTGCTCGTCACGAAATGTGACGAAGCCTCCGACGAGTGTGGAGTGTTCGACCTATCGGTGGACCTCAAGCTGCCGATTCGCTGGGCGACCGACGGGCAGGAGGTGCCGTTCGATATTCGATCGGCGGCCGAGGCGGTCGACGCCGTTCGGGCAAGCCGGTCGGCCCCGTCCGATCAGGAGGCCCTGGCATGATCGAACGGGAACCGAGGCCGGTGCTGGTTGTGGGGAGCGGCAAGGGCGGGGTCGGCAAATCGGTGATTTCGATTCTCATTGCCCATGCCCTCTCGGAACGGGGGATTCGAGTCCTCCTGGTGGATGGAGCCCAGAACCTCGGACACCTCCATGTCTTGCTCGGCATCGATGTGACGGCCCGGCTCGAACAGGTGTTCCACGGGGATGCCGAGGCCATCTCGCTGGTCCGGCCGGTGACCGAGCGACTCTCATTGCTGTCGAGCGATTCGGGCGCTGAGGCGCTCTATGGGTTGGCGGGGATCGACCGGGCCAGGCTTCATCACCGGCTCGCCGACGTCTATCACGACTTCGACCTGGTCGTCGTCGATGCCGGTTCGGGGCCCGAGACCGCCGTCCGGCTCGCGACCATGGGCGGCACCCGGCTGATCATCGTGACCGTGCCCGAGGCGGCGGCGCTGACCGACGCCTACGCCCTGATCAAACTGGTCCACGCCCAGCTGCCGGGCCTCCCGATGGATCTCGTCGTCAACCGAGTCGCGGAGGCCGGCGAGGGCGAGCAGGCCTTCCAGCGTCTCGCGGGCGCCGCGGACCGATTTCTAGGGCGAACACTCGGGGAATTCGGCGGCCTCCCCGAAGTCGGGATCCTCCGGGATTGCATGCGCCGCCCCGGGGCCCTGCTCGACGACGACCGCCTCGAGGGCCTCCGCCGCGCCGTCCGGAACCTGGTCGTGACCCATCTACCCGCCGAGGCCTTTCTGGCCCCGTCGGCGCTCCCGTCTGAAAGAATCGGATGACCACAGTCACTGACGTTCTCTGGGACCGGTACTCCAAGACCGGCGATACCGGGGCCCGGGCCGAATTGCTCGACCGATATCTCGGCCTCGTACATCACAGCGCACGGGACGTGGCGAACCGGGTTGGGCACGCCGTTGAGTTCGCGGACTTGTTGAGTGCCGGCACGATCGGACTCGTCCAGGCACTCGAGGGATTCGACCTCGGGCGAGGCCTGGCGTTCAGTACCTACGCCATGCGGCGGATCCGGGGAGCGATCCTCGACGAGCTCAGGAGTCGGGACTGGCGGCCGCGAAGCGTCCGCACCAAGGGCCGCCAGCTGGCCGCTGTCGTCGCGGCCCTCGAAACCCGATTCGGACGGGCGCCGGTTCCCGAGGAAGTGGCCCGCGCCATGGGGATCGAGCTGGCGACTTACTATCGGATGAAAGAGGACGTCAATGGCGGGGTGATGGTCTCGCTCGCCGGAACGGTCGCGCGGGGTGGCGACGACGCGCTCCGGCTCGAAGAAACCCTCGCGGACCCGACCGGTGATGAGGCGTTCGAAGACGTCGGACGCCGGGAAACCTTCCAGCGGCTCAAGACGGCAATTGGCCGACTTCCGCCCCGGGAACGGACCGTCCTCTCCCTTTACTACTACGAGGAGCTCAACCTCAAGCAAATCGCCGAGGTGCTCCATGTCACCGAATCGCGGATTAGCCAGATTCGGACCCAGGCGCTCAAGCGTCTTCGGGACCAACCGCTCGTAACCGAGGAGGACAGGTGAATCGACGGGTGTGGGGAGTCGTCGGCTTGGTCGTCGCGGTGTTGGGCGCCGGGTCGGCCCTGGCCGGGTCCGCCGGCCAAGCCGGCCCGGCCCTCGCGGCCGCCCGCCACGCGGTGGCGTGGGTCGGCCGGACGAGCCAGGGCATCGGATGGCCCGCCTTGGTGGGTGCGGCGTTGGCCGCGATTGGCCTCGTGATGGCGACCGGCCAGCGGCGGCGGTCCGGCCATGCCGAGCCCTGGCGAACTGTCATTCACATGGGGCGTCAGGGGCGGAGCGCATCGGTGATTGCCCAAGCGACGGGCCTGGCGCAGGACGCGGTCCGGATCGCCCTGTCGCCGGTTCTGGTCGAAAGTGTCCCAAGGGGCAACTCCTTCCGGCCAAGTCCGCCGGACCGCGGCAACGGCCGGGTCGACAATCCACCCCCGCCGGATCGATGAACTGGTTGGCGCCACGGCACTTGTCGCCTGCTGCTGAGGAGGTTCCTCGATCCGGCACATCGGTTGCCCCAGAGTCGGCCGGAGATATCCAATGATTCCGTTCTCAGGTTTGCTCACCGCGGCTCGGACGATGGCCTATTACAGCCGGCGCCAAGAGATCACCGCCAACAATCTGGCCAACATCAACACGGCCGGCTTCAAAGCGGACCGCTTGGTGGCCCACAGCCTGGCCGACTATCCGAACCCGGTGCCCGTCGAAGCAACCGACCTCCGCCAGGGAGCCCTTCGGATGACCGGGCGACCCCTCGATCTAGGCCTGGAGGGAAGCGGGTTCCTCGTCACCGAGACCCCAGGGGGGGAGCGCCTCACCCGGGGCGGAAGTCTCAAACTCGATGGGGCCGGTCAACTCACCACCTCGGATGGATTCCCGGTCCTGGGCAGCCAGGGAATCATCGTGCTGACTGGGTCCACGATCCAGATCGCCCCCGACGGCACCGTGATCAGTGACGGGCACGCCGTTGATCGGTTGCGAATCGTCACGCCCGAACCGGGGACCGCCTTGCTGAAAGAGGGCTCGGGTCGCTTTGTGGCGGCCGGCGCAACCGATACGACCGACACGAAAGTACGGCAAGGCCAGCTCGAGGATGCCAATCTCGATTCGATCGGTGGGATGGTCTCACTGGTCGAGATCCAGCGCGCCTACGGCGCCAGCGTGACCGTGCTGCGCACCATGGACGGTGTGTTAGGCTCGATTACCAACGATGTCGCCAGAGTCTCATAGACAAGGACTGATGCCATGAATCCAGCGCTCCGAACCTCAGCCAGCGGGATGGTCGCCCAGCAGCGGCTGATCGACGTCATCGCCAACAATCTGGCCAACGTCAATACTACCGCGTTCAAACGCAGTCGGGCGACCTTCGAGGACGTCCTGTACGAAACACTCCAGGGCGAGTCACTGGTCAACTATCAAAGCAACGAGAGCGTCGCGCCGGTCCAGATCGGGAAGGGCACCCGGGTCGCGAACGTGCTCCGGTTTCACCAACAGGGGACGCTGCAGGAAACCGGCCGCCCGTTGGACATCGCGATCGAAGGGGAGGGCTTCTTCCAAGTCCAGCGGCCCGATGGAACGTCGGGATACACTCGCGATGGAAGCTTCACCCTCTCGAATACCGGCGCGCTGGTGACCGGGGCCGGCTATTTGGTCCAACCAGGCGTGACCATTCCACCTGACGCCGTCGACATCACCATCTCCGCGAGCGGGATCATCGCGGTTCGGTCGGGCGACAACGCCACGGCGACCGTGGAAGTCGGCCGGATCGAATTGGCGAGGTTCGCCAATCCCACCGGTCTCGAAAGCTTGGGCGAAAACCTCTACCGGGAAACCGTGGCATCGGGACAGCCGATGACCGGTCAACCGCAAGAAGGCGGGTTTGGGCGGGTCGTTCAGGGCAATCTCGAAGGCAGCAACGTCGAAATCGTGATTGAGATGACCGATATGATTGCGGCTCAGCGCGCCTATGAGATCAACGCCAAGGCGATTCGGGCTAGCGACGACATGATGCAGAGTACCAATGATCTGGTCCGCTGAGGTGGTATTCGGGCTCGTCCTCTCGGTCGGCGGCACGGTCCCCGAACCGGTTGCCGAGCGGATCAAAACGGCCATCGGCCGGACCTGGCTTGTGGCCGGTTCCCAGATCCAACTCGAGTGGGGTCGGATCAACGGGAATGTGACGATTGCCCCCGATGCGTTGTTCCGTTTGTTCGGCGGCGGCCGAGACGGACGCTTCGTGGTAGCGGTTCGGACCAGCTCCGGCAGCGAGGCCGCGATTGGGGTTCGGGCCGGGGTCCTCGACTCGGTGTGGGTTGCCGCGCGGCCGGTTGGGGCGGGGGCCCGCCTCGAACCGGCGGACCTCCGCCGGGAGGAACGGCTCCTCTGGGGCGCGCCGCCGGCTCGCGGAGTCCCCTCGCCGATTGGCTGGACGGCCGAGCGGTCGCTTCGCGAAGGCGAGCCGCTCCGGCCGCCCTCCATCGTCGAGCCACCTATTATCGCCGTCGGTGATCGGATTCGGTTCGTGTGGCAACACAACGGCCTCGAAATCGTCCGGGAAGGAATCGCCACGAACCGCGCCCGCCGAGGCGAACGGATCACGGCTCGTGATCCTCACCGAGCCGAAACCATTCAAGGGACCGTCACTGGACCCGGCATGGCTCGGCTCGCGACCAAGGAACGACCATGAAAGTCTGGATGATCCTCTCCGTTGTCGTCGGGTGGTATACCGCTGACCTCAACGCCCAAACCCCGGCTCAGGCGGACAGTGCCGCCCGCCCCGCGACGCCGGCCCCGGGCCCGAAAGTGACGCCACCGCCGCCCCGGGCCGGATGGCTTTCGGATCGGCTGCCGCTTCGGATCGGCGATCTCTTGACGATCATCGTCGACGAATCCGCGGCCGCCAGCGAGCGGGTCTCCACGACCGCCACGGCCGACCGGGCCCAACGGGCAAAGCTCAACGCGGGGGTCGATGCCCTGGCCCGCCTCGGACCGCTCAAGGATTTCGGGACCGGGATGGAGAATTCCTCCCGCGACGTCGGCGAGAGTGGTCGCCGAGGCGATCTTTCGGCCGTCCTGACCGTCCGGGTTACCGATGTGGACGGCGGCGGAGTCGCCACGATCCAGGGCGCCAAGAATGTCACCGTCGACGGCCGGGCGCAGTTGGTCGAGATCAAAGGTCTGGTCCGGGCGGAAGATGTCTCGTCGGCCAACACCGTTCCGTCGAGCCGGATCGCCGATGCGGTGATTACCTACAAAGGCAAGAAGATCGCCCCTCGCTCCGGAATTCTCGGCAAGATTCTTTCGATCCTGTGGCCCTAATGTCGAGCCTGATCCGGGGCGCCGCCTGCCTCACCCTCGCCAGCTTCGCGCCGGCCGCTGGTATGGCGCAATCGACCGCTCGGGTCGGTGATCTCACGGTTCGTCAGGGCGTGATTCCCCGCCGGCTCGTCGGCTACGGGCTGGTCACCGGCCTCGATGGCAGCGGCGATCGAAGCTTCGGAACTCAAAACGCCGCGACGATGACGGTCCGTTCCGTGGTAAACCTCCTCCGCCGTTTCAACGTCGAAGTGCCACCGGACCAGCTCCGGCTTCGCAATGTGGCGGCCGTACTCGTCACCGCTGAAATGTCCCCCTACCTGCGGCCCGGGGGGCGGTTCGAAGTGCAAGTATCGGCGTTAGGCGACGCCACCTCCCTTCGGGGTGGAGTCCTCTGGATCACGCCGATGCTGAGCGATCCCAATCAGCCGCCCATGGCGACGGCGCAAGGGCCTCTCTTGGTTCCCACCGACGGGACCGGGCGCGCCTCGGCTCGCCAGGGAAATGCCGGCCGGATTGTGGCCGGCGGGATCCTGGAGGTCGACCAGCCGGCCGTCCAATTGGCCGCCGAACCACGGCTGGCGCTCCGCGACCCCGACCTTCGGATGGCCGGCCGGATCGCCGCCGCCATCGTCGGCGTCTTCGGCCCCGGGACCGCTCGCGCGGACGACCCCGGGAGCATCCTCCTCAACCCCGGGGCGGGGCGTGCCGATAGTCTGAGTATGTGGCTCTCGGCCATCGATACCCTTCCGGTTGCCGTGGTCGAGGCGCTCCGAATCGTCGTCGACGGCCGGGACGGGACCGTGGTCGTTGGCGGAGACATCCAGATCGCCCGGGCGACGGTCAGCCATCGCGGCATCACCGTGCAGGTCGGCGGCCTGGTCGATTCGGCCCTCGCCGGGGCCGACTCGGGTGCCGCTGGGCTGGTCCGGGCGCCCTTGGGTGCGAGTGTCCAAGCCCTGGTGGCCGGGCTCCATGCGGCGGGGGCCAAACCCGCCGAGGTGGCGGCGATCTTTGAGGCGCTCCGGGCCGCTGGTGCCGTCCGCGCCGACGTGGTCATCCGATGATCGATCCTCTGACGGGCAGAGCCGGGTCCGGATCGCCCGCCCAGCCGAGCGGGACGTCCGAGCGGCTCCGAGAGGTCGCCCATCAGTTCGAAGGCATCTTCGTGGCCCAGCTGTTTCGGGAGATGCGCGCGTCGGTACCGACGGACGAGGCCGTCCCGGGGCAGGATGTGTATACCGGATTAATGGACGACGCCTTGGCCGGCCAAGCCGCCGAGCGGTCGTCCCGCGGGTTAGGCGAAGCGCTCTATCGGCAGTTAGCGGCTCGATTCACCGGAACGGATCATGGCAACGCGGACAGATGAGCAGGACACGGTCGCAGGCATTGGACCCCTGGTACGAGCCCTCCGCGCCGAACTCGGCCTGTTGGCTGAGTTGAAGGCTCAGCTCATCGAGCAACGAGCGGCCTGTGCCGCGGACAACACCGAGGCCCTTGAGTCGGTGGTCCAGCAGATCAGCCGGACCTTGCTCACGCTGCGCGAAACCCGTAAACAGCGCGGGCTTGCCCTGGAGATGGCCACCGGCGAACCCGGCGTGGCCCTCGTCGAAGCAGCCGATCTCGTGCCCGCCCGACATCGGGTCGGACTCCAGACGCTCTGTCGCGAGCTCCACGCCAGCGCGGTGGCGGCAAACCGTGAACTCGTGATCAACCAAACGGCCATCCGCCGCGCCATCGAGGCGGGGGAGCAGTTTCTTCACCGCCTGCTCACCGCCCCGGGCCCCACCGGAGCATCAGAGCCGGCGTCGTGCGGCCTCCTCATCAACCAGCGAGCCTGAACCATGTCCCTCACCGGCCTCCTCAACGTGGCACGCGGCGCCCTCCTGGCCCACGAGCGGGCCGTGTCGGTGACGGCCAACAACATCGCGAACGCCGAAACGCCGGGGTACAGCCGACAGCGGGCGGTCCTTCGGGCGGCCGAACCCGAGTCGGGCCTTGGGTACGGCCAGGTGGGCCGCGGGGTGGAGCTGGTCAGTATTGAACGGATTCGAAGTGGGTTCTTTGATGAAAACTGGCGGCGGGAAACCGGGGCCGGGGCCCGGCTTCAGTCGCTTCGAGACGTCCTCCAACAGGTCTCGGGCATCCTCGGTGAACCGAGCGATACCGGGATCGCCGCAGGTCTGGACAACCTGATCGACTCGTTCCAAAGCCTTGCGTCGGATCCCACCGATCCCGCGGCACGCGCCGTTGTCACCGCAGGGGCCAACAATCTGGCATCCAAGTTTCACGGCATTGATAGGCGTCTGGACGGTGTTGCAGCCAACATCGGTGTCGAGGTCACCCAAATCGCCGGCGAAGCCAACGCCCTGATCCGGGAACTGAGTACCCTCAACAATCAGATTCAGCGGGCCGATGGGCGTGCCCCCGACTTGCTCGACCGGCGCGATATCGCCATTGACAAGCTGAGTGGATATCTCGACGTTCGGGTCTTGGAGCGGGGGCACGGGACGGTCGACGTGCTCCTCGGGGGACTCCAGCTCGTGACCAGTGCCGGTGGCACGCAAGAGCTCTCGATCTCCGGCACTGGTCCGTACCAGTTGCAGCTCGGCAACCCCTCGATTCCAGTAACGCCCACCGGCGGCAAGATCCAAGGGCTGTTCGAAGCCGCCGCGGCCGTGGGCACTCGCGGTACCGGAACAGCCCGGGCGACCGGGCTCCGCGGTCAGCTCGACGATCTCGCGCTCGGCATCGTGTCGGCGGTCAACCAGATTCACTCGAACTATGACCCCACGACGAAGGCGTTGCAGCCTACCCTGACCCCGGCGCCGGCGCCGCTCCGAACGATCGGTTCCTTCTTTGATCCGGCGGGTGTTACCGCCGCGACGATATCGCTGAGCGGGGCAATCGCCGGGGACTCAACTCAATTGGCCGCTGGGTGGAGTACCGCGGCCGGCGACAACTCGATTGCCCGCCGGCTCGGCGAGCTCCGGACGCTCGCGGTCCCGATTCCGGGAGCCACCACCGCGACCGCCACGTCGCCGGCGGTCATCGCCGGACCGTCGGTTGGGCTCGGGGACTACTTCACCAGTCTGGTGGCGGGGCTTGCTGTCATCACCCGCGACGCTGAAAATGGGGCAGCCGCGCAAACAACCCTAACCGGCCATCTCAATGCCCAGCGCCAAGAAGTCGCGGGCGTCAGCATTGACGAGGAGATGATTCAACTCATCGCCCACCAGCAGGCCTATTCGGCGGCCGGCCGACTGATCAGGGTGGCGGACGAAATGCTCCAGGAACTGGTCAACCTGGGTCGCTAACTGGCAGCACGAGCCGGGCGGCGGTTCCGCCCGTCGGGCCGGGCGCCCAGGTGAGCTCGCCGCCATGTTCTTCCGCGAGCGCCCGAGTAACCACGAGTCCAATGCCGCCGTGGCAGGTCCGATCCTTCGTCGAGAAGTACAACGAGCCCGCCGTCGCCGGCATCCCGGATCCGGCGTCCACGACGACGATGGCCACTCGTCCCTCCATCGGCATCGTCACCGTGAGCGCTATCGGATCGGAGACCCGGCCACCGGCTTCTTTGGCGTTGGCGACCAAGTTGAGCACCATTTGGACGATCGCCGATTTGGGGGCGGCCACCATCGTTGCCCCGCCCGCCGATTCAATCGAGAGCCGAATCGCTGGAAGGTTGCGCTGAAGATCCGCCAGGATTCGGAGTTCGTCGAGCACTTCGGTCAATCCCGTGGCCAGTGGTTCGGCCTCGGGGGCGCGTCCCATGTGACTCAACCGCTCGAGGGACCGAACCATTTCATCGAGTGAGCGGTCCACCCGGGCCGTGATGGCTGGGGCCTGGGCCTCGGGACCGAGGCTCGAGCCGAGGGCTACCACTTGCAGATTGTTCCTGAGGTCGTGGGCGATACCCCGCAGTAGCTGCTGGGCCATCAGGGCTCGATTGAGCGCGATAAGACTCGCCATCGGAGGGACGCCGCCGTTCATGGCGGAACATGATACGCGGGCGTCAGCCGTCGAACAACCCGTCGGGAGGGACGGACTTGAGCACGATCCGTTCGAACGCGCCCAGAAACTGCTCCGGGACGAGAGATTTCGCGAGTGTGCCCTGAAACGCTGCCGCCTTCTCAGGCGCCACCGACTCCCCGGCCGTCATCAGGTACACGTCGGGCATCACCACCTCGAGCTGAGCGGCCAACCGCCGGAGTGTCTCAACCAACTGGGTTTCGCTGAGCAGGGGCAGGCCTTCGGCCACCAGGACGAGTCCCGGCGGCGGTCGGCGCTGTTGGAACAGCGACGCGGCCTTAGTGGCCGACCACGCTTCAATCACGGCACAGTGCTTCGAAAGGATCGATGTGGCGAAGGCCCGGAAGTCCGGGTCGGGGTCCACCAGCAAGATGTCGGTGGCGGTGCCCGCGGAACCCCGCTCTCGCCAGGATGTGGCGCCCTTGAGCAGGTTCCGAAGCCTCGGAATGGCGACCTCCGGCCGAATCGGTTTGAGGAGAAAATCAGCGACGCCAAGCGCGACCAATTCTTTGATGGTCGCGGGGTCGTTGACGCTGGAGACGCACACAACGGGCATCCGCCGGTGCCGAGGGGACGCCCGAATCGCCCGGAGGGCTCCGATCCCGTCCAATACCGGCATCTCGACGTCGAGGACCGCGAGGTCGGCGTCGCAGTTTGGATCCTCGAGCTTTTCCATTAACTCGAGGCCGTTTTCAACCTCGACGGCCTCGACGCCGATCTGCTCGAGGATTCGACGCAGCATGATCCTGGCGCCCCGATCATCTTCGGCAATGATCGCCCGAATGATTTGGCTCACAACGGACTCAAGGCCATTCGACCCCGGGCCGACCATCCGGCCCCCGGTCGACCCAGGCTCCGTGAAGGATCGGATCGCTCTGGTGCCGACGCCGGATCGTGTCGAGCGTTGCGGGGCCCAAGATCGCGCCCTGGGCGAGGAGCTTGACTCCCGAACTTGTAACCAGGTCATCGGCCAGCCTCATCCCTTCGGCGAGGTTGGCCACCGGCACCCGCATCCTGGCCTCCTGCCAATCGGCTTGGCTCGCTGCCCGGAGAATCGCATCGAAGTAGGCAACGGCCAGAGGATCGTAGCGGGTCCCGGCGTGGTCATGGAGCTGCTGCAGGGCGTCGGCTGATGACAAGTGGCCCCGGGTCATCATCCGTTCATAGTCTGTGAGGATCCGGAGGATCCGGGATCGAAGGGGAATTTGTCCCTGTCGGAGGCGCTCTGGGTGGCCGGTGCCGGCCCAGTCTTCGAAAATGGCCCCGATCAGCTCGGCCGCACCCTCGAGTCCCTCGGTCTGTTCCAAGAGCTCTTTCGATGCGACCGCGTACCGCCACTGGTCGCCCTCGATCACGTCCTCGGGCCCCTCGGTGTCGGTCCGGCCGGAGTCGAGAAGAACCTTGCCGATCTCGTGAAGGCGGGCGGCCACCTCCAGGTCTTTGACCAGCGCCTCCGGGATCTCGAATCGCTCCGCCATTCGGAGTGCGAGACGGGCGGTTTCGGCACCTCGCACGGCGGCGCCGGGCACGCTCAGGTCCACGATCTGGGCGAGGAGGCCGAGGAGCCGCTCGGATCGGTCCTCCACAACTTGGTGAAGCCGTTTCAACTCCAGCTTGTCGGCCCGCAGTTGATCGTGGAGACGCTTCAGCCGGAGCATGGCTCGAATTTTCGCTTCGAGTTCAACGGCCATCACAGGCTTGACCATGAGGTCATCGATCCCGTCGGCTGGATTGAGGCCCGCATGGGCGTCTGGCACCCCCGTCACGATCACGAACATCGTGGCTTCAAGGCTCGGCTCCTCGCGGATCCGCCGGCAGAACTCGAACCCGTCCATCTCGGGCATCCGAAGATCACTGAGGATCAGGTCAGGCCGGTGAATTCGGGCGGCCGCGAGCCCCACGAGACCGGAATCGGCGGTCAGCACGCGCAACTCAGTGTGGCGGGCAAGCAGCCCCGCGTAGCCCTGGAGCACCAAGGCGTCATCGTCCACCAAGAGCACGGTGCCCGCGAGATTCGTCATGGGCGCTTCAGGGCGGCACGGATGCTATCCGGTGACACCTCGGTTTGGCCGATCCGGCGGTCGAGGAGCACCAGGATGCTGATCCGGCGATTCCGGGGATCAAACGGGGCTTCGGCGTAGCGAAGGCTCCGATCGGCCATCCCGCGGATCGCCGCCACCCGCCCGCTCGATACGCCGCCGGCCGTCAAGATCCGTCGAGCGCTATTCGCCCGGTCGGCCGAGAGCTCCCAGTTGGAGTATCCGGTCGTGGACGCATAGGGAAGGGCGTCGGTATGCCCCTCGAGTTGGACCAGGTTCGAATCGGAGCGAAGTTCGGTCCCAATCACCGTCAACAACTGCTGCCCGCGCTGGCTCATCGAGGCCCTGCCGGATTCGAAGAACTGAGCCGTCGAGTCCTCGAGTAACTCGATCCGCAGTCCCTCCTCGGTCATGGTGATTTCGACGTGGTTCTTGAGGGAGTCAAGCAACGGAATCTTGCCAAGTTTGTCCTTGATCGCCTCCGAGAGTTTCTGGAGCCGGTCAATTCGGATATCCATGATCTGCATCGGGGCCAATGGCCGGGCCATCTGGGTTTGGGCACCTTCCCCTGGAACGATCGAGGAGCCGAACTCGTCAGCCCGGCCGAGGGGGTCTTGAAAGTACCCGGCAATGGCCGACTTGACGTCGGAACTTTGATTCACGAGCCACAAGACGAGAAACAGCGCGAACATGGCGGTCATGAAATCGGCGAACGCCACCTTCCAGGCGCCCCCGTGGTGACGGTGGCCGCCGACCACCTTCTTGATGATGATGATCGGTTGTTCCCGATCCTTATTCGCCATTCGGCCTCGCTACTTCGCTTTGATGGATTTGCACGACGTCTCCATTGCCTGGAACGTGGGCCGGGCTTCTCCCGGTACGGCGCGCCGAGCAAACTCGACCGCCACGATGGGCGCGAACCCCTTGGCGAAGGCGACCACCGCGGCTTTGAGGACTTGGTAGAACTGACTCTCGCTGGCGTTCAGGTGCTCGATCGCGGTCGCGAGCGGGCCGAAAAACCCATAGGCGAAGAGCACCCCGAGCATCGTTCCGGTCAGCGCGGCGCCGACCTTCTCTCCGATTTCCTCGACCGGCCCAGAGATCGCGCCCATGGTCACGATGATCCCGAGGACCGCCGCCACGATCCCGATCCCCGGGAGGGCGTCGGAGACCTTCTGAAGGGCCCCCGCCATCGCTTCGTCGTTGTGGTGATGGAGGTCGATTTCGGCGTCCATCAGACTGTCGAGGTCATGGGGTGGCACGCTACCCACCAGCACCAGCCGAAGGTTATCGCAGAGGAACTCCATCGCGTGGTGATTGGCCAATACGGCGGGATACTTCTTGAACACGGCACTCTTGTCCGGGCCTTCAATGTGGGCTTCGATCGCCACCAGACCGTCTTTCCGGGCGATCTGAAACAGCTCGTAGAGCATCTTGAGTAGTTCAAGGTAGACCGCCGGCTTGACCCCGGCGCCCTTTAGAACTGAGACGATCTTCCCGATCATTCCTTTCAGAACGTTGATCGGGGTCGAGATCAGGACCGTTCCGAGGGCGGTGCCCAGGATGGTGACGAGCTCGGATACATGGAACAACGACGGAATGCTGCCCCCGGCGATAGTAAAGCCGCCGAGAACCGATGCGAGGACGACAATGATCCCAATGAGCGCCAGCATGCCTTTAGTCCTTTACTCCTTGCCAACTGGCACTGGAGTATCGGTTTCCGGGGGCCTCATCTTGAGGCCGTCCAAGCCGCAAGCATTGGAGCGATAAGGGGATGACCATCGAAAAAGCAGAGTTCCGGCCCGCCCTTGAGGCCCTCCTGGCCAGTGGGCGGCAGCTGCCGACCCTCCCGGTTCTGGTCCTCCAGGTCCAGCGGGCCCTGGCCAATGAGCTGTCCGGCCTCCGCGACATCGGCCAGATCATCGAGCGGGATCCATCTCTCACCGCCCGGTTGCTTCGGGTGGCAAATTCGGCCGCCTTCGCCCGCGGGGAGCCTGTGACCTCGGTCGGGGCGGCGATCGGTCGGCTTGGAATGGGGCACGTTCGGTCTCTGTGTCTCGCGGTTGGAATTGTTCGGGCCTTTGGTGAGGTCGGCCAGCAACTCGATCACAAACGGTATTGGGAACACTCTGCCGCCGTCGGGCTTGTTGCCGAGCGTCTCGCCTCGTTAAGCAAGCGATATGCCCAAGTCGACGGATCGGAAGCCTATACTGCGGGCCTACTTCACGATGTGGGCCTCCTGATCGTGGACCAATTCTTCCCGGAAGATTTCGCCGGGGTTCAAGAAGAGATGGAAGTCGAGAAGGTGCCGAGGTCAACGGTGGAACTAACCCGTCTCGGGATGGACCACGGAGGCATCGCGGGGCGGGTGCTTGAGCGGTGGCAGCTACCGGCCTCGGTGCGAGGCGCGGTCGCTGCCCATCACCGCCCCGAAACGGCCGACCCCGAGGTTCGCCCGCTGGCCCACCTGATTTGGGCCGCGGAAACGCTCTGCACCGCCCAGGGTCTGGAGCTCCCGCAAGAAGGCCAGGCGACCACCACACCGACGGATGTCTTTGATCGGCTCGATGTGGCGCCCGCCGAGCGGGAGAAAACGCTGGCCGAGGTTGGGATGATTGGCGAACGGGCCCGGGACTTTACCCACTGAGCTGGCGGCTCCGGTGACGGGCCCGCTTCTCCTGATACAACACCCCGTCGGCGCGGACCAGTAAGGCGCCTAACGGCTCTTCGAGACCACCATCGAAAGCGATCATCCCAACGCTGATGTCCAGCGGATACCGGGCCGGCCCGCGGGCAGCCTCCTGCGCCAAACCCGCGGTCAATCGACGCTGGATCGTCGCCCCGTCGTCTCCGCCAGTGGCCAAGGCGAGGATGGCGAACTCATCTCCGCCGAACCGGGCAACCACATCGGACTGCCGGAACGTTCGGCGGAGGACCTCGCCGACCCGGACCAGCGCCCGATCGCCCTCCTGGTGGCCATGGGTATCATTGATCTGCTTCAGGCCGTCAACGTCGGCGAACAGCAGGAGGAACCGTTGCCCGGTTCGGCCGGCCAGCCGAAGGTGCCCTTGGGCGATCGTCGTGAATCCCCGCCGGTTGAGCAGTCCAGTCAACTCGTCGGTCAGCGAGAGTCCCCGCAACGAGGTGACCACACGGTGGCGGCCAATCGCGCACCGGATTACCCGGGCGAGACCCTCGGCACTCGCCTGGGTCTTGATGACCACATCTTGGGCGCCGAGCTGGATCGCGTCGAAGCCGAGCAGCTCGTCCTCCGGCGCGGCTAACATGATCACCGGCACCGACGGGGCCGCTTGGGCCAGCGCCGTGTAAGTATCGAGACCGAGACTGTCGGGTAAATTGAGATCGAGCAGGACGAGGTCGATACCGCCGGTCGCCAACCGATCTTGGGCGCAGTGGAGCGATGCCACCGATTCAACGACGAAGTGGCTCGACCGCGATCGGGCCAACAGTTGGCGCATCCGCATCGCCTCAACCGGATTGGATTCGACCAGCAGAACCGTCAGACCACTCGCCGCCGCGCCGGTGCCTGTGATCCGCGGACGGTTGGTTACCAGGGGCCCCTTGGCCGCCAGCATCACTGGGTTCGGAGTTCTCAAAGGAACGCTCCCAAATTTGTCCACCAGGTTTGATTGGCCGGTCGGTAACGATGTCCGGCGCCGGGTCAAAAGCAGGCCCTGTGCCAATCCTGTCGCTCGACATAAGCGGCTGTAGCACAATCCTTTAGGCGGTGAGGCCGGGGCCGTGGATTGGTCAAACCGACGCCGATCCGGCAATTGCTGCCGACTGCCGGTCGACCGCCTGGACCGTCATCAGGTCCGGCCGAAGCGATCAGCGGCTGACTATCTTTCCCGGATGGATTCGTTGCGGCTTCCCCGATCGCTCGTCACCTTATTGGGCCACGCCATCGATTACGCCGGCCTCTTTCCCCCGGCCGCCCTGTCCCTTGATGATGCGGTTCGGAACTACGCCGCTTATAAGGCGTCGCCGGACCAGTGGGCGCTCGGCCGACTGATCGTTCCGGCCACCCGGTTGACGGAGTTGAGAGCCGCCATCGCCAATCGGAGGATCGCGCCCGCCGGCTGGCGGCTGTCGGCGACCTTAGGTCCCGACTTAGCCGCGGAGGGCCGTTTGGTGTCCGAGGCCAATCGAGACCTGGCGGGCTCCGGGATGGTGATCGACGCGGTCGAAGCCAAAGTCAGCGACGTTAGTGCGGTAGCCACGTTGGCCCGTTCGGTGGAGCCGCCGGTCGTCTGGTATGCCGAGGTCGGTTTCGGAGCGGCACCTGACGCTGTACTGGATGCGATTGCCGGCTTGGGCGGGTTCGCCAAGATCCGGATGGGCGGGGTCACGCCCGAGCTCTTTCCGAATCCCGATTCCGTGGCGGGGTTGCTTGCCGGGGTCCTCGCCCGCGGGCTCGCCTTCAAAGCAACGGCTGGGCTTCACCACCCGCTGCGAGGTCGGTACCCGCTCACTTACCAGCCCGACAGTGACTCGGCCCCGATGTTTGGCTATCTCAACCTGATCCTCGCCACCATGCTGACCCAGGTCGGACGACCAGCGGCGGAGGTGTCCGAGGGGTTGGTTGAATCCGCTGGAAGCGAGTTGGCGGCCGGTGAGGGCGAGCTTCGGTGGCGTCACCATCGCCTGATGGGGTTCGACCAATGCCGGAGGGCATTCCACGGCTTTGGATCCTGCTCGTTTCGTGAACCGCTCGATGAACTCGGAAATGCCTTAACCCAATGACCCGATCTCTTGACCACACCCACAACCCAGCCGCGCGCTCGTGGGTTGAGTCCTCCCGGCGGCCCGCCACTGATTTCCCGATCCAAAACCTGCCGTTCGGCGTTTATCGGACCCGGGGTCGGCCGGATGACGCCCGGATCGGCGTGGCGATCGGCGACGAGATCCTGGATCTCAATCGCGCTGCCGGCCGAGGCCTGCTCGCAACCCTCCCAGCCGACGTTCAAGAAGCCGTCGCGGCTCGGAGTCTCAATCCGCTGATGGCCCAAGGGCGAGGGGCCGCCACCGTCGTCCGCCATCGGATCTTCGCACTTCTTCAAGAGGGGACGACCGACCGGGCGGCCGTGGCGGAGTGCCTCGTTCCGGCCGAGACGGTTGAAATGTTGGTGCCGGCTGTGATCGGTGACTATACCGATTTCTACGCCTCGATCTTTCACGCCACCAACGTTGGCAGCATGTTCCGGCCTGAGAATCCGTTGCTTCCCAACTACAAGTACGTCCCGATCGGATACCATGGGCGGGCGTCCTCGATCGTCGCCAGCGGCACCCCGGTGCGGCGGCCGATGGGCCAGATCAAAGAAGGGCAGGGCAGTGATCCCCTGTTCGGCCCGAGCCGGTCGCTCGACTACGAATGCGAAATCGGCGCCTACCTCTGCGGGAACAACCCGTTAGGCACCGAAGTGTCCATGGCCGAGGCCGAGTCGCGACTGTTCGGGGTTTCGTTG
This sequence comes from Gemmatimonadota bacterium, assembly GCA_031400975.1. Taxonomy (GTDB): domain Bacteria; phylum Gemmatimonadota; class Gemmatimonadetes; order Gemmatimonadales; family GWC2-71-9; genus SHZU01. The sequence continues at coordinate 63,950 of JANNQX010000055.1, forward strand.
CTCAACGACTGGTCGGCGCGGGACGTCCAAAGTTGGGAGTATCAGCCACTCGGCCCGTTTCTGGCCAAGAACTTCGCCACCTCGGTGGCGCCGTGGGTCGTCACGATGGACGCGCTGGCACCGTTTCGGGTCCCCTCCTTCGACCGACCGGCCGGCGATCCCGAGCCACTCCCGTATCTCCACGCCGAGTCGGATCGCCGGGGCGGCGGGATCGACGTGACCGTCGAGGTCCTTTTGGTGTCCGCCCAAATGCGGGCCGAAGGGGTCGCGCCATTTCGCCTCAGTATCGGTCGGCTCTCTACGATGTATTGGACCTTCGCCCAACTCGTCACCCACCACGCGAGCAACGGCTGCAACCTCCGCCCTGGTGATCTCCTCGGGAGCGGGACCATCTCCGGCCCGACCCGGGATAGCCGGGGTTGCCTGCTCGAAATGACCTGGCGGGGGGCCGAGCCAGTCACGCTCCCGACTGGCGAACTCCGGCGCTTTCTCGTCGATGGGGATGAAGTCATCCTTCGGGGGGCCTGCGAGCGTGACGGGGCGGCCCGAATCGGACTCGGCGAGTGTCGCGGTATCATCGTCTCGGCCTGACCGAACCCACGGAGCCACGATATGGATTTGACCGATCAGCGAACCGAGTATGAGCAGGGGCGTCTCGACGAGACCTCGGTCGCCGCCGACCCACTGGCCCAATTCCACCTGTGGTATCAAGCCGCGGTCGATGCGTCAGTGCCCGAGCCTAACGCCATGACCTTGGCCACCGCCAACGATGGCCAGCCGTCGGCCCGAATCGTCCTGCTCAAAGGTGTCGACGAGCGGGGTTTTGTGTTCTTCACCGACTATCGCAGTCAAAAGGGATCCGAGCTGGACGGGAACCCTCGGGCCGCGTTGGTTTTCTTCTGGCAACCCCTCGAGCGCCAAGTCCGGGTAACGGGTTCGGTCGCGCGCGTGGCCCGCTCCGAGACCGAGGCATATTTCGACTCGCGACCTGTCGGCAGCAAACTCGGCGCCTGGAGCTCCCACCAAAGCAGCCTGATTCCGGACCGAGGAGTGCTGGAACGCGCCTTGGCCGAGACCGAAGCCAGGTTTCGCGACCGGGCGATCGAGTGTCCGCCCGATTGGGGCGGATACCGCGTCGTTCCGGACACGGTGGAATTTTGGCAAGGGCGCCCCAGTCGGCTTCACGACCGAATTCGATACCGGCGTGAGGCCGGCCTTTGGGTTCGAGACCGCCTCTCTCCCTGAGAGCCGGTCACCGGCGTCCCCATGACCCGAGTTGAAGACCGGTTCGAGCGAGCCATCGCGGCCGCCGGCTTGGGGCCGGTCGCCGCGGTGGTGGCCGTCTCGGGTGGCCCCGATTCGATCGCCCTCCTTGATCTCGCCGTCCGGGCGGCCCCATCGTTAGGCCTTCGGCTGACGGTCGCCCACTTCGATCATGGAATTCAACCCGACAGTGCGGAAGTCGCCGGGTGGGTCGCGGCTGGCGCCGCGCGCTACGGAGTCCGGTACCTGACCCGCCGCGTCGAGCTTGGCGCGGCGGCGACGGAAACGGCCGCTCGGCGGGCCCGCCTGGCGTGGCTGGAGGCGGTTGCCGATGAGACCGGGGCCGGCTTCATCATGACCGGCCACCACCGGGACGACCAGGTGGAGACCTTGATCATGCGCTTCCTCCGCGGATCGGGACCGGCTGGTTTGGCGGGCATTCAGCGGCGTCGCGGTCGGTGGATTCGGCCGCTCCTCGATGTGCCGAGGGCTGCCATCGCCGAGTACTTGGTCAGCCGCGGTTTGACTGGTTGGCAGGACCCGAGCAACGGCGACCAACGCCATCTTCGCAATTGGGTCCGCCACCAGTTGCTGCCCCGAATCGAACTACGACTCCCCCGAGTCCGAGAAAACCTCGGGGCCGCGGCCGGCGTATTTGGGGAACAGCGGGACGCCTGGAACGATCTTTTGAGTGAGCTGCCGGGGCTGCAGCTGCGGGTGGAGCCCGATGGCGTCTCCGTTGCTGCCGACCCTCTCAAGGGGTATTCTTCGGCCGTCGTTCGGTCACTGCTCAAAGCCCTTGGCTTTCGGCTCCAGTGCGGCCTCGGAAAGAGCCAGGTCGATCGTCTCCAACGTCTTGTCGTTAAAGGACATACTGGCCAGGTCGAGGACTTGTTTGGGGGGGCGCGGGCCGAATTGGCGTTTGGCCGATTGAAACTGTTTCGAGCCCCTGCGGATCTTAGGGGCTATCGGGTGCCGCTGGCTGGCCCCGTCGCAACGGCCCGAATCGGAGATTGGCAGTTGACGAGTACCGTGGGAGTGGCACCACCGGTGATACCCAGGGTGGGGTTTGAGACCTGGGTCCGCCAGGATGCTGGCCTTTTCGTGCGGCCGTGGCACCCGGGTGACCGAATTCGGCCGATCCGAGGGCGGGGAACCCGGCTGGTGGTGCGATGTATGCAAGATAACAAGGTTCCCCGGTCTCGTCGGCCAATGTGGCCGGTGTTTGAGCATCAGGGAGTGGTGGTTTGGGTACCCGGTGTCTGCCGAAGTGACGCGTTGCTACCGGAACCCGCGGCTTCGGCTATGAGGATTGATGTCAGGCCACGCTGAGACAATGCGACGGACGGGCGGTCGGGACGTCAAGTCGGTCATTTTTGACGAAGCCACGCTGGCCGGTCGGGTCCGGGAGTTGGGGGCCGCGGTGACTGCGGCCTATCCTGAGGGTGACCTCCTGGTCCTTGGGTTGCTGAAAGGCAGTTTCATTTTCCTGAGCGATTTGGTTCGCTGCATTGAGCGGCCGCTCCAAATTGATTTCATCGTCGCCAGCTCGTACGGACGCGGAATGATCTCGTCGGGCCAAGTCGATTTGCTGTACGATCCGGCCACCCAGCTCGAGGGGAAGCACATCGTCTTGGTGGAAGATATCGTCGACAGCGGTAACACCCTACGGAGGCTGATTACCTTGCTCAGGACCCGTCGGCCGAAGTCGTTGGCGGTGTGTGCCTTGCTCGATAAGGTCGAGCAGCACGCCCCGCTCCCGGAGTTGAAGTTCGTTGGTTTCACGGCGCCGCCAGCCTTTCTGGTGGGGTATGGGCTCGACCACGCCGAGGATTTTCGGCATCTCCCTTTCATTGCGGATCTGATGTAAATGGCGCAACGACCTTCGACCCGCCCGCCGACCCAGAACTGGGGTGGCATGAGTCGCAACCTGGCCTTGTGGGCTTTGGTGGCGCTTTTGGGACTTGCCTTTTACCAGTTTGTCGACCGGTCCAGGGTGAACTCGGCCGAGATCGACTACACCACGCTCAACCGGCAGCTCGAGTCAGCCAATATTGCCCGCGTCGAGATCATCGACGGCAAGTTCCTGAAGGGCGAGTTTCGGGTGGCGGTGCCGACGGACAACGTGACGGTGAAGAACTTCACCACGCTGCTCCCGATGGCCAATAGCGAGGAATTCATGAAACGGCTGGAAGCGGCCGTGCCCGTCATCGTGGCCCGGGAGCCCAAAGTCGGATTCCCGGTCATTCTCCTCCAGGCGTTGCCGTGGATCGTGATTTTCGGGCTGTGGTTCTTTGTCCTGCGCCAGATGCAGGCTGGCGGGAACCGGGCCTTCTCGTTTGGGAAGTCGAAGGCCAAGCTGGTCGCCGGCGATACCCCGAAGATTACGTTCGCCGACGTCGCCGGGGCCGACGAAGCCAAAGTTGAGCTGCAGGAAATCATCGAATTCCTCAAAGACCCGCAGAAGTTCACTCGCCTTGGGGGCCGGCTGCCGAAGGGCGCGCTTTTGATCGGGCCGCCGGGTACCGGCAAGACGTTACTCGCCAAGGCCGTCGCCGGCGAGGCCGCTCGGCCCTTCTTCTCGATGTCGGGATCCGACTTCGTTGAGATGTTTGTCGGGGTCGGCGCCAGCCGGGTTCGCGATCTGTTCGAACAAGGCAAGGCCCACGCGCCGTGTATCATCTTCATCGATGAAATCGATGCGGTTTGCCGGCATCGTGGGGCGGGGCTGGGTGGCGGGCACGATGAGCGAGAGCAGACCCTCAATCAGTTGCTGGTCGAAATGGACGGCTTTGAGTCCAATGATGGCGTCATTCTGATCGCGGCCACCAACCGGCCTGATGTGTTGGATCCGGCCCTGCTGCGGCCGGGCCGATTCGACCGGCAGATCGTCGTCGATGCGCCCGATGTCCGGGGCCGCGAAGGCATTCTCCGAGTCCACACCCGAAAGATTCCTCTCTCTGCCGACGTCCGCCTCGACGTATTGGCGAAGGGCACTCCCGGCCTGTGCGGCGCCGACCTGGCCAATCTCGTCAATGAGTCGGCCGTCCTGGCGGCGCGCCGCAACAAGACGCTGGTCGACATGCAGGACTTCGAGGACGCCAAAGACAAGGTGATGCTCGGTGTCGAACGGCGGAGCCTCCAACTGACCGAGGACGACCGCAAATTGACGGCCTACCATGAGGCGGGCCACGCTATCGTCTCGTTGAAGATCCCCGGGCTCGATCCGATCCACAAAGTTACCATCATCCCCCGTGGCCGGGCGTTGGGTCTGACGGTGTGGCTGCCCGAACAGGATCGTCGCAACGTGACCAAGTTCTGGTGCGAGGGAAACCTCGCCTGCAGCTTCGGCGGCCGGGTGGCCGAGGAACTGGTCTTCGGATCCGAAAAGATCACCACGGGCGCCGCCGGTGATATTGAGCAGGCCACCGGATTGGCTCGACGGATGGTCACCCAGTGGGGCATGAGTGACAAAGTCGGAATGATCGCCGTCGGCGATCGCGAGCAGGAAATTTTCCTGGGACGCGAATTCTCCCAACGGCGCAGCGTTTCCGAGCAGATGGCGGAGACCGTCGACGCGGAAATCAAGCGATTGATCGACGAGGCCTACGAGAAGGCCCGGACGATCTTGGCGGCCAACCGGCCATTGCTCGATCTCATGGCAGACACCCTCTTAGAGCGAGAGACCCTCGACCGGGACGAGATCAACACCCTATCGCGGGGCGAGCCCCTGCCGCCCAGGGTCATGCCGCAGCCGCCCTTTGCCCAGCAAGCTCCCAAGTCCGCGGCCAAGCCGGTCCCGGCCCCGGGTCTGTTGGGAGCCCCGCCCGCCGAGCCCGCAGGAGCCTGAGCCTAACACTTCGCGGGGGCCGGCAACGGCCCCTTCGACGTAGCGACCCATGACTGATCGTCGTCCCCCCTACCGTGCCGCCATGGTAGCCGCCCTCGTGGTTCTGGCCGGCTACGTGTTCACGCTCGCACCTTCCGTTACCTTTTGGGATGCGGGCGAGTTTGTCGCCTCGATGAAGGTCCTCGGCATCCCGCATCCGCCCGGAACCCCCCTCTTCATTCTGTTGGGCCATGTGTGGGGTAGCGCGCTGCCGTTCGGCGAGTTCGCCTGGCGCACCAATCTCTTGAGTGCCCTGTTCAGCGCCGGTGCGGCCGGGTTCTGGTTCCTCCTCGTCCACGAGGTCCTCCTGAAGCTGGCGCCAGGCGGCGAGCCGGGGGTCCGCTGGCTTCGGTTGGCGGGGGCGGCGGCGGCGGCCGTGCTGTCCGGGTTCTCCTTCACCAACTGGCAGAACTCGAACGAGACCGAAGTGTATACTGTCGCCAGTTGCGTCGTCGCCGCGGTGGGATGGCTCTGCCTCAGGTGGCGCGATGGGCGAGGGTCGGATCGATCCTCCCGGCAGCTGCTTCTGATCGCCTACCTCCTCGGCGTGTCGATCGCCAATCACCTGTTGGCGCTCCTAGCCGGCCCCGCTGTGCTCGCATTCCTCTTCGTTCACCTGCGCGAAGCCCCGAACCCGGATCCGGCGGAACGGAAACGAGAATGGTCTCAAGCGCTGGTCCTCGGGGGACTTTGGGTCCTGCTACTCGGTGTGGGGCTTGGCAACACCGCGGCGGTCGGGATCGGGGCGGTCCTTGTGGTGGCCTGCGCGGCGTTCGCGATCTCGGCGGGGAATCTCAATTTCGCGGTTGCCGCGGTCGGCTTGGCGCTCATTGGAGTCACGCCCTACCTCTTCTTGTTCCTTCGGTCTCCCCAAAATCCCTTTATCAATGAAGCGGCGCCCGGCACCTGGGATGCGCTTCTGGCGGTTATTCGCCGGGAGCAGTATCCGCCCCGCAGCCCCCTCGACGATCCGACCTTTGCCCACGGTCCGGAGAACCCCGGGCGGAATCTCACCATCATCGGCCTTCAGCTCATCAACTACATCCAGTACTTCGACTGGCAGTGGGCTCGAGGGATCGCGACAAAGATCGGCGCCTTTCCGCTCCGAACCATAGTCACGCTCCTCTTCCTTAGCCTCGGCCTGCATGGGTCGCTTACCCACCGGAAGCTCGACCGAAGTAGTTGGTGGTTTTTCTTTGCGCTCTGGGGGGCGACGGGTCTTGGGCTGATGGCCTATATGAACTTCAAACCGGGCTTTTCAGTCGGTTTCGACCAGTACCCGCGCGGGGACCAGCATGAGGTTCGGGAGCGCGACTACTTCTTCGTCCTGAGTTTCGTCGTTTGGGCCTGCTGGTCGGCGATCGGACTGACCGAAATCGCCCTGGGTTGGGCCCGGCGTCTGGCGCCGAGTCGTCGGCTGCTGGTGTTTGGCGCCTTTGCGGTGGCCTTCATTCCGGTGATCGCGAACTTCAAGGATGCCGATCGGAGGCACGGGCCCGATGCCCGATTGGCCGGCGATTTTGCCTACAACCTGTTGAACTCGGTGCCGCCCTACGGGGTGCTCTTTACGTTCGGCGACAACGACACCTTTCCCCTCTGGTGGGCCCAGGAAGTCGAGGGGATTCGGCAAGATGTTCGGGTGGTGTGTCTCGCGCTGGCGCGGACCGATTGGTATATCCGTCAGATGCGTGACTACCCCGAGCGCGACTTCAACCCGGCCACGTCCGTTCCGTATTGGCGGACCGCTCCCGCCGTCAAGCCGACGTGGCCGCTTCATACCATGACTGACGCCGAAATTGAGGCGGCGGTTCCCCAGTACCTGTCGAAGCCGGTCGAGATCGGTTTCGGCCCTTATCGAACCCGGCTCGACAGCAATACGGTGATTTACACCGAAGACTTCGTTTCGATTCGGCTGATCCAGCAGAACTTCGGCCGCCGGCCGATCGGCTGGGGCCTGACGTCGAGCGGCAAATACTATGGCCTTGAACCGCTGCTGCTGCAACGAGGCCTCGGCATCACCCTCGAAGCGACGGTCCCGGATACCACGGATCGCAACATCGACTTCCGGCGGATGTTTGACGCGCCCCTCGACATCAAGGCCACCGAAGACCTGCTCAGCGGCAATTATCGGTATTCGGAGTTGATGACCCGGTCGGCCGCCGGTTTGGAAACGACGGCGGCCGGAATTGCCCAGACGCTGGCGATGCCGTTCACCCAACTCGCCTTCCACGCCGAGGGCGCGGGTGACTGGGCCGGGGTCGTGCGGTACCTCGAGAAAGCGGCCCAGCTTTCGACCAATCCTGGGGTGGCGGACGCGTTGGCCGAGGCTCGGGCCCGGCTCAAGTCGAATCCGGATTCGGCGCTTCCGAAAAGCAGGTAAGTCCTTTTATCTTTGATGGTTATGGCCTACGAGGATATCGGAGGGCGGCTGGCCGAGGTTCAGGAGCGAATCGCGACCGCTCAAGCGCGGGGCGGATTCACCCATCGGGTCACCATCATCGCCGTCACGAAAACCCATGGGCCCGAGGCGGTTTTTGCCGCGAAAGCGGTCGGCCTAACCGACGTTGGCGAAAACCGAGTCCAGGAGGCACTGGCCAAGCAGGAGGCGGTTGGCGCCGACTCCGGCATGGCATGGCACCTGATCGGGTCACTACAGCGGAATAAGGCGAGGCAGGCGGTTGGCCGGTTCAGTCTGATTCATTCGGTCGATCGGGCAGACCTGGCCGTTGAACTGGCCCGCCGGCTAGGGTCGGGGCAACGGCAGCCGGTCCTCGTCGAGGTGAATTGCAGTGGAGAGGCCCAGAAGGGCGGGGTGACCCCGGAGGCAGCGCCGGCGCTGGTCGCGGCGATTGTGGCCCACCCGGAGCTCGCGTTTCGGGGCTTGATGACCATGGCCGCCTTGACGGCCGACGCCCGGGAGCAGCGCGTCACTTTTGAGAAGCTGTTCAGCCTCAAAGAAGCGCTCGAGCGATCCGGGTATCCGGTCGCTGAACTGTCGATGGGCATGTCGGGCGATTTCGAGAGTGCAGTCGAGGCAGGCGCCACAATGGTGCGACTCGGAACCCTTTTGTTCGGAAGGCGGGAACCATGAGCGAAGACGGCTTCCAACTCAGCGCCCACGATGTCCGGCATCAGGAATTCGGCCGAGCCATGCGGGGTTATGACCAATCCCAAGTCGATGACTTCAAGGAACGGATCGCCCAGGAACTCGACCGGCTCTGGCGTGACCGGGGACAGAACAACGACCGCCTTCAGAGCATGATGGAGCAGCTCAAGGTGTTTCGGGACCGCGAGCGGGCGATGAACGATGCCTTGATCGCGGCCCAGCAGCTCCGGGCCGATGTCCAATCCCAGGCCGACAAGGAGGCCGACCTTATTCTCCAGAAGGCCCGGTCCCAGGGCGATCAGATTCTTCTGGAAGCCCGCAACGAAGCTCAGCGCCTCATCGACCAGGCGAACGCCGATGAGCAGCGACTTCACTACGTCAACGAAACGGTGCGGCGGCAGTTCTTAGCCTACGTCACCGGCTATCGCCGGCTGCTCGAACGCGAGCTCGACGAACTCTCCGTCCTGTCCACGGCCGATGCCAGATCCCAGGCCCCGTCACTGTCCGACACGCCCCTTCTGCGGCCCGCCTAAATGGCCGGTTTTCCAGCCTGGCCGGACGGGCGGCCCGATGACCTCGAACGGGGCGTTCTCGACACTTGGAAGACTGAGGGCCTGTTTGCGCAGGTCCAAGCTCGCCGGAGTCAAGATCGACCGTTCGTCTTTTTCGAAGGCCCACCCACGGCCAACGGGAAGCCGGGCATTCACCACGTATTCTCCCGGTCGATTAAGGATTTGTTCTGCCGATTTCGATCGATGCAAGGCCGTGCCGTCACTCGGATCGCCGGGTGGGACACCCACGGCCTTCCGGTGGAAATCGAGGTCGAAAAGAGGCTCAACCTCAAAGGCAAGAAGGACATTGAGGCCTACGGCGTCGAGGCCTTCAATCGGCTCTGTCGAGAAAGCGTCTTCACTTACCAAGCCAGTTGGGTCGAGCTGTCTGACCGGATCGGCTATTGGCTCGACTACGATCGGCCCTACATCACCTGCACCAAAGACTATATCGAATCGGTCTGGTGGCTCCTCCAGCGGTTGCATCAGAAGAAACTCCTGATCCGGGGGCATCGAGTCCTCCCCTATTGTCCCCGTTGCGGGACGACACTCTCCAGTCACGAGTTGTCGTTAGGCTACGCCGAGGTCCGTGACAAGTCGATCTACGTCACGTTCCAGTTGGACGATGATTCCGGGAGAGAGCTTGTCATCTGGACGACAACGCCCTGGACGGTGGCCTGCAACGTTGCGGCCGCCGTCCATCCGGATTTGGAGTATGGAACCTATCGGATGCCCGATGGGCGCCGTCTCGTGGTGACGACGGCCCGGGCCCACATTCTCGTGGCCGGAAAAGACGATCCGGTGCCGATCCCGGAGCTGGTCGAGCCGGGCACCGCCCTGATCGGAAAGCGGTACCGCCGACCGCTCGACTTTTTCGAGCTGCCCCCTGGCGACCACTCGGTCGTGGTGGGCGGCGGGTTCGTCACGGCGGACGATGGCTCCGGGATTGTCGGGTTGGCCCCCGCTTTCGGCGCCGACGATTTTGCCGCCGGTCACAAGTCTGGACTTGCGATGCTCCGGCCCGTCGCGGCCGATGGCACGTTCGTCGGGTCCTCGTGGGCCGAGCTTGAGGGTAAGCTGGTCACTGCCGACGAAACCACGGAGCTGGTCATTCGTCGCCTCAAGTCGGGCGGCCGCCATCTCAAGACCGAGCAGTACATCCACAGCTATCCGCATTGTTGGCGTTGCAGGAGCAAGCTGATCTACTACGCCAAGGACTCCTGGTTCGTGAAGACCTCGGCGGTCAAAGACCGGCTCGTTGAACTCAATCGGACGATTCAGTGGCACCCACCCGAAGTCGGATCCGGTCGATTCGGCGAGTGGCTGGCCAATAACGTCGATTGGGCCTTGTCGCGCGACCGGTACTGGGGAACGCCGTTGCCGATCTGGGTGTCTGACGCCGATCCGGACGTGATTGAGGTCGTCGGGAGCTTGGCCGATCTCGAGCGCCACCTCGGGCGACCGCTGCCGCCCGACTTCGACCCCCACAAGCCGTTCATTGACCAGCTAACGTGGCCCGCGCCCGGCGGGGGAACCATGCGTCGGGTTTCCGAAGTGATCGACACCTGGTTCGACTCCGGCGCGATGCCCTATGCGCAATGGCATTATCCCTTCGAACACGAGGCCGAATTCGCCCAGCACTTTCCGGCCGATTTTATCTGCGAAGGTGTCGATCAGACGAGGGGTTGGTTCTACTCGCTCTTGGCGATCGGCACGACGGTGTTCGACGAGATTCCGTACCGCAACGTCGTGGTCAACGAACTGGTCCTCGACGCCGCGGGTCAAAAGATGTCCAAGAGCAAGGGCAACACGGTCGATCCTTGGGCGACAGTCCAGGAGTTCGGCGCCGATCAAGTCAGACTCTATTTGCTGGCCGCAAGCCAGGTGTGGTTGCCGAAGCCGTTTGACCCGGCCGCCATCCCGGACACGGCGGGGGGTTTCCTTAACACCCTGCGCAACACCTACAACTTCTTCGCGCTCTACGTCGATGAGGTCCCGGGGCACGTTGACAACGATTCGCTCCTCGACCGGTGGATTCGGAGTCGACTGGCGTCGACGATCGAGATCGTGACGGCCGCGTGGGAGGGATATGATGCGACCACTGGGGTCCGCGCGATCATGGACTTCGTCGACGAGTTGTCGAACTGGTATGTGCGTCAAAGCCGGGCCAGGTTTTGGGCCCCCGGCCGGTCGGCCGATCCCGCCGCGGCCGCGACACTGTCCGGATGCCTGATCGCCGTTGCCCGGATGCTGGCGCCGGCGGCCCCGTTCGCCAGCGATTGGATCCATCGAGCCCTGGTCGGCGAATCCGTCCATCTGGCGAATTTTCCAACCGCCCGAGCGCTCGCGATCGAGCCCGAACTGGAGCGCGCCATGGCTGGGATTCGCAGCCTCGCCTCCCTCGGCCGGAGCGCCCGCGAGGCCGGAAACCGCCGGGTCCGCCAAACACTCGGCACCATGCGGGTGGCGGTGCCGAACGAGGTCGACAACCCGAGGTTCCGGGAGCTGTTGACACTGTTGGCTCAGGAGTTGAACGTAAAGGCCATTGACGTGGTGGGAGCCGATGCGGGCCTCGTCCGCTTCAAGGCGAAGGGGAATTTCCGAAGCCTTGGGAAGCGGTTTGGCAAGGATACGCCCCGGGTGGCGGCGCTCGTCCCGATGCTGTCGGCGGAATCGCTGGCGCGAATTGAGCGGGGCCACCCGGTCGAGGTTGAGTTCGACGGGAACCCAATCGGGCTCGCGCCCGAGGATGTCCTGCTCGAACGAGAAGTGACCAGCGATTGGCTGGTTCAAACCTCAGGACCCTTCCTGGTGGCACTCGATCCGACGATTACTCCCGACTTGGCCAGGGACGGCCTCGCCCGGGAGATCGTCAGCCGGGTGCAGCGACTTCGGAAGGATGCCGGCTACCAGTACACCACGCGAATCGACCTGGCGGTCTCGGGCGATGCCGCGGTACTCGACGCCGTCAAGTCGCACGCGGCGTTCGTTCAGGATGAAACCCTGGCCCAAACGTTGCTCATAGGGGAAATGTTGGTTCCGTGTGACGCGCAGGACGATGCGCGCATCGACGATCACCAGGTGATGCTGGCGGTCCGAAGGTCGGCCGGCCAGAATCCCGCGTACCACTGAGGTTGTGATGAAGAAGGAACAGATCAAACATCTCGAACAGCGCCTCATCGACGAACGGGCCCGGGTCATGAAGGAGCTCGGCTACTACGACGATGCCTTCAACTCGACGCTGGGCGGCGCCGGTGATCAGTCGGCCTATTCGTTCCACATGGCTGACCAAGGCACCGATACGATGGAGCGCGAAAAGCAGTTCCTCTTCGCGTCGCAAGAGGGCCGCTATCTCTGGCACGTCAATCAGGCACTCCAGCGCCTCTACGCCGCTCCCGATACTTTCGGGCGGTGCCACACTTGCTCGAAGGATATCAGCTTCGAACGGCTCGACGCGTTGCCGCACGCGCGCCTCTGCATCAAGTGCAAGGAGAAGGAAGAGGATGAGAAGCGGCGCTAATCCGCATCGCGTCTTCTGGCCGCTGGCGATTGGGTGGACGATCGCCGACTACGCGACCAAGCGGTGGGCGGAGGCGACCCTGACGCCCTATGGCCCGGTCGATGTCTTCGGCGAGTGGTTCCGCTGGCGGCTCGCCTACAACCCCGGCGCGGCCTTCAGTCTCAGCTTTGGTCCGTACTCACGGTGGATCTTCATGACGTTCGCGTTTGCGGCCGTCGTCGGTATCGCCTGGAAAGCCCGAGATCCCGAATGGAGCGAGTGGCTTCGCCAGGTAGCGGCAGCGCTGGTGGTCGGCGGCGCCGCCGGGAATTTGTGGGACCGGATTCGGGGGTCGGCTGGGGTCGTGGACTTCATCGATATCGGGATCGGGATGACGCGGTGGCCAACGTTCAACGTTGCCGACATGGGCGTCAGTTGCGGGGCTGTCGCGCTGGCGATTTCGTTCTGGCTCGAAGATGCCCGGAAGGCCAAGGCCCTCGCCGCCGGCCGGCCCCCCAAATGAAAGCTCTGTCCTGACACCAATCCTTTTCTCGATCGCGGTACCCGCGACTGAACGGATCGATCGTTTCCTCGCCGATCAACTCAGCCTTTCTCGAACCCAGGCCGCCCGACTCGTCGCGGGCGGCGCCGTCAAAGTGAACGGCCTCGTCGCTCGCGCATCGCGGCTCCTGGCCAGGCGAGAGGAAGTTGAAGTCGCCCTGCTCGATCAGGAGCCGGTCAGAGTCATTACCCCTCACCCGATCGATTTGGCGGTGGTCTTCGAGGACGAACACCTCGCGGTGATCGACAAACCGGCTGGGCTCGTGGTCCATCCCGCACCCGGGCACTGGGGAGATACCCTCGTCAACGCGCTCGTCGCTAGAGGCACGACGTTGTCCGACGGCGCGGCCGGTCGGCCGGGGATCGTCCATCGGCTCGATCGTGACACGTCCGGGTTGATGGTGATCGCCAAGAGTGACCTCGCCCATCGGCGACTCGGCGCGGCGATCGCGGCCCGCCAGGTCAAACGGGCCTACGCGGTCCTCTCGTGGGGTCACCTCGATCGGCCGTTGGTTGAGGTTGCCGGGGCGGTCGGCCGGCATTCGACCGATCGAAAGCGGATGGTGGTGAGACCAGACGGCCGCCCCTCCCGGACCGATTTTCATCGGATTGCCCGGTTTGAGGTCGCCGAACTCCTTCGGGCCGAGCTCCACTCCGGGCGGACTCACCAGATCCGGGTCCACCTTGAGCACATTGGACACCCGGTCGTCGGTGACCGAGTTTATGGGGGGGGCGGGGCCCGCCGAATGGCGGGAGCCAACCGATCTCTCGCGGAACGCCTTGATGGCCTGGTGGGCAGGCAGGCCCTCCATGCCGCCCGACTCGCGTTCAAGCACCCGATCACCGGGACCGGCATGACCTTCGCCGCCAAGTGGCCCGCTGACCTAGCCGCAGCTCTGCAACTCGTTGCAGGACAAGTTGATCCGACCGATTGGCTGGCCTATCTTGGATTCGATGGGGAGCCGGGTGTCTGACCAGGGCTCGGGTCGAGTAGTGGTCTGCCGGATCGGGACTCGACGGTTCGGCCTAGCTGTCGGGGCCGTGCGCGAAGTTTGCACAGGATTCAGCCTGGCTCGGGTGCCAGGAGTTGCAGCGCCGGTTGAGGGTGTCGCGAACATCCGGGGTACCCTGGTCACCGTCGTCCGCGGGGCCGAGTTGTTCGACCTTCCTGGGGACAGTCCGGATCGATCGGAGTGGTTGGTCGTCCTCGGCCTTCGGGGGGGGCGAATCGGAATTGGGGTGGATGAAGTGCTGGATCTCGATACCGGAATGACCGGGATCGACCACGTCGACATTGAAGCCGTCCTGGGGTCGGTGTTCGACCGGCTCGGGTAGGCGCACGACTCACGTTGCCGGAGGGACTTGTGGCGCAAACCGTTCTCGTATGCGATGACGCAATGTTCATGAGGACTATGATTGGCGATATCCTCACTCAAGCGGGTTTTGAAGTAGTCGGGGAGGCGGAAACAGGGGACCAAGCCGTCGCGAAGTATCGGCAGCTGAAACCCGACTTGGTGACCATGGATATCGTGATGCCGTCGATGGGCGGGATCGAGGCCGTCCGAGCCATTTGCAAAGACAGCCCCGACGCTAAGATCCTGATGTGCAGCGCGATGGGGCAGCAAGCATTGGTCGTCGAAGCAATCCAGGCTGGCGCCAAAGACTTCGTGGTCAAGCCGTTCCAGCCGTCCCGAGTCCTGGAGGCCGTGCAGCGTTTGCTCGGATGACACTGCCGTGGACCTGAGTCGCTATACCGCGCTCTTCCTGGCCGATGGGCGTGACCACCTGAAACGGGCCACGGCTCATCTGCTGGAATGGGAGGAGCATCCCGAGCGCCTGCTCCCGGTCGACGGGTTGTTCCGGGCCTTCCACTCCCTGAAAAGCTCGGCCGCGACGATGGGCTATGTTGACATCGCCGCGCTAACGCACTTGGCCGAATCGCTCCTCGAGGCGGTCCGGCGGCGGGAGCTCACCGGCTCCAAGGCCGTGGTAGGTTTGCTCTTTGAGACGGTCGACGCGTTGGATCGGGGTCTCGAACCGGCCACCCGTGGAGAGCCCGGTCCGGACATCCGAGCTTTGGCGGGGGCCCTCGAACGCCTGGCCTCGACCGCAGCGCCGTCCGCGCCCGGGCCCGTGGTCGCGGTCAAGCCGGCCCCAGCGGAGCGGAAACCGACGCCGGAGCGGACCGGGATGCGGGCCGTTCGGGTCGATCCCGCCCGCCTCGACGAATTGCTCCAACAAGCGGGGGAGCTCGTGGTCGCCAGGAACCGGCTTGGTACGGTGGTCGCCCGGCGTCCCGACCCCGAGCTCGAATCGGCGGCGGGGCAACTCGACTCGCTGATCCGGGCGCTCCACGGCGGCGTGCTCCGGGCTCGACTGGCCCCGATTACTGAGTTGTTCGGCCGGTTTCCACGAATCGTCCGGGACCTGGGCGCGACGTTAGGCAAGACCGCCCGGCTCGAGCTTCGCGGCGAAGGCATTGAGCTCGATCGGACCGTGCTCGAGGAGTTGGTCGATCCGTTGATTCATCTGCTGCGGAACGCGGTCGACCACGGGCTCGAGTCCGCCGAGGAGCGGACGAGCCTTGGCAAGCCGGCCGAAGGCCGCTTGATCCTGTCGGCCGAGCGCCGCCGAGACTGGATCGCGATCCGATTGGCCGACGACGGCCGGGGAGTCGATCGCGACGGGGTCAGGCGCCGGGCCGTCGAGTACGGGTTGGTCGAACCGGCCGGGGCCGAACTGTCAGACGACGACCTCCTCGCCCTGTTGGCCAAGCCCTCCTTCACCGTCAGGCGAGAGGTCACGGCTGTTTCCGGCCGCGGAGTCGGAATGGACGCGGTCGTCAGCAAGGTCCGGTCATTGGGGGGCCGGGTCACCCTTCAAACGACCCGAGGGCAGGGGACGACCTTCGAGTTGACCGTCCCCCTGACGACCGCGATTCAACGGGTTCTGTTGGTGGGAGCTGGCGGGGGACGGTACGCGATTCCGTCTCGGCTGGTTCGGGAGGCGACCGTCGCCGGTCGCCGCTCCGACGCCGTTCTCGAAACCGACGGACGCTTTACCTTCCAAGGAAGGCCGGTTCCGCTGGTCGACTTGACGACGGCGGCGACCGGCGGCCCGTCCCCATCAGGACGGCGACGGCCGGTCTTGTATCTGGAATGGGGCGCCAGCGATGGTGCCTTGGCAGTGGACACGTTGTTGGGACAGCACGATGTGCTCGTTGAACGGTTCGAAGCCCCCCGCACCCTGCCGGCATGGGTCAGCGGAGCGACGATTCTCGCCGACGGCGCACCGGCATTTGTGCTCGACCCAACCGCCCTTTTCTGACGGTGGAGACGACTCGGAATGATTGACGCACAGAAACTGTCCCCGGCAGAACGGGACGCCCTTCGGGAGGTCGCCAATATCGGCGCCGGCCACGCGGCGACGGCCTTGTCGCAAATGACCGGCCGAAAGATCATGATCGACGTGCCGGAGGTTGAGGTCAAACGCCTCGAGGACGCCGCCGAATTGATCGGCCCGGCCGAAACGATCGTCGCCGCCGTGCTGATGCACATGATGGGCGACCTGACGGGTCGGACCTTGCTGGTGTTTCCCGAGGCGTCCGCTCGGACGCTCTGTGGTATCCTCCTCCGAAAGCCGGAACTCCCGACCGGCTTTTCCGAGATGCAGCGTTCGACCATCATGGAAACCGGCAACATCCTGTGCAGCGCCTATCTCAATGCGCTCTCGGATTTCATGGGAATGATGTTGGTTCCTTCGGTGCCGGCCTTGGTGGTCGACCAGGCCGGGGCCGTGCTGACGACGGCCTATCTCAACTTCGGCCATGCCCGTGATTTCGTCATCTGCGTCGAGACGGCCTTCCGGATTGAAGGGTCGTCGGAGGCGGTTCAGGGGCAGTTCATCTTGATGCCCGATTTGGCGTCACTGACCGCTATCTTCGACGCAATCAACCTTCCGAAGTAGCCGATGACCGGTCCGGTGCCCGTGGAGCGTGAACTCGGCGTGTTGCGTTCGCTGGCCCGGCGAATCGACCCGTCCGACCCGGGTGCGCACAACAACCTCGGGGTGCTCTACTACGAGCGTGGCATGATCCCCGAGGCGACCGCCGCCCTGACCCGGGCCCTCGATCTTGATCCGAACATGCGGGTGGCCCAGGACAATTTGGCCACCATTCAGCTGGAAACCGGGTATTCCGATCGACGGATCGGCGAGCTCCGCGACCACCTCGCCCGTCGTCCAGGCGATCGTCAGCTTCGGCTCGAACTCGGCCGGGTCTACCTCGCACTCAACCAGCCCGATCGGGCCGTTGAGCAATTCGAAGAACTGCTGCGAAGCCAGCCAAACGATGGCACCGCACTCGTTCAGCTCGGCTTGGTTGAGCAGGCGCGGGCCCGCCACGACATCGCGACCGAGTGGTTTCGGCGGGCGGCCGACGTCGACCCCAAGAGTTCGGTTGCCCGGCTCTACCTTGGACAGGCCCTCTACAATCGAGGGCTAGTGGACGCCGCCCTCTCGACCCTCATCGAAGCGGCCCAGATCAACCCCCATCACGCCGACGTTCAGTACCTGTTGGGGTTCGTGTACGGCGATCTGGGGTATCACGACGCCGCCCGGGTGGCGGCGCGGAAGGCCCTGACGCTCAACCCCGCGCTCGGTAACGCGCAAACGAACTTGCGGATCACGCCCAAAAAGCCGGTCGATCCGATTCGGGCCACCGACGGGCGACCGATCCCGGCCCCAACTCCGACCCACGAGGCGCATCTCAGTTTGGCGGTGGCGTTCCGCCGCCGAGGGTACTTCGTCGAAGCCCTTCGGGAGTATCGACTCGCCCTCGAAACCGGCGACGACGATCAGCCTGCGCTCGAAGGGATGGCGGAGATTCACCTGCTTCGCCGGGAGACCCAACCGGCCCTCGAGTTGTACGAAAAACTGGTGGCGATGGCGCCGACCGCGCCCAAGCTGTGGAACGAGCGAGGCGTGGTGCTCCACCAAGCTGGGCGACGAGCGGAGGCGGTCGCCGCTTACCAGGCCGCCATTGGCTTCGATCCGAACTACGCGCTGGCCTGGAATAACCTTGCGGTGCTCGAGGCCTCAGGACCCGACCCGAACGCGGCCGGTCCGGCCTTTGACGCTGCGCTCGCCAGCCGACCGGATTTTGTGGCCGCCCGGTTGAACCTGGCCTTGTTTCATTTCCAGCGGCAACGAATGCAGGGCGCGCTCGACGGATACCGCGCGGTCCTCGCCGTTGATCCTGAAAATCCGATTGCCTGGAATGGAGTCGGCCTCGTGCTGATGGAGCACAAGCGGTACGGGGATGCCAAGAACGCGTTTGGCCGAGCGGTCGAGGCAGACCCCGAAGATGCCTCGGCTCACTATAACCTCGGGTTTGCGCTCAGCCAGCTGGGCGCGTTCGACGAGGCCCTCCGCGAGACCCGACGGGCCCTCGAGATCGACCCGTTCTATCTACCCCAGAAATTCGCGCTCTCGATCGAGTTGCAGTTCCTCGAATCGCTAGTCCCAATCGCCCCGTCGCTGATGGCAGATGTGGCCTCGGCGTCGGTCGGTGACGAATTCGCGTTTGATCCGAGCTCGCTGGACGATCTCTTTGCGGGCCTCGCCCCGTCCGAGGCCGTCGCCCCCGCCATGGCGGATCCGTTCGCGGTCGCCCGTGATCTGATGGCCAAGGGGCTGCTCGAACAGGCCGCCGCCGAAGTGCATCGAACGACCCGCCGGGGGGGAGCCGTCGGCCCAGGCATTGCCCTGCTCGGCGAGATCTTCACTCGCCGGGGCCTCTTCGGCGAGGCGCTCGAGCGGTTCCGCCAGGCCAAGCTTGAGGGGGCGGGGGACCCCTCGGTGGCGATCGGCGAAGCCGGCGCTCTCCTCGCGCTCGGGCGGGCTGACGAGGCCCGGGCGGTGGCGGACCTTATCGTTGCCGGCCGCCCCGACGATCCGGCGCCATTGGAAATCCGGGCCCGGGCCCGATTGGCTCAGGGTGATCTGCATGGCGCCCAAGACGATGTGTTGGGCGCGATTACCCTGGCACCCGGCCGGGCCGATCTCCTGGTCCTCCGGGGCGTCGTCGGCCGCCAGTTGGGTGATACCGATGAAGCCCTCGTGGCGCTTGAGGCGGCCGTGGCGATCGATCCCGGGTATGTCCAGGCCTGGTACGAGATCGGGCTCGTCCGCGAGGAGCGACGGGAGTTGGCCGAAGCGAAAACCGCCTACGAGCGGGCGCTCTCCATCCTCCCAACCTATCTCGAGGCCGGAATCGCGTTAGGCGAGTTGCTCCGGCGCCAGAGTCGCCCGATCGAGACCACCCGCATAATGGTCGAACTCCTCTTGGTCGAACCGTACGCCACCGAGGCCTTGATCCTGTTGGGCCGGTCGCTCGCCGACGAACGCCGCCATCGCGACGCGGTTGTTGCCTTGACTCGAGTCCTCAAGTTCATTCCCGACCACGGTATGGCCCGATTTCACCGGGGCCAGTCGCTCAATGCGGTCGGCCGGTTTGACGAGGCAATGGCCGATTGGGACCAGGTGGTCCGCCAGGCCCCCACCGGTCCGCTTGCGGCTGCCGCACGAGCGGAAGCCCGCTCCACCCGCGACCTCGTCCACATCCTCCAGCCGATGGAGGTCTAATGGCGATTCAAGGGCCGCTCCGCGAGTTGGGGGTCCACGACGTCTTTCAGTTGCTCGACTTGGGGAAGAAGACGGGGATCCTGCAGGTGGTGTCCGACGTCCGGCAGAATCAGGGGACGATCTGGTTCCACGCCGCCGCCGTGGTCGCCGCAACGATTAAGGCCAACCCCCACTCGCTTGGCCAGCATTTGATCAAGGCCGGCCGGATCGCGCCGGACGAATTGGCCCGAGCCCAGGCTCTCCAAGCCGCTGGGGACCCCCGCCGGATCGGTGAGATCCTCGTCGGCCTCGGCGCACTCGGAGCGAAGGAGCTGGCCATTCAGGTCCGGGCCCAAATCGAGGACGTGGTGTTCACCATGCTCGGGTGGTCGGAGGGGTACTTCGTGTTCGAAGAGGCCCCGGTCGATGAGATGCCCAAAGAGGCCGACGTCCGGCTTTCCGTCGAAGGACTCCTCCTTGAAGCGGCCCGTCGGATCGACGAGTGGTCACGGATTCGGGCCGGCGTGCCCCACCTCGGGGTCATCCCCCGGCTGGCGCCCGCGAACGATCCCGAGGCCGGAACCCTGACCCTGACTCCCGCCGAGTGGAAGATCCTCGCCGCCTCCGACGGAATCCGGGACGTCCAGGCGATCGCGACGACCTTGGGGGCCCCGGAGTTTGACGTGGCCCGTTCGGTGTTTGGTCTCAACTCCGCCGGCGTCATCCTGCTTCGGGACCCCGCCCGGGAATCGGCGGCCGCCGCTCCGGTCGACGATGCCCGCAGCCTGATGGCCGGAGCGGAACGGCTGCTGGTGGATCGCAACTACGACGCGGCGAAGGCGACGGTCCAAACCGCGCTCGGCCGGTTTCCCGAGTCGGCCGAGTGCCACCTGCTTCTCGGCCGGATTCTGCTGGCCGAGCATCGATTTGCGGCGGCGGAAGCCCCCCTTCGCGAGGCGGTCCGGCTCGATCCCGCGGCTCCCCGCGGCCTCCGGCTCCTGTCCTGGGCACTGCTGGGGTCAGGCCGCCTAGAAGAGGCGGTCCACGGGTTCGAAGCGTGGCTGGCCTTGCCCTCGTTAGGTTCCGATGAAGAAAGGAAGGTCACCACCGTCGGCGCCGTGATTCCGGCTGCCCGGCAGTTGGCGATATTGCTTCGGGGCCATCATGACTGACGACATTGCGACGCTGACGCTTCAACTGGCCCAGGACCCGGCCAGTTTGGCCTTTGTCCCCCTGGCTGACGCGCTCCGCCGGCGGGGGCAACTGGATGCGGCGTTGACCGTGGTCACCCGCGGCTCCGCTCGATATCCGGAAATGGCCGACGCTCACGACCTGGTCGCCAGGATTCACGCCGATCGGGGCGACGGCGACGCCGCCTTTGACGCCTGGACCACGGTGGTCCGCCTGGTTCCCGACCACCTTGGAGCCCACAAGGGTCTGGCGTTCCTGGCCTATCGCTCGGGCGACCTGGGACGGAGCGTGAAGCACCTGACGGCCGCCCTCGAGCTGGCACCCGACGACACAACTCTCGCCTCGGCGATTGAGCGGATCCGGACCGTCATGGCGGGGCGGGTCGTGGCCGCGAGCGGCAAGGTGGCGCCGCCGCCGGAGGCCCCGCAGCGGTCGGCCACCGAGTCAACGCCCACCCTCCTATTCGATCAACAAGGACGAGTCCTCCGCGGCACCCTCGAGCGGATGGACGGGGTCGACGCCAGCGAGGCCGTGGCGGCCGCTTTGGCCGGGGTGTCTCGTGAGGCGGAGCGGGCCGCTCGTCTCCTCAACCTCGGTGAATGGAAGGCGCTGGCGATCGAAAGCGGGGCGGTCAACTTTGAGCTCCGCAGCCCGTCGAGCGAAACCCTGCTGCTCGTGATGCGGGGCCGGGAGGTGCCCGCGGGACGACTGGCCCGGATCGCTGACAAGGCGGTCGAACAGGCCCGCCACTGGCTCGAGGAGGACGCGTGAACAACCGTGAGCAGGAAGTCCTCGACGGCGTCTCCCGCATTACTGGTGTCCGGAGCGCGCTCTTGGTTTCCTCCGATGACGGCTTGGTCGTTGCGGAATCAACCCTGGATGATCAGGCCACCGAGGCCGCGGCGGCGTTCGCGGCCCGACTCGTCCAGCGCCTCGGGGTCCTGACTCGAACCCTGCACACTCCGCCGATGAGTGTCCTCCTGATGCAGGCAACCGGTGGCCAGCTCTTCATCGCAACGGGAGCGGAAGGACTGCTGCTCGTCGCCGTCACGACCAATGACGTCAACATCGGCGAGGTCCGTTTGGCGCTCCTCGACGCGGCGGGCCGGCTTAACTGATGCGTACGATTGAGACCTGGGTCGAAGCGCCGCTGAAAGCCTTCGTGTCCGAGTCACAGGCCCGGGTGGCGCTACTCATGACGTCGTCGGGGCAAGTCGTGGCCCAGCACGGCTTCACCCGGTCGCTCGATGTCATGACGGCGGCCGCGTTGGGCGCCGGTATCATTGCTTCCACCCGGGAATTGGCCAAGGAAACCCGGGCCGGGTCGTTCGGTGCGGTGGTCCACCAGGGCCCTCGCCTCGGCGTGTATCTCATGCCCTTCGATATGCCGGCTGCCCGGTGGATTGGGCTGGTGGTTTTCGGGACCGATACGTCCCTCGGCATGGTCCAGTTGTTTTTCAGCCAGATGATCGACGACCTGATCAAGTGTGCGCCCCGGGAAGCCTCGACCCGCGAAATTCTTCCCGAGACGTTCGAAGACGATCTCAATGCCAGCCTCCGCGCCTTGTTCGGACGGTAATCATGCCGCTCGTAAACTTCACCGCCCGGGAAATCACTTGTAAACTGGTCTACTATGGGCCAGGCCGGTGCGGCAAAACGACGAATTTGCAGTACATCCACGGCCGGGTCCCCGAGAGTCGCCGGGGCCGAATGGTGTCGTTGGCAACCCAATCCGATCGGACTCTGTTCTTTGATTTCCTTCCGATTGAACTGGGAGTCATCTCAGGCTTCACGACCCGGTTTCAGTTGTACACCGTCCCCGGGCAGGTCTACTACAACGCGACCCGGCGCTTGGTCCTCCAGGGGGCCGACGGGGTGGTCTTTGTGGTCGACAGCCAGGCCCGCCGCTTCGACGAAAACATCGAGAGTTTTCAGAATCTCCAAGAAAACCTCCTCGAGCAGGGCGTCGATGTTCGTCATCTGCCGGTCGTGTTGCAATACAACAAGCAGGATTTGCCCCCAGATCTGATTCTCTCGCCGCCCGAACTGGATGACGCCTTCAATTTTCGCTCGGTCCCGAGCCTCCCTGCAGACGCCCTCCACGGCACCGGAGTGTTCGAGACCCTGAAGGCGCTCTCGACCGTGGTCCTCCAGCGGCTGGCGACTAAGGCACCGACCTTGTGACCGACCCGTTTGCCTCGTTCGTCGCCGATCCGGCGACCCAGGAGGCCCTCTCCGCGGTCCGGGCACTGGCGGACGGACCGAGAATGGCATACGTCCTGATCCTGGTTGGGCAGCGGGGGGCCGGCAAGACCCATCTGCTCCGAAGCGTTCGGGATCGCTTGGCGATGGCCGTGCCACCCCGAACGGTCGAGATCGTGGCGCTCGGGCGATTGGCCGACCTGGTTCACAGCCGGGGGCTCACCGACGCAGGTGCCGCTCTCCGAGATCGACTCCTCCGCGCCGACGTCGTCTTGCTCGACGACCTCGACGCCGCCGAGCGACAGGTCCCCGTCCAGGCGTTCCTTCACGATGTCGTCGAAAGCCGGCTGGGCGCCGGGCTCGCCACAGTGGCCACCACCGGCAAAGTGCTGGCGGCGATGCCCAATCTCGACGCCCGATTGGCCCGGCGCCTCAGGGAAGGGACCGTCGTTGAGCTCGGCCGCCCCGGGGCGACCACGATTGCGACGATTCTCTCCCGGAAGATTGCCGATACCGGCATCGCCGTGCACCCGGCCTTGGCAACCACTCTGGCCGGCGTCGAACTGCGGTCGGTCAAGGAGTATCTGGGCGCCCTTCAGCGGATCCTCGCGATCCAGCAAGCCACGCCGACCCCGATCGAGCCGGACGACGCCCTGGCCCTCCTCGGTCTCGAACTCCAAACGGTGGCGGGGCCGACCGAGGCTCGCCCCGCGCCACCGGCCCCGGTTCCGCCGGCCGCCGAGTTCGATGCGTTTTTGACCGAGGTCGTCGCTAATGTGTCGCAGCAATTCGACCGGTGGCGGGGTCGGATTCGAGAGTCGATCGCCCATTGGCAAGGGCAAGGGATCCGAACCCGGCGCCTCGAGCAGGCGTTGCTCTCCGATACCGGGGGCGATCCTGAACCGCTCGTCGCCGCCTTCGGCCACGACGCCGGTGAACTGCAGCGATTGGTGGCGGAGGCCAGGATCATTGCCCCGGATTTGGCGGGGGCGGAGGTGCTCCGCGATCCCGATCAACTGGCTGGGGCCCGTCAGCTCGTCTTGGAAGCACGCGCCCGGCGGGCGCCGCTCTCGGCTCCGCTGCCGGACCTGACGCTGGCACTCGTTGGCGTGGGGCCCTCCAATCGGGTGGCTCTCGAGGCCATTGCCGGCGTCATCGCCGAGCCGGGGGCCCGGGGCAATCCGCTGGTCATTGTGGGGCCGAGCGGGGTCGGAAAAACCCATTTGCTCCACGGGTTAGGCAACGCCCTCGTGGCCCGCGGGATCGGGCCCGTCGCTTGCCTCTCGGCCCACAGTCTCCTCGGCGAGTTGGCCAACCTCAAGAGCGCTGAGGAGGTGGCCCAATGGCGGGCCCGATACCAGTGGGTCGCGGCGCTCCTGATCGACGATATCCACCTCATCGCCCACGAACCCCGCTGCCAGGCCGAACTGCTCAATGTGTACGAGGCCCTCTTCGACGGTACCCGAGCGCTCGCGTTTACGACCACGCGACCGCTGAGCGAACTGAATGGATTCGACCCCCGGCTGTTGACCCGCCTCGAAGGCGGCTCGGTCGTGGACGTCGGCCCACCGGATCGGGAGGTCCGATTGGCCGTCGTCAAAGCGTTGCTGGCCGACACGGTGGCGGCCGGCGATATCGGGCTCCTCGACTACCTCGCGGGACGCCCCGCCGACTCGGTGCGTTCGGTTCACGGGGTCGTCCAGCGGGTCCTTGCCGAAGCCCAAGCCGAGCGGGCCCCGCCCTCGACAGCGTTGGCTCGCGAGATCCTTGAGGTCGTCGAGTCCAAATCGTCACGCCGCGATCGAGGACCCGTCGTATCCGCCAGTGGAATCCAATCACCTGGTATGGGCATCGTCCGGAGCCCGGAAAAAATGGTCCTCGTTTGGCCCACGGCTGACGATCGCCTCCTAGTGGACTTCCACTAATGGCGATCAAGGGCAGCCTCAAGGAGGCCAGTCTGCCCGATGTCGTGCAGCTGCTTTTCTTCGGCCGTCGCACCGGGTGTTTGGCGCTTTCCGACCGCCAACGATTTGGCTCGATCTATTTCGAAGACGGGTCGATCATCTACGCCACCATTGTGAACCGCCGGGACCGAATCGGCGATCTGCTCCTCCGGCCGGGCAAGATCACCCGCGAACAGCTCGATCAGGCCCTCGCGATGCAGGCCGTGGCCCGCGGCCGGCGGCTCGGCGAGATCTTGGTCAGTATTGGAGCGATTACCCCGGAAGAACTGAAACGGGTGGTCCGGTTCCAGATTGAAGAGGCCGTCTACACCCTGTTCGCTTGGACTCAAGGGAGCTTCACGTTCGACGCCGGTGTCAAGCCGGAATGGGAGGGTGAGCTCGACCGGATCACGCCGGAGAATCTCTTGCTCGAGGGCGCCCGCCGGATTGACGAGTGGACCCTGATCGAGAAGAAGATTCCAAGCTTCGACCTGGTGTTTGCGCTCGACCGCGCCGCCTTGGCCAATGAGTCGCTGGCCTTCACTGAGGCCCAGCGCCGAGTGCTGCCGTTAATCGATGGAATTCGGGACACGCGCGAAGTCATCGACGCCTCCGGCCTGGTGGATTTCGAGGCCGCCCAAGCGATGTTCGGGTTGATTACCGCTGGACTGGCCCAGCGGGTTGGGACCTCCTCGAAAACGACCCCGGCCCGGCTGCTCGAGGCCCACATCGAAGAACATCGGAACCTCGGCGTCGCCTTTCTCAGAACCGACATGCTCGACGAGGCCGCTCGAGAGTTCCGCCGGGTCGCCGAGCTGCGACCGTCGGAAGGGTCGGCGCCCTTTTTCCTGGGTGTGATCGCCGGTCGCCAGGGCCGTTGGCCGGATGCCGTGGATCTGTTCCGCCAAGCGCTCGACCGGGCCGGGCCGCGAGGACAAGTGATTCACAATTTGGCGGTGGCGCTTGAGGAGGTCGGCCGCCTCGATCAAGCCGAAAGCATGTTCGCTGAGGCCGCCGGCCGGCTGCCGGACCATCCGCAGGTCTTCTTGAGCTGGGGTCTGCTCGGGCTCCGACGGCACGATCCGGCCGTGGCCTGGGCTCGGATCGAGCGGGCTCGAGACTTGTTCGGTCGGACCCCGCCGCCCCTCTGGTTTTTTGCCGCGACCCAGGCCCTCGCCGAGCACGAACAATCCGAGCGAGCCCTCCAGGTCGCCCGCGAAGGCGTCGCGACCTATCCGAACCACCCGGTCTTGCGGAACAACTTGGGCGTGTTGCTTGAAGCCACCGGCGACCTCTCGGCGGCCGAGGTGGTCCTTCGCGAAACGGCCGATGAACCAGCCCTCCCGCAGCTCCACAAGAACATCGGCGACCTGTTGTATCGCGCCGGCCATTACGAGGAGGCCGCTCGCCAGTACCAGCGAGCTACCCAAATCGACCCGACGTTAGGCGACGACGTGTTCTTCAAACTGGGCAACTTGGCCTTTCGTCGTCGCGAGGCAGCCGAGGCCCGGAACTTTTGGGAACAGGCCGTCCGTCTCAATCCCGGGCACCAATTAGCCCGCGCGAATCTCGAACTCCTCCCGGCAAGCCCGTGACCGTCGTCTCAACCGGGATGGACCGAATCCGCCACCATCTCACCCTGATCGGCGGGGCATCGCTCTGCCAATTCAAAGCCCCGTACTTCGAACGGCGGCTCCTGAGTCGATGCCGAGCCCGAGGGCTGTCCAGCGTCGATGCTTACGCCGACCTCCTCGACCGCGACCCCGATGAAGCCCCCCGCCTCCGCTCCGCCATCGCGCTCGGAGTAACCGGCTTTTTCCGCAACCCAAGCGCCTGGCGCGCCCTCGCCGGTCTCATCCCCGCCCACTGCCGAGCCCCGAACGCCCTCGGCCCAGAGTGCCGATGCTGGAGCGCGGCGTGCGCGACGGGCGAGGAGGCATGGTCGCTGGCCCTTTTGTGCGCCAGTCTCGTGAACCAAGGCCGACTGGCCGCCTGGTCAGTCGACGCCACCGATCTCGATCCGCGTAACCTCACAGTGGCCCGGCAGGGCGAGTACCCCGAACGCTGCCGGGCCGACATCGATGCCGTGGTCCGGGACCTGGCCAACGTGGGGTCCCATGGGCCTTTCCTCGTCCCCAATGAGCTGAGAGCATCGGTTCGGTTCTCAGTCACCGATTTGACGATGCCCGCGTCGCGGGAACCCTACGACCTGGCCCTTTGTCGGAACGTCCTGATGTACTTTGACGCCGAGGCTCAACGCCAGGTCATGAATGTCGTCCTGGACGGCCTCCGGCCGGGCGGGCTCCTGATGCTCGGCCAGGCTGAGCTCGCAGGTTTCGACCTGCTCCCGCGCCTCGAGCTGGTCGACCGGCGTGAACGGATCTATCGGAGGATGGCATGACCGGACCTCGGCTCGTGGTCAAAGTGAGCGAGATGATCGTCACCGAGGCACCGGCTACGCTGGTGGCTGTCGCCCTGGGGAGCTGCGTCGCCGTTGCCCTTCACGATCCGCAGACCCGGATCGGCGGGATGGCCCACGTCCTGATGCCGAACCAATCGATGGGCCGGGCGAGCGGCGAGCCGGGCCGGTACGCCCCGACCGCGGTGGCGGCGATGATCGAACGGATGATTGCCCGCGGGGCCCGGACCCCGTCGACCGTGGCTCGACTGGTGGGCGGCGCCAGCATGTTCACGTCCCTGACGCCGCCGGGTAACATTCAAATGGGCGACCGCAATGTGGTGGCGGCCCGAGAGGCTCTCCACCGGCACGGCATCAGGCTGGTTGGCGAAGCGGTGGGTGGGGACTGTGGCCGGACCGCCGAATTCGACCTCGACACCGGCCGAATCATCGTGACGAGCTACCTCCGCGAAAGCCAAATCCTCTGACCGAATCGGCGGAGGCTCTGCGGCGGGAGGTGGCCCTCCTCGAGACCAGCCTCGCACTCGCGGGGGCCGTGGCTGATCGTGACGAACTGAAGCGACGGATCATCGCCGTGTTCAAAGCGACCGATGTGGCCATTGCTGACCTCCAGTCAACCCGAGATCGGATCAAGGGCTTGGTTGACCGATACAAACAGCTCGGGGCCGAGGACGCCGCAGGCCCGAAATTGGCCGACCCGAGGCCTCAGGTGCGCGCCGACCACCTCGGCGCCTCAACCTATATCGAAAAAGGCTGGTCTTTCATCGCCCTCGGCGATCACGCGGCCGCGACGCAGGCCCTCACCCGGGCCCTCGAGCTGGCGCCGGGTGATATTCATGCCCAATCCCTTCTCGGATGGGCCCAGATGCTGGACCTCAAGTACGACGATGCCCTGGGGACCTTCTCCCGCGTCTTAGCCGAGGAGCCGACCAATGCACTGGCCCGAGTCAACGTCGGATACATCTGCCTCCGAAAAAGGATCTTCGGCGAAGCAATCGAGCATCTAACCCGGGTCGTCCGGCTCGATGGCGATCGGAAAGCCACCCTCTACGCGAACTACTATTTGGGCCTCGTTTACCTCGAGCGCGAGATGTACCTTGACGCCGAAACATTCCTGAGCAAAGCCCTCCTGCTCGGCCCCAACCTGATCGAAGCATATTACGACCTCGGGCGAGCCCAGTGGTTTGGTGGAGACCAGGTTCGGGCCAAGGCCACCTGGAACAAGGGAGCCACGGCCAACCGTTTTGCTCCCTGGTCACAACGTTGTCGCGAACTCCTGGAATCGGTCGAGGCCGGCGGTGCAGTGCCGCGGGCCTCAGCCTCAGCCTAATTCTCGGCGCCGCCCCGCGAGCCGCGGCGCAGCCAGCTGACCACCGCCTCCAAACGGTGGAAGTCGGCCAAGTCCGGGCCGCCGCCGAGTCCGGCGACCTCGATCTTGCCGTGGCCCTGGCCGAGCGAGCCGATCTCCCGACGGTGTGGTATCGCCTCGGTCGGCGATCCCTTGGCCCGTTGGTCCTGGTAGTGGTTCGGGGCCAATCCCAGTTTGACGCGATGTCGCGGGGCAAGGTACCGGCCTGGGGCGCGGGCTTCGCGCTCCCGGCCGCTCGGTTCGTCGTCATTCGGGCTGACGGAGACGATCCGTTCCGGGTCCTTCGGCATGAGTTGGCCCATGTGGCACTCCACCAGTCGATTCGGGGCAGAGTCCCACTCTGGTTCGATGAAGGATATGCCGTGATCGCCGCCGGTGAGTTCGGCCGATTCGAAGGGCTGGCCTTGAACCTCACCGTTGCCCGAGGCCGGGTCCCGAGTCTCGAGCAGTTGTCCGCCGGGCTGCGGGGGACCCAGTCGACCGCCGAGGCCGCCTACGCGCTAGCCGGGACCGCCGTCACCTTCCTCGAGCGGCGAACCCCGGGCCGCTCGCTCGAGCCGCTGATTGCCCGCCTGGCCGCCGGCACCCCATTTGATAGTGCGGTGGCGATCACGACTGGGCTCTCACCCGATCGGTTCGATGAAGCGTGGCGCAAAGAGATCAAGCGGACTTACGGCATTGGGTTGTGGCTCATGGCCGGCGGGGCGTGGCTCGGAGTCGGGGCCGTTCTCGGAGTTGGTTACTGGATCAGGAGACGGCGGGATCGAGGTCGCAGGGCGGCGCTCGACGGCGGGTGGATCGTTCCAAATAGTGACGCCATGGATCCAGGGCAGATCAAAGGGCCCGATCGCGATCTCGGCGCTTGACCAACCGCCGCTCCCGTCATATCCTCAAGCCCTTATGCCCCAAACGGATGCGCCTTCCACCACCCGACGTGGCCTCCTTGGCCCTCGTAACATCGCCGTTTTGGCGGTCGCCGTCGTTTGTTTGGTGGCCGGTTTTGTGGTCTTATCGTCGGGTAAGGCGAGCCTAGCCGCCGTCCTGCTCGTTATCGGGTACTGCGTCTTGTTTCCCTTGGCAATCGCCCTCTAGCGGCGACACGTGCATGGGGAGCGCGAAAATGCGTCTCCCATCGTGCCTCGTCAAAGGCGGATGCCGGGTGCCTCGCAGCGGGCGAATAGCTCAGTTGGTTCAGAGCGCCTGCCTTACACGCAGGATGTCGGGGGTTCGAATCCCTCTTCGCCCATGTTCCGTCGCCAACTCCGGCGTCGGATCCGCCACCCGGACTCGGGTGACCTCGTAGGGAGGTTGTCAAGAATGCGTTTCCGCGTCGCTCCGCTAGTGCTCGGCATCCTGACCATCGTTGCGGTGGTCCCGGCACAAGCGCAACTCCGGGCCAGTCGGCCGCCGGCGGCTCCCAAGAACCTACCCCGGCTCCTGATTGCCAATCCCCATTCGTTTCAGGCCTCCGACTCGGCCGCAGCCGTTCGGGTCGGCACCGGGATGCGAGAAAAGGTCGAAGCGGTCGCTGACAAGTGGTACAACACGATTCAGCGCACCCAGATGAACGACGCCTTGATCCAGTATGGCTATCCTCCGGACGCCGTCCTACCGCCGCTCGTGGCGCGCCAACTCGGAACCCAGCTCCAGGCTCGGGCGATCGTCGTTGGAACGCTCACTCGGGGCGACGGGGGGCGGGTTACCGTCGAGGCTCGACTCCTGGCCGGCAACGATCAGACCGGCCAGATGGTGGTGCTCACCCAGGCTGCGGCGCAGAGTTTTGAAGACCTGGGCAGCAAGGTTGGCGAGGCCCTCAGGAGCGCGTTCAACGCGTTGCCGGACGCGAAGAATTGCGACAACCTGGCGGCTACTCAGCCTGAGAAGGCCATCGAGGCGGGCACCAAGGCCCTCAAGGCGCAACCGAATCATGGCCCCGCGGAACTCTGCCTCGCCCAGATCGGGATTGCGAAGAAGGCGCCGGCCGATCAGATCATCGGCCACCTCAAGAACGCCGCCCTCGGCGACCGCTTGAGCGTCGAGGTCCTTGGCGGCTTGCTCGGCCAATATCAGGCCAAGGGCGATACCACCCAAGTCGTCGACGCGTACCGCCAGTTGATTCTGGTCGCTCCGAACAATCAGAAGGTGGTCGAAGAGGCCATCCGCTATTTCATCGCGGCCGGAAAGTCGGATCTCGGCGAAACGATCGCCCAAGACGCCATTGGCCGCGACCCGTCGAACCCTGACATGCACAACTTGTTGGCCACGGCCTGCCTGGTTCAGGACAAGCCGGAGAAGAATGTTTGCGCCGTCAAGGCGATGGAAACGGTGTTCACCCTCGACACCGCCAAGACCGACACCTTCAACCTCCAGAAAATTCTGTATGTGGCCTCGAAGGATTCCTCCAGCGCGGCGATGTATCTGAAGTGGGGGCAGTTCGCCGCCAAGAAGTTCCCGACCAACGGGTCGCTCCTCAACGAGCTGGTGAAGGCCTATGAACTGAGCGGGCCGGTCGACAGTGCGGTTGCGGTGACCCGGCGGTTGGTCGAGGTCGACAAAGTCGATATGAGCCCGGTCATCCGTTCGGTGCGAGCCCTCCTCAAGGAGAACCGATTCAGGGAGGCAATCGAACTCGGCGCCCTGATCGAACAGAACGGTCAGGACAATGACAAGGCCAACCTCGGGAATGTGCTGGCCCAAGAAGCGGGCCTCCCGGTTCTCCGGGCCCAGCCGGTCGATTTCCCGCTGGCCGTAGAGATTGGCAAGAAGGCCGCCGGCTTGCTCCGCCCGGGCGGTCGAGCCCACCAACTCGCGAGCTACGTCCTCGGGTTTGGACTCCTTGGCCAGATTTCGGCGAAGGACACTGATGTCGTCAATGCCAAGAGTTGCGATGCGGTCAACATCCTCGACGCGTGGATCACTGAGACCAAGGCCGCCCTGACAGCCGGCCAGCCGATCGCGGCCGAGGATGTCGGCAAGCGAATCCAGTTGCTGGAGACCGCCTACGCCCCCCGCATCGCTCAGATGAAGAAGGCCTATTGTAAGGGTCAGTGAGGGGCTCTATATTCCGCGGCTCTAAGGACTTTGGGGCTGTAGCTCAGCTTGGTTAGAGCGCCGCACTGTCACTGCGGAGGTCGCGGGTTCGAGCCCCGTCAGCCCCGTTTCCAGGGTTCAGATCACCCCGTCTCTTTCGAGGCGGGGTGATTGTTTTGAGGCCACGTGACGACACCGTCTTTTCATCAGCCCGTATTGAGTACCGAGTTGCTGGCGCTGGTCGGCCGGGCCAGGCGAGTCGTGGACGCTACTCTCGGTGACGGCGGCCACGCGGAGCTGTTCCGCGCCGAGGGCGCCACCATTCTTGGGATCGATCGCGATCCCGACGCAATCGCCCGGGCCCGCGGTCGGTTGGGGGATCACGGGATCCGCTACCTCTGCGCCAGTGCGTTTGACCCGGAGGTGGGGGTCGAAATCAACCAGTTCGAACCCGATTTGATCTTGCTTGATCTTGGGGTCTCGTCTCGCCAGTTGGATGACGACTCCCTCGGATTCACCTTTCGGCCGGGGGCCCCCCTCGACATGCGGATGGGCCGGTCCGGTTCTACCGCCGCCGACCTCCTGGCCGAGGCTTCCCAGGCCGATCTGACCAGTTGGCTGGCGGACTACGGTGACGAACCGCGGGCCCGGCGGTTGGCCGCTGAGCTGGTGCGCCGGCGGGGCAACCTTCCGTTCTTGATCAGCGATGATTTGATCAACGCGATCCGAGCCGCGTTAGGCCCTCGGAGCGGCCCCGGTGATTTCGCGAGGATCTTTCAGGCGTTTCGGATCGTGGTCAACGATGAACTGAGCGGCCTCGCCGAGGCCTTGCCTCGGTTGCGCGACGCATTGACCGGCGGTGGGGCGCTGGCCGTAGTTAGTTATCATTCGGGTGAGGATCGACTGGTCAAGAACGCTTTTCGTGACTGGAGCCAAGCCTGTATTTGCCCTGCCATCCAACCCCGTTGCGTCTGCCGGGGCCGCCCACTCGGCCGCCTGATCACCCGGCGCCCAGTTGGGGCGGCGGACCAGGAAGTTCGAGTCAACTCGCGAGCGCGGAGCGCCAAACTCCGGGTGTTCGGGCGGGCTGATGGCACGGCGGAGTAAGGGCCGGGGCCGGTACTGGCTGGCCTTCTGGCTGGCGATCTTTTTCCTGGTCGCCGCCGTGGTTCTCCTCCGACAAACCGCGTCCTACGAGATCGCGGCACGGCTCGGAATCCTCAAAGTCGCCCGCGGCTCTCTTGAGGCGACCCAGGCCCAGATGGACCGACGGATCCAGGTGGCGTCCACCGTCCAGGTGTTGCTTCCCAAAGTCGCCCGCTTGGGTCTCCGTCCACCCCTCGACACCGCAACCGACATTCTGTTGCCGGCCGATTCGAGCAAGGTCATGGGCCGGTAGCGATGGCCCGGACCGAGGCGCGAATTCAGGCCCTTCAGGCCGTTTTTCTGGTTGGGGTCCTGGCGATCACCGGTCGGGCGGGATACCTGCAGTTGGTCCGAGGCGACGACTACGCCAAGCGAGCCGCCCGGCAGCGAACGGCGCATCAGATTCTGGAAGCGCCCCGCGGGGTGATCTTCGATCGGCGCGGAACCCCTCTGGCCACCTCGTTGGAGCGGTACCACGTCACGATCGCGCCGGAACAGGTGAAGAACAAGCCGGCATTGCTTCGCCTCTTCCAGGCGGACATTGGCGCCAAGGTCGACCGGCTCCGGGCGGCCCTTCGGTCCAACGATCCGTTCTATGCCCATGGACCCTACACCGCCGGCCAAGTGGGGCGGCTTCGAGAGGTTCAAGGCGTCTACTTGGCCCCGATCTACCGGCGCGAGTATCCCTCCGGCCCGCTGGCCCGGCCACTGATCGGTTCGTTGACCGCCGATAGCTCGTCGGGGGCGACCGGCCTCGAACGGTTCCTCGACTCGCTGCTCCGCGGTGTTCCCGGCGAGACGGTGTTGCTCAAGGATGCCCGCGGTCGGACGTACGAATCTCCCGAGCGCGTCGTTCGGGTCCCGACTCGTGGCCACGATGTGGTGTTGACGATCGACAAAGAGCTCCAGGAAATCGCCGAAGGGGGTCTGGCCGCCGCCTTTGAAACCTTCAAGCCGAAACGGGGCGACGTCATTTTCCTCGACCCCCGCACTGGAGAGATCCTCGCCGCCGCATCCCGAGAAGTGGACGCCGACGGTGAGCAAATGGCGAGCGCATCATACTTCACTAGTGCTTTCGAGCCGGGCTCCACCGCCAAGCCCCTGACGGCCGCCGGCCTGCTGGTCCGGAACCGGGTCGATGACGACGATGTCGTCCCTTCGCATAACGGCCGATGGAACATGCCGGGCCGGAGCAAGCCGATCGTTGACGATCATCCACAACAAGGGCCGATTACGCTGGCTCGCGCGATTCAAGTCTCCAGCAACGTCGCGATGGCCCAATTCTCGACGAGGCTCTCGGCGGTCGAGCATTTTGAGGCCCTTCGGAACTTCGGCCTCGGGTCGCCGAGCGGCGTCGAGTTTCCGTTCGAGGAGCCCGGGATCCTGCCCAAGCCGGAAACGTGGAGGCCGGGGCAGACCGGCGCCAGCGCCGCCATGGGCTACGCGGTGATGGTCACGCCGGTCCAGTTGGCGGCGGCGTATGGTGCGCTGGCAAACGGCGGGCGGCTCCTGGCTCCGTCGATCGTCCGCGAAATCCGCAGCCCGGAGGGCGCGGTCGTCTATCGCCACGAACCGGTTCTGGTCCGGCAGGCGGTAACGGCTGAAGTGGCGGCCAAGCTTCGCCGGTTTCTGGCCCTGTCGGCGGGAGATTCAGGTACCGGCGGGCGTTCCCAGGTTAAGGGATCGGTGTTAGGCAAGACCGGCACCGCCAAGCTGGTTGAGAACCGCCAGTACACGAACAAACACGCCGCTTCGTTTGCCGGGATGTACCCGGCCCGGGACCCGCAGCTCGTATTCGTGGTGCGAATCGAAGATCCGAAAGGGGCGTACTCCGGCGGCGCGGTGGCCGCGCCGGTCGTGGCGAGTATGCTGCGCCAAGCCCTCGCGGCCCAACGGACGACGATCGATCGCGGGATGTTGGCCAGCGCCCAGTCGCCGCGTCCCCCCAAGGCCCCGGTAGGATCGGGCGATCCACCGACCGACGAGACCCGGTCGGTCACCCTCCCGCTCGGGCGAGATCGCCCGGCCCCGATTCTGTTGGTCGAAGTGCCCGACGTTGTGGGGCAATCGGTCCGCGCCTCGGCCGCGACGCTCCATCGACGGGGGTTTCGGGTCCGCCTCGAAGGGACCGGCACCGTGGTGCGGACCTCGCCGGAGGCCGGCGATTCGTTAGGCGCGGGCAAGACCATCACGATCACGGCATCGAGCAAGGGCTCCGGATGACCCAGTTTCGGCCCGACTCCAACGCGTTGGTGGGCGCCCTCCGGGCGGAGGATCTCGTCGTGCGGGCGCCGGACCAGTTGCCACTGTTCGCCGGAATCGCGACCGATAGCCGCTCGGTGGTTCCGGGGTCACTCTTTGTCGCCGTGCGAGGGTCACAGGCGGACGGCCACCGGTTTGTTTCCGCGGCCGTCGCCGCCGGGGCGACCGCCGTGGTGGTCGAGCGAGCGGCCAACACCGGCGGGCCCGAAATCGTGGTGACCGACGGCCGGAGGGCGGCGATCGCCTTGGCGCGGGGGTGGTACGGCGATCCGGGCCGCCGGCTGTCATTGGTGGGCGTAACGGGCACCAGCGGCAAGACCACGACAACCCTTCTGGTCAGCCACCTGCTCAACGAGCGGGGGACCGCGGGGAGCATCGGCACCCTCGGCGCCTTCGATGGCGCCGGCCATTCGATTCCCTCGACGGCAGGTTCGCTAACCACTCCCGGGCCGGTCGACCTTCAGGCCACGCTCGCGGGGATGGTGGCGGCCGGGGTTACCCGGGCCGTGATGGAAACCTCGTCCCATAGCCTCGACCAAGGTCGCCTCGACGGCTTGGTCTTCGACGGGGCGGTGTTCACCAATCTCTCTCGGGAGCACCTCGACTATCACCTGACCATGGACGGGTACCGACTCGCCAAGCTGAAATTGTTCGACTATCTCGCCCCGACGGGCATCGCCGCGGTCAATGGTGATGATCCAGCGTGGACCGGCCTCGAAGGCCGCCCTCAGGTTCTCACCTTCGGGTTGGCTCCGGGCCGGTCGGTTCGAGCGGATGCCGTTCACCTCGGC
Organism: Gemmatimonadota bacterium; assembly: GCA_031400975.1. Taxonomy (GTDB): domain Bacteria; phylum Gemmatimonadota; class Gemmatimonadetes; order Gemmatimonadales; family GWC2-71-9; genus SHZU01. The sequence continues at coordinate 99,793 of JANNQX010000055.1, forward strand.
CCGGTCTCCAGTCGATTCACCTTGACCGGGCGGTTTGGAACAGCGGCCGTGGATTTGCCTTTGCCGGGCGAGTTCAACGTGTCGAACGCCCTCGCGGCCGCCACCATCGCCCTGGGGATGGGGGTGGAGTTGGCGACCGTCGCCGCCCGCCTCGAACGTGCGCCTCAGGTGCCGGGTCGGATGGAACGACTCGTTGAGCAGCCGTGCGTCGTGCTCCGGGACTACGCGCACAAGCCTGACGCCCTCCAGCGGGTGCTCGAGACGCTCCGCCCGGTGACCCGGGGCCGACTCATAGTCCTCTTCGGCTGCGGCGGTGACCGCGATGTCGGCAAACGTCCGATCATGGGGCGAATCGCCGCGACGCTCGGCGACCTCACCGTCGTCACCTCGGACAATCCCAGAACGGAAGATCCGGACCGGATCATAGACGACATCGTGGCCGGGATTCCCGCCGGGGCAGCCATCAAGCGGATCCTCGACCGCCGGGAGGCGATCCGTTGGGCGTTAGGCGAGGCGCAACCGGGCGACACCTTGGTGTTGGCTGGGAAGGGTCATGAGACCTACCAGATCGTCGGGACCGACTATTTGCCGTTCGACGAACGGGTCATCGTGGCCGATGTCCTTGGCGCTCAATCATGACGACGTGGACTGACGCCGACGTTCGGGCTGCGCTGGCCCTTGGCCCGGGCGACGCCGGGGTCCGGTATGCGGGGGTAACGACCGATACTCGCCAGGTCGGCCCCGATGCCTTGTTTGTGGCCCTCCTGGGCGATCGGTTCGACGGCCATTCGTTCTTGGCGGCCGCCCGCCAGGCCGGGGCTACCGGGGCCGTGGTGAGGCAGGGAACGGCTCCGGTCGAAGGCCTCTCGTTCTACGAGGTGGACGACACCCTCCAGGCATACGGATGGCTGGCGCGGTTTCGGCGCCGTCGGCTCCGGGGTCCGGTCGTGGCGGTGACCGGCAGCAACGGAAAGACCGCCGCCAAGGAGATGCTGGCCGCCGTATTGGCCACTAAGTACCGGGTCTACTCCACCCGAGCCAATTTGAACAACTTGGTCGGGGTGCCGCAGACGATTCTCGAATGCCCCGACGACACCGAGGCGTTGGTGGTGGAGGCCGGGGCCAGCATTCCCGGCGAGATCGCGCGCTATCGCGACATCATCGAACCGAGCCACGCCGTCATCACCAACGTCGCCGCCTCGCACCTCGATGGATTTGGGTCGGTAGCCGGCGTGATGGCTGAGAAGCTGGCGCTGGTGCGGGACGTACCGGTTGCGTTCGTCGGCGTCGACGACCCCGCGCTCGCAGCGGGTGCGCGGACCGTGGCGCGCCGGGTAGTGACCGCCGGGTTGACAGGCGCCGATGTGATCCCGGACCACGTCACCCTTGAGCCGAGCGGCCGGCCTCGGGTAACAGTGGCTGGGGTGAGTTTCGTCGTCGCCCAACTGGGTTTGCACCAGGCCAAGAACGCGATGCTCGTCTGGGCGGTAGCCGAAGAGCTGGACCTCGCTCCGGCTCAGGTGGCGCGGGCGCTCGAGACGTTTACTGTTCCGGCGGGGCGGGGCGAGGTGACCCAGCACGGCAGCCTGACGATTCTGAACGATTGCTACAACGCGAACCCGGCTTCGTTCCGAGCCTTGATCGACGTGGTCCGGACCCTCCGATCGGGCCGGCGGCTGGTTTTTGTAGCAGGCACGATGCGAGAGCTGGGCCCCTTGTCGGCCGAACTCCATCTCGCCATTGCCGACGAATTGGGTCGCCTCGATCCCGAGGTGATGGTGGCCCTCGGTGAGTTCGGACCGGCGTTCGAACGGCAGCGAGGGCATTTCGGCGACCGGCTCATCGTCGGCGGCGATTCCCTGGCCGCCGCGCCGCTGATCGCCGCGCGGATCCGAGGCGATGAGTTAGTGGTGCTTAAAGGGTCGCGGGGCGTACGGTTAGAGAGAATCATTCCCGAGCTAGTCGGTCGAACCGCGGAGTCGAGCTGAGTCGATGCTCTATCACTTGTTGGCCCCCCTGGGTCGCGAACACATCCTCTTCAACCTCTTCAACTACATCAGCTTTCGGGCGGCTGGGGCGGTCGTCACGGCCCTCCTGATGGCGTTTTACTTCGGGCCGAAGATCGTCGCGAGGTTGAGCGAGCTCAAGGTCGGCCAGGTCGTCCGGACCGGCTTGTTGGCCAGCCATGACGTCAAACACGGCACCCCGACGATGGGGGGCCTCATCATCCTGTTAGCCACGATCGTCCCCACCTTGCTGTGGGCCCCGCTGACCAACCGTTTCGTCTTGGTCGCGATGATCGCCACGCTGTGGACCGGAGCCATCGGATTCGTCGATGACTACCTCAAGGTCGTCCAAGGGAAACCGCGGGGTTTGGTGGCCCGCTGGAAGCTGATCGGCCAATGCAGTTTCGGCTTGGCGCTCGGCCTGTATTTATGGCTCCAGCCACTCGTTCCGGAGTCGATCCTGCCGGCCACCGCCACCGTGCTTCCGTTCGTCAAATACACCGTGGTGCTGTTTGTGCCCCTCCTGTACGTCGGGTTCGTGACGTTCGTCGTCACCGGGACCAGCAACGCGGTGAACATGACCGACGGCTTGGACGGACTGGCGATCGGATTGACCGCCATCGCCGCGGGCGCATTTGCCTTTTTTGCCTATATCTTCGGGCGCGTCGATATGACGTCGTATCTGAATTTCTACTACCTGCCCGGGGCCGGCGAACTTACGGTGTATTGCGCCGCGTTGATGGGCGGCTCGATCGGGTTTCTCTGGTTCAACGCCCACCCGGCTCAGGTCATGATGGGCGACACGGGCGCGCTCGCGATCGGCGGCGGATTGGGTACGGTCGCGATTCTGTTGCGGGCGGAGTTCTTACTCCTGATCATCGGTGGCGTTTTCGTGGCCGAGCAGGTGTCGGTGATCCTCCAGGTCGGGGTGTACAAGTGGCACAAGCGGACCCGGGGCCGGGAGTACGCCGACGCGCACCGGGTGTTCAGGATGGCGCCGCTGCACCATCATTTCGAAAAGAAGGGTTGGCCCGAAGCCCAAGTCGTCGTCCGGTTTTGGATCGTCGGGCTCCTCTGCGCCCTGGTTGGGTTCGCCACTCTCAAGATCCGGTAAGGAGGCCTCGTGGAGGGACCGGAGTTTCAGGGCGAAGTCGCGGTGGTCGGGTTAGGCCGTAGCGGGTCGGCGGCCACCCGGCTGCTCTGTCGCGACGGGGTGGCGGTGTATGCCTCCGACAGCGGCATCGCCCCGGGCCTTGAAGCCACCGCGGCGGCCCTGCGAAGCTTGGGAGCTAGCGCCGATGTCGGGGGCCATGACCTGGACCGGATCCGCCGGGCGAGCGCCGTCGTGCTCTCACCGGGGGTGCCACCCGACGCGCCGTCGGTGATGGTGGCGCACCAGGCCGGCATTCCAGTGCTCGCCGAAGCGGAACTAGGACTTCGGGCCTTAGGCTCCGGGGTCCGATTCGTGGCCGTGACCGGAACGAATGGCAAGACGACAACGACAGCATTGGTGGCCCATCTCCTAACGGCGGGCGGCGTCAAGTCACGGGCGGTTGGGAATATCGGGACCCCGATTTGTGAAGTGGCCCTCTCGACCGACCGGCCCGCGGTCCTGGCGGTTGAATTGTCGAGTTTCCAGCTCCACGACATGGCGACGCTCCGGCCAACCGTCGGCGTACTGACCAACTTGGCGCCCGACCATCTCGATCGCTATCAAACGGTGGCCGAGTACTACGGCGATAAGATGCGGCTGTTTGCCAACGCCGACAATGACTCTTGGTGGATTACTAACGGCGACGATCCGCTGTCGGCCAGTTGGGTCGGTACGCCGAAGGGCCGGCGGCGCCGGTTTTCGACCACGACGCGATCCGACGGCTGGTACGATCGCGACCTCGACCAACTGATGCTCGGTGATGTCGACCTCATCAGGCGTTCCCGCCTGCCGCTTCTGGGCGATCATAACGTTGCGAACGCCCTGGCGGCCGCGCTCGCTGCCCACGCGTTAGGCGTCTCGATGGCAGCCATTGCCAGGGGCCTTGCCACCGCACCCCGCTTGCCCCATCGTTTGGAACCGATCCGAGAAGTGAACGGCGTGTTGTGGATCAACGACTCCAAGGCCACCAATATTTCTTCGACGGAGGTGGCCCTGGCGGCGATGGAGCGGCCGTTCGTGCTCCTCCTCGGCGGGCGTCACAAGGGTGAGCCCTATGCCAGGTTGGCCCCTCGGCTCAATCGATGTCGCGCCATTGTCGCCTATGGCGAAGCCGGCCCGCTCATTGTCCACGATTTGGGATCGTCCGCGGTGATCGAGGAAGCCGCGACCTTTGACGATGCGGTGCGGCTGGCGATCCGACAGTCGGCGGCCGGCGACGCCGTGCTGCTTTCTCCGGCCTGCTCGAGCTACGACATGTTTCTCAACTACGAACAACGGGGAGCCCGGTTCCGCGCTCTCGTGGAGGCGATCTGACACCGCCGTCGTTTGACCACCCGGGCGACCACCGCTGGGAGACCCGCCTGATGGTGGTCCTCGTGGCGGTTCTCACCGTTTTTGGCCTCGTCAGCGTTTATTCGGCCGCCACCTTCAAGGCCGGTGCCTTTGGCGAGGTCCTCAAACAACTTTCCGCCGCCGCTGCCGGCGCGGTAGTCTTGCTGATCGCCGCCCAAGTCGACTACCGCAAATGGAACCGGGCCGCGTGGTGGCTCTTGGGACTGACCATCGTGGGGTTGGTGGTGTTGCTGCTCCCCGGCGCCGCGGTGATCAATGGCTCGCGACGGTGGATCAAAGTTGCCGGGGTCGGATTTCAGCCGTCCGAATTGGCCCGATTTGCGATCGTCGTGTGGGCGGCCACGATCGCGGCGAAGAAGGGCGAGACGATTCGCGATTTCAAGAAAGGCGTCGTCCCGGTCCTGCTTGTCACCGGAGTCGTGGCGGGGCTCGTCCTGGTGGAGCCCAACCTCTCAATCGCACTGATTATTGGGTTGCTGAGCGGCGTGGTTCTGTTTACGGCCGGGGCCCGGGTTGGCCAGTTTCTCTTGGTCGGCGTGGTGGTCGTCATCCTCGCGGTCGGGGCCATCATTGCCACCCCCTTTCGGTTCACGAGGGCCAAGTGCTGGCTCGGATTGGCGACGGATTGTGCCACTGGCGCCGGCTATCAGCTCGAGCAGGCCACCAAAGGGTTCGCCTCGGGCCGGTTCCTCGGGGCCGGGTTCGGGAAAGGTCAGCTGAAACTCGACTACCTCCCGTACGCGGGTAATGACTTCCTGTTCGCGACCGTTGGGGAGGAGTGGGGCTTTCTCGGGGTTCTCTTCGTGCTCGGTCTTTTCGCGGTGTTCTGCTGGCTCGGGTTCCGGATCGCCCGCACCGCGCCGGATCCGTTCGGCCAGTACTTGGCCACTGGTTTGACCGCCTCAATCGGACTCACCGCCCTGATGCATGTGGCAGTCAACGTCGGTTTGATGCCGACGACCGGGGTGACGCTCCCGTTTATGTCGGCCGGCCGGTCGAGTTTGATGGTGACGTTGCTGGCGGTCGGGGTCCTCGTCAGCATCGGCCGGATGCGGGGCCGAGCCGGACCCCCGTGACCGGCACCAAGACCATCCTGATCGCCGGCGGCGGGACTGGTGGTCACTTGATGCCGGCGTTGGCAATCGCCGAGGCGCTTCGGGCCGCGCACCCGGAATGGCGGGTGGTCCTGGTCGGCGCGATCCGCGGAGTCGAAGCCCAGTTGCTGCCGCAGCGGAGCTTCCCGTTTCACCTCTTGCCGTTCGAACCGCTCTATCGGCACCAATGGTGGAAAAATCTCAAGTGGCCCATTTTGGCGGTTCGCCTCTACCGCATGGTTCGGGGTCTGCTCGATCGCGAGCGGCCCGATCTGGTGTTAGGCACGGGCGGGTATGCCTCGGGGCCGACGGTGTTGGCCGCGGCGCGGCGAGGGATTCCAACAGCCATCCTCGAGCAAGATGCCTTCCCCGGGTTGGTGACTCGGTGGCTCGCCCCCCGGGTCCGTGAGGTGTATCTCGGGGCACCCGAGGCCGCCGCAATGCTCCGGCCGGGCCCAACGACCCGGGTGCTCTTCACGGGGAGCCCGATCATCCCGCCGTCCCCCGGACGAGGGGCAGCCGCTCGCACCAAGCTTGGGATCGCCCCGGATCGGCCGGTCGTGGTGGTCATGGGCGGAAGCCAGGGTTCGTTGGCCATCAATCAACTGGTCGGCGAGTGGGTCGCCAACGGCGGTGCGGACCGCCTAACGCTGCTTTGGGCCACCGGCAAGGCTGCCGGAGAGGCGTTTCGGCGCTTTGCGGCGCCCCCCAGGATCCAGGTAGTGGAGTTTCTGGACCCGGTCGCTGATGCCTATGCCGTGGCGGATCTGGTAGTCTGCCGGGCCGGGATGATGACGATCGCGGAAATCTCCGCCTGGGGCCTTCCCAGCGTCTTGATACCGTTGCCCAGCGCCGCGGCGGACCATCAGACCAAGAACGCCGAGGCGATGGTGTCGTCCGGCGCCGCCGTCATGCTCCGCCAGGCCGGCCTCGATGCGGCCACCCTCGGGCGGACGATGGCCGAGTTGCTGGATGATCGCCTGCGGTTGGCGCGGATCGCTGGTGCGGCCCGGGCCCGCGGCCGTCCGGAGTCGCTCGGCCAGATCGTTGGGGCCTTGGAGCGGCTGGCGGCGCCCTAATTCGGTCTTTTCCAAGCGTAGGCGCTACCTTAGATTAGCCCGTTAGACATGAACCTCTTTCTCCAGCCCGAATCTGCCCCTCTCCACTTCGTCGGTATTGGCGGGGCGGGGATGAGCGCGCTGGCATTGGTCGCGCTACGCCGGGGGCTGGCGGTGACCGGATCCGATTCCGATTTGGCGGGCGCTCGGGACGTCCTGGCGGCCGGTGCGGAGGTGAGCGAGGGAACCGGCGTTCCCTTGGTCGAGCGGGCCGCGACGGTCATCGCGAGTGCCGCGATCCCGGCCGAACACCCTGATCTCGTGCGGGCCCGCCAACTCGGGCTGCCGATCGTTTCCCGCAAGGAAGCGCTGGCCGGTTTGATCGGATCGGCGACCTGTGTCGCGATTGCCGGCACCCACGGGAAGACGACCACGACAGTGATGACTACCGAGGCCCTGATCGCCGCTGGGTTCGATCCGACTGGGTTAGCGGGAGGGCGGGTTGGGGCCTGGGGTGGTAACGCCCGCCTCGGGGGGGTCGAGCTGTTCGTGGTCGAGGCTGACGAGTACGACCAGGCGTTTTTGACCCTGTCGCCGACCATCGCGGTCGTCAACAACGTGGAGCCTGATCACCTGGAGTGCTACGGCTCAGTGGCGGCGATGGAAGCGGCGTACCTGACCTTTGCCCGCCGCGCCAGTCGGGTGTTGGTGGGCCAGGACGGTCCTGGTACCGACCGGGTGGCTGCGGCACTCGATCGCCGCGCGACCTGGCGATTCGGGCCCGGCGCCGATGACCTTCGAGCCGACTTGGTCGAGCAGTCCGCCGAAGGGACCAAAGCGGTGGTCCGGTTTCCCGACGGGGTGACCGTCGACTTGAGTCTCGTCGTTCCGGGTCTCCACAATCTCCGCAACGCCACCGCGGCTCTCGGGGTGGTGGCCGCCCTCGGCGGTGACCGGGCCCGGGCCGCGGCAGCGCTCGGCCACTTTCTCGGGGTCGGCCGACGGTTTGAGCGGCTGGGGAGCGCGGCCGGTGTGGCAATTGTCGACGACTATGCCCACCATCCCACGGAGTTGGTTGCGACGCTGGCCGCTGCGCGCCAGGCCTTCCCGGGTCGCCGGCTTGTGGCCGTGTTTCAGCCCCATTTGTTCAGCCGAACGGCCCTCCATGGGGACGCGATGGGCGCTGCCCTGGCGGCCGCCGACGTCGCGGTGGTCACCGACGTCTATCCGGCTCGGGAAGCGCCGTTGCCCGGGATAACCGGGGCCTTGGTGGCCGGGGCCGCTGAGCAGCGGGGGGGCACGGTCGTGTACCAGCCGAACCGGGCCCAGCTGGCGGACACCGTCCGGCGGATCCTCGAGCCCGGCGATGTGCTCCTGACCCTCGGCGCGGGCGACATCACCCGGATCGGGCGGGAGCTGTTACCGGTGTTGGCGGCCACGTGAGACGGGGGCTCTGGGCCGCGGGGGCGCTCGTCGCGTTGGCGCTGCTCTGGGTCCTGGCGCCCCGAGTCTTCCGCAAGATGGAGGTCTTCCGAGTCCGCAGGGTGGAGGTCCTCGGCGCGCACTACCTGAGCGCGGCTGACGTCACTCGCGGTCTCGGTCTTGGCCCGAGCGCCAACGTGTTCGATGACCTCCGGCCGCTCGCCGCCAGGGCCCTGGCCATCCGGGGGGTTCGTTTCGCATCGGTGCGGAGCCGGATCCCCGGGACGCTCGAAGTGCGGGTGGAGGAGTTCGAGCCGGTTGCTTTGACTCCGATCGACGGGAAATTGACCCTAGTGGATCGACGTGGACGGTCATTACCCTTCGACCCGACCCGAACTCCGACTGACTTGCCGATTGCCGAGGCTGATCCGTCGGTGGCCGGATTGCTCGATCGCCTGAAGGATGCTGATCCCGGGTTGTTTGCCTTGGTCGTATCGGCGACTCGAAACCGCAACGTCATCGTAGTGGAAACAAAGCAGCATCGGATCCTGTTTCGGGTTGGAGCCTCGGTGAAAGACATTCAGGCCGCGGCGACGGTCGGGGCGGAGGTCGCGCGCCGCCGGATGTCGGTGGCTGAGTTGGACGCACGATTCGAAGGTTTGATTGTCGTTCGGGGGAGGCGGGTATGACCGGAACCACCCAGCGGCTGGTCGCCGCACTCGATTTGGGTTCGACCCGAGTGATCGCAATGATCGGCGAGGTTACCGGCGATCCCCGAGCCCCGGGTGTCCGGGTCCTTGGGGTCGGCACTGAACGGTCGTCGGGGTTGAAGCGTGGGGTCGTGCGAGATATCGAGGAGACCACCCGGGCGATTGTCCGAGCCTTGAAAGACGCCCAGTTGATGGCAGGCGTCGAGGTCGGAACGGTGTACGTCGGCATCGCCGGCGAACACGTGGCAGGGCGGTTGTCGCACGGGGTCGTATCGGTGACCGGGAACGAGATCCGAACCTCCGATGTGGCTCGGGTCAACGAAGTGGCCGCCAACGTGTCCTTCAGCCGAGACCACGAACTGCTCCACGCGGTACCACAGGACTATTTGATCGACCAGCAGGGCGGTGTCTCCGATCCGATCGGGATGACCGGTTCGCGGCTCGAGGCGCAAGTCTATTTGGTCACCGTGCTGTCGAGCGCGGTCGCCAACCTTCAGAAGTGTATCGAGAAGGCCGGCTACCGGGTCGGCGAGTTCGTCCTGGAGCCATTGGCCGCATCGTTGGCTGCCTTGACGCCGGACGAGCGGGAACTCGGCGTGGCGCTGGTCGAACTCGGCGGTGGCTCCACCAACGTGGCCGTGCTCCAGAACGGGAAGATCTGTCATACGGCGTCATTGATGTTTGCGGGAAGCCACGTAACGAACGACATCGTCCATGGGCTCCAGGTCAGCCAACTCGACGCCGAAAAGATCAAGGATCGGTTCGGTGCCGCCTATGAGCCATTGGTATCCGATACGGACACCATCGAGTTGCCGGCGGGGCCGGGGCAAGCGCCCCGATCGGCCCACCGGCGGGTCCTTGCCCACATCATGCATATGAGGCTTCAGGAGATCTTTGAGCTGGCGCTCGATGAGCTGAGTCGGACCGGATTCAGGCAGCGGTTGCCCGCCGGGATTGTCCTGTCGGGGGGGGGAGCCCAAGCGCCCGGCATTGTCGAGCTCGCCCGCGAGGTGTTTGCGCAACCGGTTCGGGTCGCCGAGCCAGCGAACGGATTCGGCGGATTGGTGGACCGAATCGCCAATCCCCGAATGACGGTGCCGGCGGGCCTTCTGCTGTACGGCGCCAAACAAGTCTTGCAGAGCGGTGGGTTCGGAGTGGCCGCGCGCCGCTCGCCCGCCGTTGAAAAAATGATTGGACCCGTCAAACGCTGGTTACAGGATTTCTTTTAAGCTCGAGAGGATGACGCCATGACCTTCCGGATTGAAGAGCCCCCGGCCCAGAACGCCCGGATGAAAGTGATCGGAGTCGGTGGCGGCGGCGGCAACGCCGTCAATCGGATGATCCAGGAACATCTGGTGGGAGTCGAGTTCGTGTCGGTCAACACCGATGCCCAGGCCCTGGTGAGCAACAAGGCCGACTTCAAGGTCCAGATCGGCAAGAAGCTGACTCGGGGCCTCGGGGCCGGCGCCCGGCCGGAGATCGGCCGCCAGGCCATCGAGGAGAATCGGGACGAGGTGCTGGAGGCGATGCAGGGCGCCGATTTGGTCTTCGTGACCTGCGGAATGGGCGGCGGCACCGGCACCGGCGCGGCGCCGATGATCGCCCAGATGGCCCGCGATATCGGGGCCTTGACCGTCGGCATCGTTACCAAGCCCTTCCTCTTCGAAGGCAAGAAGCGGATGAAGCAAGCCGAAACGGGCATCATGGAAATGCGGACCCACGTGGACACCATGATCGTGGTCCCGAATGAGCGTCTGCTCGCCGTCGTCGGGAAGGGGATTCTGTTCCAGGACGCGCTCAAGAAAGCCGATGATGTCCTCCTGCAGGCCACCCATGGTATTGCCGGCCTGATCACCGCGTCCGGCATGATTAATGTCGACTTTGCCGACGTCCGGACCGTGATGCAGAACGGTGGATCGGCGTTGATGGGCACCGGTTTTGGTCGGGGTGAGAACCGGGCGCTCGAAGCGGCCCAGCAAGCTATTACGAGCCCGTTGCTCGACAATATCTCGATTCACGGTGCCTCGGGCGTCCTGATTCATATCGTCGGCGGCGACCTGACGATGGATGAAGTGACCCATATGGCCGAGATCGTCCACGATGCGGTTGGAGACGAGGCCGAAATCATCTTCGGGGCCACCATCGATCCGTCGTTGGAAGGCGAAGTCCGGGCCACCGTCATCGCGACCGGGTTCGATCGGGCCGTGACGGGAGAGGCCCCGTCGGCCGGCTTCCGAAGCCCGGGAGTCTTGCCGTTTCCTCAGCAGAAACGGGCCGGATTGCCCCAGGTTCAACCGGTGGTACTCCCCCCGAAGCAGGCGGTGCAAGCCCGCGGCCACTCGCCGGTCGAGAGCTCCGATATGGATATCCCGACCTTTATTCGGCGCCAGATGGACTGATGCGAATCCGGTTCGGGCTGGTCGCGGCGGGCTTGGTCCTCCTTTCGGCGGCCGGGTTTGCCTTGCGTGAGGCGTGGCCCTGGACCCGGCTGACTCCTCCGGAGCCGCCGGTGCCACCGATTCGCGAATGGGTCACCCCCGACACGGTGCGACCGGGGGAGTCGCTCGGGGAGGTCGTGGCCCGCCACGGCGTTGGGGGCGCCGAGCTGCCCCGCCTGATTGAGCTGTTGGGAATCGACCCGCGTCGAATCCGGGCCGGGTTCGAAATGAAGTTCGGCCACCATGATTCGATCGAGGGGGCCCTCGCGATCATTGTCCGAACCCGGCCCGACGAAGAGACCACGGTGAGGCGGGAGGGCGCCGGTTGGGTCGGCTCTCGGCGGGCGGTGCGCTGGGAGGTGGCCGTCGACCGGGTCACCGGCCAGATCGAATCCTCCCTCTCGGCCGCGCTCGAGGATGCCGTCACGAGTCCGCCGATGCCCGGCGACGAACGGGTCCGGCTGGCATGGGACCTCGCCGACGTCTTGGCATGGCAGGTGGACTTCACCCGTGACCTCCAGCCCAACGATCGCTTCGCGGTCATCGTCGAACGCCACACCGGGGAACAGGGAGAGACCCGGCTCGGAAACATTCTGGCCAGTGAGCTCGAGGTGGGGGGCCGCAAGTTGACGGCCTACCGATTTGAAACTCAGCCCGGCCAAGCGGAGTACTTCGATGGAAATGGGGTTTCGTTGCGCCGTGCGTTCCTTCGCGCCCCGGTTGAGTTTCGACGGGTCGCGTCGGGGTTCGCCCGGGCCCGGCACCACCCGATCCTCAGGGTTTGGCGCCGCCACGAAGGGGTCGACTACGCCGCAGCGGCCGGGACGCCCGTTCTAGCCGCCGGCGACGGCACGGTTCAAACGGCCGACTGGTCAGGCGGATATGGGCGAATGATCGAGCTTAGACATCGGAACGGAATTTCCACCCGCTACGGCCACCTGCTCCGCTTCGGCAAGGGCATCCGGCCGGGTGCCCGGGTCAGTCAAGGGGCCGTGATCGGCTTCGTGGGGTCGAGTGGTCTCGCGACCGCCGCCCATTTGCATTATGAGTTCCGCGAGCATGGGGCCGCCCGAGACCCCTCCCGAGTCGATTTGGGTGACGGGGAACCGGTTCCGAGCGCCTTGCTGGCCGGATTTCGGCTGGAACGCGACCGGCTTCGACAACTGCTGTTTCCGGCCCCACCTGCGCTCCGAACGATCGCGGCGGCCCGCGAGTAAGTGGGAATCATCGGGGCGGTGCTCGCCGCGATCGGGCTCGCGGTCGGGGTGTATTGGGGCCTCGAGCGCTTGGGGGCCAAAGCCTGGCTTCCCACGGCACTGCGCGGCACCGCATGGCTCGCCCTTGGCCTTCTCCTTCTTGATCTCTCCTGCGCCAAGCCACCCGATGCGGCCCGACCGCTCGTCCTTCTCGATGCGTCCCTGAGTGCCGCGGGATCCGGGGGCCGGTGGATCGAAGCCAAACAGGAAGCCGCTCGACTCGGGGAGATTCGGCTGATCGGAGCGTTAGGCGCCGATTCCTCACCGGTCGGCGGCCGCTCGGCGGTGGTGGCGGCGGTCTCCGCAGCGGCTGCGAGCGGGCGCCCGGTGTGGCTGGTGACCGATGGCGAAATCGAGGATGCCGGCGATCTGCCGGCCGATGTCCTGGCTGAGACCGGGGTCAAGGTCTTTGCCCGAAGCCGCCGGCCGGACCTGGCGTTGGTTCGGGTCGGCGGCCCGGAGCGAATGTCGGTGGGAGACACGTTGCATTTGGAGCTTGACGTCACCGGCGTCGACGTGGCCGACCGCAACCGGGTGATCATCGAGGTGTCGTCCGGTGAGACGCGATGGTTTTCGGCCCCAGTGGGATTGACGAGCGGTTCCGGGTCGGCCGTCATCTCCGGCGTCCCGCCGAAGTCGGTGGCGGCCGGCCGCCACCTTCTGACGGTGGCGCTCCAAGACGCCGCCGATTCCGAACCTCGGACCGATCGACGACTCCATGCGATCACGGTGCTGCCGACGCCGGGCATCGTCATCGTCGCCAACCCGGCGAGCTGGGAGAGCCGGTTCCTCTTCCGCACTATCGGTGAAGTGGCCGCCCTCCCGGTCCGAGGATACTTCGCCATCGATCGGAGCCGGTGGGCCAGAATGGGCGATCTCGCCCCAGTGTCGGCCGCCGAAGTCGACCGCGCCGTGGCAGGAGCCGACCTTTTGGTCCAAATCGGCGACCCGACCGAGCGGACCCGCCGGAGCCGGGCCCGGGGCCGCTGGGATTGGGTTGCGACCTCCCGCGCCTCAGCGGTGACCGATGGAGATTGGTATTTGATGCCCGGTGGCGTGTCGCCGGTGTCCGGTGCTTTTATCGGGCTGCCGGTGGACAGTTTCCCCCCAGCCGCCGGCCTGGCAACCCTCACCCCGGGCCCCCGTGACTGGGTCGGGTTGGCCGGTCAACAGAATCGCCGGGGCGGCGAGCGGGCGGCGGTCATCGGTCGCGATTCCGCCGGCCGACGGGAGGTGGTGGTCGGCGCGACCGGCCTTTGGCGCTGGGCCTTTCGGGGCGGACAGAGCGAACAGGCCTATCGGGCCTGGGTCGCCGCGACGACAACCTGGCTGCTCGGCGCCAGCGACTCAACTACAGGAAGAGCTCGGCCGGTGCACCCGGTCGTATCCCAAGGGCGACCGGTCATCTTCGAACGGCTCCGGCCCGATCTCAGCGTCCTCCGGATCGAGCTTCGGGGGCCGGGGGGCAGCCGGTCCGACACTCTGCGATTCGATGGCGCCGGGCGGGCGGAACTGCTCCTGACCCCCGGTCGCTATGACTATCGCCTCGAGGGTGGCGGCACCGGACTCCTCGGGGTGGAGGTCTATTCCGACGAGTGGCTCTTTCGCCCGGTGGCGATTCAGGAGCGCGCCGCGACCGCCGCGGTGCCTCCTGGACAGGCTCCTCTTCGCGATCAGCTCTGGCTCTTCGGGCTGGCGATCGCCGCGTTGTCGGGCGAATGGTGGTGGCGGCGGCGGGCCGGCCTTCGATAGGGATACATTGCAGCATGATTCCCTCTCGCGTCACCCAGGGCAAGAAACTCTCTCTCTGGGGCAAACTCAAACGCCTCGCCCTCACCGACGTGGGAGCCCTCGTTCGAGGCTTCAAGGCGGCGGATCTCGAGGCGATGGAGCGGATTCTCCTGGAAGCCGATTTTGGGATTGCCGCCACCACCGACATCATTGACGACCTTGAGGCTCAGATCCGCCGCGGGAGGCTCAAATCCGAGGACGACGTCAAGGAGGCGATCGCTGACCGGGTTGCGATCTTGCTCGCCGGCCCCGCTGCCCCGGCGACCCTTCGGCGGGCCCCGACGGGGCCGACGGTTCTCCTGGTCATGGGCGTCAATGGCACCGGGAAAACGACCACGGTGGCCAAGCTCGCCGCCCGATATCACCGGGCGGGCGACGCCGTACTCCTGGTCGCGGCCGATACCTATCGGGCCGGCGCGATCGACCAGCTCAAGACCTGGGCCGATCGGATCGGGATTCCCTGTGTCAGTGGCGCCCCGGGGGGCGATCCCGCCGCGGTCGCCTTTGACGGCCTGGTGGCCGCCGTGGCCCGAGGGGCGACTCTGGTCATTGTCGACACCGCGGGTCGCCTCCATACCCAGGAGGGGTTGATGGACGAACTCCGCAAAGTCGGTCGGGTCATCAACCGGAGGATTCCCGACGCTCCGCACGAGGCCTTCCTCGTGCTCGACGGTACCGTCGGCCAAAATGCCGTCCAACAAGCCAAGTCGTTCACCCAGGCTCTCAAGCCCACGGGATTGGTCATCACCAAACTTGACGGGACCGCGCGGGGGGGGGCGGCCGTCGCGCTTCGCCGGGAGCTCGATGTGCCGATCCGGTTTCTCGGCGTGGGCGAGGGGCTCGACGACTTGATCGAGTTCGACCCGGTCGCGTTCGGGCGTGACCTCGTCGAGAGCGGTGCTGATGAGTGAACGACCTTAGGCCGCGCTCCCGGACCGGTTCGGGGACGCCGATCCGACTCGACATGTCGATCAAGTTCCTCAAAGGGATCGGCGAACATCGGGCCGAAGCGCTGGCTCGGCTCGACATCGCGACCGCCCACGATCTACTGTGGCACCTCCCCCGCCGATACATCGACGCGTCCTCAGTCACCCCGATCGTTAGGCTGGCGGTCGGCGCCGAGGCGGCGGCCGTCGGGCGGGTCGTCGCCAAAGGCGTGCTGCCCACCCGCAAGGGTCTCCGAATTTTTCACGCCGTGCTCCGAGACCCGAGCGGGGCGATCGAATGCATCTGGCCGGGGCAGGCATTTCTTGACCGAAGTATCGCGGTCGGCCAGACCCTGTTGGTGGCCGGCCCCGTCCGGTTCTACCATGGCCGCCAAATGGCGCCCCGCGAGTTCATCGTCCTGGCCGAGGAAGGGGACAATGACGGGCCCGATCCGATCGCCGCCGGCCGGGTCTTGCCGGTCTACCCGGCAACGGAGGGCTTGAGCCACAAGTTGATTCGGGGTCTGATCGAACGGCACCTGGACACCCTGATCGCCCTCTCCCCGGAACTCTTGCCCGAGAGCCTTCGGGTGCAATTCAACCTCCCGACGCTACCCGAGGCGCTCCGCGCGGTCCACCATCCAACCTCCCTCGCCGAAGCCGAGCGGGGCCGCCGCCGGTTGGCGCTCGACGAGCTCTTCGATCTCCAGATCATGTTGGGGCGAGCTCGCTTCGTCGCCAAGCGAGGGCGACTGGGTGTCGCCTTCGAGAATCGCCGCGACCTCACCAGCCGGTTGAAGGAAAGCCTGCCGTGGCCTCTTACCGCCGATCAGCGCCGGGCCCTCAAAGAAATCGTCGGTGACATGACCTCGCCGGACCGGATGCATCGGTTGCTGATGGGAGACGTCGGGACCGGGAAGACCGTCGTGGCGCTGTTCGCGATGCTCCTCGCCGTCGAAAACGACTATCAGGCCGCGTTGATGGCCCCGACCGAGCTCCTCGCCGAGCAGCACAATGCCACCCTCACCAGCCTGCTCGAACCGCTCGGCATCGTGCCGGGCCTCCTGGTTGGTCGGCTGGCCGCCAAGGACAAGGAACGGGTCCGCCAGCAGCTCTCGACTGGGGCGATGCGGATCGTCGTTGGGACCCACGCCCTTGTCCAACAGACGGTGGCCTTCAGCCGGCTCGGCCTGGTGGTCATTGATGAGCAGCATCGGTTCGGGGTTGAGCAGCGGGCCGCGCTGACCTCCAAGGGAGTCGCACCGGACGTCCTGCTCCTATCGGCGACGCCGATTCCTCGGTCCCTTGCGCTGACCCGATACGGGGACCTGGATTTGAGCGTCGTCAAGCAACGGCCCCCCGGACGCGGCACCATCCGAACCGTGATTCGTGAGGCCAAGCAGCGGGACAAGGTCCTCGATTTCATCGAGGCCGAATGCCGGGCTGGTCGCCAGGCCTATGTGGTCCTGCCTGTCATCGAGGAAACCGAGAAGGCCGACCTTCTGGCGGCCAAGACGATGGCGGACACCCTGATCGGTCGGTGGCCGGACGTGGCGGTCGGGCTGGTCCATGGGAAGCTCAAGGCGGCCGACCGAGATGCGGTGATGCGGGCCTTCCGGGCCGGCGAGGTGAGCGTCCTGGTCGCCACGACGGTCATTGAGGTCGGTATCGACGTCCCTAACGCGACCACCATGGTCATCGAGCACCCGGAGCGGTTCGGTTTGGCTCAGCTCCACCAGCTAAGGGGTCGGGTGGGGCGGGGCGGGCAGGCGAGTCACTGCATCCTGGTGAGTCGCTACCCCGCACCTCGCCTCAAGGCGTTCGCAGCCACCGCCGACGGGTTTCGGATTGCCGAGCTCGACCTCGAAGAACGCCGTCAGGGCGACCTGCTCGGTCAACGCCAATCGGGCACCGAGGACCTCCGAGTGGCGAGATTCCCGGATGACAGCGACCTTTTGGGGACGGCGCGGGAGCTGGCCAAGGCCGTGTTGGACGAGGATCCTGGGCTCGCCCAGACCCGGCACAAGACCATCAAGGGCCGGGCGCTGGCTCGGTACCCGAACGCCGAAGTGCTTTTTCGGGTTGGATAAAGGTCGATGGACAATACTCATCGGATATCAGTCTGTTGAAAAGAGACTAAATGAAATCGCTGCTGACCGCCCTCTTTGTCTTGGTTCTCGGGGCCATGCTCTTCGTCACCGTCCGGGCCAGCCTAGGGGAAGGGGTGTTTGCCGCCGGTAGCCGCCTCTGGGGCGACTGGTGGTTCCGGGCCACCCTGGCCGACGCCTATTTCGGCTTTGTCGCGGTATTCGTCTGGATTGCTTGGCGGGAACGGACGACCGGAGCTCGTTTGGGGTGGTTCGTCGCCGTCATGGCTCTCGGCAACATCGCGATCGCCGTTTATTTCCTGATCGCGCTCCGAAGGCTTCCGGGGCCCGGCATCGACGGCCTCTTCGTTCGGCCCTCGGCCGTCAGGTGAATCCGATCCTCGGCGGGTTGCTCCTTGCCGTCGCGGTCTTGACCCTGGTTTGGATCGGGAGCGTGGTTCGACGGGACGCGAGTCTGGTCGACCGTTTTTGGGGCATCGGGTTCGTGGTCCTGGCCTGGTACTACTGGTGGGCCCTCAAACCGGCTGCCTCGGCGGCGGTTCCGAATCTGCTTCTTGGGCTGGTCACCCTGTGGGGGGTGAGACTCTCGGGCCATCTGACCTGGCGCAATTGGGGCCACGGCGAGGACTACCGGTATCAGGCCATGCGGGAAAGGGCGGGGTCGAGATTCTGGTGGACCAACCTCTTCACGGTCCACTTTCTCCAGGCGGGAATCATGTGGTTTGTTTCGCTACCGCTGCTGGTCGCTTTAGGCGGCCAAGCCACCCTCAGCAACCCCCTGGTGTGGTTGGGCGTCGGTCTCTTCGCGGTGGGTTTCTTCTTTGAGGCAGCAGGCGATTGGCAGCTGGCCCGGTTTCGGGCCGATCCAGCCAATCGGGGCACCGTCCTCGACTCGGGGGTTTGGCGGTACACCCGCCACCCGAACTATTTCGGCGATGCTTGCTTGTGGTGGGGGTTCTACTGCTTCGCCGCGGCGAGCCACGGCGCCTGGACGGTGCTCAGTCCGATGGTCATGACCGGCTTGCTGCTCAAGGTCTCAGGGGTTGCCCTCCTGGAACGGAAACTGGTGGAGACCAAGCCCCAGTACCGGGACTACATCGCTCGCACTAGCGGGTTCTTTCCACGGCCTCCCCGCCGATGATCGCTGGTCCGGCCGGTGCTAGTCGCCCGGCTGCGACGGTCAGGATTGGGAGGCAGATCCCCCAAACAGCCGCCAGGGCGAGGTAGGTTAGCCGACGATCGGGCGCGAAACGAACCGCGCCAAGGGCCTCACCGGCGCGAAAGGCGAGCGGTCCCCCGATCATGCCGACGGCTGCAGCGAGCCAAGGGCGCCCACGAAGCCAACGAAATCCAATCCGGATGGTGGTCCCAAACTGGAGCCAGAGCACGGCAATCCAGGGAGGACAGAGCCACGGGACAGCGTCCCAGGAGCCGGCGTAACGAATGGTCCCCCCGGCCTGGAGCCCGGATTCAACCACGATCCCGAGGCCGGCTGCAAGGGCCAGCAGTTTGAGTTCCCGGACCGGGTCCGCCAGCGCTCGTAGGTGGAAGGCCACGACGATAAGCGCGGCGGTCGCCCCGAGGAAAGGGTAGCCCTGGGCGGCTCCGACGACACAGGCGAACCAGCCCAGCTGTTGGCCGACAACGTTCGCGGCGGGATGGGTCAAACCCACCCCGCCGCGATGGACGAGCGATCTCGGAGGTTTGAGACCACTGCGGGCACTACATGGCGGCGACCGCCTGGGTCTCCTCGACTGGACGTTCCCGGAAATCGAAGTGGGCCGCCTGAACCGTCTCGTAGTCGCGTGCGGTCCGAATTCGGGTGATCCGCCGACCGAAAATGTCGACTCGACGGGTCGTGACCCCGGGAAAAATCGGCGAAACGTCGTACCACATGTTGGGTGACAGGCGGGGGTAACGGAGCGTGTGTTCGGACTTGAGTCGGGCTTGCATGTACTGCGAAGACATCAGGAAACCTCTCAATGCTCGAGGGGTGAATCAGCCAACGATCGAAGGACCTCCGGGACGGTCCCCCAGTTGTGGCAACCCAAAGATTAGACAGATCGTCGTTTGCCGCAAGACATGAAAAATGAAGCGGTGACTTGTTGTTTGACAGTCTCGTCATCTTGGGGTTACCCATCAACGACGACTTGGCCGGACCCCGCTTGCACAGCCGGGGTTTCGGGGCCGATTGACCCCAGCTTCTGCTCCCCGGTAAAATAGGCCATCGAACTGAGAGAGCATCGGCATGGCGCAGACCCAGATTAACCAATTGATCGGCCTCCCCGGCGAAAATGTCACCATCCGGGGGTGGGTGACCACCACCCGGGCCAGTGGCAAGATCGCCTTCGTCGTTGTCCGTGATGGCTCGGGGTACGCCCAGTGCGTCGTCTCCAAACGCGACGTTTCCGAGGCCGTTTGGGATCGGGCATTGAGTCTGACCCAAGAGACCTCGATCAAGGTGACCGGCACGGTTCGGTTGGATCCGCGGCAAGAGGGTGGAGCCGAGATCGGTGTCACCGACCTCGAGGTCCTCAGCCCGAGTGTCGACTTTCCAATTTCGCCGAAGGAGCATGGCACTTCGTTCCTTTTCGAGCACCGCCATCTCTGGCTCCGGAGTCGACGACAGGTGGCCATCGCCAAGATCCGCCATCATGTGTTTCTCGCGATCCATGATTTTTTTGATCAGCGCGGTTTTTTCCATGTCAGCACCCCGATCCTGACCGGCAGTATTGGCGAGGAAGCGGGCAGTCTCTTTGCGACTGAGTATTTCGATCTCGGCCAGGCCTACCTGGCCCAAACCGGCCAGCTCTACGTCGAGGCGGCGTGCGCGGCGCTGGGTAAGGTGTACGCCTTCGGTCCCACGTTCCGGGCCGAGAAATCGAAGACCCGGCGGCATTTGACCGAGTTCTGGATGGTCGAACCCGAAGTGGCGTTCGCCGATTCCGCCGATAACATGCGGCTTCAGGAAGACTTCGTCAGTGCGGTCGTGGCTCGGGCGTTGGACCGGTGCAAGGAGGAACTGAAAGAATTGGAGCGCGATACCACCCCGCTCGAGCGAGTGGTGCCGCCCTTCCCACGGCTCACCTACACCGAGGCTGTGGCCCGCCTCAATCAACTGGGCTCGGATCTTCAGTGGGGCCAGGACCTCGGGGGGGATGATGAGACGCTGCTCTGTCGGGAGTACGACCGGCCGATCTTCGTCATGAACTACCCCAAGGCGGTGAAGGCATTCTACATGAAAGAAAACCCCGCCGATCCCCGAACCGTGCTCGGCAACGACTGCCTGGCGCCTGAGGGATACGGCGAAATCATCGGTGGCTCGCAACGGGAAGACGACCCCGATCGGTTGTTGGCTCGGATCGAAGGGCAGGGCCTCGACCCCAAGGCCTATGGTTGGTACCTCGACCTTCGTCGGTACGGGACGTTCGTGCATTCCGGGTTTGGGCTCGGGGTTGAGCGGACCGTGGCGTGGATTTGTGGCATTCCCCATATCCGGGAGACCATTGCCTTTCCGCGTCAAATCCACCGCCTGTACCCCTAGCGCCCCAGTTTGGTCGTCACCAGGAACGCGACGTATCCGGGGCACAACCCGAAGGTGGTTTCCGTTTCGTCGCCCCGGGAGAACTGGACTAGGTCAACGGCCTCGGGCCGCAACGCCGCGAGGCCCGGTGGTTCCGGGTCGGTCAATTCGAATACTTCCGGCTCGGACGGTTCTCGGCGGGCGAGAAGATGATCGCCGATTCGGGCGCCATTCAAAAAGATCGTCACCCGCCACCGGCCGGCCACCGAATCGACCGACCGGCACTCGATTGGACGGGGGCTGGCCGAAGGGGTGGCGTGTGGTGCCGCCCGGCATCCGGCGCCAACGAAAACCGCGACGAAACCGGCCCACCGTCTCACCCTGCCTGCTCCCGCCGCTTCGCCTCGACCCACATGACTTCGAGGGCTGCCAGCCCGGCGGTGGCCGGATTGATCCCGCCGGCCGCGGCCTGGTCTTCGACCGCTTCGAATCGGGTCCGGAATCGTTCGTTGGCCCGCTCGAGCGCCGGGCCTGGCGAGACGTTGGCTTTCCGGGCCAAGTTGACGACCGAGAACAGCAGGTCGCCGATCTCGTGGTCTAGGGCCTTCGGGTCGCCGTCCAGGAGAGCTGTTTCGACCTCGGCCAGTTCTTCTCGGATCTTTGCGATCGGGCCCTCGGTGTCGGGCCAGTCAAATCCAATCGCCGCGGCCCGCTCGCCGAGGCGGTATGCGAGGAGCAGATCAGGGAGGCTCCGGGGCAATCCCTTCAATACGCCGAGCGAGCCCTCCCGTCGCTTGAGGACCTCCCAGGGCTCCTTCGGGCCCAAGTCGAACAAATGAGGGTGTCGTCGCATCATCTTGGTTTCAACGTCACCCCCGATCTGCTCGGCCGTAAACTCCCCCAGCTCTTCGGCCAGGACCAGCTGCCAGGCTAAGTGCAATAGAAAATCGCCGACCTCGCGCCGGATCCCGACTGGATCACCGTCTCCAATCGCTTGGTCGAGCTCATGGACTTCCTCGAGAAGGTATGGCCGGAGGGTTTCGCGGGTTTGGACCCGGTCCCAGGGACACCGCTCCCGAAGATCGGCTACCATCGACATGGCGCGCGCCAAGGCTGATTTTTCTTGCATTTGGTCTCCTAATCCTTATTGTACCCAATTCAGTTTCCCCCGGGGAGAGGTGGATGGACGAACAAGGTCCCTGGCTGACCGTCGATCTTGCGGCCGTGGTGCGGAATGCCCGACGGTTTGCCGGCGCCGTTGGCGTGCCGCTGCTGCCAATGGTGAAGGCCGACGGCTACGGGCTCGGGGCGGTGGCCGTGGCCCGAGCCCTGGAGGCGGTTGAACCGTGGGGTTACGGTGTGGCGACCCTAGCCGAGGCTCGAGCTCTTCGGGCGGCCGGGATCGCCCGACCGATCATTGCGTTCTGGCCGCTGCAGCCGGCCTGGATCGACCAGTATCGGTCGCTCGACGTGCGCCCGGTGATTGGGGATCTGCGGAGCCTCGACGCCTGGATCGCAGCGACGGCGGCTCCGTTCCATATCGAGATCGATACTGGCATGGGCCGAGCGGGGTTTCGATGGCATGATCGGGAAACAGTGGCCGCGTTACCGGGGCGGCTGGCCTTGGTGCCGGGGTTCGAAGGGATCTTCACTCATTTCGCGGCGGCTGACTCCTCGGAAAGCGAAACGGAGATTCAGTGGGCGCGGCTCACCGAGATCGTGGCAGGCCTCGAACCGCGCCCGCGGATAGTCCATGCCGCCAACAGCGGAGCCGGGCAGTGGGGGGGGCGGTTTGCCGGAACGCTGGCTCGTCCGGGAATCTTCCTGTACGGTGGGCGGGCCGGCCCGCTCGCGGGCGAATCGGTGGCAACGGTGACGGCCTCGGTGATCGCGGTTCGACCGATCCGGGCCGGCGATCCGGTCAGCTATGAGGGCACCCATCGCAGCGATAGCGACGGGGATGTGGTGACGATTGCCATCGGCTACGCGGACGGAATCCACCGCACGTTAGGCAACCGCGGGCTGGTGTCGATCGGTGGGCGGGAATACCGGATGGCCGGCCGGATCACGATGGACATGACCATGGTGGTGGTCGAGCGCGGCGCGGTCGAGCTCGGACAGCCGGCCACGGTCCTCGGGGGCCGAGTCGGCCTCGATGACCAGGCCGGGCGGGGCGGCACGATCAGTTACGAACTACTCACGTCGGTCGGGTCCCGGGTGGTCCGGCGATATCAGGAGGCTTGATGAACTCGCACTTTGCGTCGTTGGTGCTCGGGTTGGCCCAGCAGGCTGAGGCCGCCATCGCGGGCCAGTTGCCCCCAGGGGCGGAAGGAGTCAATGCCCGCCAGGTGGCGCAGGCGTTGATCGACACGTTAGGCATGCTCGAACTGAAAACCGCCGGTCGACTCGAGCCCGACGAAGCGAAATTGTTGGGGGAGGCGTTGACGGCGCTCCGGTTTCGATTCGTCCAAACTGGTGGGCCGGCTTGACCCGGCGGGCGGCCTTGATCGTGCTCGACGGCCTCGGGATCGGGCCCGCGCACGATCAAGCCGCCTATGGCGATCAGGGCAGCGACACACTGGGGAACACCCTAGCCCAGTCGGGTCAGTGGTACCCACGAGGGTTCGAGTTGCCGAACCTGGCGCGCCTCGGCCTGGGGCACTGCGCTCCGCTGCCAGGGCTTTCCCCGGCCGGTGCGCCGGCGGGGGCGTTCGGTACCGCCCAGCCGGCGAGCGCGGGAAAGGACAGCACCGCCGGCCATTGGGAACTGTGCGGCATCGTACTCAACCAGGCCTTTCCGACCTTCCCGGGCGGGTTCCCGCAACCGCTCATCGACGCTTTTGTGACCCGAACGGGGCGCGGGGTGCTGGGCAACCAGGTTGCCTCCGGGACGGCGATCCTCGAGGCGTTTGGGGCCGAGCAACTCCGGACCGGGGCCTGGATCGTCTACACGTCGGCCGACAGCGTCCTCCAGGTAGCGGCCCACGACGCGGTCATTCCGAAGGAAGAACTGTTCCGGGCCTGTCAGGCCGCCCGGGAGCTGTGTACAGGGCCCTGGAACGTGTCCCGTGTCATTGCCAGACCATTCGAAGGCCAGCCCGGGTCCTTTGTTCGGACCTCCCATCGGAAGGACTTCTCCGTGGCGCCGCCCGACCCGACGTTGCTCGATTTGCTCGAGCGAGCCGGAGTCCCCCGGACCGGGATCGGAAAGGTCGACGACCTT
Source organism: Gemmatimonadota bacterium (assembly GCA_031400975.1). Classification (GTDB taxonomy): domain Bacteria; phylum Gemmatimonadota; class Gemmatimonadetes; order Gemmatimonadales; family GWC2-71-9; genus SHZU01. Next base: position 123,854 of record JANNQX010000055.1, read on the forward strand.
TTCGCCGGCCGAGGCATCCAGAGTACGCCTGCCCAAACGAACCGGGCGGCGTACCGCCTGCTGGGAGAGTCGTTGGAGGGGTCGGAGGGCGGGCTGATCTTCGCGAACGTGATCGAATTCGACCAGACCTGGGGTCACCGAAACGACGTCGGTGGGCTCCTCAGCGGCCTTCGGGAGCTCGATGGAGCCTTACCGGGCCTTCTTGGGCGCGTGCAACCGGATGATTTGATTATATTTACGGCTGATCACGGCAACGATCCGACGACCTCGTCCACCGACCACTCTCGGGAGCGGGTTCCGGTCCTGGCATTCGGGCCCAAGGTGAGGCCGGTGGGAATCGGGGAGCGGTCCTCATTTGCCGACGTCGGGCAAACGATCGCCGAGTTCTTCGGGGTCGGACCGTTGGCAAATGGGCGGTCGTTTCTCCAGGAGGTATGGTCTGGCTGACCGGGTGCTGGAGCAAGCGAGGGCGGTGCAGCGGCAGGCCTACGCCCCCTATTCGAAATTTCGGGTCGGGGCGGCCCTGGAGTCGGTGAGCGGTGAGGTGTTCGTCGGGTGTAACGTCGAGAACGCCTCGTACGGCCTCACCATCTGCGCCGAGCGCGCCGCGGTGGTCCGGGCGATCAGTGCCGGGGCGCGGCAGTTCGGCCGGATCGTCATCGTATCGGATTCAGAGCCCCCGGCCGCTCCCTGTGGGGCCTGCCGCCAGGTGCTGGCGGAGTTCGGGACTGACTTGGTGGTGGAAGCGGTAGGACCGTCGTCGACCAAACGGTGGCGGATACGCGATCTATTGCCCGATGCGTTCGGGCCGGAGTCGTTGGCATGAGGAAGTTATTCGCCGGCTTGGCCGGGATGGTCATCCTCGCGGGGTGTCAGGAAAGCATCAGCACTCCCGGGGACTGTCCGACCCTCTGCCCGGGCGAACAGATCATCGTTCGGGATACGACCATCATGGCCACGGCCGGCGGCGATTCGGCGTTCTTCGGCTACGCCGGCCGATCGATCCGGACCCAGCTCCTGGTTTCGTCGGGGCTCGCGGCTGGAGAAGTGCGCTCGTTCATGGTGTTTCCAAGGCAACGCCGCGACTCGATTACAGTGGACGGGATTGTGAAGGCGCTGGCGGTCGACACGATTTCAATTTCCTTCACCCTCCAGGCCCGCGATACGACCGCCAAGGGTCTCACGGTCTTTCTCCACCGGCTGCCGATCGCGATCGATACGACTCTGGCGTTCGATTCGGTCGAGACCCTCATCCGTGCCGCGCCGCCATTCGATAGTATCGCGGTCTCCGATACCCTCAAGCTCGGCCGGGTTGAAGCCTTGTTCGTCGGCGACCGACTGGCCCTCATCGATGGCCCGGCCGCGGATAGCGGTCGGTTTGCCCTTGGCGTCACGATTCGGGCGGCCAAGTCAACCGGGGTTCGGTTCGGCGGCGGGGCGACGGGGGCCGGCGCAGCCCCGTCGCTCGAGACGCGGGGCCGGGTCGATGTTACCGACACCACCAAGCAGCGGCAGCGAACCTCGGTCCGGCCCGACGCGATCGATCGGGTCGGGTATGTCGGAAATCGCGACCTGGCCGTTGGGGCCAGCGGTGATTTGTTGTACGTCGGGGGCCCCCGGGCCGGCCGGTCGATCATTCGATTCGGGTTTCCGGATTTCATTCGTGATTCGGCCCAGGTCCTCCGAGCCACGCTCGAACTCACCCCCGCGTTTCAACTCGACGGCCTGCCGAACAGTCCGGCGGGTGATTCCATCGCCGTCCGCGGAGTTACCGCAGATCTAGGCGCCAAGTCGCCGGCGCTCGGGAGTCTCGGGTTGCTCCTCAAGGGTGGTCTCGGGGAGGGTACGACGCGGATCACCGAGGTCGACGTGCTCCCCTTGGTCGCGCAATGGCAGACCCAGGGCGGGCCCCCGCCGGTCATCTTCATTGCCCATCAGGACGAACCGCTCGGGGGCGGTTTCATGCAACCGGTGTTTTTCTCGAGCCGGTCGGCGGTCGGGGGACCGAGGATTCGAATCACCTACGGGCTCCCAACCCGCCCGGGGAGACCGTAAAATGAAGCGGCTTGTGATCGTTTCCCTCCTGGTCGCGGCCGGGTCGTTTGAGGCTCGGGCTCAGTCGTCTCAGTTTGGGATCCGGGGGCTTGGGCTGCCGGTCCGCCCGCTTTCGGCTCGCGCCGTCGCGACGGGCGGAGCGTTCGGTCTCTTCGACCTGGAGTCGAGTCTCAATCCGGCCACCCCGGCCTCCGCGACCCAGTTTTCCTCGCTCTTCACGAGCGCCCAGAATTTTCGAACCTCGATCAATCCGTTCGGGCGGGCATCAGGCAAGGACAACCGGTTTCCCCAGATCACCGCCCTCGGGCCGATTGGGGGGACTCCATTCGGCGCATCAGTCAGCATGTCAGGGTACACCGATCGAAATTTCGCGTTAGGCACCGTCGACACGATCAGCCTCCGGGGGGTCCCGGTCGGGGTGTTCGATACCTTGATTTCACGGGGCGGGTTATCTGATCTTCGGGTGGCGGCCGGCTGGCGGGTGACGTCGGCCCTCCAATTCGGCATTGGATTCCATGCGATTACCGGGTCGAACCGAATCGAGAACCGGCGCACCTTCGCCGACAGCAACTATTCCACGGCGTCGGAACGGTCGACCCTCTCCTATCTCGGGGCTGGGCTTTCGACGGGCATTTCCCTCCGAGTGCTGCCGCGCCTGACTCTTGCCGGCACCTTTCGGACCGACGGCCACCTGAATGTCGAGCGGGACACGACGCGGATCGCCCGGACCGATTTGCCGACCAGCTTCGGGTTTGGGGCTCGATGGCAGCCCGGCACCAACGTGGCACTGGCGGCGAGCTACTCGGCCAAGAGATGGGCCGCCTCGAACGCGGATCTGACGGCCCAGGGCGGCCTCGGAGCGGACAACGCCTACGAGGTTTCGGGCGGAGTCGAACTGCTTCGCGACCCGAAGAATCCTGGTCACCGCCCGTGGCGATTCGGGGGATACTATGCGACGCTCCCGTTCCCGGTTCGGGTTGGGCGCCAGGCCCATGAGTTCGGCTTCGCGGCCGGGACCGGGATCCGTTTCACGAATGGCCGAGGTGGGCTGGATGTGGCGTTGCAGCAAATCTGGCGGACTGACGGAGTCGGCTACACGGAACGAGCCACCGTGGTGACTTTCGGTTTTTCGATCCGGCCGTAGTCGATGAAACGGGTGTATATCGAGACCTACGGCTGCCAGATGAACGTGGCCGACACCGAGCTGATGCTCGGCGTGTTGGCCCGCGACGGCTATTCCAAAGTGGAGGACCCCGCGATTGCTGACGTGATGCTCGTGAACACGTGCGCCGTCCGGGATAACGCCGAGCAACGGGTGCTGGGGCGAGTCGGAGAATTGCAGCGCCACAAACGCCCCGGATCAGTGTTAGGCGTTGTGGGTTGCATGGCCCAGCGGCTTGGGGCGACGCTGCTCGATCAGGTGCCGAAACTCGATCTCGTAGTCGGCCCGGATTCCTACCGGAATCTCGCCGCGTTGATTCACGAGGCGTCCGCTGGTCAACGGGGGGCCGATACCGAGTTCCGGTCCTGGGAGCACTACGAAGACGTGCCCCCGGCGCGGCCCGATGGACCGACGGCCTTCGTGACTGTGCAGCGGGGCTGCGACTACAAGTGCACCTTCTGCATCGTGCCCTACACCAGAGGTCTGGAGCGAAGCCGAAGCCTCGCTGAGATCGTCCGGGAGGTCCGGGAAGTCGTCAGCCAAGGGCGAACCGAGGTGACGCTCCTCGGGCAGACCGTGAATTCCTATCGGGACGGGGACGCCGATTTCGGCGATCTACTTCGCGCGGTGGGGGCCGTCGACGGGGTCCGACGGATTCGCTTCACCAGCCCCTATCCCACCGACTTTACCGACCGCGTCATCGACGCAATGGCGACGACGCCGGCGGTCTGCGAGCATGTCCATCTCCCGGTCCAAAGCGGATCAAATGCGGTCCTCAAACGGATGCTCAGGCGGTACTCCCGGGAGCAGTACCTCGAGGTGGTGAATCGGCTCCGAGCCGCGATCCCCTCGATCACGCTTTCCACCGATATCATCGTTGGGTTTCCGGGGGAGACTGAGGCTCAGTTCCAGGAGACACTGTCGCTGGTCAATGCGGTGACTTTTGATGACGCCTACACCTTCCGATACTCTCCTCGGGAGGGGACGCCCGCCGTCCGCCTCAACGATCAAGTTCCTGACCAAGTTGCGGCGGAGCGTTTGGCCCGCCTGATTGCCGTGACCCGGCAACACACCCGCCGGAAGAACATCGCCCGGGTCGGCGAGCGGGTCGAGGTGCTGGTCGAGCAGCCGGCGAAGCGAGGCGGTATGCTTGGGCGGACCCGGACCAACTCGATCGTGCTGCTCGACATGGCGGCTGAGCAAATCGGGACCTACCATGAGGTGCGGCTTACAGGTACAACCGGGTCGACGTTTACGGGATCCCCTTTCGCAAAGCAGGTCATGGCCGTCCTATGAAGCTCAAGAATGCGGTCGAGGATCATGCGGTCGAGGCCTACAACGCCCTGCGGCCCCATTTCCCAGAGTTCTGCGGGTGCGAGATGTGCCGGGCGGATGTCATCGTCTACGCCCTGAATCGGCTCCCACCTCGCTACGTGGCCACCCTCGAGGGCACGGTGGTAACCGAGGTGTCGCTCGACAAGCATCAGGGCCGGGCCTCGATCGACGTGGCCCTGATGGACGGTTTTCGCCGAGTGGCGCTGTCGCCCCGGTGCGGGACAACGCCGGCCCAGACCTGATCGGGGTCGGCGGCCTCTATTCGCCGCAATTCGGTTACCTGGTGTGACGGGGACAGGGCATTTATGAGCCGTGTCCCCGGTTCGCTTCCCGTCTCCTGCCTTGATCGGCCTCGCCAGCCTTGCCGCCGGCGTGGCGGCAGGGCTCGGGGGCGGAGGTTTGGCAATCGCGGCCATGGTCGCGGCGGCGATCGGCGCCATCGAACGGCGGACCCGGACGGCGGCTCTGGTCGTCGTGCTCGGCGTTGGACACGGGCGCTTGGCCCGGCTGGGTGACCGGCTGAGTTGCAGTGCACAATTGCCGGCTGGCCCCGCCGTTCTGGCCGGCCGGATCGTGGAGCCAGCTCTACCCGGGCAGCCGGCTCTGTTCCAGCCGCTGGCACCCTGTCGTGGCTCGATCGCCATTCGTCTCGGATCGGCTGGCTCCGCCCTGTGGGCGGGCCAACAGGTCCGCCTCGAAGGACGATGGGTGCGCTCGGAACCGGGTTGGGGCCCGGCTCGGGGAATCCTGGCAGTCCAGTCGGTCACGGTCCGGTCCCCGGCCATTGGACGAGTTGCCCGGCTGCGCAACTGGTTGGTAGCGACGGTGCTACGGATGTACGGGCCAAGGGCCGGAGTCATTCAGGCCCTGATTCTCGGATCCCGGGGAACGATCGACCGCGGTTTATCGGAGTCCTTTGCCCGGTCCGGGCTGATTCACCTGCTTTCAATCAGTGGTTTCCACGTCGGCCTGATCTGGGGGTGGGTCGTCCTGATCGCTCGACTGGCAGGGTTGCGGCAACACGCGGAGGCGGTCGCGGCGGTGCTGGTGGTTGCCTACGTTTGCTTCATCGGGGTCGAGGCTCCCGCGCTCCGCGCCACGGTTCTGGCAATTGTGACGGCGATCGAGCGACGGCGGCAGCGGGCACCGGCCGCCGGCCCGTTGTTCGCGACGGTTCTCCTGGTCGTGGTGGCCCTCGACCCGTTCGCGGTGGTCGATCTCGGGGCGTGGCTGTCGGGGCTGGCGCTTTGGGGTGCCACGGCCGCGACCGCGTGGAGCGATCGGGCGCTGAGTCGAAGACCCTATTGCCGGATGGTTTCCGGCTCAATCGGAGCGACGGTAGCCACCGCGCCCGTGACGGCCTTTGCGTTTGGTAGCGTGGCGCTGATCGGCATCGGGCTCAATGTCGTCGCCATCCCACTGGCGGCGGTCGCGGTGCCGGCGGTGATCATGAGCCTGATCGTCGCCCCGGCATTTCCCGGACTCGCGGACGCCTTCGCGACCGCCGGCGGGGCACTTCTAGGGGGGCTCGAGTTTCTGGCGGATTGGGGCGCGGGGGTTCCGGGGGCCGCCTTGTCGTTTGCGCCCGGCGGCTGGCCCGCGGCGGCGGCGGTCGGAGTGATGGTTTGGGTCGCCTGGTCGTTTGGGACCCGGCACCCGGTCGCCGAGGCAGCGGGCCGGCTGGCGTTGGGCGGGGCGCTGCTGGCCGTCGCCAGCTTGGGCGCGGTTCTGGTGGAGCCTCACGCCGGTTCCCGGCTCACGTTACATTTTCTGAACGTGGGTCAGGGCGATGCGGCGTTACTGGAGACCCCTCGCGGCCATTGGGTTTTGATCGATGCCGGGCCGGTCGACCTCAGGGGCAACGCCGGCGAACGAGTGATCCTGCCGTTTCTCCGCCGCCGGGGCATCCGGCATCTTGACGCGATGATCCTCTCGCACGCCCATCGGGACCATGTCGGGGGTGTCGCGGACGTTCTGAACGGAGTCACGGTGGATCGGGTTTTTGAGCCGGGTGTTCTGACCGCCGAGCCGACCTATCGCGATTTGCTCGATCAGCTCCTAGCGGCCGGAGTCACGTGGCGTCCGCTCCGGCGCGGGGATCGGATCGAGGTTGACGGAGTCACGCTCGAGGTCGTCCACCCGACCGTCGGGTGGAATCGATGGGGCGAAGACCTCAACGAAGACTCCGTCGTACTGGTCGTGCGGAGCGGTCCGTTTGCGGCGGTGTTTTCCGGCGACGCCGGACTTCCGGTTGAGGAGCAGATCGGGCGGGCAATCGGACCGGCCGACGTGCTGAAGGTTGGGCACCACGGGTCCCGCGGGGCGACAGGGGCGCCATGGCTGGCCCGGTTGACCCCCCGAGTGGCGGTCGTCAGCAGTGGGATCAACCGCTATGGCCACCCAGCCCCGCCGACGCTCGAGCGGTTGTCGGCCAGCGGTGCGTCGGTTTGGCGGACCGACACCGAGGGGACCGTGACGATCGACGTTGGCGACAGCGGGATGCGGGTGCGGGGCCGAGGCCGAGCGACCACCTTTCCAATTTTCTGACGAGCCGAACCAGCTTATGGCACTTTTCAGCGGACCGATTGTTACGATCGAGCGCTTCATCCTGGAGCAGGAGCAGCTCCATCCAGAGGCCACCGGGGAGCTTTCCAACCTGTTGTACGACTTTGCCCTGGGCGCCAAGATCATCGCCGCTTCGATTCGGCGGGCCGGGCTGGTCAACGTCCTCGGCACCGCGGGCAGTACCAATATCCAGGGTGAGGAGCAGAAGAAACTCGACCTCCTCGCCAACGAAACGCTGACCAGTGTGATGGGCCATACCGGACGGGTTTGTGTCATGGCTTCGGAGGAAGACGAAGATCTCATTCCAATTCCGGACGGATGGCCGTCGGGAAAATACGCGGTGCTGTTTGACCCGCTGGACGGATCCTCGAACATCGACGTGAACGCCTCCGTCGGAACGATCTTCTCGGTCTACCCGCGGGAATCAACCACTGGCCGGGGGACATTGGCCGACGTTCTTCAGGCCGGAGCAAAACAAGTCGCGGCCGGCTATGTGATGTACGGCTCGAGCGTCATGCTGGTCTACACGACGGGACACGGGGTTCACGGATTCACACTTGATCCCACCATCGGGGAGTTCCTGCTCTCTCATGAGAATCTTCGGATTCCAGAGGTCGGGGTGTATTACAGCGTCAACGAGAGCAACTTCGGCCGGTGGAGCAAGGGCATTCAGCGGGCGGTGCGGGGACTACACGGCGACATGCCCGAGCGAATCAAGGGCAAGAACAGCCGATATATCGGCTCGCTCGTCGCTGATTTCCATCGAAACTTGATCGCGGGAGGGATCTTCCTCTATCCGGCCGATACCAAGAATCCGAACGGCAAACTTCGGCTGACCTACGAAGCCAATCCAATGGCGATGCTCGCGGAGCAGGCCGGCGGGGCCGCCACCGACGGGCGGCGCCGGATCCTCGGGCTCCAGCCGTTGGCGCTTCATCAGCGAGTCCCCCTGGTGATCGGATCCAAACGAGATGTCGAGTTCGTGGCCGCGATCCTCGCCGAGACGGAGTCCGCCTCGTGACCATCGGCAATCCGAGCCTGGTTCCTTCGAAGCCGCTGGTGGGACCGAAGGACTGGGATGGCGATGTCGGCCAACCGGGCCAATGGCCGTACACACGCGGGGTCCAGGCGACGATGTACACGGGGAAGCTCTGGACGATGCGCCAGTACGCCGGCTTCGGAACCGCCGAGCAGACCAACCAGCGATTCCAGGTGTTGTTGTCGGCCGGCCAAACCGGACTATCCACCGCGTTCGACCTGCCGACCCAAATGGGCTATGACTCCGATCATCCGATGGCGACCGGCGAGGTCGGGCGGGTCGGGGTCGCGATTGACACGGTTGACGACCTGGCGATCCTGTTCCGGGGCATCCCCCTCGATCGGGTCTCGACCTCGATGACGATCAACGCGACCGCGGCTATCCTGCTTGCGATGTACGTCGTGGTCGGCGAGGAGCAAGGGATCGACCGGACCCGGCTGTCCGGCACGATCCAAAACGATGTCCTCAAGGAGTACATCGCCCGGGGGACCTACATTTTTCCGGCCGAGCCCTCCCTTCGACTGATCACCGATATTTTCCGATTCGTGGTCGACGAAGGGATGGCGTTCAATCCAATCTCGATCAGCGGTTATCATATCCGGGAGGCCGGCTCGACGGCGGTGCAGGAAGTGGCCTTCACGCTCGCGAACGGACTCGAGTACTGTCGGCGGGCCATTGCGGCGGGGCTGCCGATTGAGCGGTTCGGGCCCCGGCTTTCGTTCTTTTTTGCCGCCCACAACGACCTCTTTGAGGAGGCGGCGAAATTCCGAGCCGCCCGGAGGCTTTGGGCCCGTCTGGCGCGGGACCGCTTCGGGGCCGACGACGCGACCTGCAAGCTCCGATTTCACACCCAGACCGGCGGGGTCACCCTCCAGGCTCAACAGCCCCTGAACAACGTGGTTCGGGTGACGGTGCAGGCGTTGGCCGCCGCCCTCGGTGGGACCCAGTCGCTTCATACCAACGGGTATGACGAGGCGTTGGCCCTGCCCACCCCTGAGGCCGCCACGCTGGCTCTTCGGACCCAGCAGATCCTGGCCTACGAAAGCGGCCTCAACCGGAGCGTCGACCCGCTGGCGGGAAGCTATTACGTCGAGGCCCTGACCGACCGGATCGAGGCCGAGGCCCTGGCGGTTGTCGAGGCGATCGAGGCGATGGGGGGGGCGGTCAAAGCGGTGGAAACCGGCTACTATCAGGAAGCAATAGCCACGGCGGCGTACCAATTCCAAAAGGCCCAAGAGGACGGCCGAATTGTCGTCGTCGGGGTCAATCGATTCTCGTCGGACGACCCGCCGGCTATGATGACCAATCCGAACTTCGCTGAGCTCGAAAGGGCCCAACGGGCGACGGTGGCGGACGGTCGAGCCCGTCGGGACGGTGCCAAGGTGGCGGCATTGCTTGGCGCCGTCGAACAGGCCGCCGGATCAACCGACCCGCTGATGCCCGGGATTCTCGAGGCGGTTCGGGCCCGAGCTACGATCGGCGAAATCAGCGACGCCCTGCGGCGTGTCTGGGGAGTGTACCATGCCTAACGGAGGAGCCAGTTGAGTTATCCGAGTCATCGGGTTGTCGTGCCGCGGAGCGCCCGGTACTACACCATCGGCGAGCGGGCAGGTGCCGAGGAAATTTGGTTCGTCCTCCACGGGTACAGCCAGCTCGCGGCCAGTTTCCTCAAGTGGTTCGAGCCGGTGGCGCGTCCCGGCAGACTGATCGTCGCGCCGGAGGCCTTATCCCGGTCGTATTACGATGAAAAGGACGCTCGCCGAGTGGGCGCGTCGTGGATGACCAAAGAGGATCGGGAAGGCGAGATCGAAGACTACGTCCGGTACCTCGACCAGGTCGCCGATGAGGTTGTCGGTACATTTCCGCCCCGGCCGCGAATCGAAGTCCACGGGTTTTCTCAGGGCGCCGCGACCGCTTCGCGGTGGATCGCGTACGGCCACCAAGTGGTCAGCCGACTCGCCCTGTGGGGTGGGACGGTGCCCCCCGATCTTGACCTTGAACGACTCCGGAGCAGCCTGCGAAGCGGCACCGTACTGCTGGCCGTCGGGGACCGGGATCAATTCCTCCCGGCTCAATCGGTTCGGAATGAGCAGGCCCGCTTATCCGGCGTTGGACTGCCGGTTGTCGTCAAGACGTTCGCGGGTGGACACCTGATCGATCGAAGCACCTTAGTGGCGATCGGATAGTGGCGATGGATATCGAGTGGATCCACCGGATCTTGGTCCGGGACGTCGAAGCGCTGAAGCGGGAACTTGTGGCCTTTCCCGACGATGCTTCGGTCTGGGCACTCCGACCCGGCATCACAAACTCGGCCGGCACCTTGGCCCTTCACGTCGCCGGCAATCTCCGTCATTTCGTCGGGGCCCGGTTAGGCGATTCCGACTACCGCCGAGATCGGCCGGCGGAGTTCGCCGCCCGCGACTGGCCGCGGGATCGCTTGGTGGCGGAGCTCGAGTCGGCGCGGGCCGCGGTCGGAGCCGCGTTCGGAGGGGGTCGCCCGATTGATGCGGCGGCCGATTTCCCGGAAGCCGTCGGGGGCTACCGAATCGCGACCGGTGATTTCCTGATCCACCTCGCCACCCACCTGGCATTCCACTTGGGGCAAGTTGGCTACCTTCGTCGGATCGTCACTGGGAACCCGACAACCGTCGGGACGGTCGGCATTCCTGAGCTGGCTTCGGCAGTGAAGGTGCCACCGCCGAACTGACCGCCCCTCCAGCGGGGCGGATCGACGTCTTGTTCAGGTTCGGCCGTCGCTGCTAAGTTTGTGCGCCATACTTGCTTACAGTCTCCGACAAACGACAATGCCAACCTACGAATATCAGTGCGCCAAGGGCCATGCTTTCGAGGTGTCTCAGAGAATCTCGGAACGGCCGAAGTCGAAGTGTCCGGCCTGTGGGGCCAAGGCCACCCGAATTATTTCGGGTGGTGCGGCGCTGATCTTCAAGGGCAGCGGGTTTTACATCACCGACTACGGCAAAGACGGGAAGGGACCGAGGAAGGACGCCGGTTCCGGGGAGCCGCCAGCGGCCGTGCCGCCGACACCGGCCGTTGCCGCCTCCGCCAGCGGCGATCCAACCCCGAAGGCGACTGGGGAGGTCCCGGCCAAAACCAAGAAGAAATCTCCTGAGAAGGCCACCGAGTGAGCGAGGTTCTTCGTCAGGAGCTGGAGCGGATCGCTGGCCTCCTGGGGGCGCCGGAAGCCCAGTTTGTCGTGGAACGACCTCGCGACCCGCTCCACGGCGACTTTGCGACGAATTTGGCGCTGGTGGTCGGGAAACTCCGGCGGGGAAATCCACGAGCGATCGCGGGGGAAATCGTCCAGGGATTGGCGCTTCCCGCCGGGGTCATTGCGAAGACCGAGATTGCCGGCCCCGGCTTCATCAACTTCTGGCTCGCCCAAGACAACCTGGCCCACCAGCTGACCGGCCTGATCGAGGCCGGACCCGGGTATGGCCGATCGGGGGGCGGGGCAGGCCGTCGGATCAACGTTGAATTCGTCTCCGCGAATCCGACCGGCCCGCTTCACGTGGGCCATGGCCGCGGCGCGGCGTTAGGCGACGGCATTGCGGCGCTTCTCGAGTGGACTGGGCACTCGGTGGTCCGCGAGTTCTACATCAACGATGCCGGGTCACAGATCGACAAGTTGGCGTTGAGCCTCTGGGCTCGGGTCCAAGAGGCCGTGGGGCGGAGCGGGGTGGTGCCGGAAGGTGGGTACCATGGCGAATACCTGGTCGACACCGCGACCGCACTCTTGACGCAGGAAGGACAGGGGTTTGCGGATCGGCCGGCGGCCGAGGCGATTGCGGTCTGCCGGGCCTTCGCGCTGGCGAGCCAGCGGATCGAACAAGACGAACTGCTTCGAGATTTCGGGGTCCGGTTCGACGTTCACACGTCCGAGCAGTCGCTCTATGATTCCGGCCGGGTAGCTGCGGCCCTGAGGCTGCTCGATGCCAAAGGCCTGCTTTTCGAACAGGACGGGGCCAGCTGGATGCGGACGACCGGGTTCGGGGACGACAAAGACCGGGTCATTCGGAAGAGCGACGGCAGCTTTACGTACTTGGCTCCTGATATCGCCTACCACGTCGACAAGTTCAATCGCGGGTTCGATCATTTGATCGATGTATGGGGTGCCGATCACCACGGCTATATCCTCAGGCTCCGAGCGGTGTTGGTGGCCCTCGGGCATCCGGGCGAGAGTTTTGAGGTGCCGTTGGTCCAGTTGGTTCGGGTGGTCCGAGGTACCGAAGAAGTAAAGATGTCGAAACGGGCGGGCAACTTCGTCACCCTTCGAGATCTCCTCGACGAGGTGGGAGTCGACGCCGCCCGGTACTTCTTCCTGATGCGACGGGGCGACACCCCCTTCGTGTTCGACATTGAGCTGGCGACCAAACAGACCGACGAGAATCCAGTGTTCTATGTCCAAATGGCCCATGCGCGGATGACCGGCCTGTTCCGAGTCGCCGAACGAACGCCGGAGTCGGTCGGGACGACGGCCGCCTTGGCCGCCCTGCCCGCGCCGCAGGACACTGAGCTCCTGAAGGCGCTGATCGAGTTTCCGGAGGTCGTGACCCGGGCCGCTACGCTTCGCGAGCCGCACCGGATCACGGTCTACCTGGAGGAGCTGGCCCGAATGACCCACGGGTGGTATCACCAGTGCCGGGTGCTCGGGGAGGCGAAAGAGATCGAAGACGCTCGGCTGGTTCTTGCTCGGGCAACTCGGGTCGTCCTGGCAAACGGACTTCACCTGTTGGGGCTGCGGGCCCCGGATCGGATGTAGCATGCCGCTTCTTGTGGTCGGCAGTGTGGCCCTCGATTCTATTCATACCCCGTTCGGCGAAACCGCTGACGCGCTGGGCGGCTCGGCGGTTTTCTTTAGCGTCGCCGCCTCGCTCCTGGCCCCGGTCAAGGTGGTCGGGGTCATCGGGAGCGACTATCCAACCCAGGAGTTGGACCGATTGGCGCCTCGGGGGATTGACTGGTCGGGCGTTGAACGAGCCGTTGGGGAGAGCTTTCGGTGGAAGGGCAAGTACAGCTATGACCTGCAGAGTCGGGAAACGCTCGAGACCCGTCTCGGTGTCTTTGCGAGCTTTCGCCCGAAGCTGCCGCCGGCATGGCAAGCCACCAAGTTCATCTTCTTGGGCAACATCGACCCGGTGCTCCAGCTTGACGTGCTCGACCAGATCAAGAGTCCGAGACTGGTGGTGTGCGACACCATGAATTATTGGATTCAAGGCAAGCGCCCCGAGTTGATGGCATTGCTCAAGAAGGTCGACATTCTTCTCGTCAACGACAGTGAGGCCCGCGAACTCTCCGGCAACTGGAACATCCACAAAGCCGGCCGATGGATTCTGGCTCAAGGACCGAAGCGGGTCGTGATCAAGCAGGGAGAGTATGGCGCCTTGTTGGTCGAGCCGGAGCGGACTTTCTACGTGCCAGCCTATCCCTTGGAAGAGGTCTTTGATCCAACCGGCGCCGGCGACGCCTTCGCGGGGGGGTTCATGGGGTACCTCGCCCGGGTCGACTCGACCTCGCCCGATCAGTTGCGACGGGCCATGATTTACGGAGCGGCGACGGGATCGTTCGCGGTCCAGGGGTTTGGCATCAGAGGGTTCGAGGGCGTTGATTTCGCCGCCCTCCAGCACCGAGTCCAGGCCTTTGTCGATTTGACCCACGTCCCATCGGCCGAGCCACTGTCGTGACCGATCGTCAATACGCGGCGGCCGGGGTCGATCTCAAGGCCCTCGAGTCCGCCAAACGCCGGATCGGCCAGGCGGTGGCTAGTACCAGGACCGAGCTGTCAGTCGGCTTGGTGGGGGCGTTCGGGGGGATGATCCGAATCCCGACCGGCTTTCGCCAGCCGGTACTGGTTATGAGCACCGATAGCGTCGGCACCAAGGTCCTGGTGGCCCAAATGGCGGGCGTCTTCGATACGGTCGGCGAGGATATCGTCAACCACTCAGTCAACGACATCTTGGTCCATGGGGCGACCCCGATCGCCTTCCAGGACTACATCGGCTCGAACGGCCTCACCGAATTGCAGCTGGCCGGGATCGTGGAAGGGGTCGCCCGGGGCTGCCGGTCACATCGGATGGCCCTCACGGGGGGCGAGACCGCCTCCCTGCCGGACATTTACGCCCCCGGCGATTACGACCTGGCCGGAACAATTGTCGGGGTGGTGGAGGAAACTGCCGCTCTCCACGGCGACCGGATTGTCGCCGGTGACGTGCTGGTCGGCTACCAGTCGTCAGGCCTCCATACCAACGGCTACACCTTGGCCAGGGACGTTTGCTTCGAACGCCTGAAACTCTCGGTGGACACACAGGTTACGGAGCTGCAAACCACGATCGGCGAGGCCCTGCTGGCCGTCCATCGAAGCTACTTCGACGCTCTCCAGCCGGTCTTCGATGCCGTCCACGGAATCGCTCATATCACTGGGGGCGGAATCGCCGGCAACCTGGTCCGGGTATTGCCTTCAACAGTCGAGGCGGTCATCGATTCCCGGTCCTGGGAGTGGCCGCCGTTGTTCACGTTCCTGATGGAGGCCGGCCGGATCTCGGAAGCCGAGATGCGCGAGGTCTTCAATCTCGGGATTGGCTTGCTCGTCGCCGTTCCAGCGGGGGCGGTCGATCGGGTTCGCCAGGCGGCCCGGTCCGTGGGCATCACGACGTGGATCGCCGGCGACATCCGCAACGGGCAACGCGGAGTGCGATTCACCTAACGATCCTGCCAGGCGGGGTTCTCGGTGAGGCGATGGGCTTGTTGGTTCGGCTTCACTTTGGTTGGGCTCCACGGCCCTCACGCGCTCGCCGCCCAAACCACGCCGCCGGCTGTGGTGCCCCACCAGTGTGACGCCGAAACCGGGGCGTCCAAACGAGTCTGCCGGGCCGGGTACGACGCGATGGCTTCAATGCTTCCGGCAGTCTCGCTCAGTGCGAGCGGCGGGAATCCGAGTATCGGGAGCGCGGCTGGTGGGAAGGGATTCGGCGACCTCGCGCTGACCTTCCGCGGCAACTATGCTCGCGCGATCCTTCCGGCGTCCGAATTCGACGGGACGACGGACACGGTGCCGGCCGCACGCCGCCTTCCGCTGGTGGTGCCGAGTCTTGAGGTTCGCCTCGGATTGGTCCGAAAGACGCTGCCGATCGGGGCGGCGACGGTGGACTTTCTCGGCTCGATGATCTTGGTCCCGATGGGAGCCACCGCCTTCCTTCGCTTCAGCCCGGATACCCGGGCCCTCCAAGGCTTGGCCCTCGGCTTCGGCTACGGGATTCGGATCGGGGTCGAACCCAAGGGGCCGATGCCGACGATCAGCCTGAACATCGGCCGGCGCGATTTCCCCAAGTTCACGTTCGGCGACGTGGGCGGGGAAAGTCAGTTCGCCTACACCCTGGCCGTCTCGGCGATCAATGCCAGGTTGATGGTCGGGAAGCGGCTGTCCGGGTTTGAGTTGACGGCCGGGGCGGGCGCTGATCTAATCCAGGGCAACTACTCGCTGGTCTACCGAAACCAGACCACCCATTTGCCGGCCCCCCGGGCCGACTCGACCCTGTCGACCATGCGACTCCTGACGGTCGTGAACCTCGCCCTCCCGATCGGACGGACCCTTTGGGTCTCGTTGGAGGGTGGTTTCCAGGTCGGGAAGGACGAAAAGGTCCCGACGGTATTCGAAGCCCACAACCCGAAATCAGGCCGGTTCTTCGGCGGAGTGGGCCTCGGGTTTAAACTGTAGGCGTGACCGAAGCACTTGCCATGCAACGCGCACTCGAACTGGCCCTCCTAGGCTGGGGGCGAGTCCATCCCAACCCGCTGGTCGGGGCCGTCATTCTTGCGGACGGCCTGATCGTCGGGGAGGGGTACCACGGCGAGTACGGCGGGCCTCATGCCGAGTCAATCGCCCTGGCTGCTGCCGGCCCCCGGGCGCGTGGCGCCACGTTGGTGACCACGTTAGAGCCGTGTAGTCGCGCCGCCAAACAGCCCGCCTGCTGCGATCTCATCGCCGCCGCGGGTGTTCGGCGGGTGGTCGTTGGGATGCCCGACCCCAATCCCGCGCAAGGCGGCGGAACCGAACGACTTCGGTCCGCTGGTATTGAGGTGGAGGTGGGATTGTCGCTGGCCGATGCCGAGCGCCAGAACGCCATCTTCGTTCGCACCTTCCAGCCCGGCGCTCGGCCGTTCGTCGCCGTGAAGTTGGCGACGACCTTGGACCACCGGATTGCCGATGCGGCCGGGCACTCTCGATGGATTTCGGGCGACGAGGCCCGCGACTGGGTCCATTGGTTTCGAGCAGGGTTCGGCGCGATCGGGGTCGGCGGACGAACCGCCCAAGTCGATGATCCGATGCTCACCGTTCGAGGCGTCGTCGACCCACGGCAGGTCCCAACCCGAGTGGTTTTCCTCGGCGGTCGGAAGCTCAGTTGGGACTCCAACTTGGTCCGGACAGCCCGAGAGGTACCCACCATCGTCGTCAGCGATCAAATCGCGTCGTCGGAGGCCGCGGCCTTGACGGAGCGGGGGGTGACGGTCCTTCGGGGCGGGTCGCTGCCGGCGGCCATGACGGGACTCAAGCAGCACGGAATCGACTCAATTGTGATCGAAGGCGGCGGACGTTTAACCGGTCAGCTCCTCACCGACGGCTTGATCGACCGGTTCGCCTGGATCGTCAGTCCGGTGTGGCTCGGCGACGGAGGCGTCCCGGCGACCCGGGGCTACGACGCGGGGTCCCTCCTCCAAGCCGAACGATGGGTCGTGACCGAGCGGCGTCCACTGGGCCAAGACACCTTGCTCATGTTCGATCGGCGTTAGGGTGTTCTCGGGTTTGGTGACGGCGGTGGGGCGGGTCGTCCGGATTCGGGCCGAATCGGCGGGCGGCCTCGATCTCGATATCGCGGCACCGTATCGGGCCCTCTCGGTTGGGGAAAGCATCGCGGTCGACGGGGCCTGCCTGACCGTCGCTCGGAAGATCCGGGGCGGCTTCCGGGCTCACGTGGTGGCCACGACGGTCGGCCGGACCTTGTTGGGGAATGCAACGGTTGGCCAGCGGGTCAACCTGGAGCGGGCCCTCCGCGTTGGCGACCGGCTGGGGGGACACCTGGTGCAAGGCCATGTCGATGGAGTCGCCACGGTCCGGGCTACCCGTTGGCAGGGCGATGCCTGGTTGGTCGATTTGGTCGTGCCACCAACGGTGGCCGTAGTGTCCATCCCCCTCGGATCGATCACGGTCAACGGGGTCAGTTTGACGGTCAACGCGGTTTCTCCGGGACGAGGCGTCCAGGTCTCACTGGTGCCCCATACCATTTCCCAGACCACGTTAGGCGCACTTCAACGCCGCGACAGAGTTCACGTCGAGGGTGATCTGATCGGCAAATATGTCGCGGCGATGGTGGCCGGCGGCGGAACGGCAAGGACATGACTTTCGGAACCATTGAGCAAGCCGTCGAAGACCTTCGTAACGGACACTGTATCATCGTGGCCGATGACGAAGAGCGGGAGAACGAAGGCGATTTGGTCTGCGCGGCGGAATTGGTCACGCCCGACCTGATCAATTTCATGGCCGTCCATGGCAGAGGACTGATCTGCCTGACGCTCACGCCCGACCGGTGTGATCAACTGGGCCTGCCCCAGATGATCCAGGACAACACCGAGGAGATGGGGACCGCCTTTACGGTGAGCATCGACGCGGAACGTCGGTTCGGGGTCACCACGGGCATTTCCGCGGCCGACCGGGCCAAGACGGTTCACGTCGCCCTAAAGGCGGACACGGTGCCGGCTGATCTTCGCCGACCCGGCCATGTCTTTCCGCTCCGAGCCCGGCCCGGTGGGGTGCTCCAGCGGGTCGGTCAAACTGAGGCCAGCGTCGACCTCGCGCGACTGGCCGGACTCGCGCCCGCCGGAGTCATCTGTGAAATCCTCAACCCGGACGGCACCATGGCTCGCCGGGCGGAACTGTCGGCGTTTGCCAAGCAACACGCCTTGACGTTCGTGACCGTGGCACAGTTGGTGGCCCACCGGCTCCGAAATGAACGGCTGGTCCATCGGATCGCCGAGGCCGAGCTTCCAACGGAAGCCGGCACCTTCCGGATCGTCGGGTACCGCAACGATGTCGATCAGTCCGAGCATGTTGCCTTGGTCCATGGCGAGGTCGACGGGGCATCCGATGTGCTCGTCCGGATGCATTCCAAATGCCTGACGGGCGACGTGTTTCACTCGCTCCGGTGTGACTGCGGCGACCAACTGGACGCCGCGATGCGCCAGGTGGTGAGCACGGGGCGGGGTATCATCGTCTATCTCGACCAGGAGGGGCGGGGAATTGGACTGCTTAACAAGTTAAGGGCCTATGAGCTCCAGGATCGCGGCGCTGACACGGTCCAGGCCAACCAGCGGTTGGGGTTCGCGCCGGATCTCCGCAACTACGGGATCGGGGCTCAGATTCTCCGTGACTTGGGGCTCTCGACGATTCGCCTGTTGACGAACAACCCCAGAAAGGTGGTCGGTCTTGACGCCTATGGCTTGACGATTGTCGAACGGGTGCAGCTGGAGCTCCCGCCGCGGGACGAGAATCGGGCTTACCTCGCCACGAAGCGAGACAAACTCGGCCACCTGATCGGACATTAGCCATGCCCCAGTATCGTGGTCAGCTTCGAGCCGTCGGTGCGATCGCCATCGTGGTCAGCGCCTACCATGAACGGGTCACCTCCCGCCTTCTTGAGGGAGCGCTCTCGATCTGCACCGGTGCCGGGATTCCGGCCGATCAACTCGATGTCGTCTGGGTTCCGGGCGCCTTTGAGCTAGGGGTCACCACCGCGGTGCTGGCCCGGTCCGGCCGGTATGCCGCTCTCGTGGCCCTCGGGGCCGTGATCCGCGGGGAAACCCCTCATTTCGACTTTGTGGCCGGCGAGACCGCCCGGTCGTTAAGCGAAACGGCGCGGGCCACCGGGGTCCCGGTCGGGTTCGGGCTCTTGACCGTGGATACCGCGTCGCAGGCGGCGGACCGGGCCGGCGGACCGGCAGGCAACAAAGGGGCTGAGGCGGCCGAGGCGGCGCTTCGGACCGCGGATGTTCTCCACCAGCTGGTGAGGGCGTAAATGCTTCGGACTGAAACCAAAGGCCGAGCCCGGGCGCTTCAGCTGCTCTACGCCGCGGAGGCCCATGCCCAAGCCGTGAGTGATGTAGTACCGGGCCTCGCCCGATTGACCGGCCCGGCGCCTCTCGTCATGGATTTCGCGGAACGGCTGGCCGCCGGGGTGCAGGGCGCCCAACCGCGGCTCGACCGGTTGCTCGAGAATGCCACCGAGCACTGGAAGCTCGATCGGCTCGCGGTCGTCGATCGCAACATCCTGCGTCTGGGGGTCTTTGAACTGTCCTCGCCCGAGGTACCCGCGCGGGTGGCGATCGACGAGGCCCTCTGGCTGGCGCATCGGTTTGGAACCGCCCAGTCTCCGGGGTTCATCAACGGCGTGCTTGACCGCGTCGCGCGGACCCTCGGACGCCTGTGAAGATCCTGCTCGTCAACTGGCAGGATCTCGACAACCCCGAGGCCGGGGGCGCCGAGATTCACCTGTTCGAGCTATTCAGCAGGGTGGTGGCGGCCGGCCACCAGGTCGACCTGATTTGCTCCGGGTGGGCGGGCGCCAGTCCGCGCGGCGTGGTCCGAGGGGTGGCGGTCGAACGGGTGGGCGGCCGGCTGACCTTCGCCTACCGGGGCCGGGGAGCGGTGCGGGCGGCGCTCCGGCGAGCCCGGTACGACGTCCTCATGGAGGACATCAACAAATTGCCCCTGTGCTTGGCCCGGTTGGCGCCGATTCCCTCGTGCGTGATCGTACCTCACTTGTTCGGTATCACCGCGTTTCACGAGGCCCCGTTGCCGATGGCCACCGCGGTCGTGGCGGCCGAGTATTTGATTCCGTGGGCATACCGGTCATCCTTCTTCCATGCGATTAGCGAGAGTACCCGCGATGACTTGGTGGCCCGCGGCATCCCGGCCGACCGGATCACGGTCATCCATCCCGGGGTCGACCCCGCCAGGTTCGCCATCGACCCCCTGGTTGACCGGACCACCCCTCCGTCATTCCTTTTCATCGGGCGGCTCAAGCGTTACAAAGGGGTAGAGTATGCGATCCGGGCTCTGGCGTTGGTCCGTCAGACTCGAGCCGACATCACGCTGAATATCGCGGGGAGTGGTGACGATCGTCCTCGACTCGAAGCGCTCGCGGCTTCGTTGGGGCTCGGAGACGCGGTCCGTTTCTTGGGGTTTGTCGATGACGCGACCAAAGTCACCCTCCTCCGTTCGACCTGGGCGAATCTGTTCCCGTCGCCAAAGGAAGGGTGGGGAATTACGGTGATGGAGGCCGCGGGATGTGGGACCCCGTCCATCGCATCCGATAGTCCCGGCCTCCGCGACTCGGTGCGCCGGGACCGGACGGGGTTTTTGGTTCCGCACGGAGACGTCCCACGCCTGGCGGAGCGAATGTTGCATCTGGCGTCGGACCGAGCCTTGGTCGATCGAATCGGGGCCGCGGCACGGGCCGAAGCTGAACGCTGGACCTGGGACGATGCGGCGGAGGCCACCTTCCGCCATTTGGAGAACATCGTCAGGCAATCAGGCAATCAAGGGAGTTGATCCATGCACAGTGCGTTCGCCGCGCGCCACTGCGAAGTGGCAGACGAGTTGAAGGTGCGGGCCCAAGCGGTGATGGACCGACTGGCGCATTTCCCTCCTCACGCGATCGAGGGAGGTGTGGTGTTTGACCTCACGGCCGAAGGGCATGTCGTTGAACTAAAGCTGCATGTGCCGGGGGGCCGCTGGCTGGTGGCGACCGCGGTCGAGGGCGATCACCGCACCGCCTTGGACCGGGCGGAGGAGAAACTGAAGAAACAGCTCGACAAGGTGACCACCGGTCTGCGGCGGGAACGCCACGCCGCCGACGACATGCCATGACGCTGCGCGCACGCGACCTCCTCGGGCGGCGAGGCGACCTACTCGAGCTCGAGTCGCTGACCGGCGAGATCGGGCTCGATCGGGCGCTACCGGAGACCGACATCGCGAGCCCCGGCCTCGTGTTGGCGGGGTACACGGCCCGATTCGTTCCCGACCGAATGCAAGTACTCGGCGAGACCGAAATCAGCTACCTCTCGTCGTTGGACGAGGCCGGCCGCCGACAGGCCATTGCGACCTTCTTTAGCTTCGACCTCCCGATCGTGTTTATCACCAAAGGGCAGAGCCCCCCGGATCCTTTGGTCAGCACGGCCCGAGAGCGCGGAATTCCCGTCCTCCGAACCCAACTCAAGACAGCCCTGTTCTATAGCCGGGTCAAGCCGATCTTGGAGCACGCCTTCGCCCCCCGCACGACGCTCCACGGGTCCCTGGCCGATGTGTACGGGGTCGGCCTTTTGTTCACCGGGCGAAGCGGGATCGGCAAGAGTGAGTGCGTCCTCGACCTCGTTGAGCGGGGGCACCGTTTGGTGGCCGATGATGTCGTCATCGCGACCCGTCGGGGCAGCGGTCTTTTGATCGGACAAGGCCATGAGCTCGCCGCTCACCACATGGAAATCCGCGGCGTGGGCCTGATCGACGTTCAAATGTTGTTTGGGGTCCGGTCGGTCCGGCAACAAAAGCGGATTGAAGTGATCGTCCATCTCGACGATTGGACCAATGCGCCTGACGCCGACCGGACTGGATTGGCTCGTCAAGAAACCACGATCCTCGACGTCAAGTTGCCGAAGGTCATTGTCCCGCTCAACCCAGGAAAGAACCTCACGGTGATTTCGGAAGTCGTGGCGATGAATCATCTCCTCCGGATGGCCGGGGTCGACAGCGCCGCGGTCTTCAATGATCGCTTGATCAAGCGGATGAAGGACCAACGGGGGCTGCGCGAATATCTCCAGGAGGACTACGAGTGACGGGGGCGCTCCGAGGAGTGGTCGTCTGTCACGGCGACCTCGGTCGCGCCCTGGTCGCGGCCGTGGAGGAAATCAGCGGCATTCAGGGCGCGCTCGTGGCGGTCACCAACACCGGCTGCGACCGCGGGCAGCTCGAAGATCGGATTGTCGCCGCCGTCGACAATCGCCCGTCGGTCGTGTTCGTCGACATGCCGAGTGGATCGTGCCTCTTCGCGGCGGCCAGACGATTGTCGGGCGCGGCCGGGACCCGGGTCATCACCGGAGTCAATCTGGCGATGCTATTGGATTTCGTTTTCCATCGCCAGATGTCCCCGGAGGCCGCCGGCCATCGGGCGATCGAGACCGGCACCAACGCGATCTCGGCTCGCTGATGGCAATCGTGGTCGCACGGATCGACGATCGACTGGTGCACGGGCAGGTGGTGATCGGGTGGGGGCGCCCCCTCGAAGTCGATCGAATCGTTCTCGTCGACGGCGACGTGGCGGGGAGCGAATTCGAACGCGAATTGTATGAAATGGCCGTCCCGCAGGGTATTGCGATTGAGTTTCTCTCGCCGGACGACGCCCCCGCCCGGATCCGGACGCTGGGGGCGGATGCCGGCCGCGCCTTGGTATTGACGGGGTCGGTCGACACGATGGTGACCCTCGCCCGGCGCTGTCCCGAGGCCATCGTTCGGGTCAACCTCGGTGGAATTCACGACCGACCGGGCCGGCGAGAGTACCTTCGCTACCTCTATCTCACGGCCGAGGAACTCGCCCAGCTGGATGCCGTCGAGGCGACCGGTGTTGAAGTGTCGGCGCAAGACCTTCCGACCCGGGCGCCGGTGCCGTTGGCGGCGCTCCACCGGTGACGATCGAGTGGCTCGTGGTCGCCGGTTTGATTGGGTGGGCCACCCTCGCGGGGCTCGACTTAGCCAGCCTGCTCCAAGCCCTGTTGTCGCGCCCGCTTGTCGTCGGAGCCGGAGCTGGTTGGCTGCTTGGTGATCCGGAAAACGGGCTTCGGGTGGGTGCGTTGCTGGAGATGTTTGCCCTCGACGTCGTCCCAGTGGGCAGCTCCGGGTATCCGGACTTTGGAGCGGCCACAGTCGCGGCGGTGATGGTGGCGGGGACGGGGCCTTGGCAGGAAACGTTAGGCATCGCGACCGGGTTCGGCCTGGGCCTCGCCAGCCTCGCGGGTGCGACGTTGCCGATGACCCGACGCCTCAATGCCAGGACCCTGCGGGCCAACGCGGAGCGATTGACCGGCGGCGATGACCAGGCAGTCGAACGGGTTCATTGGGCCGGACTCGGACATGATGCGGTCCGGAGCCTGGTGGTCGGGGTGGTCGCGGTGGCTGTTGCCTACGCGGTGCGGAGGGCTGGATGGGTGGCAACCGGGGATACCGGTATCGCCCTCACGGTCGTGGCGATAGGCGGGGCCGGGTGGGCGGTCGCCCATGGGGCCACGACGAGTGCCCGGTCCGGCCACCGCTGGCGTTGGGCCTTGGCCGGCGTCGGGACCGGCCTCGCGGTGGTACTCACTTGGTAGCGGGCGAGGGGCGGGCGGCCCTCCGGCTGTTGATCGTCCAGGCGGCATGGACCTACGAGCGACTTCAGGGTGTGGGGGTGGGGTTTGCGTCCCTCCCACTGCTCGAGCCGCTCCGCGGCGATCCAGCGAGGTATCGGGCGGCGGCAAGCCGGGCGAGCGAGTACTTCAATGCCCACCCCTACTTGACGGGGATCGCCGTTGGGGCCGCCGCCCGGGCCGAAATCGACGGAGTGCCGGGCGGGACGATCCAACGGCTCAAGACGGCGCTGGCTGGGCCGCTCGGGTCGTTAGGCGATCAGCTCTTTTGGATCGGAGTGGTGCCGGCCGTCATGGCGGCGATGTTGTTCGCCGTATCGCGGGGCGCCGGGACGCCGGCGATTGCGCTCGGGGTGCTGCTCTACGCCATGGTCCGGCTCTACGTGACCGTCTGGGGCCTCAGGCTGGGCCTCCGATCGGGCCTCAAGGTGTCCGCGGCTCTGAAAGCGTCGGGGCTGACCGATCAAGTCCGCCGCGTGGGTCTCCTCGCCGGCTTCCTCGTCGGATCGGCCATGGCGCCGCTGTTCCAGTGGCTGGCCGTCCCGGCCGGGCCGCTCCCCTGGTGGGCCGCTCCGGCGCTCGGCCTCATCGGCGGGATCCTGGCCGCCTGGGTACGATTCCGGGTCCCGACGGCCCGGCAGATCACCTTGGTCGCGATGGGTGCGGTTCTTCTTTGGAACGGGAGGTAGCGGCGTGATCGAACGGCAGGTAGCGATCGTCAATCCGCTCGGGCTTCACGCCCGCCCAGCCGCCAAATTCGTGAAGCTCGCCGCGGCCTACAGCGCCGAGATCGCGGTCGTCAAAGACGGCACCTCGATCAACGGGAAGAGCATCATGGGCGTCATGATGCTGGCGGCCGAATGTGGCAGCTCGTTGATCATTCGCGCCGATGGTAGCGACGCGGAGGCGGCGCTCGCCGCCCTCGTCTCGTTGGTCCAATCCGGATTCGGGGAATCGTGACGAACCCCCGGTTGATTCGAGGCATCGGCGTTTCGCCCGGCCTGGCCCTCGCGCCGGCTGTCGTCCTCGATTGGCGATTTCCGGACGTCCCCGATCGCTCGGTCCGGCCTCAGGAAGTGGCGGGGGAAATCCGTCGGCTCCACGAGGCGGCCGACACGGTGGCCGACCACCTCGACACGCTTCGGGAACGGGTGCTCCAGTCAGCGGGGCTGGAGGAGTCGCAGATCTTCGAGGCCCAAATCCTCATGGTCCGTGATCAGGATTTTCTTGCCAGCGTTGAGCGGCTGATTCAAGAGAACAACCTCAGCGCCGAGACCGCGTTCGAATTCAAGGCCCTCGAACTCCGGGTCGCGTTCTCGGGAACCTCGAATCTCCGGATGCGGGAACGGCTCGCCGATCTCTCGGCCACCCAGATCCGGGTTCTTCGAGTGCTCATGGGCAGCACCGATGATGAACTCGCTTCGATTCGAGACGATCAACACGCCATCGTGGTGGCCCACGAACTCTCGC
This sequence comes from Gemmatimonadota bacterium, assembly GCA_031400975.1. Lineage (GTDB taxonomy): Bacteria > Gemmatimonadota > Gemmatimonadetes > Gemmatimonadales > GWC2-71-9 > SHZU01. The sequence continues at coordinate 148,942 of JANNQX010000055.1, forward strand.
CCGGATTGACGGTGCAACTCGACCGCGATCACCTCCTCGGCTTGGTCAGCGAAGAAGGAACCCGGACCTCCCACGCCGCGATTCTCGCCCATTCGCTCGGGATTCCCGCGGTCATGGGGGCGGCCGGGGCCTTTGACCGGATCAAAGCCGGCGACATGCTCCTGATCGACGGCCAGGCCGGCACGATCATCATCGAGCCGACCCCCGAAGAGCTCGAGGTCGCGCGGACTCAGGCGACTCGACGGCACAAGCTCGATCTCGAATTGGAGGGCGCGACGGGTCAGCCGGCAGTCACCCCCGACGGCTTCGCCCTGACCCTGATGAGCAATGTCGACTTGCCTGAGGAAATCGACTTGGCCGTCAAGTATGGGGCCGAAGGCGTCGGCCTCCTCCGAACGGAGTTTCTGGTGACCGGCCGGTCCCATGTGCCGACCGAGGAGGAGCAACTCGAGTATTTTCGCCGAGTGGGCGCGGCATTCCCCACCGAGCTGGTCGTGATTCGAACCTACGACCTCGGCGGGGACAAATTCCCGGCCGCGTTCGAAACCCAGCCGGAAGCCAACCCGTTTCTCGGGTGGCGCTCGATTCGGGTCTGCCTCGACCGACCGGAGATTTTTCGTCCCCAACTGCGCGCGATGTTGCGAATCGCCGCCGAACGGCACATCCGGGTCATGCTCCCGCTGGTGACGCGGGTCGATGAGGTGGTTGAAGCCAAAGCGATGATTGCCGAGGAAGCCGCCAACTTGGGAGCGGCCGGGATTCGGGCGGCTCGGTCGCTCGAAGTCGGGGTTATGGTGGAAACGCCGGCGGCGGTGGTGATGGCGGATCGGTTTGCCGCCGTGGCCGCGTTCTTCAGCGTCGGGACCAACGACTTGACTCAATACACCATGGCGATCGACCGCGGCAGTGCCTACCTCGCAGGCCGGTTTACGCCGTTCGACCCCGCGGTGTTACGGCAGCTCTCCCAAGTGCGAGAGGCCGGCCGAACGGCCGGCATTCCAGTCAGCGTCTGCGGCGAGATGGCGTCGGAGCCGCTCGGAGCCATTCTCTTGATCGGTCTGGGCTACGATACCCTGAGCGTCGCGGCGCCGTCCTTGCCCTTGATCAAGTGGTTGGTCCGGAAGGTCCCGGCGGCTATCTGCCAAGAAGCCGCGGCCAAGGCTCTGGCTTCCGCGACCGCCGGGGAGGCCGGATCCATTCTTCGAGCTGCCGCGCAAGGCTATGTCGACAAACGACTTCTAGGGATGTAAGAGTTGTATCCGAAGGCCGCCCTCGGCTAGTATTGTCAGCAGATCTCGCTCCCGAACACTCTCAAACTGCAGGGAATCCTCAATGGCCCGCGCCAAACGGCACGTCTTCACCTCGGAATCCGTCACCGAAGGGCACCCCGACAAGGTGGCGGACCAAATCTCCGATGCAGTCCTTGACGCGATTCTTGCCCGCGATCCCGCTGCCCGCGTTGCCTGCGAGACCCTGGTCACGACCGGCATGGCGGTGGTCGCCGGCGAGATCACAACCCACACCTACGTCAATATCCCGGAGATCGTGCGCAGCACGGTCGAGCGGATTGGGTACACCGACGCCTCGTTCGGCTTCGACGCCCGGAGTTGTGCGGTCCTCACCTCCATCGACCGGCAGTCAAGCGACATCGCCATGGGGGTCGACACCACCAAGACCAAGGAGCAGGGCGCCGGCGACCAAGGGATGATGTTCGGATACGCCACCCGCGAAACCCGGGAGCGGATGCCGCTGCCAATCACCTTAGCCCACCGGATCGCCGAGCGGCTCGCCGCCGTCCGAAAAGGGGCTGACGGCCACGAAGAGATCGAATGGCTTCGTCCGGACGGCAAGACCCAAGTCTCGGTCGAATACGAAGGCGATCGGCCGATCGCGGTCAAAACTGTGGTCGTGTCGACTCAGCATGCCGAGCAAGTGGGCCGCAGGGTGCTCGCCCACAGCACCATCAAAGACACCATCGTGCGCGAGGTGATCCGACCAATCCTCGAAAAGGCCGGGTTCGCATCGCGGAGCACGAAATTCCTCGTCAACCCGACCGGCCGGTTCGTGGTGGGTGGCCCCCATGGCGACGCCGGCCTGACCGGGCGCAAGATCATCGTTGATACCTACGGCGGCATGGCCCGGCATGGCGGCGGAGCGTTCAGTGGCAAGGACCCCTCGAAGGTCGACCGTTCAGCGGCATACGCCGTTCGCTGGGTCGCCAAAAACATCGTCGAGGCCAAATTGGCTGACCGATGTGAGGTTCAAGTCGCCTATGCGATCGGGGTCGCGCAACCAGTGTCGATTATGGTCCAGACGTTTGGAACCGGGATCATCCCCGATGCCAAGCTCGAACGGATCGTAGCCGAGGTGTTCGACCTAACGCCGGCCGGGATTATCAAAGCGCTCCGACTCCGCCGCCCGATCTACAGCCCGACGGCGGCGTACGGACACTTCGGTCGGCGGCCGAAAACCGTCAAGGTCGAAGGGAAGCGCGTCGGCCTATTCCCGTGGGAGGAGACCAACAAGGTCCGCGATCTCTTGACGGCCGCCAAGGCCTGAGACGACGTTCGCGGCATGGTCCGGATGACTGTCGCCCACCTGGGGATCGATCGATCGACGAACTCCCCGGTCATCTTGCTGAAAGAGCAGGCCGGCGACCGCACGTTGCGGATTTTCATTGGGGCGCCGGAAGCGAGTGCGATTGCGCTCGAGCTCCGGGGCGAAACACCGGCTCGCCCAATGACCCATGACCTCCTCAAGAGCATCCTGACTGGTTTGGGCGGGGTGCTCCGCCGCGTTACCATCACCGGTCTCAAAGACAAAGTGTATTTGGCCGAACTCCTGGTCTACCGCGGGGAGCAGATCTTCGAAGTCGACGCGCGACCCTCAGACGGGATCGCACTGGCCCTTCGGACCGATGCGCCGATCTTTGCGAGTGATGACGTTCTCGAGGCGGATGCCTCCGGGCCAGGGAGCGGCCCGCCTGAGCCGGGCCCCGACCAGCTCAAGAAGTTTCTTGCCAAGCTGGACCCGCAGGATCTGGGACGCTTTCAACAGTGACGGGAGGCCGGCTCCTTCGGTTGGCCTTGATCCTCGCCGCGCCCATCGCGGCAAAGGCCCAACCGATCCGGGTAACCGGCATCGTCGAACGGCCCGGGTCCATACCGGCCGGAAACGCCCGGATCGTGCTCCATCGGATCGGGGTAACCTCTCAGGGGCCGATCGACACCGTCCTGAGCGATGGTCTGGGCCGGTTCTCCTTCGATTTTCAGGCTGACGGAGCCGCGACCTACCTGATCAGTGCCCGCCACGCCGGCATTGAGTACTTCTCAGCGCCTTTGGCCGCAAAGACAACCCAGCCGGACACCGGCCTGGTCCTCATCGTCTACGACACCTCGGCCACCGTGCCGGTCGTGACCCGAAGCCGCACCTTGGTCATCGGAGCGCCTGACGCCACCGGGGGACGCACGGTGGTCGATTGGTTCGGGATCGAGAATCGGGGGACGCTGACCCGGGTTGGCCGAGATTCCGCTGAACCGACCTGGCACGCGCTCGTTCCGGAGGGCGCGCGGGAGCCTCAAGTTGGCGACGCTCGTTTGTCACAAATTTCCGGCGAGGCCGTCACCTTCCGGAACGATACGGTCTTCGTGACGGCACCGATCTCGCCCGGGCAGAAAGAACTCCTCATTCAGTACGAGATCGGAAAGGACCAGAGGAGTATTGAGGTTCTTTTGGGCCCGATCGACTCGGTCGACTTGTTCATCGAGGAGCCAGGCCTGAGCCCGGTCGCGGCTGGGTGGCGGGTTCGAGATTCCCAAATGTTCGAAGGCCGGCCCTTTCGGCGATATCAGCGCGAAGGGCAACAGTCGCCTCTTACGATCCGGCTGCCGCGAACCACCCTCCCGGCGGGGGTCCTGCCCGGGCTGGTGGCGCTCGCGGGGATCGGTCTGTTCGGCGGCGCCTGGTTCCTGATGCGTCGCCGCGGCCTTCCGGCCACAACCCTCGGGGGGGTGGGTCAGTGACCCGGGTCGCTCTGGCCCTGTCGATCGCCCTCGTTGGGTGCGGCCGGAATGCTCCGGCTCCGGCCTCCGTCGTCTTAACGGATGATGCGGGCGTTCAGACCACGCTCACCAAGCCGGCCACCCGGATCGTGTCCCTCATCCCGGCGGCCACCGAACTGCTGTTTGCCATGGGACTCGGCGACCGGGTGGTCGGGCGAACTCGGTGGTGCGACTATCCCGCCGCCGTCGCTGAGGTGGCGTCGGTAGGCGACGGGCTCGCTCCCAATGTTGAAGCAATTGCGGCCCGAGAGCCCGATCTCGTCGTGGCCTACCAGTCTGCGAGCAATGCCCAAGCAGTGGCCCAACTCCGCGACCTGGGTGTCCCGGTCATCGAACTGGCTCTCAATCGCTTGGTCGACCTCGAGACCGGCGCCACCCGGTTGGCTCAAGCCGTCGGCCAACCGGCGTTGGGCGACCAGTTGATCCAAAGGGTCCGGACCGACATCCTCGCCGCCACGATGGCCCCAGCCGTTCGCCGAACGGTATTTGTGCTGACCTGGCAGGACCCGCCCATTACGCTCGGAGCCGGGGGGTTCTTGAACGAGATCATTCGCCTGGCTGGCGCCGTCAATCTGTTCGAGGACCGTCCTGAGCCATCGTTCGTGGTGTCCATTGAGGCCGTCGCGAATCGCAATCCCGACTTCTTCCTGGTCACCGGCGAGGACGAGCCGGCCTTCGCCTCCCGGCTCGAATGGCAAACGGTCGAGGCGGTCCGTCAGCGCCGATTCCTTCGGGTCAGCGGTTCGCTCTTCGACCGCCCAAGCCCCCGGGTTGGGGCGGCGATCCGGCAGCTGACGGCTTCACTCGATTCGACTCGACTCCGATGAAGCACTGGATGGTCGTGGGGTTCGCCGTGGTCGTCGCCGCGATGGCGCTGGTGGTCGGCGCGGTCCCGTTGTCCTTCAATCAAGTGATCCGAGGTCTCGGCCAGCCGACCAGTCCGATCGGGTTGATTCTCTGGAATCTTCGGATGCCCCGGATCGTCCTGGCGTTTCTGGTCGGCGGCGGCCTCAGCGTATCTGGGGCTGCGCTGCAGGCCCTGGTTCGGAATCCACTCGCCGAGCCGTATCTCCTCGGGATTTCTGGGGGGGCCGGTTTGGGGGCGGTCGCGGCGATCGCCCTCGGCCTCTCAGGCCTCTGGGCCATTCCGGCGGCCGCCTTTGCCGGCGCGCTCGCCTCGTCGGCATTGGTGTATGGGGTGGCGGCGGTGCAGGGCGCCCGCCTCGAACCGAGAGTCCTGGTCTTGGTTGGTGTCGTGGTCTCGTCGTTTTGCGGGGCGATCACGATCGCCGTGCTCACGATGTCGGATGCGGTGATGCTGCGGAATGCCTTTCTGTGGCTGCTGGGCGGCTTCGGGACCGCCAACTGGGTTTCGGTTGCGGTCTTCTGTGCCTACACCGTGATCCCGCTCGGATTCTTGGCCGGCGCCAATCGGATGCTCGATCTGCTGTCGTTGGGAGACGAATCCGCGCAGGCATTGGGCATCCGCACCGAACGGGCCAAGGCGTTGGTCTTTGTCACGACCGCTATGCTCACCGCCGCCAGCGTGGCGGTGAGCGGGATGATCGGCTTCGTGGGGCTGGTGGCGCCGCACGCGGTTCGGGGCTGGCTTGGCCCCCTCCACCGCGGCCTGCTGCCGGCGGTTTTCGTGGCCGGCGGCACTCTATTGGTCGCTGCCGACGCCGTGGCCCGCACCGTGCTCAGACCGGCGGAGCTACCGATTGGCGCCGTCACCGCGCTGATCGGCGTTCCCTTGTTCGCCCTGTTGCTTCGTCGGACCCTGGCCTAACGTGTTGATTGGCGGCGACGTTTCGGTCCGCTACCCGGGCGCCCCCGCGGCGGCGTTGGCGGGCGTCTCCATCGAAATCAAGCCTCATTCGCTGGTGGCGGTGGTCGGTCCGAACGGTGGGGGCAAGACGACGTTGCTCCGTGCCTTACTCGGGTCGGTGCCGCTCGACTGCGGCCGGGTCGAGTTGATGGGGCAACCGATCGGGGCGTGGTCGCCGCGGGAACGAGCCCGGATGATCGGCGTGGTCACTCAACGAGAGGAGTACCCGTTCGCCTGGCGGGTCGAGGAGGTGGTCAGTTTTGGCCGCTACGCGAGGCTCACCGCGCTCGCCGCCTTGTCCGCCGAGGACCGGGCCGCCGTTGACCGGGCAATGACCCGGGCCGACGTCGGGAATCTCGCCGGTCGTCGGATCGACACCTTGTCAGGCGGGGAATGGCAGCGAGTTCGGATTGCCAGGGCCCTGGCGCAGGAGCCGGCGCTCCTCGCGCTCGACGAACCGACCGCCTCACTCGATTTCGGCCATGAGATGGAAATTTTCGAGTTGATCCGGGAGTTGGTCCAGGGGGGACTGGCCGGCGTGGTCGTCACCCACCACCTCAACCTCGCGGCGCAATTCGCGGACGAAATCATCCTCCTCCATCAGGGTCGCACCGCCGCCCGGGGAACCCCTGCCGAGGTCCTGACACCGGGCCGACTGGCGGAGGTCTTCGGGTGGCCAGTCGACGTCTCCCTGGTCCTTGGGGTGCCCCACGTCACCCCGAAGCGGCGCCAACCCACGCCGTGATCGACCCGGTTGCCACCGGCCCCCCGCTTCCGTATCGTTCTCCTGATGTCGCCGTTCCTGAAGACCCTGCGATTCGTCGCCCCGATTGTGGCTCTGGTCGGCTGCGCCGCCACGACGCCCCCGGCCGAACCGCCCGAGGAGCGGCTCCTCGTGCTCAACGCGGGCGAGAACACGGTCAGCCTCATTTTCGTCGCGGCGGCCGCGACGCCGACCAAGATCTCGTTAGGCCCGACCGGAACGACGGCCGCGGATGTGGCCGCTCGCGGCCAGATTGCGGTCGTCGCCGGCGGGGCCGCTGACGAAGTCATCGTGCTTGACCTGCTCATTCGACAGGTTCGCCGGACGATCAAGTTGGCGTCAGGCAGCCGGCCGGTTGCCGTGACGATGGTCACCGACGACCTGATCTACGTCGCCAATGCGGGCACCAACACCGTGACCCGCATCGACATCGAGACCGGCGACACCGCCAGCGTGGCGGTCGGGCGTTACCCGCGGGATCTGCTGCTCACCCGAGGGCGTCTCTTCGTGGTCAATGCGAACATCGGCCCATGTTCCGCGGGCCTTTGCTCTCTGGGCCCAAGCTGGCTCACAGTGATCGATCCCCAAGCGAACACCCGCGCGGCCGGGCTCGATTCGATCCCGCTTCCGAGCCAAGGCAATGCCCGCTCGGCAGCGATTGGCGGCGATGGTCTGATTTACGTGATCAATGCCGGTGACCCAGCTGCCGAATTGGCAGGGCGGCTCACCATCGTCGATCCAATCCAGCGGGCGGAAGTCGGCAGCTTCGGAGGGTTTGGGTTTCTTCCAGCCGCGGTGACCTCCGACGGGTCGGAGCGGCTTTTTGTCGCCTCCGTCCCGGACGGGCTGATGGAGTTCAACACCCGGACCCGCCGGGTCGTGCGCGGAGCGGGGGACGGGATCCTCGGCAACAACATCGTGGCGGCCGCGGTCGACCGCGAAGGGCGCATCTACGCGATCGAAGGCGGCGATTGTTCTTCGGCGCCGAGTGGACGTCTTCGGATTTTCCGCGCCGACCTCACGGAATCGCGGAACCTCGGCCTCGGCGCCTGTCCGGTGGCGTTGACCTTCGTTCAGCTATCCGGGTTGGTTTCCGGCCCGACGAACTGACCTGACCGGTCGGCCGGTCGCGCCCCGATGGCACCCCTCGAGACTATGGCGACGATTCTGTCGACCATCCCCTACGGAGAAACCTCGAAAATCGCCCGGTTGGCCACCCGGGAACTCGGCGTCGTCAGCGTGATCGCCAAAGGTGCCCGGCGCCCGAAGAGTAAATTCGGAGCCGCGTTGCAGGTCCTTTCCGATGGGACGGCCGCGATCATCTTGGCCCGCCATTCGGACCTCCACACCCTCACAGGGTTCGACATCGCCCGCCTCCACACCGGCCTCGCCGGCGACATCGAACGGTACGCGGTCGCCTCGGTCCTTGGAGAATTGATGCTCCGATTCTCGACCCACCAACGCCAGGTCGAGACCTACGATTTCTTCCGCCACTCACTTGATGTCGTCGAGGCGGTGCCCAGCAGCGCGGTAGCGGTGGTCGGCCTCCGTTCGATTTGGGGCGTCGTCAAACAACTCGGCTTCGCGCCGGCCTTGGGGACCTGTGCTCGTGATGGCGCTCCGGTTTCCCGGGACCAGGACGCGGTCCCATTTTCGCCGGCGCTCGGAGGGGTACTCTGTCAGCCGTGCGCCCAAACCGCTGAGACCAGCCGGTTGACCCGCCGCGACGTCGAGGACCTCGAAGCGATGGTTCACGGCCACGGCGATCTTCCCGGGCTCGATCGCCGCCATCTCGCCGCCCATCGCCGCCTCCTCGAGCGTTACCTCCGGCACCACGTTGCCGAGGGGCTCGCGTTGCCCGCACTCGGGTTCTGGGCCGACGCCGGATGGAACGCCGGTCTATGATCATCGGCACGGCGGGACACATTGACCATGGCAAGTCGACGCTCGTCACGGCGTTGACCGGCCGAAAAATGGACCGGCTCGCCGAAGAGCGGCGCCGGGGCATCACCATCGATCTCAACTTCGCCCCCCTCGATTTGCCGGGCCTGCCGCCGGCCGGACTGATTGACGTGCCTGGGCACGAAGACCTGATTCGCACCATGGTGGCGGGCGCTTCGGGCATCGATCTCGTCTTGTTGGTCATTGACCTGGCCGAAGGCCCTCGACCCCAGACCGAAGAACATCTGGCGATTCTCGAACAACTGCGAGTGCCCGCCGGGATCCCGGTCTTTACCAAAGCCGACACCGTTGAATCCGATTGGGCTGACCTGGTCGTCGCCGACGTTATGACTCGCCTGGCCCGATCGTCGGTTCGGTTCGAGCTCCCGGCCATTGTCTCGGCCCAAACGGGCCGCGGGATCGACCAGCTTCGTTCCCGCCTCGGTGATTGGATTCGTGCCGCCAAGACCCGGGACGACGAGGACTTGTTCCGGATGCCGATCGACCGCGCCTTCAGTGTTGCGGGAGTTGGGACGGTCATCACCGGCACGACCTGGTCGGGCCGGGTTGAACTGGGCCAGTCGGTTCGGCTCCTCCCCGGCGACCGGGTCGCTCGACTCCGGTCGATTGAATCGTACGGCCAAGAACGCCTTCAGACGGAGCCCTCCACTCGCACCGCGTTGGGGCTGGTCGGCGTCGACCGGACCGCGGTCGGTCGGGGACAGGTGGCGGTTGGCGCCGACGCCGGCTGGATCCCGACCTCGCGGATCGATGTCGCGGTCGACCTGCTCGCCTCGGCCCCGACAACGATCCGGTCCCGATCCCGGGTTCGGGTTCACCTGGGCACCGCCGAGGTGTTGGCCCGGGTCGCCCCCCTGGCTCCGATTCAGCCCGGCGGAACCGGACTCGCCCGTCTCGTCCTCGAAACGCCGATCGTCGCTCGAGGCGGTGATCGCTTCGTCTTGCGGAGTTACAGCCCCCCAGCGACCATCGGCGGGGGATGGGTAGTCGATCCGACGCCGGAACCGAGGTCCACCTGGCCTGGGGGCCTCGATCGGACCGACCCGGGGCCCCGGCTCGACGCCCTCGTGGCTCGAAGACGATTCGGGCTGAGTGAGGCGGCGATCCCATTCCTCCTCGGAACAGCGCCACGGGACACCGCCCGTCTCGCCAAACGAGCCAAGGCCGCCCGGCTGGCCGGGCGGCTGGTGGACCTGGCCGCCATCGCTGACCTCGAAGGCGCCGCGCTCGGCGCCCTCACCGCCTTCCACCGAATCCACCCGGATTCCCCCGGGCTATCGACCGAGACCCTTCGCCAAGGCCTCAAGGCGCCAGAGGCCCTGGCAGGGGCGCTGGTCGACGATCTTCGGAGCCGCGGCAAACTGATCGAGCGCGAAGGTTTGGCGGCTCTCCCGGGGTTCCAGGGCTCTCAAGTTGCCGCGGAGGGGGTCGAGCAGTTGATCGGCTTGCTCCAGGCGGCCCGGCTCGAACCGCCGGATACCGAGGAGCTCAGTCGGATCATGGGCTTGCCGCACCTCGCCGGCCTCCTGAAGCGGGCCGTCGAAGCCGGCGCCATCGCAGCGGTGGAACGTCACCGTTACTTCAGCACCGAAGCGCTCGCGGAGTTTCGGGCAGCGGTCACCGCCGATCAAGTTGGGGCCGAAATCATTCCTGCGGTGCTCCGGGAACGTCTCGGGGGCCTTTCGAGAAAATTCATCATCCCATTGCTGGAGTGGGGTGATCGTCAGGGCTTGACCTACCGAGATCCCACCGGACGTCGGTTTCGACGCTAGCCAAGCGCTGCCATCTCGGCAGACGGCTTCGGTACTCGACTTGCTTTGACCGTGGTGAATTAAAGCCCCCTGAGGCCAGGAGCCGCCATGATCCGCCCCGAACGCCTGACCATTAAAGGCCAAGAAGCCTTTCGTGACGCCATCGCCGCCGCCAGGGCACGCGGGAATCCGGTCGTCAACGATGCCCATCTCTTTGCCGCCCTCCTCGGCCAGCCCGAGGGTGTCGTCCAGCCGTTGCTCCAGAAGGCGGGCCTCAACTTGACCGCGTTAGGCGAGGCGATTGAACGAGACCTGGCCAAGTTTCCAACCCAGTCGGGCGGTGGTGAGCCGACGGTCAGCCGGGAGCTGCACGCCGTGTTCGCCCGGGCCGAAAAAGACGCCAAGACCCTTGGCGACGCCTACGTTTCGACCGAGCACTTACTGCTCGCGCTGGTGGAAGAAAAGGGCACCTCGGCACGGGGGTTGATCACCGGGCTTGGGGTCAATGGCGACGACCTGCGCGCCGCGCTTGAGGGGGTCCGGGGAAGCCACCGAGTCAGCGACCAGTCGCCCGAAGCAAGCTATCAGGCGCTGGAGCGCTTTACCCGCAACCTCACGTCGCAAGCTCGGGCTGGAAAGCTCGATCCCGTCATCGGCCGAGACGAAGAGGTCCGCCGGGTCATGCAGGTCCTCTCCCGCCGCACCAAGAACAATCCCGTGCTGATCGGCGAGCCCGGTGTGGGCAAAACCGCGATCGTCGAAGGGCTCGCCCAACGAATCGTCTCGGGCGACGTCCCCGAGAGTCTCAAGTCAAAGGAGATCATCGCTCTCGATGTCGGCCTCTTGCTGGCCGGCGCCAAGTATCGCGGCGAGTTCGAGGAACGACTCAAGTCGGTGGTCAAGGAGCTCACTGAGGCCGAAGGCCACTTCATCGTCTTCATTGACGAACTTCACACGATCGTCGGCGCCGGTGCCGCCGAAGGCGCCGTCGACGCCAGCAATCTTCTCAAACCCGCGCTCGCTCGCGGAGAACTTCACGTCGTCGGGGCGACGACGCTGGACGAATACCGGAAACACGTCGAGAAGGACGCGGCCCTCGAACGGCGGTTTCAGCCGGTCATGGTGGCGGCGCCGAGCGTCGAGGATACCATCGCGATTCTCCGAGGGCTGAAAGAGAAATACGAGGTCCATCACGGCGTTCGGATTACCGACAATGCGCTGGTGGCCGCGGCGACCCTGAGCGACCGGTACATCGGCGACCGATTCTTGCCGGACAAGGCGATTGATTTGGTCGACGAAGCCGCGTCGAAGCTTCGAATTGAAATTGACTCGATGCCGCTCGAGATCGACGAGGTGGAACGGAAGATCCTCCAGCTCGAAATTCAGCGTCAAGCCCTGCTCAAAGAAAAGGACAAGGCGGGGATCGAACGCCGCGAGGGGGTCGAGCGGGACATCGCCGAGCTCAAGGAAAAGTCCGGGGGGATGAAGGCCCAGTGGCAGGCCGAAAAGGCCGCGATCCATCTTCTTCAAACCAAGAAGGTGGAAATCGAGCAACTTCGAAACGAAGTGGAGCAGGCGAGCCGTCGGGGTGACCTCCACAAGGCGGCCGAACTTCGCTACGGGACAATCCCGAAACTCGAGGCGGCGATCGGTGACGAGGAGAAACGCCTCGCCCTGATCCAGCGGAGTGCCAAGTACCTCAAAGAAGAGGTGGGGTCGGAGGACATCGCCGAAATTGTCGCCCGGTGGACCGGCATCCCAGTGACCAAGATGCTCGAATCCGACCGGCAACGATTGACCCACCTCGAAGCTGAGCTTACCCGCCGGATCATCGGCCAAGAAGAGGCCGTGGGGGTCGTGGCCAACGCGGTTCGTCGAAGCCGGGCCGGGCTTCAGGACCCCAACCGGCCCACCGGTTCGTTCATCTTCCTCGGACCTACCGGCGTCGGCAAGACGGAAACGGCCCGGGCCTTGGCCGCGTTCCTGTTCGATGACGAGCGGGCCATGGTCCGCCTTGACATGTCGGAGTACATGGAAAAGCACTCGGTTGCCAGAATGATCGGGGCCCCGCCGGGCTATATCGGGTACGAGGAGGGTGGCCAACTCACGGAAGCCGTCCGCCGCCGCCCCTATAGCGTCGTGCTCTTCGACGAGATCGAGAAGGCCCATCCCGACGTTTTCAACGTTCTCTTGCAACTGCTCGATGACGGCCGGCTGACGGATAGTCAAGGCCGGGTCGTCGATTTTCGAAACACCGTGGTCATCATGACATCCAATCTCGGCGGCGCCGCGATCGTTGACGGGGCCCAGTTCATCGGCGGCCCCGAGTGGGCTCGGATCGAAGAACAGGTCCGAGCCGAGCTCCGAAATCACTTTCGCCCGGAATTCCTGAATCGAGTCGACGATATCGTGGTCTTCCGTCCCCTCGGCCTCGAGCAGATCGCCCAGATCGTCGACCTCCAGGTCGTCCACCTTGCCACGATGGTGGCGGCCAAAGGGTTGGGCTTCGAAATCGACGCCGATGCCCGACAGGTCCTCGCGGAACGTGGCTACGATCCGGTGTTCGGCGCCCGACCTCTCAAGCGAGTGATCCAGCGCCTCCTCCAGAACCCAATCGCTCAAGCGGTCCTCGCCGACTCCTACCAGCCTGGCGATATCGTTTCGGTCACCCGCGACGGCGACCAGCTCCGGATCGGAAAACGCCCAGGACCGCAGGTCGCGACCGGTGGCTGAACCCGCCGAGCGGCCCGACCTCGCCGTACCGATGCGGCGCGCCCTCGGGCAGGCGGAGCTGGCGGCCGCCGACGGGGAAGTGCCGGTCGGTGCGGTCATCGTCGTCGACGGCGCGGTCGTCGCGGAGGCCCACAACGAGACGGTCCGCCAACGAGACCCCACCGCGCATGCCGAAGTCCTCGCGATCCGGCGGGCCCTCGCGGCGCTGGCGGTTGACCGGCTCCCCGCCGCGACGCTCTATGTGACGATGGAACCGTGCGCCCACTGCGCCGGGGCCATCGTCCTCGCCAAAGTGGGACGGGTCGTCTTCGGCGCATACGACGACAAAGCCGGAATGGCCGGCTCGGTCGGCGACCTCCTCCGCCATCGCAAGCTCAACCACCGCGTCGAGGTCATCGGCGGGATTTTGGCGGCCGAATCGGCGGCGTTGTTGCGGGGGTTCTTCCAAGTCCGTCGATAGCCAGCCAGATTGCTCCTTCCTGACAACCCGTGAGCCACGAATGACGCCTCGGTGCCCGTTGATCGCCGTCCTGTCCCTGTGGGCGGCCAGTGCGGCCGGCCAATCCTCGCGGGCCGGCACCGAGGCGCTGCTCGCCTCGCTCGATGCCCGAACTCCGGCCTACGCCGGGGTGGCCAAGCAGATTTGGAATTTTGCTGAAGTCGGATATCAGGAAACCAAGAGCAGCGCCCTACTCCAAGAACAACTTCGAACGGCGGGGTTCAGGATCGAGGCGGGCGTGGCGAACATGCCGACCGCATTCGTGGCCACGTACGGATCCGGAAAGCCCGTCCTGGCCATTCTCGGCGAGTACGACGCCTTGCCGGGGCTGTCCCAAGCAGCGATCCCAACTCGGAAGGTGATCGTCGACGGCGGCCCCGGTCACGGCTGCGGTCACCATTTGTTCGGGACCGCCTCGGCGGCTGCGGCCATCGCCGTCAAAGAGTGGCTGGTGTCGCAACATGGTTCCGGGACGATCCGCTTCTACGGCACGCCGGCCGAGGAGGGCGGGGGAGGCAAGGTCTACCTGGTCCGTGCGGGCCTGTTCTCTGATGTGGACGCGGTGGTGGCCTGGCATCCTGGCGATGTCAATCAGGTCACCAAGGCGACGACCTTGGCCAACGTTTCGGCCAAGTTCCGATTCAGGGGCATCAGTGCTCATGCGGCGGCCGCACCGGAGCAGGGGCGGTCGGCGCTCGATGCGGTCGAAGCGATGAACGCCATGGTCAATCTGCTTCGTGAACATGTCCCGGCCGAAACCAGGATTCACTACATCATCACATCCGGCGGCAAGGCACCGAACGTCGTGCCCGACTTCGCCGAGAGCTATTTCTACGCCCGCCACAGCGACATGCGGATTCTTGATGGAGTTTGGGACCGGATCGTCAGCACCGCCAAAGGGGCTGCCCTTGGCACCGGCACCACCATGGAAATGGAGCTAGTCAACGCCGTCTACAACACCCTTCCAAACGACTATCTGGCCGACCTCGCCGAACTGGCCCTCAAACGAGCCGGCGGGGTCCGTTACTCGCCCGATGAACGCTCGTTCGCCGAGACGATCCGATCGACCCTGATCGGGACGATTCCGCCGCTCGGATCAGAGGAGGGGATCCTTGCACCAGAAACCGGGGTTTCAAGCGGGTCGACCGATGTCGGGGACGTGAGTTGGGTGGTGCCGACCGTCCAACTGGCCACCGCAACTTGGGTCCCCGGAACCGCGGCCCATAGTTGGCAAGCCGTGGCCGCCGGTGGAACCTCGATTGGAACGAAGGGTATGATGGTGGCGGCCAAGTCGATGGCCCTCGCGACCATCGAACTCTTCGCCGATCCTCGCCATCTGGTGCGGGCCAAGGCGGAATTCGACCAGCGGCGAAACGGATTCGTCTACCAAAACCGAATTGGCGACCGGAACCCGCCGCTCGACTATCGCCGGTGAGGCCCCAGTCCCCTACCGCTAACCCCTATCGCTGCCTTATCTTATGCCGCTCTGAGGACAGGTGTCCGAGTGGCTGAAGGAGCCGGTCTCGAAAACCGGTGTGCCGGTAACGGTACCGAGGGTTCGAATCCCTCCCTGTCCGTATGGTCTTTACCCTGCTCCAAGCCATCCCGGCGCCCGACTGTTTCCTGGCCGGGACGTGCGGGCTCACCAACCAGCCAGTCGGCCCCAATTCGGGCTTGATGTTTGTTGCGGTTGGCTTGGTGTCGTTGGGCCTCGCCGGCCTCTGGCGCGAATGGCGGCGACCGAAGTCGCCGCCAGGTTCCGACCCCAGGCCCACCAACCGGTAGCGCGCTACTGTCCAGCCGGTTTGAGGTTGCGACGGAGCGCCGCGAGGTCCAACAGCGGAGCACCGCCCTCAGTCGGGACCAACACCACCAGATTGCTCGACGATTTCATGTCGTGGAGCACTTCCAAGTACTGCTTCATCAACGCTTCCGGCGTCAAGGTCTGGTTCAGAAGCCGTTGCTGCTCCGATTGCAATCGGGCCACCTCGACCCGGTGCTTTTCAGTTTGAATCTGCTGTTCCTGAGCGATCTTGCCGTTGATCGCATTGACGACCTGCTCGGGGGGCTGCAGGTTGCGGAGAAAGAACGCCGTGATCGTGGCGATCCGGAATGGCTCGCCGCCCGCCCGCGGCCGCGTCACCAATGCACTGTCCACTTCGTCCTTCATGGCGTCGGCGACTCGGCTCCGTTGATTGATGTCGTTGATCGTGAACTTCGACATCCCGTCGCGAACTCCGTTACGAATCGCATTCATGACCACCGCGTGAATCTGCTCTTCGCCGCCGATTTCGATGAAGATTCTGGGGGCCTGGGCGGGGTCGATCTGCCACCGGACGGCCGCGTCCACTTTCATGCCCATCTGTTCGCTCGAGAGGGCGTCCATCTGCTCCGCTTGCTCGGTGGCCTGCGGGAATTGCTCTTCCCGCGTTGAGTATCGCTCGACCTCCGACCAGGGTGGAACGAACCGAACCCCCGGGAGCAACGGCAACGGGGCGACCTTTCCGAAGGCATGCTGAACCCCGACGGACCCGGCGTCGATGACCTTGACGCTCGACGACAGGAGAGTGAACCCGCCCAGGAGGATCAACACGACACTGACGAGGGACACCACGAGGCCCGCCGTCCGGCTCCCCGACGATCCCAAGGTTTTGGACGAGGCCCGAACGATCAGCCCGACGAACAAGAGCACGATGCCAAAGATCAGAGTACCCACAGCAACTCCAAGAGAGAGGCGGGACCAATCTAATGGCTAACCGTAACGAACGCCTGGGAAAAGGAGGTTGACGGCGACCATGAACAACGGTTGAAAGATGACATCGAAGACCTTCCACGCCGCGAGCATTCCGAAGATGGCCAGGCCTGGATTGGTCCACAAGAATTGCTGGTATCGGTGGGTCAAGCTTGGTGAGAGGAGCAAGGGAATCGCCGCACTCCCGTCAAGCGGCGGTAAGGGAATCAAGTTGAGAATGGCCAGCGCCAGATTCATGCAGAAGAACGCGCCAATCATGAACGCCCCCCCGGCGAGCCAACCGCCACCGTCGGTCGCAATCACCTGGCCAAACCGGACCGAGCTCGGCGCCGCGAAGATTCCCGCCGAGGCGCCCGCTCGAATCGTGATCCAGGCCAGCAATACCAGCCCCAGATTGGAGGCCGGCCCGGCCAGTGCCATCAAGGCGGCCCGGCGAGGATGCCGCATCGCCCAGGCCGGGTCGTAGGGAGCGCTCGCAAACCCGAACGGCCAGCCGGAGATCGCGACCGACAACAACGGAAGGATCACCATCCCGAACGGTTCCCGCTTGATATGGGGGCGAGGGTCGAGCGACACCTGGCCGCCCAGATATGCCGTAAGATCACCGCCCCGTTTCGCGGCCCAGGCATGGGCCGCCTCGTGGAGGGTGGTCGAAAACAGGAAGACGATGTAGTAGATCAGGCCGGTCATGATGTCGGACATGGGCGAAAAATCGCGTGGCGGCCGGAAATACGCCAATGGCCGCGAGAAATTCCGCTAACCCGAGAGTGGCCGAAAATCGGCCTGAGCTGAAAGATTCGATGGTTCTGGCCTAACGCTTTCAATCACAAGGGGTTACCGGGTCGCCGGAGGGTCAGTCCGTTGCCAGGGGGAATTGACAGGCCGCGGACGTTGCTCCATTGTGTTCCCCCGTCTGGTCAAAGGCATCCCGATTGCAGCCCGGCCAGGGCGTCGACTTTCATCGTTAGGACGGCATGTCCAGTCTCGTCATCGTAGAGTCACCCACCAAAGCGCGCACGATCCGGGACTTCCTCCCTCGCGGATATCAGGTGGTCGCATCGATGGGGCACATCCGGGACCTTCCGGATCGTGCCGCCGATATTCCCGCTAAGTATAAGAGCGAGGCATGGAGCCGGCTCGGCGTCAATGTCGACAGCGATTTCGAACCCCTCTACATCGTGCCGGCCGATAAGCGCCGGGTTGTCAAAGAGCTGAAAGAAGCCCTTGAAGGCGCGGATGAGCTGATCCTCGCGACGGACGAAGACCGCGAAGGGGAGAGCATTTCGTGGCACCTGCTCCAGGTGCTCAAGCCCAAGGTCAAGATCAGCCGGATGGTGTTCCACGAAATCACCAAGGAAGCGATCCGCGAGGCCCTCGATCACACCCGCCAAGTCGATGACCGGTTGGTTCGGGCGCAGGAAACCCGCCGGATTCTCGACCGTCTCTTCGGCTACACCCTATCACCCTTGCTGTGGAAGAAGATCGCCTACGGGCTCTCAGCCGGCCGGGTCCAATCGGCGGCGGTGCGACTGCTGGTGATTCGAGAGCGGGAACGGCGGGCCTTCGTCCCGGCGGTGTATTGGGATCTCAAGGCGACGCTCGAGCATCAACGCCAGGCCTTCGACGCCCAGCTGGTTTCTTTGGGCGGCAAACGGCTGGCCACCGGGAAAGATTTCGACGAAAACACCGGGAAGCTCGAGGCCGGGAAGGACGTCGTGCTGTTGGCTGGGCCGGCGGCCGAGGCGTTAGTCGGCCGGCTTCGGGAGGCCACCTGGACCGTGGCCACAGCGGAGGAAAAGCCGTTTACCCGACGGCCGGCCCCCCCATTCATTACCTCGACGTTGCAGCAGGAAGCCAACCGGAAGCTGCGGCTGACGGCCCGGGACGCCATGCGGGTGGCCCAGAAGCTCTACGAAGAAGGCTTCATCACCTACATGCGAACCGATTCGGTCAACCTCTCGAAGCAGGCCCTGCTGGCTGCCCGGGAGTGTGTCGAGCGGCTCTATGGCGACCAGTACCTGCCTCCGAAACCTCGAGTCTACGTTACCGGCAATAGCTCGGCCCAGGAGGCCCATGAAGCGATTCGGCCGGCCGGCGCGCATTTCCGAACTCCGGAAGAAACCGGCTTGAGCGGCCGGGAGTTTGCCCTCTACGATCTGATCTGGAAGCGAACGGTCGCGTCCCAAATGCCCGACGCCAGGTTGACCGGCCTCACGGTCACTTTCGACGTCGGCGACGCGACCTTCCGGTCGTCCGGGAAGCGAATCGACTTCCCCGGGTTCCTTCGCGCCTACGTTGAGGGCTCAGACGACCCCGAAGCGGCCCTCGAGGACCAGGAGGTTGTTCTGCCGGCGCTTGCTGTCGGCGATCGGCCCAAGTGCCTCGACCTCGCGGCCTTGTCGCATGAAACCCAACCGCGCGCTCGGTACACCGAAGCCAGTTTGGTCAAGGAGCTCGAAGCCGACGGGGTCGGGCGCCCGAGCACCTATGCCTCGATTATCGACACCATCATCGATCGTGGCTACGTCCAAAAGCAGGGCCAAGCGCTGGTCCCCACCTTAACCGCTTTCGGGGTCACCGCGCTTCTGGAGCAGCACTTCCCGACGTTGATCGACCTGAAGTTCACCGCCGGGATGGAACAGGCTCTCGACAATATCTCCGAGGGCACCACCGAGTGGCTTCCATACCTCAAGGAGTTCTATCTCGGCAAAAACGGGCTTCGGAACCAGGTCGCGGCCCAAGAAAAAAAGATCGATCCCGCCGAGGCCCGCACGGTCACGTTAGGCGGGCTCGAGGGCGCCAGCATCCGGCTCGGCCGCTTCGGCCCGTACGTCGAGGTCATCACCGAAGACGGCGAGGTCCTCAAGGCCTCGGTTCCGAGGGATGCCGCCCCGGCCGATTTGTCACGCGAGCGGATCGACGAAGTCCTCCGCCAAAAGGCCGCCGGACCCGAGATTGTCGGAGTCCACCCCGAGTCGGGCGAACCCATCCTCAAGCTGACCGGCCAATACGGCCCCTACGTCCAACTTGGGACGGTGACGGATGACAATCCCAAGCCGAAGCGATCGTCGCTACCCAAAGGCGTCTCGCCTGAAATGGTGACCCTCGACATGGCGGTGGGGCTCCTTGCGCTGCCTCGGGTCCTCGGAGTTCACCCCGAAAGTGGGGCGAAGGTCATGGCGGGCCAAGGCCGATTCGGCCCGTACATCGTCCATGACCGCGGCACCGACGGGAAGGACTACCGGTCGCTCAAAGGCGAAGACCAGGTCTTGACCGTCAACCTCGAGCGGGCGTTGGCGCTGTTGGCGCAGCCCAAGGTCGGCCGGGGCCGCCGGGGCGCCACGCCAATCCGCGAGGTCGGGGCGCATCCCGCCGACGGGAAGCCCATTGCCATGTTCGAAGGCAAATACGGGCCCTACGTCAAGCACGGCGAGACGAGCGCGTCGATCCCCAAGGGCCGGGACCCGGCCGACGTCACCCTGGCCGAAGCGGTCGACTTGATCAGCGCCCGGGGCGGAGCCAGCGCCGAACCAAAGACCAAGACCAAGACCAAAGCCGCGAAGGTAAAGGCCCCGCCGAAGGGGAAGGCGAAGCCACCCTCGATCACTGCCAAAGCGGGGCCCAAAGCCGGGCCTAAAGCCGCTCCGGTGAAGCGGCCGGCCGGCCGGAAAGAAACAGTCTCCAAACCCGCTTCCCGGGCTCGGGGCCGAAAAGCGCCCGATCCGATGACAGCCAAGGTCAAGCGGGCGACCAAGAAGAAGGGTCCGAAACGTTAGGGATTAGCCCCCCGCCCGGTCCGGCTGCGTTGACGCATCCGTACCGGTCGCACTATGTTGCCGCCCACTTTGGGACGGGTGCTCGAGTGGCTGAAGAGGCACGCCTGGAAAGCGTGTATACGTCACAAGCGTATCGAGGGTTCGAATCCCTCCCTGTCCGTTGGAAACCATTTGGTGGGGTCTGAGCGTTAGAGAGGTACGAACGCGAGATCCCTAACCGAGGCCTCCATGCTGATTCGCCGGCCGTCCGACATCCGAAGTTCTGAGATCACCTCCGAAACCCTTTATCAGGGCCGGCGGGAGTGGCTCAAGACGGCCGGCGTGATGGCAGCCGGCCTGGCGCTGCCGGGCCGGTCAGGCCGGGATCTGAGCCGACTGGAGGACGACAAGCCGACGCCTTACGAATCGATCACGACCTACAACAACTACTACGAATTCGGCACCGGCAAGGACGAACCCGCCCAAAACGCCCGGCAGTTTCGTTCCAAGCCGTGGACCGTGAGCGTCGAAGGGGATGTGAAGCGGCCCGGGAGTTACCCACTCGACGACTTGCTCAAGGGCCTGCCGGTGGTTGACCGGGTCTACCGGATGCGCTGTGTTGAGGCCTGGTCGATGGTGATCCCGTGGAACGGGATCATGGTGGCCGATCTGGTCAAGAAACTCGAGCCCGGACCGAAGGCTCGCTTTGTCGAGTTCACCACTCTGAACGATCCCAAGCAGATGCCGGGCCAGTCCAGTGGCGTGCTCGATTGGCCCTACGTCGAAGCGCTCCGGCTCGACGAGGCCATGCATCCCTTGGCCCTGCTTTCCACCGGCATCTACGGAAAGCCCCTGCTTGGCCAGAACGGCGCCCCGATTCGCCTAACGGTTCCGTGGAAGTACGGGTTTAAGGGAGGCAAGAGTATCGTCCGGATTCGGTTCGTCGAAACGATGCCGAAGACGACCTGGAATGTCGCCGGACCGACGGAGTATGGCTTCTATGCCAACGTGAACCCAACGGTCTCTCACCCACGGTGGTCGCAGAAGTCGGAACGCCGGATCGGCGAGTTTCTCAAGCGCCCCACGCTGATGTTCAACGGCTACGCCGACCAAGTGGCCAGTTTGTACTCGGGGATGGATCTCCGCGCCAACTACTGAGTGCCGATCCGCGAACCGCAGGTGATCCGTTGGGCTCTCAAACCGATGGCGTGGGTGGCGTGTCTCATCCCGGCGGCCTGGCTCGTCGCTGGGCTCGTCCGGAGCGACCTCGGTGCCGACCCGGTCAAGACGCTGACCCACACCACCGGCCTCTCGGCCCTGATCATTCTGTTGGTGACCCTGACCATCACGCCGGCTCGGAGGCTCACAGGGATCAACGGCCTCGTCCGCTTGCGACGCCTCCTTGGCTTATTCGCGTTCTTCTACGCCGTCGTCCACTTCCTGATCTATGCGGTGTTCGACCATCAGTTGTCGGTCGCCGAGATCTCCGAAGACATCATCGAGCACCCCTGGGTCTTGGTCGGCTTCTCGGCGCTGCTGATCCTCGCCGCCCTAGCCGTTACCTCGCCGGCGGCGGCGATCCGCCGGATGGGAGGCAAGCGCTGGCAACGGTTACACCGTTTAGTGTACCTGGCAGCGGGGTTGGGCGTCCTCCATTTTTTCTGGCTGGTCAAGAAAGATGTCAGCGAACCGCTTCGGTATGCGATCATCCTCGGCCTGCTGTTGGCGGCCCGGCTCATCAAGACCCGGTCGACCCGGGCGGCGCCCCCCGTTGCGGACCCCAAGCTGGGCACTTAGCTTGACCGCTCGGGATGCCCACCACCAGCCAGATTCTCGACGAACGCGCCATGGGCCGCGCCCTGGCGCGGATGGCCAGCGAAATTGTCGAACGATGTCATGGAATCGAAGATCTCGTCTTGGTCGGGATCCAGCGCCGAGGCGTTGAACTCGCTCATCGCCTTGGCGGCTTGATCGAACGATCCGAAGGCCGCCCGATTCCGCGTGGAAAACTCGACATCACGTTGTATCGCGACGACCTCCAGTCAATTGGGGCCCGACCGGTTGTCGGAGAGACCAGCCTCCCCCACGAGCTCGATGGCCAGACCGTCGTCATCGTCGATGACGTGCTCTACACGGGCCGGACCATTCGGGCCGCACTCGATGAGCTCGCCGACTTCGGTCGACCGCGCCGGACGCTCCTCTGCGTTTTGGTCGACCGAGGGGGCAGGGAACTGCCGATTCAGGCGGACATCGTTGGAACGACCCTGATCACCGGGACGGACGACCGAGTCGACGTCTTGGTCTCCGAACGCGACGGCCGCGACGCCGTCAACTTGGTCCGGGCCTCGTGACCGCCCCGCTGGGGAAGGACCTCGTCGGGCTCGAGCCGTTGTCCGCCGATCAGATTCGAATGATCCTCGACACCGCCGAGCCGTTCAAGGAGGTCAGCGAGCGGTCGATCAAGAAAGTGCCGGCCCTCCGGGGCAAGACCATCGTCAACCTCTTTTTCGAAGCCTCAACCCGGACCCGGGTTTCCTTTGAGTTCGCCGAGAAGCGCCTCTCGGCCGACACGGTCAACATCGCCGCGCAGGGCAGCTCACTATCCAAGGGCGAGACCCTGGTCGACACGGCCCGGAATCTCGAGGCCATGCGGATCGACATGGTGGTCATCCGCCATCACGCGAGCGGGGCGGCCCGATTCCTCGGTGAGCGAATCCGATCGAACGTCATCAACGCAGGCGACGGCACCCATGAGCATCCGACCCAGGGCCTCCTCGATCTGCTCACCCTCCGCGATAAATTCGGGAGGATCGATGGACTCAAGGTCGCCATTTGCGGCGATGTCCTCCATAGCCGAGTGGCCCGGAGCAACATTTGGGGCTTGCTCAAACTCGGGGCGGAAGTCGCGGTCTGCGGTCCGCCCACCCTCCTTCCGGCTGGACTCGCCTCCCTCGGCGTCACGGTGATGCACCACATTGAAGATGCCATCCAGTGGGCGGATGCGTTGAATGTGCTCCGGTTGCAGCTCGAACGGATGGAGGGCGGATTCGTCCCGTCGCTCCGCGAGTACAATCGGATTTTTGGGGTCACCAATGACCGCCTGGAACGAGCCCCCAAAGACTTGGTCATCATGCACCCTGGGCCGATGAATCGAGGCGTGGAAATCGATAGCGATGTCGCGGATGGTCCTCATAGCCTGATCCTGCCCCAGGTCACCAACGGCGTAGCCGTGCGAATGGCGGTGCTGTACTTACTCGCGGGCGGAGTACCGGATGTCGGAAACACGTCCCGGACCGCCGATGAATGACCTCCTGATCGCCGGCGGACGGGTGATCGATCCATCGCGAGGCACCGACGGGATCGCCGACGTGTATTTGGTCGAAGGCAAGATCGAGGCGGTGGGGCGGAACATCCCGGTCGGTGCAGGGGTCCGCCGGATCGAAGCCACGGGAAAAGTCGTCGCGCCGGGTTTCGTCGACCTCCACGTTCACCTCCGCGAACCGGGGCAGGAGCACATGGAAACGATCGCGACCGGTTCCCTGGCGGCGGTCGCGGGTGGTTTCACCGGCATCTGCGCGATGCCCAACACCGATCCCGTCATCGACAATCAGGCCGCGGTCGGGTTCGTCATGCGCCAGGCCATTCGAGCGGGCAAAGCTCGGGTGTATCCGATCGGGTGCATCTCCCTGGGCCGGAAGGGCCTCCAGCTGGCCGAGTTCGGCGAAATGGCCGCGGCCGGGGCGGTCGCGGTCAGTGATGACGGCAAGTCGGTCGCATCCGGCCAGTTGATGCGCACCGCCCTCGAGTACGCCAAGGTGTTCGGCATTCCGGTGGCCGACCACTGCGAGGATCCAACGATGGCCATGGGGGTCATGCACGAAGGCATCGTGGCGACGCGGCTGGGTCTTAAGGGTATGCCGGCGGCGGCTGAGGAGATCATGGTGGCCCGCGACCTGGTGCTGGCCGACCTGACCGGCGGGCGGCTCCACCTCTGCCACGTGTCGACCCGCGGTGCGGTGGCCCTGATTCGGCGGGCAAAGGACCTCGGTGTCCAGGTCACTGCCGAAGCCACCCCCCATCACTTGAGCCTCACCCACGAAGCTTGTGAGAACTACAACACCAATGCCAAAATGAAGCCGCCGCTCCGGGAGGCCGATGACGTCGAGGCCATCCGGATGGGGCTCAAGGACGGCACCATTGATTGCATTGCGACCGATCATGCCCCTCACCACTACGACGCCAAGCAGCGGGAGTTCGACGACGCTCCCCATGGGGTCATCGGATTGGAAACGGCCCTCGGGGTCGCAATCAGAGACTTGGTTGGTCCCGGGGTCCTGTCCCTCCCGGAGCTGGTGGGGAGGATGAGTACTAGCCCCGCCCGGATCTTTAAACTCGCCGGAGGCACCCTCGCTATCGGTGCTCCCGCGGATGTGGTAGTTTTTGATCCATCTAGGCGGTGGCTCGTTGAGGCGAGGGATTTGCATTCGAAGAGCGCTAACAGCCCTTACTTGGGGCAAACGTTAGTTGGGCAGGCGGACTTGACCACAGTGGGAGGGCGGGTCGTTTTCGAGCGAGGTGTCGCGAAAACGGACGGCTAACTTCCCAACGTGTTTCCTGATTTGGACTTCCGCCTTATCTTCTAACACTGATTATCGCTTCCACTAGGGGGAAGTTACCGAAATGACCGAATACAACCGTCAGGATCTGAGCGAAGTCGAGACGCTCCTGGCGACCCGCCAACAGTTGGCGGATTGGCTGGACAAGCTCGAAGCCGCAGGAAGCAAGACCCCGCCGTCCGTTCGGGACCGAGTCCGGGCTGACTACCAGGGGCGCCTCGGGCAGGTCGTCGAGCAGCTCCGGAGTCATTCCGACGTCATTTCGAACACCTTGCAGGGGCTTCGGAGCCAAGCGGAGGAGTTCGAACAGCTGCGCGCCGAGGAGCAGGAGACCTTGGCCGAGGCTGAGCTTCGCCATACCGTGGGTGAGTATAGCGATGAGGAATGGTTCCGGGTCGAGAAAGACTGCTCCGGAAAGATCACCGGGATGGACGAGGAAATCGCCCGTCTTGGCGGCGAAATCGGTCGATTGGGCGACATCTTTACCCAAATCTCCCCTCCGGCGCCCGCCCCTCAGCCGGCCCCGATTCGTCGCCGGGAACCCGAGCCGGCGGCTCGCGCACCAGAGCCGGTTGCCGTCAGCCGACCGGAGCCGGTCGCGGAGTCCACACCACTCCGGGAGCCCGCCCCCGCGACGATCCCGCCGGCTCTGGCCGAGTTGCCGGAAGCCCCGCGGTTTGTTCCCCGAGGCGGCCTGAAGCCGCGGGAGTCGGGTCCGACGAAGGCAATTCCGTTTCCGTCAACCCCGCCAGGAGTTTCGAAGGAGCCGGGTCCGCCAGTGGACGAGATGACGTTCCTCAAATCGATGACGATCGATCCCCGGAATGCCACCGGCCAGGTATCCAACTCCTCGGTGGCCACCGAAACGAAGTCGGACCGGCCCCAACAGACGGTGGCGAAGACGCTTAAGTGTAGTGAGTGCGGCGCTCTCAACCGACCGACTGAATGGTACTGTGAACGATGTGGAGCCGAGCTCGCCGCCGTCTAGGACGGGGGCAAGGGGGACGGGAAAAGGGGCCGGGAGAAATCCCGGCCCCTTTCGTTTGGTGCGCGGCCAGCCGCCCTTAGCCTTTGAGCCGGCTCTTGAGTCGGGCCGCGGCGTTCGGATGGATGATCCGCTTCTGGCCGGCTCGATCGATCAGTTTTTCAGCGTCCGCGAACGCCTTGGCTCGAGCCACCGGCTCGGTCACGGCGCGGACGATCTTGATGGCAGTCCGCAGCTGGCTCCGCTGCCCCTTGTTGACGGCGGTGCGGGCCTTGGTTTGGCGCATCCGCTTCTTCGCTGATTTGATCCTCGGCACGATAGCACTCCCCGGCGTCGAACTGGGCGGAACAGATTTTGACTAAGCCACGAAACCTAGCGCTGCCCTCGCGGTTTGGGCAAGTCCCGGAGCCGTAACCCCTTCGTCTAGACAGCGTACGGCCCCATATTAGACTCCGAATTGTCCTTTGATCCTCAGCTCGCAGATGCTATGACCCTGGTAGGCCCTAGTCCAGTTCCTGACACTGACGGCGCCCCGATCGAGACCGAGGACCGGGCTGATCGGCTCGGGGCGGGGTTTGTCGTGGAGCTCGATGGCTTTACGGGACCGCTCGATTTGCTTCTCCACCTGCTCCGGGAGGAGCAGATCGATATCGCGGACATCCCGATTGCCCGGATTGCCGACCAGTTTCTCAGGGCGATCCATGGATTGGGTCTCAATCAGGCAGCCGACTACCTGGACATGGCCAGCCGTCTCGTCCGTCTCAAAGCCCAGATGTTGTTGCCCCGGGGCGCGGACGGCGAGGACTGGGAGGACCCCAGGGCTGAGTTGGTGCGCCGGCTCCTCGAGTATCAGCAAATCAAGGAGATCGCCTTGTGGATGGGGGACGCGGCGGAACGGCGGGCGGTGAGGTTCCCCCGGGGCTACCTCCCGCCGCCGCCCCAGCTACCACCACCGCCATTGACCCTCGATGTTCTCGAACTCTTGGCGGCGGTCGAGCGAGTCATCGGCGGGCTGCTCCACCCAGTGATGCACCGGGTCGTCGCCCGCCCGTTGAACGTCGAGGGCGCCACCCTCCGGATTCAAGCGCTGTTGAGTGAGAAGGAAGAAATTACCTGGCTCGAGGCCGTCGGCCCGAGACCGACCATCATTGACGTGCTCTCCACCCTGCTGGCCATTCTGGAAATGGCTCGTCGCGGGACCGCGCGCGTCGTCCAACAAGCGGCTTTCGGGCCGGTGGTGATCCTCCGTGAATCCTCTCGTCCAGCTGATTGAAGCCGCCCTGTTCGCTTCGCCCCGCCCCGTCACGGTCGAGGAGCTCCAGCTCCTCGACCCTGACGTCGAACTTGCCGAGGTGCGCCAAGCGCTCGACCAGCTTCGGGAACACTATGACTTCGACGGGCATGGCGTCGAACTCGCCGAGCTGGCGGGTGGGTTTCAGATCTTGAGCCGGGCCACCTTCGCCGCGGCGATCGAGCGGGCCCAACTCAACACGAAGCCATCTCGATTGTCGGGGCCGATGTTGGAGACGTTGGCGACGATCTCGTACCGGCAGCCGGTCGGCCGGGCCGAGATCGAAGAGATTCGGGGCGTCAACGCGGCCGGCGTCCTCCGGACCCTCCAGGAACGGGGGCTGATCGAAGTGGTTGGCCGGAGCGAAGCGTTAGGCCGGCCGCTTCTTTACGGCACCACGCCGCTGTTTCTGGAGCTCTTGGGGCTCCCTGATCTGGCCAATCTCCCCCGGGCCGATGAGCTGTCGATTGCCCTCAAGCCGGTGAAGGTGGACATCATTGCTGACGATGAGACCGCCGCCTTCGTCGAGTCCGAGTCATGAGCGAAATGCGCCTGCAACGGGCCCTCGCCAGGGCCGGCATCGCGTCTCGGCGACGGGCCGAGGAGTTGATCGAAGCCGGTTCCGTCATGGTCGATGGCAAGATCGCGGCCCTGGGCAGCAAGGTCGATCCCGACCGCCAACGAATTTCGGTGAAAGGGCGGAAGATCCAGCAACTGCCCAACCGGTGGATCCTTCTCCACAAGCCTTTAGGGGTGGTAACCACCGCCGATGACGAGCAAGGACGCAAGACGGTCCTCGAGCTGATTCCAAACAACAAGGGCCTCACGTACGTAGGGCGATTAGACGTGATGACGACCGGCCTCTTGCTCCTGACCACCGACGGCGAAGCGGTCCACCGCCTGACCCACCCCAAGTACCGGATTCCCAGGCGGTACTCGGTGCTCGTTCATGGCGTGGCCACCGATGTGCTGGCGGAGGCGGCCAAGAAGAGCGTGGTCGTGGACGGCCGCCCAGTCGTCCCCTTGGCGGTCCGGGTGAAGGCGGGGCGCGACGGACGAAGTTTAGTCGATATCTCTTTGGCCGAAGGCCGCAACGCGATCGTCCGCAAGTGGGTGGCCGAGCTTGGTGGCAAAGTCGAACGACTGGCCCGGCTTTCCTACGGTCCGATCCGGCTCGGCGACCTCGGGACGGGTGAGTGGCGCCCGCTCCAGCCTGACGAAGTAAAAGCACTGTACAAGGCGATCGACCTGCCGCTCCCCTGATCTCCGCCTTTGGAGGACATCCGCACCCTATGGCGCAAGAAACGCCGGCAGTATCGCCCCACACCGAGGTTCTCCGCCAAGCGCTCGACGAAATCGGACGCCGGATTGTTGGGCAGCGCACCATGGTCGAGCGATTGGCGGTGGCCCTACTGACCGGGGGCCACGTGCTCCTCGAGGGCGTGCCGGGGCTGGCAAAAACGCTGGCCGTGCGGACCTTGGCCGATACGTTCAACGCGAAGTTTTCCCGGATCCAGTTTACGCCCGACTTGCTGCCGGCCGACATTGTCGGCACGATGATTTTCGACCAAAAGACCCAGGAATTTCGCCCTAAGCAGGGGCCGCTGTTCGCCAACATCGTGCTCGCCGACGAGATCAACCGCGCTCCGGCGAAAGTCCAATCCGCGCTGCTCGAGGCGATGCAAGAGCACCAAGTGTCGATTGGAGGGCAAACCTATCGACTCCCCGACCCGTTCTTGGTCCTCGCGACCCAGAACCCGATCGAGAGCGAGGGGACCTATCCACTGCCTGAGGCCCAACTCGACCGATTTCTCCTCAAGGTCCACGTCGGCTACCCAACTCGCTCTGACGAGCGCGAAATCCTCCAGCG
Organism: Gemmatimonadota bacterium; assembly: GCA_031400975.1. GTDB lineage: Bacteria > Gemmatimonadota > Gemmatimonadetes > Gemmatimonadales > GWC2-71-9 > SHZU01. The sequence goes on from JANNQX010000055.1 coordinate 177,808, forward strand.
AATGAGCGGCGGCGAAGCGATTCCGGTTTCGGCGGTACTCGACCCAGCGGTCGTCCTGGAACTCCGCCGCTCGACCCTCGCGACCCATTTGGATCCGCGATTGGCCGACTATATCGTCGATCTCGTCCGGGCCACTCGCGACCCGGCCTCCGTCGGGCTCGGGGCGTTGGCCCCGCTGATCGCCTTTGGGGCCTCGCCACGGGCATCGATTGCCCTGGCGCAGGCCTCTCGGGCCCATGCGGTCCTTCAGGGTCGCGGGTACGTCACCCCCCACGATATCCAAGCTCTCGCGCCGGATGTCATGCGTCACCGGATCGTCCTGTCGTTCGAGGCCGAGGCGGAAGACGTCACCAGTGAATCGATTGTGGAGCAGGTCCTTTCGAAAGTGAAAGTGCCGTGACCGTTCGGGTCTCCCCCGAACTGCTGAAGCAGGTCAAGGGGATCGCGATCCGAACCCGCGGGGTGATTGACACCCTGTTTGCGGGCGAATCGCGATCGATGTTTCGGGGACAGGGGATGGAGTTCGCCGATGTTCGGGCCTACGAGCATGGCGATGACTACCGGGCCATTGACTGGAACGTGTCCGCCCGTCTCGGCTCACCGTTTATCAAAACCTTTACCGAAGAGCGGGAACTCACCCTGCTCCTGGTGGTCGATCAATCGGGATCGACCCGGGTCGCCGAGCCGGTGTCGCGGGCGCTTCGAGCCGTTGAGATCGCGGCGGTCCTGGCCTTGGCGGGGGCCCGGGAGCAGGATCGAACGGGAGCCCTCCTGTTCACCGATCGGGTCGAACACGTGGTGCGGCCCGCCAAAGGGAGGCGCCACGCCCTCCGGCTGATTCGCGATCTGCTGGCCTTTACGCCGGCGCACCAGGGAACCGATATCGGAGCCGCCATCCGATACGCGACCAAGGTGCTTCATCATCGCGCGGTGGTCATCGTCATTTCCGATTTCCAAGGCCGTGACTGGGACAAGCCCCTAAAACAGCTCGCGGCCCGTCATGACGTCACGGCTGTGACGGTGGACGACCAACGGGAGCTTCGGTCCCGTGGCCAAGGGTGGATCGAGATCGAAGACCCTGAGTCCGGCCGCCGGGCCCTCATTGATGCGGGTGATACCCGAGTTCGGGCTCGGTGGGAAAAGGCGGCCCGGGATCGGCTCGAGCTCCGCAATCAGCGGATTCGTTCGTCCGGCGTCCGGCACCTGCCGATCGATGTTGAGGAAGACTACGCGCCCCGGTTGCGGCGGGCGTTCGGGCCTCGCCGCCGGAGCGGACGGAAACCATGATCGGCGCACTGGCGTGGCTGATGGTTCAGGCCCAGAGCGTCCGCCCCGCGACCGTGGGTGACACGGTGTGGGTCAGCACGAGGGTCCCACTCGCCGCCCGCCAGATTCTCCGGGCCCAAACCTGGGATCTCGGTGAGATCGGCCAAGTGCTCGGACCACCGGAGGTTGATTTCTCTCCTGACTCGGCGCTGGTCCGCTACCCGGTGACGTTTTGGTATTCGGGCCCCCATGCCATTTCGGTACCGGGCCCGATCGTGGTCAGCCCCGAAGGCCGGTCCGACACCTTGCCGGCTCGATCCGTGGTGGTCACGCTCGCGACGGTGCTGCCGCCCAATGTACCCCGTGACTCGTTAGTGCCCCGGGACCCAGCCGCTTTGATGCAGCAAGCCGAGCGGAGCGGGTTGCCTCTAGCCGTGCTGTCGATTCTCGCCGGAGTGGTGGCGGCGGCATTCGCCTGGTATCGGAAAACCCGAAACCGGACCCATCGTCCAGAGCCCGCGATCGGTCCGACCGAGCGGCCCGCGATTGACCGGGTTCTGATCGAGTGGGGACGGGCGGGCGAGATCCGGGCCGCAGCAGAGGGCTGGTCGCAGTTGATTCAGGCTCGACGGTCGGCGGCTCCCGCCGACGAAGGGGGCGCGGCCATCGCGGCGGCACTCGATGAAGTCGGATTCCAACCAGGGGTGTTGCCGGCCCGGGTTGATCAACTGCTTCTGCAGGCCGCCCGGTGGGTGGCCGCCCAGGATCGAACCCGATGACTTTCGCCAGACCCTGGCTTCTACTCCTCGCCCTGTTGGTACCAGCCTGGCTCTGGTGGCGGAGTCGACGGCGGCCGACCGGGGTTCGGATTGCCGACGGCGCGATCGCCGAACGGGCGGCTGGTAAGCGATGGGTGGCCGAGCTGCCGCTCTGGTTCCGGTGTCTTGCGTTGACGGCCCTCGTGGTCGCGGCCGCCGGCCCCCGTCTTCCCGGCGACCGGACCACTTTGAAGCGGGCCGGCATCTCGATCGTCATCACCATCGATGTGTCGAGCAGTATGCTGGCTGAGGATTTTGCCCCATCGAACCGACTGGAGGTGGCCAAGCGTCAAGCGATCGGCTTCATTCGCGGGCGGGACGCGGATCGGATCGGCTTAGTGGCCTTTGCCGGTGAAGCCCTGACCCAGGTCCCGATCACCCTCGACTACGCGGTGCTCGAACGCGCGGTGCTTGATCTTCGGATTGGGGCATTGGACGACGGGACCGCCATCGGAAGCGGCCTGGCCACGGCCGTCAATCGCCTCCGCCGGGTGAAGAGCAGCTCGAAGGTCGTGCTCTTGCTGACGGATGGCGAGAACAACCGCGGCGCCATTGACCCTCGGACCGCCGCAGAAGCGGCGGCGGCCATGGGGGTCCGGGTCTATACGATCGGAGTCGGCACCGAAGGCGAAGCGCGAATTCCGACCGGCCGCGGCTTGAGTGGCTACCGGTATGAGATGCTTCCGGTCCGGATCGATGAGGTATTGCTGACGGACATTGCCACCAAGACGGGCGGTCGGTATTTCCGGGCGAAGGACAGCGACGCGCTCAGCTTAATTTTTGCCCAAATCGACCGCCTCGAGCGGTCGGAAGTCGAGACCGTCCGATATCGCTCGTCCGATGAGAGTACTCGCCCGTTCCTGCTGGCGGCCTTGACGCTGCTGGTGGCCGAACTGATCGCGGCGGCTACGGTGTCGCGGAGGGTGGCGTGAGTTTCGACTTACCGTGGGTCCTCTGGACGGTGCCGGCGGTGGCGATCGGGTTCGGCCTGCTGGGTTGGATCGCGCGGCGGCGGCGGATTCGGGCGGCCGCGGCGTGGTCGGCCGGGACGGCCGCCGCCGCGTCATGGGGAAAGTTCGGCCCGTTGTGGCTCGCCCTCGGTGCCGCGGCGGTGGCCTTCGGAGTCGCGGGGCCCCGGTTCGGCAGTGCCGAGGTGGAGACCGAAACCCGAGCCCTCAATATTGTGTTCGCGATCGACATCAGTAGGTCCATGCTCGCTGAAGACGCCACCCCGAGCCGATTGGCGCGGGCGATTGGCGAGAGCCGGCGGTTGCTCCAGGATGCCCGGGGCGATCGCATGGCCCTTCTGGCGTTCGCCGGCCGGAGCTACATCCTGACGCCCCTAACGCTCGATGACGGCGCGGTGGAACTTCAGCTCGACGCGCTCGAACCCGATATTGCGAGCGAAGGCGGGACCGAGATGAGCACCGTCCTGAATCAAGGGACCCAACTCCTCGAGGCGGCCAGCGAAGGGGGAGCCCGAGCCATGGTCTTGATTTCCGACGGCGAGGCCCATGATTCGCTGGAGCAGATCCGGGTGGCCGCTCGTCGGCTCCGCGAAGCCGGGGTCACCCTCATCGTCATCGGGCAGGGCGGGGTCACCCCGGCCCGGATTCCGGTGCGGGACGAAGCCGGCCGCCTGATCGAGTACAAGAAGGATGACGCGGGCGCCGATGTGTTGACCTCCCGGCACGATGAGGTGCTCCGGGCCATCGCCGATGCCGCGCAAGGGATCCTCATCCCAGCCGACTTTCCCGACCAGGCCGGCGCGGCCTGGAAGACGCTCGCATCCCTCAACCGCGACCCGGCCACCGGACGGCGTAATGAGGACCTGGTGCCTCGAGCCTGGATCGCGGCGTTAGGCGGTCTCGTTCTATTGTTCGGGCAAGGCCTCTGGCGCCGGCGGGCCGCGTTGGTCGGCCTGGTGGGTCTGGTGGCCGGCACCGAGGCATCAGCTCAACGCCCGGCCAGCGGTGAGGTCCGGCTTCGAAGTGCCGATACGGCGCAGGCCTTGGCCGAGTTTACCCGGGCCGCGAAAGCGCGACGGGCGGCGGACACCAGTTGGTACAACGCGGGGTCGGTGGCCCTCGCCGCGGGCCGGCTCGACGTGGCCCGCGAAGCCTTCACCGCCGCTACGACGTCCCTGGATCCGGCGCTTCGGTTCCAGGCGCTGTACAACCTCGGCCTCACCAATCTGCGGCAAGCTCGAGCCGACACGGCCAAGCGGGACGCCCTCGAGCGCGAAGCGGCCGATCGGTTTCGTGAGGCTTTGCTGCTGGCGCCCGCGTCAGCGGCGGCCAAGTGGAATCTGGAGTTGGCCTACCGCCGCCCGCCGACGTCGCCCAATCGGCCGAAACCGCAGCCCCAGCGGCCCCAGGCCGGGTCCGGTCAATCACCGACCCGGCCTGGCGGGATGACGGCGTCCGAGGCTGAGCAGATCCTCCGGTCGGTCGAGCGATCCGAACAAGCCGTCCGGACCGATCAACTCCGCCGCCGCCGGGTGGCTCGGAGCGCTGGAGGCAAGGACTGGTGATGGTGACAACCGGCCTCATCCTCCTCGCCCAGGCGGTCTCCGGCCAAAGCCTAACGGCGACCGTCGATCGTGCCCGTGTCGTCGTGGGCGATGAGGTCACCTACTCCCTCCGAGCCCTCGGCCCCCGGGGGAGCCGGATCCGGGTTGAATTGCCGACCATCAACGGGCTCGAAGCGGGGAACCGAACGGAACAATTGGAGGACGTCGCTGGATCCAACGCCGGCGGGCAGGTCTATCAGCTCGACGTGGTGTACCGGGCCGCCGAACCCGGCCTCTGGCGAATCGGGCCGGTGTTGGTGTTCCGCGGCGATGCGGCCGAGGTTGCGCCGGAAGTGGTGGTGACGGTCGTGGCGACTGGGGGAGGCGAAGCCGCCCGGAACCCTCGGCTCCTCGAACTGATCCGGGGCGTGTCGCCTCCGACCGATGGGGCCCCGGCCACGGTGATGACGGTCGTCTCCTCGACCCAGGTGTTTCAAGGAGAGCAGCTCGACGTCATTACCGCCGCGTGGTTCTCACGGTCGCTCCGAGCCCGGTTGCGGCGACCCCCGACCTTGAAGCCGCCGGTGTTGACCGGAGTCTGGTCGGTCCCCCAGCCGGCGGTGCCGGGCATTGTGACCTCCCGATCGGTTGGCGACGATGTCTACGACCTATTCGTAAGCCACCAGGTCGCCTTTCCGCTCACCCCGGGCCCCCTCGTCATTCCCGCGGCCCGACTCGAGTACGCCGTGCCCCTGACGCGGCGGGCCTCCGGCGACGAGCGGATCGCCGATGCCGCCAGTGAGCAACGGACCGTGGTGGTTGCGCCCCAGCCAACCAACAGCCGCCCGGCTGCCTTTCAGGGGCCGACCGGCCACGACGTCCGCCTGAGTTATCGGGTTCGAAACCTCCCCGCGCGCACCGGCGAACCCGTCCCGATCGACATTACCCTGAGCGGCACCGGCAATCTGGCATTTTGGGCCCCGCCGAACGTGACCTGGCCGGCCGGCACCCGAGCCTATCTCGATCGGACGACCCAGGTCGACCGGAGTAGTGACGGCTGGCTCGGCGGATCCAAAACCTTTCAGTTCCTGCTGGTCCCCGACAGTGTGGGCAGCGTGGCCCTTCCGGACCTGGCGTACAGTTACTTCGACCCCTCGACTGCCCAATACCGGGAAGCGGCTACCCAGGGCCTCGTCATTCCGGTTCTTCTCGGTCGAGGCGGACTCACCGACCGGATTCCCCCGCCGCTGGTCGGGCCCAGGCCGGCGCCCGAGGCGCTGGACTGGTTTCGGCCGGGTTTCGCCGGATGGTGGAGCCTCGTCGGGGTCGGCCTGTTGGTGGTCGCGGTCCGGATGGGGCGGGACTGGTATCGGCACCGGCCCCGGGTTCCGGCCGTTGATCGCCCGACGGATGCGACGGCAATCGAGCGGCTGATTCGGGCCCTGGTGGCTGAAGGAGATCGAGGGGCGCCCCATATCCTCGAACACCGGTTGCGGCAGGCTGGCCTCCGCCGGGAAGACGCCCACGAAATCGCATCGCTTCAGGGTGAACTCGACCGGTTTCGGTTTACTCCGGGCGATGCGACCGCGGCGCCCTCGCTAGGAAAGCGGGCTGGCGCGCTGGTCAGCCGGCTCCCGGCCCGGCTTCGAAACCGGGCCGGCCTGGCGGTTGTCCTGATCGTGGTCCCGGGGACCGCCGGGACTCAAACCACCGAATCAGCGGAGACCCTGTATCGCCAAGGGGCGTTCCGCCCGGCGGCGGTGCGATTCGACGACCGTGCCAAGAACGAGCCGCTCGATTGGACCCATTGGTACCACGCCGGGGCGGCCTATTACCAGGCCGGGGCCGACGCGGCAGCGGCCGCGCGATGGTCCCGCGGATTGGCCGTTGCACCCCGGACTCCCCGGCTCCGCTCCGCTTGGAACACCTTGGAACGGCAACACGAGCCTCTCCGTGAGGCCCACCCGGCGGGGGGCCTTTCGCGACCCGAAATCGGGGTGGTCACGTTAGGCGCGTGGGTCCTCATCGCCCTCTGGTTCGGGTTGGGCCGGAGCTCGCTCCGGCTTCGGTCCGCCATCCTCCTCGCGGCGACCATTGCGACCGGGGCGAGCCAGCGCCGGCCCGGACCGGCGACCCCGGCGGCGTTTGCCGCCTCGGCCCTCCGGTTGAAGCGATCCCCGCACGGCCTGGCGCCCGACCAAGGCGGACTGCCGGCACTGTCCCGGGTCGCGGTCGAATCCGATCGGGGAGCCTGGGCCTTGGTGAGCGACCGAAACGGGAACCGCGGGTGGGTGCCGACCGCCTCGTTGGTCCGGATCGATCGGATCGACTAGCCGGTGTCAACCCCAGCATCGGCCCGCCGGGTCGCGATTCTTCCCGACGCCGTGGCGAACCAAATCGCGGCGGGCGAGGTGGTCGACCGGCCGGCGTCTGTGGTCAAGGAGCTGGTGGAGAATGCCATCGACGCGGGCGCCTCGACGGTCCGGATCGAGATCACCGAGGGCGGGAAGCACTCGATCGTCGTGAGCGATGATGGCAGCGGCATGGGGCGGGAGGATGCGATTCTCGCGCTCGATCGCCACGCCACCAGCAAGATCACCGCGTCGAGCGATCTGATCGGAGTGCCGACCTTCGGGTTTCGCGGCGAGGCCCTCCCGGCCATAGCCTCCGTGTCCCGATTCGTCCTCAGCACATCCGACGGCCTCGAACCGGGCACCGAAGTGGCCGTGACCGGAGGCCGAGTCGATCGAATCGGGGTGGTGGCCCGGCAGCGGGGGACGACGGTCGCGGTCCGGAATCTATTTTTCAACACCCCCGCGCGGCGAAAGTTTCTTCGTTCGGTGTCGAGCGAAACCCGGGCCATTTGGGATACGGTCGGGGTCCTGGCCCTCGCCCATCCGGAGGTCGGGTTCGAGTTCCTGTCCGACGGCTCGAGCCGCCTCCACGTGCCGGGGGCGGAAGGAGACCTCGAGCGGATCGCCGCGATTTGGGGCCGCGATGTCGTCGCAACTCTGATTTCAGTCCAGCACGCCGTGGGTCCGGTCTCCGTCGCCGGCCTCGCCCAACGGCCCGGCGAAGCCCGGCCGACCGGGCGGCGAACTCAGCTGTTCGTCAATGGCCGCCCATTTCGGGATCCGTTCTTAGTGCGGGCTGCCGAAGCAGGATACCGGTCCGCCATTGCCCCGGGTGACCGGCCGACCCTCTTGCTCCGCCTAACAGTCCCGGCCGAGGATGTCGACGTCAACGTCCATCCAGCCAAACTCGAAGTTCGGTTTCGGGAGCGATTCGCGGTCGAGCGCGCGATCGAAGAGGCGATTCGGCTGGCGCTCGGCTCCCTCGACTCGGCCGCCGGCTTAGCGGCGCCTCGGACCAGCCCGTGGAGCGGGCCGTTGCCGGCGGCGGCGCCTGGTGCGGCGATGTGGCTTCCGCTTGACGAATCCGGATCAGGCGCGGCCGATGACTCGGCTAGAGCCCGCCCGCGGTCGTTCGCGGGGCCGGTGATTCAACTCCTCAATACCTATTTAGTCTTCGAGACGGCGGACGGCGTGGTCTTCGTCGACCAGCACTCGGCCCATGAACGGATCCTCTACGAGCAGGTCATGGCCGACCTGAGCAACGGCGCCGTGGCCAGTCAGCGCCTGTTGCTCCCCCTTACCATCGAGCTCACCGATGAAGAGCTCGATATCGTCGAGCGGTTCGGTGACGAACTTGGACGGGTGGGATTCGAGGCGGCGCCATTCGGCGGACGAAGCGTCGTGTTGCACGCGGTCCCGGCCCCGCATCCCCGGTTTGACGCGGGCAGCTGTTTTCGGGAGATGGTGGCCGACTTGGCCCGAGGCCGCTTCGGTGGCTGGGCCAACCGCCTCGAACGTTTTGCGGCCACCTACGCCTGTCGGGCGGCGGTCAAAGCCGGCATGCCGTTGTCGGGGCCCGAAATGCAGACCCTTCTCCTCCGACTATTCGAAACGGAGTTGCCACCGCACGACGTGCACGGGCGGTCGACGATCGTGACGTTGGCCGTCGACGAACTGGAACGCCGGTTTGGGCGACGTTAGGGTTCCGATCATCCTCGGCCCGACGGCGATCGGGAAAACGGCGGCCGCCCAGGCACTGGCCGAGTGGTGGCCGCTCGAGGTGGTGTCGGCCGATTCGCGGCAGATCTACCGGCGCCTCGATATCGGGACCGCGAAACCGACCCGGAAGGAACAGCAGCGGGTGGCCCACCATGGGATCGACATCGCCGACGTGGGTACCCGCTACAATGCCGGTCGGTTTGCCCGAGATGCCGAGGGGTGGATCAACGACATCCGGCTCCGAGGCAAGCTCCCGGTCGTGGTTGGCGGCACCGGTCTGTATGTCCGGTCGCTGGTCGACGGGCTGTTCCTCGAACCCCCGATTGACCCGTCTCGCCGCCGCGCCGTCGCGACGTGGGTCGAGCAACTCGGCACGGCCGACCTGGTTCGATGGGCGTCTCGGCTCGACCCGGGGTTTCGGGGAGGGGGGCGTCAGCGGGCGGTACGGGCCATTGAAGTCGCCCTGATCTCAGGACGGGCCCTGAGCCATTGGCAAGTGACGGCGCGGGCTCAAGGCGTGATTTCCCCCTGGTATGTTGTGCTGACGGCCCCCCGGGCGGTCGTCCATCGACGGATCGAGGTCCGGGCCCTCGAGATGGTCCGGCGAGGCTTGATTGAGGAAGTCGCGGCGGTGTTGGCCGACGGCGGAGTCCGAGGAAGCCCGGGCCTCGACGCGGTGGGGATTCGAGAGGCAGTCGAGTACCTTTGCGGCGAACGGGACCGCGAATCGGTGGCTCCGGCGGTGATGATCGCGTCGAGGCAATACGCCAAACGTCAAGAAACCTGGTTCCGGCATCAGATCAAGGGGCCGGTGCTGACGCTCGACGCGTCGCGCCCTCCCGAGGCGGTCGCCGCTGACATCGCGGCCGCCTGGGCCGCCGGAATCGAAAGGAGTAGTCCGTCGTGAAAATTGGGATCACCTGCTATCCGACGTACGGTGGGTCGGGGGCGCTGGCCACTGAGCTCGGCCTGGAACTGGCCCGCCGAGGGCACGAAGTTCATTTCATTACCTACGCGATGCCGTTTCGGCTTCGGGAGTATGCCGAGCGGGTGTACTTCCATGAGGTTGACACGTCCACCGGATTTTATCCTCTGTTCGAGCACTACCCGTACTCCCTGGCCCTGGCGAGTAAACAACATGAAGTCGCGCTCCAGGAAAAACTCGACGTCCTCCACGTTCATTATGCGATTCCCCACGCCACCACCGCCTTTCTGGCCCGGGAAATGTTGGCCGGCAAGCGTCGGCTGCCCGTCATCACCACACTGCATGGGACCGACATCACGCTAGTCGGGCAGGAATCGAGCTTCTACGCCATCACCAAGTTTTCGATCGAGCGCTCCGATCGGGTAACGGCCGTCTCGCAATTCCTCAAGGAAGAGACGATTCGCACCTTTGGCTGCAACGATTGCCATATCCAGGTCATTCCGAACTTCGTCAACCTGCACGAGTACACCCCGGGAGAAGCCAGTGGCCGCGACCACGTTGCGCCTGCCGGCCACAAAGTCATCACCCATGTTTCCAACTTCCGAGAGGTCAAGCGGGTCCGGGACGTGGTTCGGGTGTTTGCGAGGATCCGCCGGGCGTTGCCCGCCACCTTGATCATGATCGGTGACGGTCCCGAACGGGTCGACGCCGAGCGCGAAGCCCGGGACCTCAAGGTTGACGGAGATGTTCGGTTCCTTGGCCGACTGGGGAACGTGGCCACCTTACTCCAGGCGACTGATCTCTTTTTGCTGCCGTCGCAATCGGAGTCCTTCGGACTGGCGGCCTTGGAAGCGATGGCGTGTGGCGCCCCAGTGGTCGGAAGTCGGGCCGGCGGATTGCCGGAAGTCATCGAGGACGGCGTGTCGGGGATTCTTGAGCCGGCCGGTTCCGTTGAGGCGATGGGGCGGCGGGCGGGGGAGTTACTCCGCGACCCCGAGGCGTTTCGGATCATGCGGCAGGCCGCCCTGGCTCGGGCCGCCGATTTCTCCGCCGACCGGGTGGTGCCGCAATACGAATCACTTTATCGGGAAGCGCTGGGATGAACGAGTTGACCTGGTGGCAGGGCCTGGTGCTGGGGTTGGTCCAAGGCCTGACTGAGTTTCTCCCCATTTCCAGTTCGGGGCACTTAGTGCTCGCGGAGCGGTTCGTCGGCTACCGCCCTCAGGGCGTCTTCTTCGAAGTCATGGTCCATCTCGCCACCTTGCTCTCCGTGTTCATCGCGTATTACCGGCGGATCATCGAGTTAGTGAAAGGCCTCGTCGCTGGGCAGCGAGAGGCCCTCAGGTACGCCGCCCTGCTGATCGTCGCGTCGATTCCGGCCGCGGTGGCCGGGGTGTTGTGGCGCGATTACTTCGAAAGGATGTTCCATTCGCCCGTCGATCTTGCCTGGCAGTTCCTGCTCACGGCGGCGTTGCTTTGGAGCACCAAATGGGCGGTCGTCCGAACCCAGGGATCGCCGATCAATTGGTGGCGCGCGGTACTGATTGGGATCGGCCAAGCCATCGCCATCATTCCCGCGATTTCGCGATCCGGGATGACGATCGTTGCGGCGCTGTGGACGGGGGTGACCCCGGCGGTGGCCGCTGAATTTTCCTTTTTGATGTCGATTATCGTCATCGCCGGCACGGGCGTACTTGAACTCCGCCAAATCCCAGCGGGGGTGTCGCTCTCCGATCCAGGACTGGTGACGGCGTTCGTGGCGGCATTGCTGTCCGGAATCGTCGCCATCCGGTTCCTGGTCGCCCTATTGCGAAGCAGCCGGTTCCACCTATTCGCCCCATACTGCGCGGCCGTGGGCGTCTTCTGTTGGGTGTGGTTTGGCTGGCTCGGGCGGTAGTCGGACGATCCACCGGGTCGGCTCGGTTGGATCGACCCAAGACATCGCCCACGAGCTGGCCCGAGACGGGGCCGCCCATGGTACAACGGTCATCGCCGAGCGGCAGGAGGCCGGGCGGGGAACCCGGGGGAGAGGGTGGAGCTCGGGTCTCGGCGGCCTGTGGCTGAGCATGGTCCTCCGGCCAACGACGCCCTTGGCTATCGAGGGCTTGAGCATCCGGATTGGCCTCGCGGTCGCGGCCGCCCTCGATTCGGTGCTCCCGATCGGTGCCTCGGTTCAGCTCAAATGGCCTAACGACCTGTTCGGCCAGAACCGAAAGTTGGGCGGTGTCCTCTGCGAGGCTCGGTGGATCGGTGAGCGACTAGGGTGGGTGGTCGCCGGCGTCGGCATCAACGTGGCCAACGGGATCGGGCCCGATCTTGCCCTCGGCGCCGTGCGGTTGGTCGACCTGGGCGGCCCAGCCAACCCGGAAGGTCTGGAGAGACTGGTGGGTGATGTCGTCGACGAGGCCTCCGCGCTGGGGGGCATGTTGTCCGACCACGAACTCAAGGCGTTCGCTCGACGGGACTGGCTTCTGGGCCGGCGAATCCTCGGGCCAGTTTCTGGGATCGCCGCCGGCCTCCAAGCAGACGGGCGACTGCTGGTACGGCAGCCTGACGGCACCAGCCAGGCGGTCTTCGGGCCGGTAGTCGTCGGAGACTTGGCCCAGCCTCGTCCGTCTCATTAGATTCCCAGCTAGTCGTAAGCTTTTTCTTCGGAGCCATTGATGACCTCTGCCGTTGCTTCAGGCGCTGCCACTTCAGGCACTGACTCGACCGAACTGCCCCACGTGCTACGGTCAGGTCTCAAACTCGGTGTTCTCGAGGCGGTCTTGGTCGCCGCCTTCGGGTTGATTCAGCCGCGACTGACAGGCCCCTTGGCACTCGTTGTCCTCGGCGCCATTGTGGTGATCGGGATCGCCGCAGTCATGACGTTGCCGGGCATTTGGACCAAAGCCCGCACTATTGAAGGGATCGCGGGCGCGGCCGGCATTGGCCTCTGTGCCGCGGTCGTCTACATGCTGATCGATGTGGCTCTGCTGCAACCGCTCGGGGTGTACACCAACCGCTGGCAGGAGATCGGCGGGGGATCGAATTGGTGGTATCACCCCGTTTGGTGGATGGTCGGGACATTCCTGCCGTGGATGGGCGCCTGGGTCTTGGCCATTCAAGCGGGTAAGTCCGGTGCCCCCAATCCGGTCGGGTTGGTTGGAGGCACCTTCGTTCTTGCGGGCCTGGTGATGGCGGCGGCGGTCGCCCTGAAGGTCCCGGGCGCGACCTTCGGCCTGGGGACGTTCGCCGTCGCGGTGCTTCCCGCCGTGGCCCTCCTCGTCGCCGGGACCTTGCTCGGGGCCCGACGCCATTGAAATGAAGATCGGCCGCTTCATCGCCCGATTTTTCGGCTGGCTGCTCACGCCCGTTGTGGCGTGGGCAGCCTCGTTTGTAGGGGCCACGTTGGTGTCGTGGCTGGCGGCGGGCTTCACGGATGCCAGGAGCCAGCTGATCGCGACCGTGGTCGGCGGCGGACTCACCGCGGTCGTCGTGCTGGTGCTTTGGCTCCGGCTCCTCCGCACCTCGCCAAGGCTCCGGGAAACGCTCCGGGTCGATACCGATGGTACGCCGCTCGTGGCCGTCGACGATCAACCGGGATGAGACATCTCCTCGTGATGATGATCGGATGGTGGGCGGGAGGATGCACCGCCCCGGTGCCAGCGGCCCCCAAGAAAACCGATACGTCGCTCACTCCACCCGATACGTTGGTTCTTCAGGTTGGGGCGTATCAAGTCTGGCTGGCGGAAGGTCGGCAGGCGACGGACAGTAGCGGCAAGCCCTGTTACGAACGAAGCGTAGAGATCGGGACCGACTCGACCCGGACGAAAGTCCCGCTCCTGTACGTGACTGAGGTGCCGTCGGTTCTCGACCAACGCCATCTCCGAGCGAGCCTGAGTCTCCACTGCCGGCCGCTCGCGGACTATCGGGTCGAGCTCGCAACCGGGCGCCCCGTTAAGATCGGCGGCCGTTGAGATGAAGGGCGTCATCGTGGCTGCGGCGGCCGGTCTGGCGCTGGTGCCACCGGCCGAGGGCCAGTCGGTCAGCGTCACGGCGGCTCGGTGGTTCGCCAACCCACATCTGTCCGACTACCGGGTCGGGGTGTCGCGCACGTCGGTCGGTCCAATCCAGGTCTTTCCGGTCGGGCAGGTGCTCGCGGGGGGGGCAGGCGTCACCCTGGTCGGCGTCGCTGTCGATGCGGCGGTGGTATTGAACTCGGATTGGCCCGTCTACCTGATCGGCGGTGCCGGGGGCGGATTTCTCGACCTCGACCGGTCCTCGGGCCTCGGCCTATGGCGGTCGGCGTCGATTGGGGCGGGCGCTGAAATTCTCCGGCTCGGCCCGCTGGGATCGGCGGCAATCGAGGGGCGCTATCAAGGGTTCGGCGGCCGATCGGGCTCGGGGATCTCGATCGGGCTCCGAGTCGGCGCACGGATCAGCGGGCCAGAGTCGTCTGACCCCATTGGCCGCGCCGGCGTCGCCGCCTCGGCTGTTGAGATCGCGATCAGCGCCATGGGCACGCCATATCAATGGGGCGGCAGCAATGAGAATGGGTTCGACTGTTCGGGCCTGATCCAATACGCGTTTGGCAAGGTCGGCTTGTCGGTGCCACGTCGGAGTATCGACCAAGCGGCAGCCGGGCGGGAGGTCGGGCGGGTCGAAGCCAATCTCCAGGCCGGCGACATCCTGGGCTTCAGCGCGACGCCCGGCGGCGGCGGCCTGAGCCACGTCGGCCTGTACGTCGGGAATGGCCAGTTCATCCACAGCGGGTCGGGAGGCGTCCAGATCAGCCGGCTCTCGGCCGCCGACCCCCAGGGCCGATGGTGGTTCGCACGTTGGATAACATCCCGCCGGGTGGCGGAATAGGAGACCCATTGACAGACTTGAATTCGGCCCGCACCACCGTGAAACGCCATGGCGATCGGGGCGTGTATGATCGCGCCACGATCAACGCAATCCTGGACGAAGGGCTGGTGGCTCACGTCGGCTTTGCCGTCGACGGCCAGCCCTACGTGATTCCAACGCTCTATGCTCGAATTGAGGAGACGCTCTATTTGCACGGGGCCGTCGCGAATCGGATGCTCGATACGATGGCCGAGGGCGTGCCGGTGTGCCTGACCGTCACCCTGCTCGATGGATTGGTCTTGGCCCGGTCTCATTACTCACATTCGGCTAACTACCGGTCCGTCGTCGTGCTGGGGCGAGCCCGTGAGGTAACCGACCGGGCGGAGAAGGTCCGGTCGTTTGAGGCTCTCGTCGATCAAGTGGCCAAGGGGCGGTGGACCGACGCCCGGCAACCATCGGATGTCGAAATTCGGACCACTCGGGTGTTGTCGCTGCCGTTGGCCGAGGCATCGGCCAAGATCCGTAGCGGCCCACCCAAAGATGATGCGGAGGACTTGGGCCTACCGATCTGGGCCGGCGTCATTCCGTTTCAAACGGTGGCCCGCGCTCCGATTCCGGCCCCGGAACTGGACCCGGCACTGGCGGTGCCGGGGTATGCAGCATCGTACCGGCGCCCGGGCTGGTCGGAGCGCTAGTGGCCGGTGCCGCCATGCTTGTGGGTCGCGCCCCCGAGCTCGCTTAGCCAGGCCAAATCGTCCTGAAGGATTTCATCACCGAGATCAACGCTTGGCCATTCCGACATCTTGTCGGGCGCGAAGATTCCGGTGATGTGGGCCATGGCGCCGACGATCGGGGCTCCGGTTGAGTTGTCGTAGGTGCCGATCACCCGGTAAGCCCGACCGGCCCGAAGCCGAATCCCATCGCCCGTGACGCCGGGCAAACTTCGAGAGATTCTTTCAACCTTGCCGTCCCGACTCCGAACGCTGGTAACGGTGCCGATCACTTTCCCGGTCGCGACCTCCTCGAGCCTGACACTCACGCCATGGTCGTGAAGGTGGCCGCTGTAGCCAAGGAGGCGTCCGTCCAGGGGCATGGTAAACTCCCAGGCTTTTTCGCTCCGGCCCTCGGGCAGGTCGTAGAGATTTGAGGCGCCGACCAGACTGACGTCCATGTAGAGCGGGAGCACCGATACCGGCCGCGGATTCAGGTTCTGCGGACTGTACGCCAACCGAACCTTGATCCGAATGTTGTCGAGGTCCACGCCGGTCTCGTTCTGCCACGCCATGTACATCCCGAGCCGGGCGCCCGACGACATCGGCACTCCGATGGTTTTCGGGACCGAGACCGGTTCGGTTTCTTGCCCGGCACCGAACAGTCGCTCGATGTTGGAATACAGCAACTGCCTTCGGTCGAAGTTGACCCCAATGAGGTGATGGACGATCCGGCGATCGACCGGTTTGCCGTTCCCGTCCTCGACTGTGACGGAATAGCCGCGAAGCCATCCGTCGACGGGCCACGCAAACCGAACCACCGGGGTATTGTGGTCGTTCATCGAGGCCATGTCATTGTGGTTCATGCCTGGCGGCATCGAAGGGACACGGAAGGGGCCGACCGTCACGACCACTTCGCGCTTGGCTCGGTCGACTTCAACGGTAGCTTGGGGATTATCGGTGCCTGATGCGCCAAGCGACAGCAGCGCTAGTCCAACCAACACCATTTGCGACACTCCCTGAAGAAGGATTGCATCGGCAGCCTACTCACCGACAACTTAAGCGCATGATTCATCGGGTCAACGGTTTCAACGTCTGGCGCGGGGTTTTGGTTTCAGGCCTCTTCACCAGCCCAGCGGCGGCACAATTGCAGGCCTTTCCCAAAGTCGAGCACTTTGCCTACCCAGCCGCGGGGCCCCGGGTGGCCGGGATCGTGGGCCGGGTGGTTCGGGAGACCCTGGGCGACTCTCGGTTCGGACCGGAGCGCGAGGCCGATGTCTGGGTCGGGGGCAACCTCCCGCTCATGGGGTTTGCCCGTGGAGATCGGCCGGCCTTCGTCGGGCTTACGATTCGGGTCGGCGGCCGCTTCAGCCTCGACGACCCGGGCTCGGCATTGATCAGCAACGACTGGGTGGTCGGCCTCCATGGAGTCGTCGACCGGGGTCCCTGGCGGTTTGCGGGCGAGCTATTCCACGAGAGCAGCCACCTTGGGGACGAGTATGCGGCGCGGTTTGCCGCCCGGCGTCTCGACTGGACCCGCGGGGTCGCCGCGCTCTGGGTTCGGCGAACCGCCGGCGCGATCCAACTCCATGCAACGATCGGCTACACCTTGATCGACGCTCTCCCTCTCCGACGAGAGTCGGCGGGGGTCGGGGCGACGTACCGGGCCCACTGGGGGTCCGCCCTGGGGGCGGCGGTCCATCCGGTGGTCGCGGTCTTCAGCGAGGGTCAGGCCTATGCCGGGTGGAAGATGACGACTTCGACCCGGATCGGACTGGAGCTCGAGCGGGCCGGCCAGCGAGCCTCGATCGGCTTCGTCTCGCTCCACGGCACCTCCACTCAGCGTCAGTTCTACAATCGACGAAGTCGCTATTGGGGCGGTGAGTTGCGGTTTAGCTGGTAGGCTCTGCCAGAATGGCTTGAATCATTGGCACTCTGGTTGCTTGAGTGCTAATCGGTTGACTGGCTTGACCGGAACGGGCCGAGGCTTATCTTGCGTCCAGCCTTAGCACTCGCCGTGGTCAAGTGCTAACGTGTTTTTTAACCCCCTGTTACACAATAGCTTAGAGAGGTGCGTATGGCTGCGAAGTTAAAGGTAAAGCTCAACATCACGCCGCTTGAAGACCGGGTGGTCGTGATGCCGGACGAAGACACCGAGACCATGCGGGGCGGGCTGTACATCCCCGATACCGCCAAAGAGAAACCCACCCAGGGCGAGGTCGTCGCGGTTGGCGCCGGCCGAGTCGAAAAGGGTACCAGGGTTCCGGTGGACGTGAAAGTCGGCGACAAGGTGCTGTACGGGAAGTACAGCGGAACGAACATCACGCTCGAAGGTCACGAGGTCGTCATCATCAAGGCTTCGGACATTCTCGCAAAGCTCGGCTAAGGAGATAAAAAATGGCTGCGAAGGATCTATTGTTCGGCGGCGATGCCCGCGCGAAACTGAAAAGGGGCGTCGACCAGTTGGCCGAAGCCGTGAAGGTCACGTTAGGCCCCAAGGGCCGCAACGTCGTCATTGACAAGAAGTTTGGCTCGCCGACGGTCACCAAGGACGGGGTCACGGTCGCGAAGGAAGTCGAACTGTCCGACCCGATCGAGAACATGGGCGCCCAGATGGTGAAGGAAGTCGCGACGAAGACCAGTGACTTGGCGGGCGACGGGACCACCACGGCCACCGTGCTGGCCCAGGCCATCTTCCGCGAAGGCCTCAAGAACGTCACCGCCGGGGCCAACCCGATGGAGTTGAAGCGGGGCATCGACAAAGCGGTTGAAGCCGTCATTGAAGATCTCCGGAAGCTCAGCACCGCCACGGCCGGCAAGAAGGAAATTGCTCAAGTCGGTACCATCTCGGCGAACAACGACCGCGAAATCGGCGATCTAATTGCCGACGCGATGGAAAAGGTCGGCAAGGACGGCGTCATCACGGTTGAAGAGGCCCGCGGCCTCGAGACCACGTTGGAGACGGTCGAGGGCATGCAGTTCGACCGGGGCTATTTGTCCCCCTACTTCATTACCGACTCGGAGAAGATGGAGGCGATTCTCGACACGCCGTACATCCTGATCTACGAGAAGAAGGTTTCGGCGATGAAGGACCTGCTGCCAGTGCTCGAGAAAGTGGCCCAGACCGGCAAGCCGTTGCTGATCATCGCCGAGGATGTCGAGGGCGAGGCCCTGGCGACCTTGGTCGTGAACAAGCTCCGTGGCACCCTCAAGGTCGTTGCCGTCAAGGCCCCGGGTTTCGGCGATCGCCGGAAAGAAATGTTGACCGACATCGCCAAGCTCACCGGCGGCAAGGTCATCTCCGAGGACCTCGGCTTCAAGCTCGAGAACACGGTGATCGCCGACCTCGGCCATGCCAAGCGAATCGTGGTCGATAAGGACAACACCACGGTCGTCGACGGCAAAGGCAAGTCCGACGACATCAAGGGACGGATCTCCGAAATCAAGGTCGCGATCGAGAAGTCGACCAGCGACTATGACCGCGAGAAGCTCCAGGAGCGGTTGGCCAAGTTGTCCGGCGGCGTGGCCGTCATCCATGTCGGCGCGGCCACTGAGACCGAAATGAAGGAGAAGAAGGCCCGAGTCGAAGACGCGTTGCACGCCACTCGTGCGGCCGTCGAAGAGGGCATCGTGCCGGGCGGCGGGGTTGCCTTGCTTCGGGCCCAACCGGCCCTAGACCGGATTCGGGGTACCGCCGATGAGAAGATCGGCGTCGAAATCGTCCGACGGGCCCTTGAAGAGCCCCTCCGGATGATTGCCCAGAACGCCGGAGTCGAGGCGTCGATCGTCGTGGCCAAGGTCAAGGAGTTGAAGGGCAACCATGGTTACAACGCGGCAACGGACGTGTACGAGGACTTGGTCAAGGCCGGCGTCATCGACCCGACCAAGGTCACCCGGACCGCGTTGCAGAACGCGGCTTCCATCTCGGGCCTGCTGCTGACCACCGAGTGTGTGGTCGTGGAGCGGAAGGAAGAGAAGGCGGCCCCGGCCGGCGGACCTCCGGGCGGCGGTATGGGCGGGATGTACTAGGCTCAGCGGTCGGAGGGGTGGGACGAGTGCGGCGGGTCGGCTTCAGTGCCGGCCCGCCGTTTGTTTTTGAAAGACCGGTGCCGGCGCCAGGTCGGCGAGCTATCTTTCACCGATGTCGACTTCACCACGAGACCCAATGGGCACCCGGCTGGCCGTCGCAATCGGACTAACCCTCTTCATCAGCGCCCCAGCTTTGAGCGCCCAGGCCAAGCCGAACAAGCCGGGCCCACCCGTCAGCGGCACCTGGCAACTGGAGAAGGGTAAAGTCAACGCCGACGGGCCGAAGACGGTTGTCATCCGACCTGATTCAAGCGCCAGTTGGGGAAAAGAAACAGTGCGATGGAGACTCCGAACCGACCAGATAATGATTGCGCTCGGCGGTGAATGGGAGATCTACAAACTGAGGGTCAAGGGAGACCGGATGACGCTATCGGGGGGCGATCTCACCGAGGCCATCACCCTGAAGCGGGTCGGCCCTCCTTCGACCCGACCGGATTCGATCCCGATTCCCCCCGATCCCGATGCCGAGGTCCGATAGGCCCGTTTACCAGCGGGCTACGACCCCGGCCAGGAGCTGGCTGAGAGCGGCGCCGACCACCGCCATCGACAAGCCCCAGATCAGCATCCGCCGAAACAGCAGCCGGGATTGGTCCGGATCGGCAACGGCTGCCACGCAAAGCGCGCCCAAGGTAGACAGGGGGGACACGTCCACCAGCGACGAGCCGACATTGATACTGAGGGCCGCGGCCAGCGGGTCGCCGCCGCCCAGTTGAGCCACCAGCCCCGGCACGGTAGGGAGAAAAGTCGGGAGTACGACGCCCGAGGTACTACTATAGCTTGAAATCACACCGGTCACGAACGCAATCACCCCGTTGAGGGTCTTGGCCGAGGCCAATTTCGCCAACAACGCGGTAAACAAATCGAGTCCCCCGGTTCGTTCCAAGACACCGACAAGCATCGACATCCCGGTGACCATCACGATGACCCCCCAGGGCATCCGCCGGATCGCCTCCTGATCGTCGGCCGCCCGGGTCAGCACCAGGATCGCGACCGCCACGAAACCCGTCAGACCAACCGGGAGCTTCAGGCCAACAACCCCGATCACCCAGCCAACCACAGTGACGACGGTCAACCAGTGAACCCGGGTCAGCGGCGCCGGATCCGGGGGCTCGGCCACCGTTAGGGTCGGGCCCCGGCGGTAACCCCGGACCGCCACATAGACGATGGCCGTGACCAGAAGGTGGCTCGCAAAGTTGGCGAACCAGACCTTGAATTCGTGCCCGCCCAAGCCGGCCTCGGCCATCGTGGCGTTCGCGATGATGCCGACGCTGCTGATTGGGGAGAGGTTTCCGGCGTTGGCGCCGTTGGCCACCGCGAGTGCCATCAAGAAAGTCGGGACGCCGGCCCGAAGCGCTATCGGCATCGCCAAAGGGGCCAGCAGTGCTACGCTCGAGATCGCCCCGGGGCCGATGCTTGCCACGGTACTCGCCAGGATGAAGAAGGCGATCGGAAGGGCCCGGGCATCGCCTCGGACCAAGCGGAGCGCTTTGCCGGTGAGACGAGCCAAGGTGCCGTTGGCCTCAGCGGCCCCGAACAGCAGCATCACGCCGGTCAGCGTCACGAACAGGGTGGTCGGAAACCCCTGAAGGACGGTTTCCGGTTTGAGCCCCCCGAGCAGGACGCCGACCACCCAGGCCAACCCAATGGCCGCAATGCCGACGTTGACTCTGGTGGTGACCGACAGGACAATCGCGACGATCAAGGCCCCGAGAGCAAACCAAGCGGGGCTCACGTTGCGATCCGTCGCCGGATCATGAGGTAGACCGGAATCCCAAGGAGGACGAGCCCGAGGCCGGGCCAGCTATACTGGGGCCGCTGGATCACCAGCTGGAGGCAGACCCACGCCGAGACCGCGGTGTAGAAGAGCGGGACCACGGGATACCACGGGACCCGGACCGGGCGATCGGCGTCGGGTCGGGTTCGCCGGAGCAGCATCAGGGCGATGGGAATCAGGAGGTAGAACAGCAGCGAGGCGGTGATCACGAAATCAATCAGTTGCCCATACCCGCCGGACAGGCATAGCACCCCAATCCAGATCCCTTGAAACACCAGGGCTTTGGCGGGCGTCCGATAGACCGGGTGGAGGGTGCCTAACGACTTGAAGAAGACCCCGTCGGCCGCCATCGCGTAGAAGAGCCGGCCGCCGCCAAGGACGATGCCGATATTCAAACCGAACGAGGAGATCATGATGGCCGCGGCCATCAGCTGCCCCCCGATCGGCCCCATGATGGTTTCCATCGCCGCCGAGGCGACCCGGTCTTCGGGCGCCCCGGCCAAGGCCTCGACCGGCAACACGGCGAAATAGGCCAGGTTGAGGAGGAGAAAGAGGACCGCGCCGATCATGGTGCCGCGGGAGAGGGCAAAGGGCAGATCCCGTCGCGGCTCCTTCAGCTCCGATGCCGCGAAGCAGAGGGCGTACCAGCCGTCCATCGCGAAGAACGGTCCGACCATGGCCGCGGCAAACGCGGCGATCAAGGCCGCGTCGAAGTGACCGGGGAAGAAGCCGGCCCCGAAGTTCCGGGCGATCGCCTCCGGGTTTCGGCCCACGGTGAGGCCGAGCCCGATCAACGCCAGGACCGCACTGACTTTGACCGCGGTGAAAATCGCCTGGAGCACCGCAGCCGTCTTGACGCCTCGGACGTTGATCCAGGTGATCAAGGCAATCGACCCAACGGCCACGAGCCGCTGTGGTGAGACCCCAGCTTCGATGGTGCCACTGGGGAGCTCGATCGGAAATCCGATCCTGAGGTCGGCCGACAGGGCCGGGAACAACACCGAGGCGTAGCGGGCAAACCCAACCGCCGCCGCCGCCGCTCCGCCGGTCCAAATGACGGTGAAGAGGGTCCAGCCGTAGAGAAACCCTACCAGCGGGGAGATCCCTTCGCGAAGGTAGACGTAGAGTCCGCCGGCCCGGGGGAACATCCCGCCCAGTTCGGCATACACCAGCCCACCAGCCACCAACACCATGCCCGCAAACGCCCAGGCCAACAATGCCAGCCCGGGATATTGAAGCTGCCGCATCACATCGGCGGGCACGATGAACACGCCGGCCCCGATCATTGATCCGATGACCATCGCGACGGCTTCGGAGCGAGAGATGGCGGAGAGCAGCCCGGGCGACGCCGGTGGGGTTGTCATTGAGGTAATATTAACTCAAGAACATTATGAACGAACTTGAGATCGCCACTCGGATTGGGATCGCGGCGCTGGCCGGCCTCGCGGTTGGATTTGAACGCGAATGGTCCGGGCACGCCACCGGTCCGGGCGGCCGATTCGCCGGTATCCGCACCTTTGGGTTGCTGGGATCGTTGGGCGGGATCTCGGGCTGGTTGTCGGTGACCGACGGATGGGGGGCGGGGGTTGCGCTGCTGGCGGCGGCCGCGGCCTTGATTGTGGCGGCCTACCTCGCCGCGACCCGCCGGGACCCCAGCGATCTCGACGCCACGACCGAAGTCGCCGCAATGGCCGTGCTCGGGGTTGGTCTGCTCGCGGGGCGGGGTCACTTAGCCCTGGCGGGTGGAGCCGCATCCGCGATTGTGCTCGCCTTGGGTGAGAAAACCCGGTTCCGTCGGTTCGTTTCGAGTGTCAGCGAAGCCGAAATCCGGGCCGCCCTGCACTTTGCGGTCCTGGCCCTCGTCGTCCTGCCGTTGCTTCCGGAAGGACCCTACGGACCGTTTGGCGCGATCCGCCCCCGAATGATCTGGACCGTGGTCCTCCTGATGTCTGGGCTCAACTTCGCCGGCTATCTAGCCCGAAGGACCTGGGGCCGCGCAAAGGGGAATGTCCTGACCGGGGCCCTCGGCGGCCTGGTGTCGTCGACCGCCGTGACCTTGGCCTTTGCTCGACGAAGCCGGGGCTCGCCTGACAACGAGCGGACTCTAGCGGCTGGGACGGTCGCGGCGTCGACGGTGTTGCTTCCGCGGGTGATCGCCGTCACAGCTGCGCTCAATCCCTCCTTCGCGGGACCCGCAGCCCGTTGGCTGGCCCCAATGTTCGTCGGGGCCTTGGTGGTGTGCGGGGTCGCGGTATGGCGGAGCTCGACCCAATCGGAGGACGAAGCCCCGGCCGGCCCGACGAGCCCGCTGGAACTGGGGACCGCCCTCCGGATGGCGTTCGCGTTTCAGGCCATCCTCCTGATGCTGGAACTGGCCCGGGCCCGGTTCGGCGAGCTTGGAGTGTTAGGCGGCGCTGCTCTGGCGGGGCTGACCGACATGGACGCGTTGACGTTGAGCATGAGCCGCCTGGCGGCCGAAGGGGAGCCCGCCGACACGGCGGCGGCGGCGTTGCTGATCGGCGTCTTGGCGAACACCGCCCTCAAAGCGGGGCTGGCAGTGGCTTTCGGGAGCCGGCGGTACCGGCGGTGGGTCGGGCTATCGTTCTTGGCGATCGGCGTAATCGGGATGGCCAGCTGGTTTCTGATCCGCCGAGCCGAAGTCGCCTAGCGCTCTTTGGTCCAGAGCACCAAGGATCCGCAGCTGTTACCGGTCGACTCAAATTCAATCGGCGTGTCGGCCGGGCCGGTATAGACCTCAACGGCCGCCAGTCGGTCGATCCGCTGAATCTCGAGATCGTACGGGCGGCCTGGGGCACTGACTTGAATCCCGTCGAGCCAGACCGAGAGATAGCAGTTGTCGCCCGAAAAGCCGCTCGCGCCCCTCATCGACACCACCGTTTGGCCGGTGGAGCCCGAGGGAATCACCCGGACGCCGCGGAGACGGCGCAGGGCATCGCCGAGGCGATAGTCGCCATGCTTCGTGAGTTCCTCGAGTCCGAGAAACTGACCGGTGGCCGAAATCCGGCGCCGCCGTTCGAAGTCGGCGAGCCGGGCGGAAATCGGCTCGGTCTTGCCAATCACCGACAACGACTCCAGCTGCACGGCCGACGGCTGGAGCACGAACTCCACTTCGAGCGTATCGGCGGTGTTCTTGATCCGGTAGGCCCGAGATAGGAAGCCGATTCGACGCACTTGGATCCGGTAGGGCGGCGGCGGTACCGTCAGCTGGAAGACGCCCGCCGGGTCGGTCCGGGCTAGGCTGCCGAGGTCCATCAGCACGATCTCGGCGCCGGCCAGGGGCCGCCGCGTGCCATCGACCAAGACCCGGCCTTTCAGTACCCGGGGGACTTGCCCCGTGGCGTTGGCTACGCTCCCAAGCCACAGGCAACCAATCGCGAGGAGCACGCGGGACAAGGTCATGAGCTTAGGCTCGGAGCAGGTCGGCAAGGGACACGCCAAGGGCATCAATATCCGGGTCCGAATTATAATAGTGCGGCGACACGCGGAGGCCATCGGCGACTTGCTTCCGGTCGAGGTCAATGACCGCGGCGGTCCGTTGAAAGGCGCTGCAGTTGATGCCGCCGCGCCGCAGGTCGAGCATCAACTGCCGAGCTGGACGGGGGCTAAAATTCGCCGTGGCGATGGCCCCGAGTCGGCTCCCACGATCGAGGAGCCGGGCGCCGGGTAAGGCACCAAGGACCTCGCGCGCGCGCACCGCCAACCGGACCGCGCGTTCGAACCCCCCAGCCGCCTGGGCCGCCGTGGTGTAGCGGGCCGCCTCGCCGAGACCAAGCAGCAACCCGTAAGCGAACTCCCAGTTCTCAAACCGGTCAGCGCCTGGGGCGATCCGAAATTGGTCGGGATCAGTCCAGACGCCCCCGCGCAGATCGATAAACAAGGGGAACATTCCGGCGTCGAGCATCCGGTCGCTGACGAACAAGAACCCGATACCGCGGGGGCCGCGCAGGAACTTACGCCCGGTGGCGGCAAGGAAATCACATCGAAGGGTCCGAACATCAACCGGAAGCTGGCCGACGGCCTGGCAGGCGTCGAGAAGATAGGGAATCCCTCGGCGGGTACAGACCTCTCCGACTGCCGTCGCATTTTGGATCAGCCCCGAATTGGTTGGGAGCCACGATAGGACGACCAACCGGGTCCGTGGGTGGCGGCAGAATTGGTCGAGGGAATCCGGATCAACCCCACCGGCAGGCAGTTCGGCCGCGCGTTTGACCTCGAGACCACAGCGTTGGGCCAGACTCAGGAGCATGAGCTGATTCGAGACGTAGTCGGACTCGCTGGTCACCACGACGTCGCCGGGCGAGAAGTCGAAGGCACTGAGCGCTTGCGCCATCGCGACCGTGGCATTTTCGACCACCGCCATGTTGCGCGGCGCAGCGCCGATCAGCGTGGCGAGCGCTTGGTAACAGGCCCGAACGCCTGGCTCCACCAAATCAGCGGCCTCGTACCCGCCGATTCGGGCCTCGAGCCGAAGATGGTCGGTGATCGCGGTGACCACCGCCGCGGGCATCAGCCCCGCGCCGGCATTGTTGAGGTGGATTTGGTGGCCTACCCCAGGCGTGTCCGCCCGCCAGGCCGCGACCTGTTCGTTCTCGTTCAAGAAAACTCGAACTCCGCTTGACCCGGCATCAGGTCCTTTGCGCCGCTGGCTCGAATCGGGATCGGGCCGATCGGGACGGCCTGATCAGCGACCTCGATGGTGCCACGGAAGCCCCGCCGGGCCAGTGCCTCCGCCGCAGCGGCGCGGGCCACCGAGGGCTCGTTGCACTGGCGACTCAAATGGGCCAGGACCACGAGTGACAGGCCGTCATGATGCAGTTCCCCGAGCAGTTCCGCCGCGACGCGATTCGAGAGGTGCCCGCCGGAGCCGGCAATCCTATGCTGGACCGAGGCCGGGTAGTCGCTGGTCCGGAGCAGCACGTCGTCATAGTTCGACTCCAAGACGATCGCATCACACCACCGCAACAGATGGCGAAGGCCCATGGTGGGGCGCCCAAAGTCGTAGGCAAGCCCCACCCGGGCGTCGCCGGCTTCGACGACCATGGCGGTCGGCTCGGCCGCGTCGTGGAGGGTCCGGCAGGTTGCCACGGAGAACGGCCCGATTTCGGTCACCGACGCGCCCCGAAGGACCACCCTTGGACTCTCAGCCGGAAGTGCTAAGGCGCGAAGGGTGCCCTCGGTGGCGGCGATGGGAACGCCGTACCGCGCGGCAATCCGGCGGGCGCCGGAGGCGTGATCGCCATGCTCATGGGTGAGAACAATCGCCGAGAGCCGGGCGAGATCGAGGCCCAACAGCCCGGCGCGGCGCGTCAATTCCTTGGCGCTGAAGCCGGCGTCGAGAAGCAACATCCCGTCGGGACAGTCGAGAATGAACGCGTTCCCGCCCGACCCCGAGCCGAGGACGGAGAGCTGGATCACTGGACGAAGCGGGCATGCAAGGAGGCCAGAGACGCCTCGATGTCCGCCGTGACCTGGACGCCACGCCGCGGCATGACCCGGCGAGCGATGGTGAGAAATCCATCCAGCGTTAGGCGCTCAGATTTGTTCCACAGAAACGGTTCGACAAAGCGAGGCAATTTCCCCGCCAGCACGTTGGCCCCGGCGCAGATCACCGTCCCAGTGGAAAGGAGGGTCCCAATCCCGGTCTTGGCGTGATCGCCGATGAGACTGCCCAGAAAGGAACGCCCGGTCTCCCAACGCCCGTTCGGAAGCTCAAGGCGAATCTGCCCATAGGTGTTCTTCAAATTGGAGGTGATCGTGCCGGCTCCGAGGTTGGCCCAATGGCCGAGGACTGAATGACCGACGAATCCGTCATGGGCCTTGTTCGCGTAGCCGATCAAGACCGAGGTCGCGAGTTCGCCGTGGACCCGGCAGTGCGGCCCAATCGACGAGGACCGAATGGCCCCGCCGAGCAGCCAGCTGTGCGGCCCAACGTACAGGGGGCCTTCCAGTCGAGTGCCGGCCCGTGCGATGGAACCTGGCTCAAGGATGATCGGGCCCTTGCGGACGTCGAACACGACCATTGGCTCGACCGTCGCACCGGCGACCGCCAAAGCCGCGGGATCGCCGAGGACCACGCATCCCGCCGGCACCGCACCCCCAGCGGCGTGGTCGAGGAAGGTGACGCAATCACCCTCTAGTAACCGTTCACAGGCGGTGACCAGATCCGCCGTCTGTTCGAGGGCCATCCCTTGGACCTCGAAGCCGTCGTGCGCCACTTTAGGACCGTTCCATGCCGCACCAGGTCCGAGGACCCAGGCCACGGTTGCTCCGCCACAGGTGAGCGCTTTGACGCCCGGCGGGATCACGACATCGTTCCCGATCGGCGCGAATGCCGACCGGGCGACGACGGCCGGCCCCACGATCGAAGCGGCCGTCACCAGGGGCGCGGAGCCCACGTCGGCAAAGCGCGGAGTGGCCGGCGAGATAACGCCGACCAGATTCGCATTCAGCAACCGTTCCCAGCGCTCGCGAACAAGGAACGCGCCCACTCGCAGCTCGGCGATCGGTCGGACGCCCGAGAATGGTGCCCAGTGTTCGCCGGGCTCAGCCGGCTCAAGAAGATACAGGTTCATGCTCGGCCGATCTCCCGGACCGCGGGCGGCAACTGTTCGAGGACTCGCTTCAAGTCGGAGGCTTGGCGGCGGTCCATTACCAGGATTCGGCCGTTGGCCTCGACGACCACGACATTCTGGACTCCGGCCAGCACGATCGGAATCGTTTCGCTCCACGCGATCGAGTCGCCCGTGTCGATGGCCGTCACGGCGCCAACCAGGACATTGCCACTCCGATCCAGTGGACGAATCCGGACCAGGGCTTCCCACGTTCCGACGTCATCCCAGGCGAACGTTCCGGGCACCACGACCACCGCCGAACTTCGCTCGAGGACTCCAACGTCGATCGACACTTCGCGGCACTCCCGAAAGAATCGAACGACATCATCGCGGACCAGCGCCGGAAGGGCGGGGGCGATTTCCGGGGTGTGACGTTCAATTTCGGCCAAAAGAGCATCCGCCCGCCAGGCGAACAATCCGGAGTTCCACAACGCCCCTTCGGCGATCAGTTTTT
This sequence comes from Gemmatimonadota bacterium, assembly GCA_031400975.1. Lineage (GTDB taxonomy): Bacteria > Gemmatimonadota > Gemmatimonadetes > Gemmatimonadales > GWC2-71-9 > SHZU01. The sequence continues at coordinate 205,891 of JANNQX010000055.1, forward strand.
CCGCTCCGGCAACCGTCGGCTTTTCCTTGAACCGCTCGACCGCGAAGCCCCCATCGACCCGAGCACCGGGCACCACATACCCGTAACCGGGTTCCGGTCGGGTCGGGACGACGCCGACCGTCACCAGCTGATGGGTTCGTTCCGCGACCGCGAGGGCCGAATCTGCGGTCCGAACAAACCCGGCTGGATCCGGGACGTGCCAGTCGGCGTGGGTCGAGAGGACGACGGCCTCCGGATCCCGGGCCCTCGCCACTGAAGTGCCCCACGCCAGTGCCGGCCCCGTCGACTTGGCCTCGGGCTCCACCAAGACGTTCTCGATCGGAATCCCAAGTTTCATCTGAACGGGGCCCGCGAGTTTGGACCCAGTGACCAAGAGGACTCGCTCCGGTGGCACCAGGCCCCGGAGCCGGTCAAAGGCGGCTTCGGCGGTCGATTGCGGCCCCGCGAGCGGCAAAAGTTGTTTGGGCAGTGTCGGGCTCGACAACGGCCAAAAACGGGTGCCGGAGCCACCCGCCAGAATGACGGCCCATCGCATCAAATCACCTCGGCGAGGCTCACCCGCGCGGATTGAAGTTCAAACAGGAGCTGGCCCAGATCATGATCCGGCCCGGCCAGCACAACCAGGGTATGGCGGCTATCAAGGGGCAGCAAAATGGCCGGCCCATTCCCAAGTTCGATGACGACGGCCCCCAGGTTGCCTCCGTCCACCGCCAACCCGAACTGGCGGGCGTGGCGGAGTAGGGTCACCCCTAAGGCGGCAATCGCTTCGTGGTCGAGACCCTCGACCAGGGCGTCGTGAACGAGAAAGCCGTCCTCGTTGATGACGGCGGCGCCCCGGACGGCGGAGCGAGATGGCCAGCGATCGATGATCTGATGGAACGACATTGAGGACCAAGGTGAGAACCACCAGAGACTAGTCTCTGCGCCTACGCGAAGTCAAGGAACCGCCGTGGGTTGACCGGCCACGACCCGGTCTCTAGTTTGCTCCCCAACGATATGCGCAGCCTTGCCTTTCTGGTCCTCGTTCTTGCCGCCATGACCGGTGCCTGCGGCGACCCGTTTGCTCTCCAGCCGGCGGGCATCGTCAACGCGGTCGACACGGTCGAGATGTATGCCGTCAATGGGACGCCCCTGGATCGGCCGAGCGGGTATTCGATCGGGGAACGCGATCCCGGGTCCCGATTGGTGCGTTTGGGGCTCGAAGCCCGCTCCTTCGACTTCCTCTACCGGATCGACGCGACGACCGGACCCGAGTTCGCGCCGTTTTCGGTCGTTTCGCCGGCCCCGGCAGGGCAATCGACAGCGGGTCGATCGGGGTTCCTGGCCACGACCGCAGGGTTCGATGCCATCAAAGAGGCGGAACAGGTCGGCTTCGTCATCGACAAACCGGTCCAGCTCGTCGAGGGCAAAGTTATCTTGGCCCGCTCAGCGATCAGCGCCACCTGTTTCATTCAGATCCCATACTACTCCAAGATCGAAGTCTTGTCGTTCGACCCGGTGGCGCGGTCGGTCAAATTCCGAATTCTCTCCAACGTGAACTGCGGATATCGAGGCCTCGAACCGGGTCTTCCGACCCGGTGATCGACGTCAAGGCTTTCCGCCAGAACCCCGAGGCGTTTCGTCGGGCCCTGGCCCGGCGCCAGGATGGTGCCGCCGACCAGGCGATTGAGGCTCTCGCGGGGCTCGATCGGACCTGGCGAGGGCTGGTCGGGCAGGTCGAGGCCCTGAAAGCCACCCGGAACGCCGCCACGGAGGAAGTGGCGAAACGAAAGCGGGCGAAAGATCCGGCCGACGAGCTGATGGCCATGCTCCGGGAGTCGGGCGACCGAGTCAAGGCGCTCGACACCGAGCTTCGAGCAGTAGAAGCCGAACTCCACCAGCTCGCTCTTTCGATCCCTAACCCTCCGGATCCAAGCACCCCCGACGGTGACGCCGCGGCCAACCGGATCGTCCGAACCTGGGGCGAGCCGACCATTCTGTCGTTCCCCGCGAAGCCCCATTGGGAATTGGGCGCCGCGCTCGGCCTGTTCGACTTGGCCAGAGGAGCGAAGATTACCGGGTCTGGTTTTCCGCTCTTTACCGGAGTCGGAGCCCGCCTGGTGCGGTCGCTCGCGAACTTCATGCTCGACCTGCATACCAGTGCCCACGGATACCGGGAGGTCGTGCCGCCGTATCTCGTCAATCGCGCCACCATGACCGGGACCGGTCAGTTGCCCAAGTTCGAAGAAGACATGTATCGGACGGCGGACGATCTCTTTCTGATCCCGACCGCCGAAGTGCCCGTGACCAACATCCACCGCGACGAGATTCTCGAGGCGGCCGATCTCCCTAAAGCCTACGTCGCCTACACTCCGTGCTTTCGGCAGGAGGCGTTTTCTCACGGCAAGGACACCCGCGGCTTGATTCGGGTCCATCAGTTCGACAAGGTCGAGCTGGTGCGGTTGACCCAACCAGGTTCGAGCGACGCCGATCACCAGACTTTGACCGGGCATGCGGAAGCGGTCCTCCAGCTCCTCGGCTTGCCTTACCGGGTCCTCGAGCTGGCGGCCGGCGACACTGGGTTTGCCTCGGCGCGGACGTATGACTTGGAGATTTGGGCCCCCGGAACCGGAGCCTGGCTCGAGGTCTCGAGCTCGAGCACGTTCACTGACTTTCAGGCCCGCCGGGCCAACATCCGATTCCGGCCGACCCCAGGAGCCAAGCCCGAGTTCGTCCATACCCTCAATGCCTCGGGCGTGGCGTTCCCCCGAACCATCATCGGCATTCTTGAGAACTACCAGGACCCCGACGGCACCGTCCGAGTGCCCGACGTCTTGAGGTCATACCTCGGCACTGATCGCATTTCGGCCTAACACCATGTCAAGCTCCGATCTGGTCCTCGCGCTCAACCCAGAGCAGCGGGCGGCGGCCGAACACCTCGCAGGTCCGATGCTGGTTTTGGCCGGGGCCGGATCGGGCAAGACCCGGGTCTTAACGACCAGGATCGCATTGTTGATCGAGCGGCATGGGGTCCGACCCGACAAGATTTTCGCGGTGACTTTCACCAATCGAGCCGCCGCCGAAATGAAAGAGCGGATCGGCAAGATGCTCGATCGCGACCCGGCGGGCTTGTGGATCGGAACCTTCCATAGCCTCTCGGCTCGGCTCCTTCGACGGGAGGCCCCGTATCTTGGATTTTCCCGCGAGTTCACGATCTACGACGAGACCGACCGGTTGGCGCTGATCAAGCGGCTCCTCGAGCAGCGGAACATTTCGCCCAAGATGTTTCCGCCCAAGCTGATCCAGAACGTGATCTCGAGCGCGAAGAACCGGATGCAAACGCCCGACCAGCTCCACGCCTCGAGTGCCGACCCATTGACCGGGATCGCCGCGGAGATCTATCGGGGCCTGACCACCGCGCTCAAGAATCAAAACGCGATGGACTTCGACGACTTGATGCTCCATCCGCTGACGTTGTTCGCCAACCATCCCGAGCGGCTGGCGTGGTACCAGCAACGATTCGGCTTCGTGTTGGTGGATGAATTTCAAGACACCAACAAGGCCCAGTATCAGCTGATTCGGGATCTCAGCGCCCAGCATCGAAACGTGTTCGTCGTGGGCGACGACGACCAGTCGATCTACGGGTGGCGGGGCGCCGAGGTCCGCAACATGAAGGAGTTTCCGCAGAATTTCATCGGATGCCAGCTGGTCCGCCTTGAGGAGAACTACCGGAGCACTCAGGTCGTGCTCGATGCGGCCAATGCCGCAATCGCGCCGAATGCCGGCCGAATTGGAAAGACCCTTCGGACCCGCCGGAGCGGCGGCGAGCCGGTGACTATGGTGGGGGCCGCCGACGAGCGCGACGAAGCGGAGTGGATCGTCAAGGAACTCGCGGCCCGGCGGGCCGCCGGTGATTTCACCACCAGCCAGATGGCGGTACTCTACCGCACCAACGCTCAGTCGCGTGCGATGGAAGAGGCCTTCCGCCGGGCGGGAATGACCTACCGGGTGGTCGGCTCGGTGAGTTTCTACGAGCGGCGCGAGGTGAAGGACCTCCTCGCCTACCTCCGCCTCTTGGTGAATCCCGCCGACGATGAGGCCTTCCTCCGCGCGGTGGGGGTACCCCGTCGCGGGATCGGCGATACCAGTCTCGAGGCGCTCCGCGACGTTGCCGCCAAATGGCAACGCCCGCTCCTCGATACCTCGAGCATCGCCGAACGGATCGCCGGACTCCGGCCCAACATCCGCGAGGCCTTTCGCCGGTTCGCCGAGTTGGTTAACGGGATCCGGGAGCGGGTCGGCGGCGATCAGCCGGCGGTGATCTTGGAGGCCGTCATCGAGGCCATCAACTACGAGCGAGTCCTCCACGACGAGGGCCCGGAGGGCAAGGACCGCTGGGATAACGTGAAGGAGTTGGTGGCCGCGGCGGCCAGTTGGTCGGAGGTCGTCACCGACGGCGACGACACCACCCCGCTCCAGCGCTTCTTGACCGAAGCCGCGCTTTTATCGGCGGTCGACAAGTCGGACGGCGACGAAACCGGGGTGACCTTGATGACGATCCACACGGCAAAGGGCCTCGAATGGCCCCTGGTGGCCGTGGCGGGGCTCGAGGACGGGCTCTTCCCGCTATCGCGCGCCGCGGAATCCACCGAAGGGCTGGAAGAAGAACGCCGGTTGTTCTATGTGGCGTTGACCCGGGCCAAAGACAAGCTCTATCTGTCCTTTGCCCGGTCGAGGCGGAGGGGCGGCGAGATTCTTCCCAGCATGGCGTCCCGGTTTCTCGAAACCATCCCGCCCGGCATCGTCGATGAGAAGACCACGTCCTCGTTGTTCGCGCCGGCTTGGGGCGGGGGCAATCGGTATGGCGGCCGGACCTCGGGATCGCGTTTCGGCGCCAGTACCTGGGAGAAGCGTCCTGCCAGCCAGCCGTATCAATCGGCTCAAGGGCCAGAGCGCGACGCGGTTGAGGACGTGTCGCAAGACGCGCCCCGCTACATCAAAGGCGAGCGAGTGAAGCATCGCCGATTCGGGAGTGGCCTGATCCAAGGCTTGAGCGGGTCCGGCAAGGACCTCAAAGTCACCGTGGCTTTCGACGATCCCGAGTTCGGCAGCAAACAGCTCCTGGTTGCCTATGCCGGCCTCGAGCGCGACTGGGAGAGTGCGTGACGATTACCCCCTCGGACTTGGCCCGCCTGGCGACCCTCGCGGCGCTTGATGTCCCGGCTGATCAACTGGCGACCCTCGCCGCCGAGGTCGACCGGATCGTGTCCTATGTGGGTCAGTTGGCTCTTGGCGACGAGCCCGCCGATCCGCCCGCGGTGGCCGCGTCGGTTGGCGTTCGGCTCCGGGCTGATGTGGTGCGGCCGATCCCGATGCTCCGGCCGCTCGCGGAATTCGCGCCGCAGTTTCGCGACGGATTCTTTGTGGTGCCCCGGTCGGCCGGCCACGGAGGCCCGTGAGCCTCGCCGCGGTCGCGAAAGAAACGGCGGACCGTCTCGATCAAAGCCGTCACTTAAACGCCGCCCTCGCCTGGTCCACCGAGGCCTTGGCCGCTGAGGCGGTGCGGGTCAACGCCCTCGGGTCCATCGGCCCGCTGCACGGGTGGCCGATCGCGATCAAAGACAACATCGTCACCACCGACCTCCCGACGACCTGCGCCTCCAGGATGCTCGAAGGGTACCGTTCGCCGTTCAACGCCACGGTCATCGACCGCCTCCAGGCGGCCGGAGCCTTGGTCGCCTGCAAAACCAACATGGATGAATTCGCCATGGGAGGGTCGACCGAGCACTCGGCCTTCGGCCGGGTCCTCAATCCGCTCGATCCGGCTCGGGTACCGGGGGGCAGCTCCGGCGGGTCGGCCGCCTTGGTCGCGGCCGGTGTCGTCCCGGCGGCGTTAGGCTCCGAAACCGGCGGCTCGGTCCGGCAGCCGGCCGCGTTTTGCGGCGTGATCGGCGTCAAGCCGACCTACGGCCGGGTCAGCCGATTCGGCCTCGTGGCCTTCGGCTCGTCCCTCGATTGCGTCTCGGTTTTCGGCCGATCCGTCGATCAGGCGGGCCACGTCTTGGTCGCGATCTCGGGCCAAGATCCTCTCGACGCGACGACGGCGCCGCTCCCGCCGCTGAAGCTGGATCCGACACCGCCCGATCTCCGGGGGGTCACTTTCGGCGTTCCGATCGAGTACTTCCCGCGCGACCTCCACCCGGGGGTTCGGGCCGCCATGGACCGGGTCATTGACCTGGTCCGCGACCTCGGTGGCCGGATCGAGGAGGTCTCACTCCCCCATACGGCCACCGCGGTGCCGACCTACTACGTGCTGGCCCCGGCTGAAGCGGCCGCCAACCTGGCCCGGTACGATGGGGTCCGGTTCGGAATCCGGGCCGAAGCCGGCACCGACGTTGCGGCGATGTACCGCGCCACCCGGGGCCAAGGATTCGGGCCCGAGGTTCGGCGGCGGATCCTCGTCGGCACCTATGTCCTAAGTGCCGGGTACTACGACGCGTATTACGGGCAAGCGCAGGCGGCCCGGAACCGGATCGGGGCCGATTTTTCTCGGCTGTTTCAGGCCGGCATCGACCTCCTGATCACGCCGACGACTCCCACGCCGGCCTTTCGGGCCGGAGACAAAACCGGTGACCCCGTGTCCATGTACCTGGCCGATGTGTTTGTTTCTGCCGTGAGCTTGGCCGGTCTCCCCGCCATGAGCCTCCCGGTCGGCCGGGACGCGGGTTTACCGATCGGGATGCAGCTGGTGGCTCCCGCCTTTGGGGAGGCTCGGATGTTGGCGATCGCCTCCGCCCTCGAGGCCCGGATCGACGCGATCGGGGAGGTTCGCTAGCGTGGGGTGGGAGACCGTCATCGGGCTCGAGGTCCACGTCCAACTCGCGACCGCGTCCAAGCTCTTCTGCGGCTGCCCGACCACGTTTGGCGCCGCCCCGAACACCAACGTGTGCCCGGTCTGTCTCGGATTGCCCGGCGCATTGCCGGTGCCTAACGAGGGCGCTTTTCGGCTGGCGACCCGAGCGGCCCTCGCCCTCGGTTGTACGGTGCACCCCCGGAGTGTGTTCTCCCGGAAGAACTACTTCTATCCTGACCTGCCCAAGGGCTATCAGATCTCCCAGTTTGACCAGCCCCTCGCCACCGGAGGCTCGGTGGCGTGTGGCTCGCCCGAGCGGGGGCCAATCACGGTGCCGGTGGCGCGCCTTCACGTCGAGGAGGATGCCGGAAAGTCACTCCACGACCGGTTCGGCGGCCTCACGGCGATCGATCTCAACCGAGCCGGGGTGCCCTTGGCCGAGATTGTGACCGGCCCCGACCTTCGTAGTCCAGGCGAGGCTCGGGCCTATTTGACGGCCCTCAAGCAGCTGTTGATCTACGCGGGGGTGAGCGAATGCAACATGGAGCAAGGGAGTCTCCGGGTCGATGCGAATGTGTCGATCCGGCACCCGGGCGGGCCGTTAGGTACCAAGACCGAGGTCAAGAACCTCAATAGCTTCGCGAACGTGGAACGGGCCATTGAAGCGGAGCAGGACCGGCAACGGACGCTGCTCGAGGAAGGCGGCCGAGTCGACCAAGTCACCCTCTTGTTCAATGCCGCAACCGGGGCGGTGGCGCCGATCCGCTCGAAGGAAGAGAGTCACGACTATCGATACTTCCCCGATCCCGATCTGCCGCCGGTAGTCCTCGCCGCCGATTGGATTGAGCGGGAACGGGCGTCGCTACCCGAGTTGCCGGAGGCCAAGCGGCGGCGATTCGCGACCGACTACGGCCTCTCGGCGTACGACGCCCAGGTCCTGGCCGCGGTGCGGGCGGCGGCGGATTACTTCGAGTCGGTGGTCGCCCACGGGGCCGAACCGAAAGCAGCGGCCAATTGGGTGATGGGAGACCTGCTGGCCGGGTTCGACGCGACCGGCTCGCCGGCGGTCTGTGCGGCGAGCTTGGCGGCCCTGATCGCCCTGGTCCACGAAGGCGCCGTCAGCCACAGCGCCGGAAAGACGATTCTCGAGGCAATCTCGGGGTCCGAGGAACCACCCGCCGCGGCCGCCCACCGACTCGGCCTGATCCAAGTCCGGGAGACGGCGACCCTCGAAGCCTGGGTCGATCAAGTATTGGCGGCCGCGCCGTCCGAGGTCGCCCGGTACCGAAACGGCGAAACCAAGTTGGTTGGATTTCTGGTGGGGCAGGTGATGAAGTTGAGCCGAGGGCGAGCCGACCCCAAGGCCATCGGACCGTTGATCGAAAGAAGAATCAATTGACTCAGACCGTAGAACAGATCCGAGGCCAGTTCCGGGCCCTTGATCGCCGACATCGGGACCAGCCGGTCGCGTACTTCGACGGGCCCGGGGGCACCCAAGTCCCGGAGCCGGTGATCGAGGCGATGGCCGACTACCTCCGTCACCACAACGCCAACACCCATTGGAATTACCCCAGTAGTCGGGAAACCGACCAGATGATTGGTGAGGCTCGGCAGGCGGTTGGTGATTTCTTGAACGCCGGGCCCGAGGAAATCGCGTTCGGGCTCAACATGACCACGTTGACGTTCCACTTGGCTCGGGGCTTGGTCCGCGGGTGGCAGGCGGGGGACGAGGTGATCGTGACCGAACTCGACCATCATGGCAACGTGGGTCCCTGGGAAGCGATCGCCAAGGATGCGGATCTGCGAGTCATTCGGATTCCGTTTCGGCCCGGCGACGGCACCCTCGATCTCGACCGGCTGGTGGGATCGATCGGGCCCAAGACCCGGCTGGTGGCGGTCGGATGGGCCTCGAACGCGTTAGGCACGATCACGGACGTCGCGGTCGCCTGTCGGGCCGCCCGGGCCCAGGGCGTGATCTCGTTCGTCGATGCCGTCCATTCCGCCCCGCATCGGTTGCCGGATGTGGAAGCGATCGGTTGCGACTATCTCGGGTGCTCGCCCTACAAGTTCTATGGACCCCACCTGGGTGTCCTGTATGGCCGCCGGTCTCTGATCGAGGGGCTCGACATACCCCGGGTGGCGCCCGCCCCGAACATCAGTCCTGACCGATTGGAGACCGGAACCCAGAGCCACGAAGCGATTGCCGGCACCCGGGCGGCGATCGACTTCCTCGCGGCCGTGTCGCCGGCGACCGGCCGACGGGCCTCCCTGGAGGAGTCGTACCGAGTCCTCCACGAGAGGGCGACCGGGCTATTCCAGCGACTCTGGGACGGGATCGGCTCGATTCCCGGGGTTCGGCGATTCGGCCTCGGTCCGGATGGTGATCGGACCCCGACCTTGGGCTTCGTGGTGACCGGCGTGAGCTCGAGCCAGGTGGCGACCCAGCTCGCCGCGCGAGCCGTCTTCGTCAGTCACGGCGGTTTCTATGCATCGACCGTGATCGAACGCCTGGGATTGGGAAGCGAAGGGCTGGTCCGAGCGGGGTGTGCGTGCTATACCACAGAGGGCGAAGTTGATCGGCTGATCGCGGGAATCAAGGCCCTGTCGCCAGGGTGAAGCCGGGCGGGCAACGGCCCGCCCTCACAAAACGCCTAGCTCTTCTTCTCGGGTTTCTTCTTGCCCTTCGGTCGTTTCTTACCTGTCGTGCCTCGGAAGATCTTACCCTTCCGGCTCCGGCGATCGCCCTTGCCCATGGTTCGGTACTCCTTCTGCAGTTGAAGTCAGGGTCATCCACGGCCGTTCGATGATCGAAGATCGCCAAAACCCGAGTCCAGGGTCCGGTAATCCGAATCGTTGCTCAGCCACCTCCACCATCCGTTCGGGTACCCACAAACCGCCTTGCCACAGTGCTTCTCGCCGCCACCGTTTGGCCCGCCGCAGCGGCGTTTCCCCCGATGGATCGAGGGTTCGGGCAAAGCCACCTCGCCGACCTGCTTCCGCCAGCGTTTCCATCGTGAAATCGTACGACAACGCCAAGTGCCGTTCAACGTCGGCATCGGTCAGTAACCAGGGGCTCCGATCCCGGGCGGCCTGCATCGCTCGCTGCCAACTCTTGGTGTCGGAGAGATGGACGATGCTCCGGAAGATACGCCGGTTGGTCTTCACACTGAACAGGGTGGGTGAGACAATCCGCTCCAGATGGGCGTCCGCCAGGCTGTGATCGAGACGGATCAGGTCCCGAGCCCGACGGGCAAATCGGTCGGTGAGATGGGTTTCAGTCCGCAGTTCCCAGTACTGGTGCCCCATGGTCTGAGGACTACTGGTGAGCAGCAGTTGACGAGGCACAAAGTAGTTATGGGCTACGGTGTCGGCCGCGAGGTGGGCGAGATACCCCAACCCGAAGGCTCGCAGGGCATCGCTCGACGCATGGTCAAGGGTCTCCTGCCCTACGTTCCAAAAATGCGAATGCCGGCCTTTGGGGACGTATTGCTTGGCGATCGACGTGTCGGGCGCGATCGAGCCGTAGAGAAAGTCGTAGGGGAAGGCGCGGATCAGGTCAGCGACGCCGGCCGGGAGCAGGCTCGCATTCGCGAAGATCGTCTCAGAGAGATAGATGTGGGTGCCGTGAGTCCAGGCGTAGGCGTCGGTCGGCCAGACCAGCAGCAGGAGGAACCCAAGGACGACGCCGACCACCACCGGCGACCGGGTCACCGACGGCCCCGGCCGATGAAACGCCGGATCCGACTCAGCGCCGACGCGCCGGTTCGGACCGTCCGGAGTGTAGCCGCTACATCGAGGGCGGTCTCCTGCACTTCAGAAGACACGACCTCGTACAAGGCATCGAGATCCTCGAGCCGGCCCTCGACCCGTCGGGCGCCCCGCACGGCACTCCGCCGCAGCCGGCGGCTCACCCCGATCAGTTGGTCGACCTCGTCCTTGAGCCTCCCGGCCACCTCCCCGCCGGAGCCTGCCAGGGTGTTGAGGGCTTGAATCGTGGGACCCAATTCCCGACGGAGTTCCCCGATTTCGCGGGCCAAATGGTTGGCTTCGGAGCCGGCCTTCCGCGCCACGGCCAAAGCGACCAGGGCGATGGCCAAGAATGCAAGCGCGATGACCACCAGCGCCACCGCGACCGTAGGGCCGACCCAGGCCGGAAGAGATGTCATCCTTCAAACTAACGTCATCGGCTTGACGGGCCGCTAGGGCGGTGGCGAGGTTTGCCTCATGCCCCCTCGCTTTGTGGTCCAAGGCGGACGCCCCCTGAATGGGACCGTCCGACCGGCAGGAAACAAGAACGCCGCTCTCCCGGCCCTCGCGGCGACGCTGATGGCCGACGGCCTGGTGACCCTCGCGAACGTGCCGCGGATCCGGGACGTCGAGATGATGATCGCGATCCTCGAAGATCTCGGCGCCACCGTGGCCTGGAGCGGACCGAACGTCGTCCAGGTCGACCCCGCCGGGGTACAGTCAAAACCGCTCGACCCCGGCCTTTGCGCCAAGATCCGGGCGTCGATCCTTTTAGCCGCGCCGCTGTTGGCCCGATTCGGCCAAGTTACGCTGCCCCCGCCCGGCGGAGACGTCATTGGCCGGCGCCGAGTCGACACCCATTTCCTGGCCCTGGAGGCCCTCGGGGCGACCGTGCTGGTTGGCGCCCGAGGGTATGAGATCGAGGCCAAATCCCTGGTGGGAGCCGACATCTTCCTCGACGAGCCAAGTGTCACCGGCACCGAGAACGCTCTGATGGCGGCTGCCGCGGCGGCGGGGACCACTATCCTCCGAAACGCCGCCTCAGAGCCGCACGTCCAGGACCTCGCCCGGCTCCTGGTGGCGATGGGGGCTGATATCGAGGGGATCGGCAGCAATACCTATGTGGTTCGAGGCGGGACGCCGCTCCACGGTGCGAGCTACGAGATTGGCCCCGATCACATCGAGATCGGGAGCTTCATTGGGTTGGCGGCGGTAACCAACGGCCAGATGACGATCGAAGGGGTTCGGGGCGACGACCTGCGAGCCACCTTGATCGGCTTCGACCGGCTCGGAATCCGGCCTCGTCTTGACGGCGACCGGCTGATCGTGGATCGAGACCAGGAACGGCGGATTCGAGCCGACGTCGGCGGCCACGTACCCAAGCTCGAAGACGGCCCGTGGCCGGCTTTCCCAGCCGATACGATGTCGATCGCCGTGGTGGCGGCCACCCAGTGTACCGGGATGGTCTTGATCTTCGAAAAGATGTTCGAATCGCGGCTGTATTTCGTCGACAAGCTGATCGGGATGGGCGCCCGCATCGTGCTGTGTGATCCCCATCGCGCGGTCATCGCGGGGCCTTCGCCGCTCCGGGGCGGCCCGGTGGAGTCGCCGGACATCCGGGCCGGGATGGCGATGCTCCTGGCCGCCCTCGCAGCCGAAGGCCAAAGCACGATTTACAACATCGGCCAAATCGAGCGAGGCTACGAACGGATCGATACCCGTCTCCGGGCGTTAGGCGCGACAATTGAGCGGGTCGATGGCTGAGCCTGGGGCGGTGGCCGAGGTCGAGGTGACGGGAGCACCGATCCCGTGGTTCGAAGTGCCGGGCTGGGGGGAGCGGTATCGGGTGATGGCCGGCATCACCGGCCGGGGGTCGGCCGCCGCCCCGTTCGACCTCGGCTTGGCCGGCTCGGAACCGATCGGTCAAGTGCTGAACCGGTGGCAGGCCCTGAGCCACTCGTTCCCGACCGGCAGGGGCACCGCGGTGGCCCGCCAAGTTCACGGCACCGTGGTGCTCTGGCACGAAGACTTTCAAGGGTTGGCGGTCCACCAAGGCGCCGACGGCCACGCCACCGCGAAACCCGGATTGTTGCTCTGCGTGTCGGCCGCCGACTGCATCCCAATCTATCTCATCGATCCGGTGCGCCGGGCCATCGCCATGCTCCACTCGGGGTGGCGGGGTACTGCGGCCGGAATCTTGGCGTCCGGCGTCAGGGCCTTAGTCAAGGGAGCCGGCTCCGACCCGACCGACCTGGTGGTCCACTGCGGGGTTGGGATCTGTGGAGCCTGTTATCAGGTCGGGCCTGAGGTTTCCAAGGCCTGTGGGGTGCCGGGCGCCGGGGAGGTCGACCTTCGGGGGGTCATTGCCGCCCAGGCGCGGGCAGAGGGGGTCGCCGTGGTCACCGTGTCACCCCACTGCACGGCCCATATGAACGATCGTTTCATGAGTCACCGGCGGTCGGAGGGTCGGGATGGCCGGATGGTGGCGTTTTTGGGGCTTCTACCGTCATAATTCTCCGGCCGACGCGTTCGCCGTTGGCCTTTCTTGAGGAGGTGTACCAGTGAGCCGGAAATTGGTCGTTCTCGGGGCCTTGATGGTTGGTCTTACGGGCGGTGGTTGCGGCGACCTGACCCAGGCTGACACCGACGCGCCGGTGGTTTTCATTGTCTCCCCCAAGGCCGACTCAACCGTCGGGGGAACGGTATCCTTTTCCGCTCAAGTCTTTGACGGATTTGGGGTTGCGAAGACGATCTTCAGCGTCGATGGCGTCGTGCTCGGTGAAGACCTAACCGGACCGCCTTGGAGCGTCCTCTGGAACACCCAGGCTGCGGGGAATGGGCCCCACGCGCTCAGAGTCGAAGCGATCGATCCGGCGGGCAATACCGGCTTCAACTCGATCGGTGTCACGGTCAATAACGCCAGGCAATAGCCCCGCACGGGGCGATTGACGTTCCCTCTCCCGGGGGGTAGATTCCTCGGGTCGGTGCAGTTGGGGGAGGGTGGCTCGTATGATGTGGGGTTTTCCCCCACATTTTTGTTTTCGAGCCCAGGTTTGGTCCGTGTGTCCCCTCCGCCTACTGGGGACGTACGTAGTGGCTTCCCGCCCAGCGGTCGTCCAGTGCTCACCTTTTGCCGAATTCGTCGCGAGCTGTGCTTGGCTTGCTCGCGCTCACCTTGACCTCCGCTGTGGGGGGTGAAGTCGATGGCTGGATCAGTCGAAATGCTGACCGCGTTCCGTGAACTCACGAACGCCAAACAACTTGATCGTTCCGATCTTCTCGATCTCCTCCGCGACGGTATTCACGCCGCGTTGGTCCGAAAATTTGGGCTGAACGTCAAGTTCGAATTAGAGGTCGACGAATTGAAGGGCACCATTCGGGTGGTTCGGCTCCGGACGGTTTCGGACGCCGTCGACGATCCGAGTTGCCAAGTCGCCCTCGAGGAAGCCCGGTACGAAGACGCGAGCTTCCAGCCGGGCGACGTTCTGGAAGAGGAAGTCCCGTTTACTGAATTCGGTCGGCTGGCGGTGCAGGCGGCCAAGCAACGGATCATTCAGCGAGTTCGCGAGGGCGAGCGGACCAAGATCCGGGAAGAATTCGGCGACAAAATCGGCGAGCTCTTGTCGGGTGAGGTCCAGCAAATCGAACGGGGCAAGGTCGTCTTGATGCTGGCCAAGTTCAAAGAGGCCGAAGCGATCGTCCCGTATCGCGAGCAGAATCATCGCGAGCATTTCCATCAGGGCGATACGATCCGGGCGGTGCTGAAGCGGCTCGAGGAAACACCCAAAGGCCCCCGGCTGGTGTTGTCGCGGGCTGATCCGATGTTCGTGGCCGCGTTGTTCCGGCTCGAAGTGCCGGAAATCGCCCAGAACGTCGTGGAAATCCGAGCCATTGCTCGCGAGGTCGGCAGCCGCACCAAGGTCGCCGTCATCTCGAAGGATGACGCCATCGACCCGGTGGGTGCCTGCGTCGGCCTCAAAGGGTCGCGGGTCCAGGCCGTGGTGAACGAGTTGTCGGGCGAGCGGATCGACATCGTGCCATGGTCGCCCGACCCCGAACGGTTCGCCCGCTTGTCC
>JANNQX010000056.1:0-9055 GCA_031400975.1 Gemmatimonadota bacterium
TCCCTCGGGGGCAACCCCATCCGGGTTCGAGTCCCGGCCCGAGCACTCACCTCCCTTCACAAGGCCGGATACCATGGACCTCGCCGCCGGGCTCGCCGCTCACCGCCAGGCTCTAGCCGCCTTCCTCGCCACCGCCAACCAAGTCAAGGAAGCCCGCTGGAACGAACCGCCCGCCCCTGACAAATGGTCCCCGGCCCAGGTGGCCGAACACCTGAGGATGACCTACGTCGTCGTGGGAGGCGAACTCGCCGGCAAAGCCGGGCTGACCGTCCGAAGCCAGTGGTGGATGCGGCCCATCCTTCGGTTCGGATTCCTTCGGAAGATCCTGGCGACCGGTGCGGTGCCCCCTGGCGCCAAAGCGCCCCGCGAACTTCGCCCCGGAGTTGGGCCCTACCCCCGGGCTCAAACCCTCGCCGCCTTGGGCGCAGCGGTGGCCGAGTTTGAAGCGGCCCTGACCCGGCGGTGGGACGACTCCTCCGCCCGGGTCACCCATCACGTGTTCGGTACCCTCTCGCCGGCCCAGATCCTCCGATTCGGCACCGTCCATCTCGATCACCACGCCCGCCAGTTGCCCGGGTCCAATGCCTAACGAAGCTCCGGCCGAGTCACGGGAACCTTGGGGCGCCGCGCCCGATCCTGAGCAGGAACAGTTTCTCGCCGGACCGCGGTCGCGGCGGTCGGAACTTGCCCGGGTCATCCGGATCGCGGCCGAGTTCATTCGCGGGTTCCGGGCGCTCCACTTCGTCGGGCCGTGCGTGACGGTGTTCGGATCGGCCCGCTTTCCGGCAGACCACGCCTACTACGGGTTGGGTCGGGCGGTCGGCGCCCGGATTGCCGGGCTCGGCCTCACGACCATGACTGGGGGCGGGCCCGGGCTGATGGAGGCCGCCAACCGGGGCGCTAAAGAAGCCGGCGGGGCTTCGATCGGCTGCAACATCGAGCTGCCGAAGGAACAGCGGCCGAACCCGTACCTCGACCGCTTCATCACCTTTCGCTACTTCTTCGTCCGCAAGGTCATGCTCGTCAAGTACAGCTATGGCCTGGTCGTCCTGCCGGGCGGATTCGGCACGATGGATGAATTGTTCGAAGTCCTGACCCTGGTCCAAACCAAGAAGATCTCCGCCTTTCCGGTGGTGCTGATGGGGCGGGACTATTGGCAACCGCTGGTGGCCTTTCTCCAGTCCACGATGGTGGCCCGGCGGACCATCGACTCAGAGGACCTGAAGACCTTCACCCTCACCGACTCCGTTGAGGAAATGGCCTCGCTCCTCGGCCCTGCCGTCACCGCGAATCGCGCGACCTGGTCTCGCGTGCCGCGCCGGCAACGGGTGCTTGGCGAGCGCTAGCCTGGGCGATAGGTTTTCAAGATGACTCCTCAACTCCAACCGCTGATCAACCCCGGCACGGTCAGCCTGACCGACGCCGACGCGCTCCCCCCCGACGGTTTGGCCAAGGGCAAGGACGCCGACAAGATCCTTGCCGATGTTCGCCGCCGGATCGAAACCCTCCAGCTCGCCCTCGGGGCCGAAGAGCGCCGGGCGCTCCTCGTGGTTCTCCAGGGCCGGGACACCTCGGGCAAGGACGGGGTCATCCGGAGCGTATTCGGGGACCTCAACCCGATGTACTGCCAAGTCAGCTCGTTCAAGCGGCCGACGCCGTTGGAACTTCGCCATGACTTTCTGTGGCGGGCCCATCAGGTCGTTCCGGCCGCGGGGATGATCGGGATCTTCAATCGCTCTCATTATGAAGACCTCCTGGTAGTCAGAGTTCATAATCTCGTGCCGGAAGCCCTCTGGCGTAAACGCTATCAACACATCAATGACTTCGAACGCATGCTGGTCGATCACGGGGTGACGATTCTCAAGTTCGCCCTCCACATCTCGAAAGAGGAGCAGCGACAACGTCTCGAGGACCGCTTGGCCGACGACGAGAAGAACTGGAAGTTCGAAGTCGGCGACTTGAAGGAACGGGGATTCTGGGACCAATACACGGCCGCCTACCAGGACGTCTTGTCGCTCACCAGCACCGACTGGGCTCCCTGGTACCTGGTCCCCGGCGACAAGAAGACCGCGCGGGATCTGCTGATTGGCGGGGTCGTGTTGGACACGCTCGAGAAGATGGCCCCGCGGTACCCAAAGGCGGCCCCGGAGGTGCTGGGCTATCGGGGCAAGATCGAGTAGGGCCGGCTAAAAGACTCCGCCCGGGCCGGCAATCAGGTAGGAAAGGGTACTGCCCGTGACATAGAACGGTGCCTTGCCAGTGAACGTGGCGACCATTTTGGCCAAGAGTCGGGCATCGGACGTCGTTACCCCGATCGAGACCAATGGGGAGCCTGCGACTGACTGGTTATCGTAGTCCAACACATACTCAGGCCGGGTCAAGGACGCGCTCAGCCCGCCAGGCAGGTAGCCTTCGAGTCCGGTTGGGACCAGGCCGGCCCCGGCCTCAGGGGGCCATTCTTCCTTGTCGGCGTAGTAAGTAAGGGCTGCCACCGTCACCGATCGAAAGTCTTGGGTCAGGGCCGCCGTCCGGGCCGAGGCTCGCAGGTCGATGTACTTGAGGACGGCGATACTCGCCAACAGCCCGAGGATGACCATCACCACCAGCAGCTCGATCAACGAGAAGCCAGCCCGACGTTTCATCAGGTCCGCCGCTGCAGGGTGCGAATGGCTTCGATCAGGCGGGCCTGGAGGGAATCGGTCGTCCGGACCGCCACGACTGAATCGCCGGCCTTTAGCGAGAGTTCGAACGCCCCCCCGGTCTCCGCGTGGAAGGTCACGGCCGGGTTGGCGCCGGTGATATCGCGAAGGTCGGTGGGCAGATGACCGTTCTCTTCTTGGTAGGCTTGGACCCGGCTCACCAGCTGCACCAACGTAATCGTGGCGGTCGCCGCCGTGATCTCCGGAGCTTCGACCTTCGGCTTTGGCCCAGCGAGCCATTCGGGCTGGAGCAGCAACGTGGCGCCGGACGAGGCCACCATCACCGCGAGGAAACCTCGAAAGAACAGCCGGCGAGCCGCCGGCACTGGGCTCAGTCGAGCCGGGCGCGAGTTCTGATCCGCGATCGCCTCCTGAGCAGCTTCCAGCAATGCGGATTTGCTCGATCGCGCCGTCGGATCAGGCGCCGATGTCGGCTTAGATCTCATGGTTCCTCACAAAATGGCCGGGTTGTTTCCGGGTCGCCCCTTTGCCATCGCCTCCGCAACCTGGCGGGGGAACTCGTTGACTTGGATAGGTTTACCTAGGAACCCGTCGAAACCAGACAGCCCGATCTCGCCTCGATCTGCTTGCAATACGTGGGCCGTAAGCGCCACGATCACCAAATGGGCCCCGAAACGCTCGCGAAGGTCGGCGAGCACCGACAGGCCATCCCGATCGGGTAGCTGAATATCGAGCAGGACGAGGTCGGGCTCGATCCCGGCCAGACCCTCCACCAGGCCCACCCCACTGGTGAATTCCACGACTCGGTGTCCGGCGCGGTGGAGCACCGCCCGAAACAGTTTCATGTTGTCTGGATTGTCTTCCACGATGACGATGGTCGCCATGACTTCAAACTACTGCATCTTGCTCCGGCGGAGTACCGCCCGCACTCGCGCTTGGAGCGATGCCGGCTGGACCGGCTTGGTCAGAAAGTCCTGGGCGCCGAGGTCGAGCACTTGGCTCTCGGCTTCGCCACTACGAGCGGTGAGGACGATGACTGGGAGGCTCGAGGTCATCACCCGCGCTCGCAACTCTTCGAGCACCCCAATCCCGTCGAGCCGAGGCATGTCGAGATCGAGGATCATCAAGTCGCACTGGCCGGACTCAATCGCATCCAGGGCATCGAGTCCGTCGGCGGCCTCGGCGACTTCGTGGCCGTCTCGTTCGAGGATCATCCGAACCAGCCGGCGCATCTGGCGGTCGTCGTCCGCGATCAAGATCCGGGTCTTGCCCGAGGCCGGGGGGCCTGGGTCGACCATTCGACCGCTGGCCTGACCAGTGGCCGCGGCAGGGGCGGAGGCCGGCGGCGAGATGGGCAGGGGGCTCGGCCCTTCCTCCACCACCCGTTCGCCTAACACCCGGACCACTTCATCGAGCGAGGTGAGCCCCTGCCAAATCCGATCGAGGCCGCTCTCCCACAACGTCTTCATCCCGGCGGGGCGGGCGGCGGCGATCAATTCGTCTTGGAGGCCCCCGGCGCCGATGACCCGGGCCACTTTGTCGTCGACCGGCATGATCTCGATAATGGCGAGCCGCCCCCGATACCCGGTGCCGCCACAGGTCTTGCAACCGACGGGCTTGCGAGGCGCCACCTCGCCAACCCGGTCCATCGGGGGCTGGGCGTCGGGCGGCAACGTCAGCACCGGAATCGACTCTGAACACTCGATACACAGCCGCCGGACCAGGCGCTGGGCCACGACACCCTTGATCGCCGAGCCGATCTTGTAGCTGTCGATTCCCAGATCCCGAAGCCGGACCACCGCCGAAGGCGCGTCGTTGGTGTGAAGGGTGCTGAGGACCAAGTGACCCGAGAGGCTCGCTTGGGTGGCGATCGTTGCCGTCTCCATGTCGCGGATTTCACCCACCAGCACGATGTCGGGGTCCTGCCGCAACACCGAGCGGAGCGCGCTGGAAAAGGTAAAACCCTGGGCATCGTTGACTTGGAGCTGCGAAATTCCCGGGACGTCGTACTCGACCGGATCTTCGACGGTGACGATGTTGACTTTGCCGGTCTTCAGCTGGTTTAGCGCGGCGTACAGCGTCGTCGTCTTGCCGCTACCGGTGGGACCAGTGACCAGCACGATGCCCTCGCGGTGGCCGAGGAGACGCATCAGCAGGGCCTCCTCGACGGGCGGGAGCTTGAGATCCGGGATGTTGGCCCGGAGGTTGTTCTTGTCGAGGATCCGGACCACGACCTTCTCGCCCCGCCGGGCCACCGGAACGCTCGAGACCCGGAGGTCGATCGCCTTACCGTCGACCCGGACCGCACACCGCCCGTCGTGGGGATGGAGCGGGTCCGTCACATCGAGTTTAGCCAGGATCTTGACCCGGCGAACCAGGGCCGGGCCGGCTGATGCCGGTAGCCGCATGACCTCCTTCATCACGCCGTCGATTCGGTACCGGACCGAGGTGCCCTCAGCCAGCGGCTCGCAGTGGATGTCGCTGGCTCCTTCCCGGACGCCATCGGCGATCATCGCGTCGACCAACCGGGCCATTGGCGCGTCGAGGGTGGGGTCTTTCGAGGCTTCGATGACCGGGGTCTCATCGATCGTTTCGACCGACGAGTGACTCAGTCCATCAACCAGCCGATTGACCGCCGTTTCCGGCCGGTACACGTCGTCGATCTTCGTCGCCAATTCGCCGGGCGCGGCCGCCAGGAACAAGACATCCCGGCCGGTCACAAACGCCAGGGTTTGTTCCTGGGCCAAGTCCCGCGGGTCAGCCGTGGCGATCCGGATCAGCCGGTCGTCGGCGCCAATGGCGACGATCTGGTATTTTCGGGCTATGGATTCGGGCAACAGCGTCGCGACTCGGGCGTCGAGCGTGCTCAAGTCGGCGACCGGAACTTTGAATCGGATTGAGATGGTTTCGAGAATCTGTCGATCGACCGCGTAGCCCCGGGTCACGATCCCGGCCCAGATGTGCTCACGCTCGACGGTCCGAAGTTCGGTGGCCTGGGTTGCGGTCAGAACTCCGGCCGCCACCAGCGGCTCAAGCAGCCAGAGATCCTTGGGACCTTGGCCGCCTGGGGGAGACGGGGCCGGCATTTCGGCGGTGATCGGGCCAGTCCTCGCTAAACTCACAGACGTTGAGGCTTTCTCTGTTAGGTCATTCTAAGTACTTGAACCGCAATGGTCTAGGTCATATCCCGGGGGGCCGCCGCTGCCCCTACCGGCGTCGCCCGGAGCTGACGTGGCCTACCCAGAACTGATTATCGTCCCGGGCGACAAAAGCATTACCCATCGGGCCCTCTTGCTCGCCGGGATGGCCCGGGGCCGAAGCATGATTCGCGGCGCCCTGACCTCGTTCGATGCCCGGTCGACCGGGAGGGTCCTTCGACAGCTCGGGGTGGAGGTCGGCCCGCTGGCGGGAGGGCGGCCGGTGGCGGTCATCGGTCGGGGCCGGTTCCAGGCTCCGCCTAACGCCTTGGACTGCGGCAATTCTGGGACCACTGCCCGGCTGCTGCTCGGCCTGCTTGCCGGGCACCGGTTTCGAACGACCGTTACCGGTGATCGATCGCTTCGTCGCCGCCCGATGCGCCGGGTTACCGAGCCACTGGAGCGGATGGGGGCCCGGTTTTCGCGGCCGGCGGCCGACCATCTGCCGATTGAGATCCGGGGTGGTGGCCTTTCGGAAATTCAGTGGCCCCTTCCGGTGTCCAGCGCCCAGTTGAAGAGTGCCTTGCTCCTCGCCGGCGTTGCCGGGCACGTCAGGGTAGCGGTCTTTGAGCCCGCGGGCCTCTCTCGTGATCACACCGAGCGGATGCTTGCCGGGCTCGGCTTTTCGGTCCGGACCCAAGACGGCTGGATTGTTCTCGACGCCGGAGGACCGGTGCCGCCGTTCGAGGCTACGATTCCCGGTGACGCCAGTTCGGCGGCCTTTCTGCTCGGAGCCGGCGTGATCGGTCGCCGCCCGGTTTCCCTGGCGGGTGTCGGTCAGAATCCAACCCGGCTCGGGTTCGTTTCCGTGCTTCGGCGGATGGGCGCCAAGATTGCCGTGGCCCACGAGCGCCAGGTCCTCGGAGAGCCCGTGGGCACGATCCACGTGGAGCCGGGCGCCCTCAAACGGACCACGGTTCGGGCCGAGGAGATTGCCGGTCTGATCGACGAGATTCCACTCCTTGCCGTCTTGGCGGCCCGGGCTGAGGGCGAAACCCGGTTCGAAGAGGTGGGCGAACTTCGAGTCAAGGAAAGCGACCGCTTGACCCAAATAGCCGACAATCTGATGGCCCTCGGCTATCAGGCCACGGGTACCGGCAACACCCTGACGGTGGTCGGCAGCGACCATCCGCCCCGGGGTCGCGTCGTCACCGATGGCGACCACCGGATTGCGATGGCGTTTGCGGTGCTCGGGACGGTGCCCGGCGCCCGGATCGTGGTCGACAACCGAGCCTGTGTTGGGGTCAGCTTTCCGGGCTTCTTTGATGTGTTGGCGAAGATTCGGGGAGCGCGATGAGCCGGGTCATTGCGATCGATGGACCGGCGGCGTCCGGCAAATCGTCGACGGCGGCCGCGGTGGCCCAAGCGTTAGGTGCCCTGCACCTCGACTCGGGCGCGCTCTACCGGGGCGTCACCCGGGTGGCGCTGGACGAGGAGACGGCGGACGTCGACCGGGTCTTGGCCGCGGCCGACCGGCGGGGGCTGTCGCTTCGGCTGGTTGGGGCTGAAATCGCCCCCTTCCTCGATGATGCTCCGGCCGAGCCCTTGATTCGGAGCCCCGAGGTTACTGCCCGGGTGTCGGAGATTGCCGCGATTGGGCCCTATCGTGACTGGGTCAATCTCCGGCTCCGCGCCGCGGCCGCCGGCGACCGGGTGTTGGTCCTCGACGGCCGGGACATTGGGACGGCGGTGTTCCCCGATGCCCGGCTCAAAATCTTCCTGACCGCATCGCCCCAATCCCGGGCCCGGCGTCGGTTGGCCCAACGGGGCGACCTCTTCGACGCCCAGTCGTTGGCCCGCGAAACGGCCGCGCTGGCGCTTCGTGACACCCTGGACGCCGGCCGGGCCATCGCTCCGCTCCGCCGGGCCGATGACGCGGTCGTGCTCGATACCACCGACCTCACCTTTCGCGGCCAAGTCGACATCATCGTCTCTTTAGCTGCTAAGGCCTTGTCATAGTTTGACTTCCGCCTTATAATACCGGGCTCTTCCTGGCGTTCAATTCCGAGCGGCAGGGCAACCGTCCACCTCTTTCGGGCCCCAGTCGTATTGGGTGTCGGGCCCCGTGAGCGTTCCTACCATGTCGAAACGTAAGAAATCCGCCGCCTCCCAATTCGCTACGGCCACCGGCCTTCGGGTCCGGACCGACCTCTACGACGAGACCTACTCCGACTCCGACTACGAAGCCATGCTCTCGATGTACGAGGGTACGATGGCGCAGATCGTCGAGGGCGAAATCGTCAAGTCCAAGGTCCTCCGGATCACCGACAATGCCGTCATTCTCGACGTTGGGTTCAAGTCCGAGGGATCGGTTCCGCTCGACGAATTCAAGGAACCCCCGCAGGTCGGGGAAGAAGTCGAAGTGTTCCTCGAGCACCTCGAGGACCAAGAGGGCGCCGTCGTGTTGTCGAAGAAGAAGGCCGACTTCATGCGGGTGTGGGAAAAGATCCGGGTGGCCCACGAGAGCGATCAGCCGGTGCAGGGTACCCTGATGAAGAAGATCAAGGGCGGCGTGGTGGTCAACGTCATGGGTGTCGACGCGTTCTTGCCGGGTTCGCAGATTGCCTTGCGACGGGTGCCGAACATCGACGAGCTGCTGGGCCAGGACTTCGAATTCAAGATCATCAAGCTCAACAAGCGGCGCCGGAACATCGTGGTGTCGCGCCGTGCGGTGCTCGAGGAAGAGCGCAACCGCATGAAGTCGACGATCCTCAAGGACCTGGCGAAAGACCAGCTCCGCGAGGGAATCGTCAAGAACATCACCGACTTCGGCGCGTTCATCGATCTCGGCGGGGTCGACGGCCTCCTCCACATCACCGATATGTCGTACGGCCGGGTCTCGCATCCTACCGAGTTGGTCCACATCGGCGCCGAAATCGACGTCAAGATTCTCGACATCGATTGGCAGCGCGAGCGGATTTCGCTCGGTATGAAGCAGCTCCAGCCGTATCCGTGGAAGGACATTGCCGAGAAGTATCCGGTCGGCACCCGGGTCCAGGGCAAGGTCGTGTCGATTACCAATTATGGGGCGTTCATCGAGCTCGAGGCCGGCATCGAGGGCTTGGTCCACATCTCGGAAATGAGCTGGACCCGGAACGTCCGCCACCCGTCGAAGCTGGTCAGCATCGGCGAGGCGATCGAGGCCGTGGTGCTCAAGGTGGACCCGGACGAGGAGAAGATCTCGCTCGGCATGAAGCA
>JANNQX010000057.1:0-13015 GCA_031400975.1 Gemmatimonadota bacterium
TTGACGGCGGTGTTGGCCACGCTCAAACCTTCAGAGCTCGCGCTTCCCCGGTCTATTCTGGCGAAGATTCCGCCGCGCCCAGCCACCTTTGATCCCCATCGAGAGCTGTTCGATCGATCGACGGGGCTGGTGTTCGACGCGATCAGTCCGGCAACCGCGGCGGCTTCGATGGTCGTTCAATTCCTCTTCAACCCGGAGCGCGCGGCGCGCTTGGTTCAGCAGCGGGCCCTCGATCCCAAGCAGCCCGGGCTGGATGTCGTCCTCGATCGAGTGATCGCGGCGACGTTCGATCTTGCGCCGGCATCGCCCTACGAGTCGGAGATCGGGCGGGCCGTTCAGCGGGTTGTTTTGGACCGCCTGATGGGATTGGCGGCCACCGCCCCGATGAGTCAGGTGCGGGCGGTGGCCACCGAGCGCCTGGCCCAACTGGCGAGCCGGCCGATGCGAGCCGGACGCTCAACGCCGGAAGACCGAGCCGCCCGGGCCCTCTTCGCCGCCGATATCCGTCGGTTTCTGTCCCGGCCCTACGATCCGACCAAGCTCATCATGGCGCCCGACACTCCGCCCGGCAGTCCGATTGGGCACCCCGACATCGACCTCGTCCCCTAACTTTTCGGAGAAGATCATGCGTCGTTTCCTTGTTCCGCTCGCGCTGGCCCTTGGGTGGCTGACGCTCCAGTTGAATCCGATGTCCGCCCAGACTCCGGCACCCCCGGCTGCCAAGGCCGAAGATGTCGGTTCGATGGATGCCATCATCAAGACGCTGTATGACGTCATCTCTGGGCCGGCAGGCCAAAAACGCGACTGGGACCGATTCCGGTCGATTTTCGCACCCAATGCCCGGCTGATTCCGACGGGCCGGGACGCGGCCGGAAACGGCCGGACCCAGGTGTGGAGCGCTGATGACTATGTGAAGACGGCCGGCGGCAGCCTCGAAACCGGCGGTTTCTTTGAACGGGAGATCGGCCGAACCGTCGAGCAATACGGCCGAATCGTGCAGGTGTTCAGCGCCTATGATTCCCGCCGGACCGCCGCCGACGAAAAGCCGTTTGCCCGCGGCATCAATAGCATTCAGCTGTTCGATGATGGGACCCGGTGGTGGGTCGTCACGGTATTGTGGGAGCAGGAATCCCCCGCGAATCCGATTCCGGCCAAGTTTCTGAACCGCTGAAGATGCGGGCAGTCGGTGTGGTGGCAGTCCTCGGCACGCTGCTGGTAAGCGGGGCCCGGCCGGGTTCCGGCCCGGCGGCGCTTTGTCAGCCGGATGGTGGCCCCGGATTGCGGCCCAGTCGAGACCTGTACTGTCTCGAATTGGTCGCCCGGCCGGACGTGCCGGTGTCAGTGGCCGGAGTGGTGGAACTCGGCCGGGCCGAATCGCCGTTCGATGTGGCCACCACTCGAACCGGAAGCCAACGGTACGACGCTAGTCTCATCCTTGAGGGCCTGCCTGACCCCAGTTCGCTCGGCCGGTATACCAGTTACGTCGCTTGGGTCACCCCACCGTCGCTCGACCCGATGATCAAAGTCGGGGCCGTCTCGAACGGGAGGACCCACCTCGGCGAAATCAACTTGGACAAGTTCCTGGTGTTCGTCACCGCCGAGGCCTCCGCGGAGGTCACCGAGCGGAGCGGGCGGCTAGTGCTCCGGGGGATGTCACCGAGCATCCGGATGCAGCAACACTCGTTGCTCATGATGGCTCGGTCGGCGGACTCCGCGTCTGTGCGGCATGAGATGGCGGATATGGACCACGGTGGGGTCCGATGGACGATGCCACCGACCCGCCCGGGGACCCCAATGGTACCGATGCCGGGCGTTGACGGGTTGGTGCCGGTGGTAGATCCGTTCCTGCCCGGCGCGGGAATCGACGCGGCGACCCTGCCGGAAGCGAGACCCCGGACGCTAGTTCGGCTTTGGAATCGAGACACCCTTGACCTCACCGCATCGCTGGTCCGCCGAACGATCAATGGCCGGACCTTGGTGATGTACGCCTACAACGGGCAGTATCCTGGCCCGCTGATTCAGGTCGATGAAGGCTCCGAGGTGGTGGTTCGGTTTCACAACACGATCGACCTCCCGACTGCGGTGCATTGGCACGGCCTCCGGCTCGAAAACCGGAGCGACGGCGCGGTTGGGGTCACTCAGGATCCGGTCAACCCCGGCGAGCGGTTTACCTACCGGATCCGATTTCGCGATTCGGGGATCTACTGGTATCACCCCCACGTCCGAGAGGATATCCAACAGGATCTCGGGCTCTATGGCAACATCCTGGTGCGACCGAAGCGGCCCGATGCGTTTGGACCAAGCCACCGGGAGGAGGTCGTCATCCTGGATGACATCCTACTCGGTGAGGCGGGATTGGTCCCATACGGCGAGGACGCCGTGACTCATGCGTTGATGGGGCGGTTCGGGACCACATTCCTGGTCAACGGCGACCCGGCGTACCACTTGAGGGTCCGTCCGAACGAGATCGTCAGGTTCTATTTCACCAACGTGGCCAACACCCGAACCTTCAACCTGTCGATTCCCGGGGCCCAGGTGAAGCTCGTGGGTGCCGACATCGGGCGTTACGAGCGGGAAGAGTGGACCGATCATGTGGTCATCGCACCGGCCCAGCGTTACATCGTCGACGTGCGGTTTCCGACGGCCGGCCGGTATCCGCTGGTGAATCAGGTTCAGGCCATTGACCACAATCTCGGCAACTTCTATCCCGAATCCGACACCCTCGGCGTCGTAACGGCGGCTGGGGCGACGATGATGCCGAGTCTCACGGCCGGATATCAGCGACTCCGAACCAACGGTGATGTCGTGACGGACATTGCCCGGTACAAACGGTGGTTCGCCAAGCCGGCAGACAAGGAGCTGTTGCTGACCCTGCGGCTGGGCGAGCTCCCGTTTGGGGTGATGCAAATGCTCCGGCGTGACGTCATGTACTCCAATCCGGTGGAGTGGAGCGGTACCATGCCGATGATGGACTGGCTGCCGACCGGCCGGTCGACGGAGTGGGTTTTACGAGATCCAGCCACCGGCCTCGAGAACATGGCTGTAGACTGGCGATTCCGGCTCGGGGATGTGGTGAAGATTCGGGTTGGCAACGATCGGACTTCGCTCCATCCGATGTCCCATCCCATCCATCTCCATGGCCAGCGGTTCCTGGTCCTCACGCACAATGATGTGCCGAGTCCGAACCTGGTCTGGAAGGACACCGTCCTGATTCCGGTTGGGGGCACGGCCGATTTGCTGGTTGAGATGTCAAACCCCGGCAAGTGGATGATCCACAGCCACATTGCCGAGCACCTGCAAGCAGGGATGATGGGCGTTTTCGAGGTCCGCTAGTGTGAGTCGAAACCGGCGACCAAGGCCGCCCGTACAAGTCAAGCTATGAGCCTTCCCCCGCAGCTCCTTTTGCTTTTGGTCTCCCCATTCCCCCAAGACACCAGCCGGACCCTTCCTCCAGGTAGCTACGCCGACTCGGCCGCCGGAGTACTCGTCAACCGAGCCCGGGCCGCCCGGGAGCGGAATGAGCGGTTGGTCACGTCCTATCGCGCCACGGTGACCCAGCGATTGGGCGCCGGAATCCGAGCGGCCTCTCGGGATCGGATGCTCTTCCGGCAGGAATTGGCGGCCAAAATCGAGTGGCACCGGGACGGCCCGAGCAAGATCGAGATCACCGGAGCCCGCGAGGCCCTCCCGGTCGTTACCCGCGGCGATCAGGTCCCGGGCGGCCTCCAGGGCCAGGCGCGGTGGTTGGTGATCAACCCGGCGGAGGACTACCTCCGAGTTGTGGGGATGGCGGACGACGACGACGGCTTCGTGTACCCCCTGCGCGAGGGCGGCGAGCGCGATTACCGCTACGCGGTGGGCGACTCGACGATCATTGCCCTGCCGACCGGCCAGCGGATTCGGTTGATTGAGTTGCGGGTTACTCCGCGCCGGGCCGAGTGGCGGTTGATGTCTGGGTCGCTCTGGTTCGACGCCGATACCTACGGCTTGGTGCGGGCCGTCTTTCGACCGGCCCGCCCTTACGAGTTCCGGCGGGACTCCGACCCTGACGACCGAGAGGATGTTCCGAGTTGGGTCAACGGCACCGGTGAGGTCAAGTATGTCACGCTCGAATACGGATTGTATGAGAACCGATGGTGGATGCTCCGCTATGTCGCGCTCGATGCGGTAGGCACGGTCGGGTCGTGGCTTGGCATCCCGCTCCGAATGGAGCGGGTCTACGCCGATTACGAGGTCGAGGGGGGAACGCCGCCCGATCCGGCGAGTACCTTCCGGCCCGCGGGCACGACCCGGGCGCGGTCGCGCAACGCCGGTCTCGATTCCGTGGCTCGGAGAGTTCGGGCTGACAGCATTCGGAGGGTCATCGACGCGTGCGTCAAGGCAGAGGAGTCCGACTCGTCGACCGATCGGCGGCGGGTCAGAGTCCGGGTCGGGCGGTGCTGGGAACCTAAGGGTGATTCAACCCTCGTGGTGGTGGTCCCGGCGGACACCGCCCGCTTGTTGACGAGCACAACGTTAGGCGAGCCGATCCTCGAAATGGGTGATTTGATTTCGGAGGACGAGATCAAGGGACTGGCCGACGCGATCGGCGGTTTGCCCAAGGCCCCGTGGGGAAGCCGGGTCGAGCTCCCGCGAGGGGTGAGCTCGTTGCTCGAGCAGGCGCGGTTCAACCGGATCGAGGCACTGTCGCTCGGACTCTCGGGCAAGGTTGACTTCGGTCGATTGTCGTTCGAGGGCAAGGGGCGGATCGGGCTGGCGGATGGATGGCCCAACCTCGAGGGCATCCTGACTGTTCCAGGCCGCCGTTCCAGGCTCCGGGTGGCCGGCTATCGGCGCCTGGCGGCGGCCAACCCCGACGGTCGGCCTTTTGGGGCGGTCAATTCGCTGTTCGGATTGCTGGCCCACCGCGACGACGGGCAATACTTCCGGGCCGGCGGTGCCGAGGCGATCCTGGACAACCCCGGCTCCGGGCGGTGGAGCATTAAGGCCTACGCCGAACGACAAACGCCGGCCCGGACCGAGACGCGGTTCTCGATTCCGCGAGTATTCGGCAGCGATGCCCTGTTCCGGCCGAATATCACGGCTGCTCGTGCGGACCAAGTGGGGGTTCGTTTGGATTTGCGATTCGACAGGCCCATGTCTCGAACCGTGACGCTCGGCGGGGAGTTCTCCGCCGAAGGCGCTACCGGTGATTTCGACTTCGGAAAGGGGTCGGCTGGGTTTCGGGCCCACATCGCGCCGGGCGGCCCCCTCGCGCTTGCGTTAGGCGCGTCGGTCGGAACCAGTGCGGGGACGATCCCGATCCAGAGCCGGTTCTTCCTTGGGGGGCCGTCCAATCTCAGGGGGTACGATGGCGGCGTGACCTCCGGCGCGGCCTATTGGAGCGGCCGGGTCGAAGCGGCCAACAGCTTTCCCGCGTTTCGACTCACCGCTTTCAGCGATATCGGATGGGCCGGGTCTCGAGCCGAATTCGGGCGCGGCAAGCCCCTGCTCGGAGCCGGGATGGGAGTGAGCGTCTTGGATGGCCTGGTGCGATTCGACCTCTCCCGCGGGCTTCGAGGGCCCAAGGGGTGGCGATTCGATCTGTACTTTGACGGGATACTCTGAGGTGGCTCAGGCGGATGGCCGGGGCAGCCGATACTATTCACTATGCGGATACCGTTGAGGATGTTCTTGGTTTTTGGGGCGGCGACCCGGCTCGGTGCCCAGGTCACCTATTCCCACGATGCGATCGAAGAGATCCAGTCGCTCTCGGTTCGGGCCGACCTGACGGGAGGGGGGGATAACGGCCGGTTGTCGCGGCAGCTCGAGGACGTCATTCGGCAGGAACTGACCCGGGCCGACGTTCTCTTCGAGCGGCCCGACCCCCGGGCCGACGACTGTTGTACCCTCCGCCTCGACGTCCGGCTGGCCACCGGGGCGGGGCGGGCTCGTTTCGGAGTCGGCTATACGGTCCGACTCGAGCTCGGTTATCGCGACCGCCTTGGCAATGCCCCGGCCTGGACCACTGTGTGGGCCGGGCGGATGCTCTCCAACATCGTCGAACGGCCGGAACTCGAGGCGTCGGTCCGAGCTGCCGCGGTCGAGCTGGTCGGGGACTTTATCGACCGGTACCGAGAGTTCTTTCCTCGCCGCTAGGAGCTCGTCCCCCCCAACCCCGCTTGAACTTCCGCTTTGCGCCCGATATTGTATACATCCCTCCAACGATTCGTGACCGACATGACCCGTTTGACCTGGCTCGGCTCGATCGGTCTGACCTTGCTTGGGCGGGGCCCGGACCGTCTGCCGGTCGATCCCGATCCCAAGGCCATCGACGCGATCTTCGCCAGCTACGACTATACCAACACGCCGGGGTGCGCGGTCGGGGTGTTTCGGAACGGGCAGACGATCTTCGGGCGTGGATATGGGATGGCCGACCTCAATCAGGGCGTCCCGATTACCACCAACACCGTGTTCTACATCGCGTCGACCTCGAAACAGTTCATGGCGATGAGTACGGCGCTCCTGGCCGAGCAGGGAACCATCTCGCTCGATGATCCGGTCCGAAAGTGGATCCCTGAGCTGACCCCGGTTGCCGATCGAGTGACGGTTCGACATCTGGTGCATCACACCAGCGGGATCCGCGACTATCTCGGCCTTTGGGGGCTTTCGGGCCGGGGGTTTGCGGACGAGATCCCGGCCGAGGTGGCGCTCGACTTGATCGTCCGGCAACAAGCGCTCGATTTCGAACCGGGCAGCCGGTACTCGTATTCGAATTCGGGCTATTTCCTCCAGTCCGAAATCGTCAAGCGGGCCAGCGGCCTGACGGCGCGACAGTTTGCTGAGTCCAAGATCTTTGGTCCGCTGCGGATGAGCGCCACCCACTTCCACGACAACAATGCGGAAATCGTGGCCCGCCGCGCCGAGGGATATCAGCCGTTGCCTTCGGGTGGGTTTCAGATCGTGAGGACCAGTTTTGCGTTGGTCGGCGACGGCGGGCTCCTGACGACGATTGCGGATTTGGCCAAGTGGGACGAGAACTTTTACCAGAATCGGCTCGGGACTCGAGGCGCGGAGCTGATCGATCAGGTTACCACGCCGGGTCGGCTCAACAGCGGCGAGCAGCAGACCTATGCCTTCGGCCTCATGAGGGGTGAGTACCGGGGCCAACCGGTGGTGGAGCATGGCGGCTCCTTCATCGGATTCCGGGCCCAGTTGCTCCGATTTCCTGCCCAGCATTTTTCGGTCGCCGTGCTGTGTAACGACTACACCGCGGAACCAGAGCGGCTGGCCCAACAGGTGGCAGACCTCTACCTGGCCGATCGGCTGGCCCCGGTCGTGGCGGCCTCGAGCAAGGGCGGGGCGCAGGTGGTGGCGCCTGATCGCCTCGATCAGTGGGTCGGACGGTATGAAATCATGCCAGGCGCCGTTGGCGAGGTTACCCGGTCGGGCCGTACCCTTTCACTCAATGTCTTTGGACAAACGTTGGCGCTCGCGGCGATCGATGATTCAACCTTCGAGGTCCCGATGTTAGACCGGATCGGGTTTCGGACGACTCCGGCCGGGCCGGTTTTCTGGTCCCAGGCGACGGGAGCGTCGGAGTCGACCCCCCGTCTTGGACCGGAGCCGAAGTACACGGCGGCGGACCTCCTGGCCTTCCCGGGTCGGTATACCAGCGACGAACTCGACACCTGGGCAGTCGTCGAGGTCAAAGGCGACACCCTCCGGGCCCGAACCCGGTGGGGCCCCTGGGTGCCGTTGCAGCCGATCCAGAAGGACCGTTTCACCACGGCTGGTGCCCGGGTCCAGTTCGACCGGAACGGGGCCGGGAGGATCATCGGGTATCGGGTCAGCGCGGCCCGAACCCAGAATCTCAGGTTCGTCAGGCGGTAACGGCCGGATCGGCGCGTTCGACCCGAACCGCCATCCAGAGCAGGGCGGCGACCACGGCAACGGCGGCCCAGACGGCAAAGAGCCCGGTCCAGCCGAGGGGTTCCCGCATCAGGGGCACCGCCCAGATCGAGATGACGCCGCCGAGGTTCCCCATCAGGTTCAGGACGCCGCCCGCGGCGCCCGGGGCCTGCTTGCCTAACGCGATGGCCGTGGTCCAGAAGGGGCCTTCGGCGGCATTGATGAAGGCGACCGAGAGCGCCATCGCTCCGATCGCCAAGAAGGGGTTCGAGAGGTTGGCCCCGATCATGACCAGGGCGGCGGCCGCGAAGAGGGCCACAATGGCGACTCGGCGGGCTCCTTGGCCTTGACCGAACCGGCGCCCGAGCCGGTCGGCGGCGATGCCGCCGAGGGGAGCCAGCAGGAAGGCGGTGAACGGTGGAATACTCCCCCAGACGCCGCTGGTCAGTAGGCTCATGCCGCGGCCGTCGGTCAGATAGCGGAAGAACCAGAAGATGAAGACGAAGAAGACGGCGGAGTGGAGCAGGTAGGCGGTCGACAATATCATCAGGTCGCGTTGTTTGAGCAGGGCCAGACTCTGTTTCGTTTGGTCGAGCAGCGAGAGCGCGGTTCGAGTGCCCCGCAGGGGCAGCGGGGCCAGCAGAAACCAAAGCCCCGCGGCGGCGAGCCCAACGAGCCCGCTCACCATGAAGACCGACCGCCAGCCGGCTTGGACCATCAACGGCGCCAGGATTAGGGGCGCCAAGGCCGAGCCAAGCATGGCCGTCGAGATGAAGATCGCGTTGGCGGTGCTTCGGCGTCCGGCCGGGATGGCTTGACCGATGGCCATCGAACCGGCTGGATAGGTCGCGGCCTGTGATACGCCAAGCAGGACTCGGGCGGCGAACATGGTGAGAAACACCCCGCCGCCTCCACCGACGAGGCCCGTGGCAAAAGACGCGATGGCCCAGCCGGTCACCGCGACCGTGAGGACGATCCGAGCGCCGAACCGATCGGCAAGGAATCCGGCCGGAACCTGGCAGAGGGCGTAGGCGAGCTGAAAACCCCAGGCGCTGATGATTCCCATGTCGGCCATGGTCAGGCCGAGCTCGGGCGCCATGAGTTCTTGGGCGATGGTGATATTGGACCGAAGCGCATAGCCGACGAGACTCAGCAGCGACAGCAACGCGATCAAGCGGGTGGGCTGCCGGTTCGGTACCGTCATGAAGGCTCGTTCGGAATAGGGATCGGCAATAGTGGGGCCGCGACCGACGAAGTGCAACCAGGGGGCAACTATGGGCAGAGTCATTGGCGGAGTGATCGGGGTGGTGCTGGCGGCGGGCGCGGCCGGCGCCCAATCGATTGCGATCGAGCAAATCAGCAGTGCCCCTTTCGCTCAGGCACTCGCGACCGGCGGCGGAACCATCGCGTGGGTCCACAACACCCGGGGGGTTCGGAACCTGTGGGTGGCGACCGGGCCAGGACTCACCGGCCGGCAGTTGACGGCGTACTCCCAAGACGACGGCCAGGAAATCGAGGATGTCGTCGTGTCGCCGGACGGCAAGGTCGTGTTCTACGTCCGCGGGGGCGACCCCAATCGACGCGGTGAGATTCCGAATCCCACCAGCGACCCTAACGGTCAGGAACAGGTGTTGTGGCGGGTGGCCGTTGGCGGGGGGCCTCCGGCCAAAGTGGCCAATGCGACGGGGCCGGTGGTGTCGCCCCGAGGTGATTGGGTGGCCTACACCAAGGCCGGCCAGGTTTGGGTATCGCCGGTGGTCGGCGCCGGCGAAGGCAAACCGCTGTTCAAGGCGCGGGGTGGGGCGGCTGAACTCGCGTGGTCGCCGGACGGGAGCAGGCTCGCGTTCACCAGCAACCGAGGCGATCATGCCTTCATCGGGGTCTACGATCTCGGGACCAAGTTGCTTCGGTGGATCGGGGCGACTGCCGATCGCGACGGCGCGCCGGCCTGGTCGCCCGACGGACGCCGGCTGGCGTTCATTCGGATCCCGGCCGGTTTCGATCCGCCGTTGTTCGGGCCGATGCGGACCAGCCGCCCCTGGTCGATCTGGGTTGGCGACGTGGCGGCCGGGACGGCGACCCAAGTGTGGCGAGCGATCGAGGGGAAGGGGAGCGCGTTTCATCAAATCGAGGGGCCCAGTCTGATGTGGGCCGCCGGTGACCGTTTGGTGTTCCCATGGGAGCGGGACGGGTGGGCCCATCTCTACTCAGTGCCGGCCGGAGGCGGGGAGGCCCTACTGCTCACGCCCGGCGATGGGGAAGTCGAGTATGTGGCGGTGGCGCCAGATCGGCAGTCGGTGATTTACAACACCAACATCGGGGATCTCGATCGGCGCGACTTGTACCGGGTCAGCCCATCGGGAGGGACCCCGACGGCATTGCTCACCACCGACGGCATCGAATGGGCTCCCCGGCCGATGAGCGACGGACGAGTGGCGTTCCTTCGGTCCGACGCCAGGCATCCCTCCAATGCGGCGGTACTCGCCGACGGTCAGGCTCGGACTTTGGCCCCGGGTGCGATGCCGGCCGACTTTCCGGCCGCTCGTCTGGTCGAACCGAAGGCGGTGATCTTTTCGTCCGCGGACGGGATGCCGATTCACAGCCAGCTCTTCCTGCCGCCGGACCTGAAGCCGGGCGAGAAGCGACCGGCCATTGCGTTCTTTCACGGGGGTTCCCGCCGCCAGATGCTGCTCGGTTTCCACTACATGTTCTACTATCACGGCACCTACGCCATGAACCAGTGGCTGGCCAGCCAAGGGTACGTGGTCCTCTCCGTCAACTATCGGAGCGGAACCGGCTACGGCATGGAGTTCCGGGAAGCGCTCAACTACGGGGCCACCGGGGCCTCGGAATACCACGACGTCATGGGTGCCGGGAATTATCTTCGCGGCCGCGCCGATGTCGACGGCGCGAAGATTGGATTGTGGGGCGGTTCCTACGGCGGATACCTAACGGCCATGGGCCTGGCGAAATCATCGGACTTGTTTGCCGCCGGAGTCGATATCCACGGTGTCCACGATTGGAACTCGGGGATTCAGAACTTTCAGCCCGACTACCACCCGATCGAGCAACCGGAATTCGCCCGGCTGGCCTTTGAGTCCTCGCCGCTTCGCTGGGTGGATACCTGGCGGTCGCCGGTCCTGCTGATTCACGGTGACGACGACCGAAACGTCAACTTCAACGAAACGGTTCGGCTGGTCGAGGCGCTGCGGAAGCAGGGAATCGAGCCGGAGCAGCTGGTCTTCCCGGATGACGTCCACGATTTCCTGACCTTCTCGAACTGGAACCAAGCCTATCGGGCCACAGCCGCTTTCTTCAATCGAAAGCTGAAGGGTCTTCGATGAGTCGGACGATTGTCGTCGGGGCCGGCGTCATCGGCTTGGCGTGCGCCTATTCGCTCAAGCGCCGAGGCAGGGATGTGGTCGTGGTGGACATGGGGCAGCCTGGCGAGGCATGCAGCAAAGGCAACGCCGGCTGGATTACTCCGTCGATTTCCGCGCCGATTCCCGCGCCGGGCCTGACCTGGACCTCGATTAAGTGGATGCTTCGAAGCGATAGCCCGCTCTACATCTCACCGAGTGCCGCGCCAGGGCTGGCCCGGTGGCTGTGGCGGTTTTGGCGGTACTGTAACCCTCGGGATTTCGTCGCCGGGCTCAATGCCGTTGCCGCGCTCAATCGGTCGACCCACGCCGCGTTCGCACAACTGAAGAGCGACGGGGTGGCGTTCGAGCTCCATCGAGATGGCCTGCTCTTCGTATTCAAGAACGAACAGTATATGGAGAAGGTCCGTCGAGAGTTCGACTACTACAAGCACTACGGCTATGAAGTTCCGCCGCCGCTGTCCGGCGCTGACATTCGCCGGCTCGAGCCGGAGATTGCGAATCCGGTGACCAGCGGTTTTCTCGTCAAGGAGGACTCGCACGTCCGACCGGAGACGCTGGCGGCCGGCTACCTTGCCACCCTCCGGGCCCTTGGCGTCGAGGTGAAATCCGGGGTCCGAATGGTGCGAGGGGCCAAGAGCGGTGGCCGGGTCACCGGCGTGGAAACCAACCAGGGGGCATTGACCGGTGACGACATTCTGATCGCCGCCGGCGCCTGGTCGGGCGACGTGACGGCGATGTTCGGCGTGCCGCTGCCGGTTCAAGCCGGGAAGGGGTACAGCGTTACGGTCACCGGCGGCGGCCCGACGTTGACTCGGCCGGTGTACCTGGGCGAGGCTCGGATCGGCTGTTCCCCGTTCGACGGGGCGGTTCGGTTTGCCGGCACCATGGAACTGTCCGGCATCAATACGACGTTCGATCGGCGCCGGATCGTGGGGATCCGCAGGGGGATCGGCGACTATCTGACCACGCCGTTAGGTCCCGCCGAGGGGACCGAGTGGGTCGGGATGCGTCCTCTGACGCCGGACGGGTTGCCGATGCTGGGCAAGGTTCCCGGGTTCACCAACCTGTTCGTGGCCACCGGTCACGCGATGCTCGGGGTAACCTTGGCGCCGGTGACCGGCGAGCTGATGACCGACCTGATGACCGGCGAGGGCCACGCGATGGCGGAGCCCTTCGATCCGGGGCGGTTTCGGTGGTAGGCGGTTAGGCACCGAGTCAAATCGTCGGCAAAACCAGACGAGCCTGGTCGGCAAACGCGCAAGGACGAGTGCCGCCGGTTGGTCGCTCTCGGCTTTCACCGCCGGGGCCCCACTGGCTCCGCCTTGCTGGAACGGAGACGCGACCCCATCTTGGCTCATCCATAAACAAGGTGTTCAGATGTCATCTCGGGTCGCGGTGATACTGGCTTCGGCGGGGTTCGTGCTGGCTGGTTGCGGGTCGGAAACCACGCTCACGCCGGCGGAGCGGGCGTCCCTGGCGGACTCGGTCCGGACCTTCGCCGCCAACATGGTCACGACGATCGACCGCCACGACGTCGACGGATTCATCGCCCGTCACCAGGACGGCCCCGACTTCGCGTGGGCCACGTTTGGCGGCATGACACCACTCGATTCCCATCATGTGTCCATGAAGGCGTACTTTCCGAGCGACCAGGGGAAGAACGTCCACTTCAAGCTCGGCGAGTCGCGAGTCCACGTGATCGATCGGGACGCCGCTGTGCTGACCGGCATCATCCACTCGAC
>JANNQX010000058.1:0-2961 GCA_031400975.1 Gemmatimonadota bacterium
CGTTGTCCGTGATGCGCACGACCACATGGCCCAGCTCGGCCGACGCGGTGACCTCCACCCGCCCGCGGTCAGGGGCCGCATCGAGGGCGTTGTCGATGAGGTTCATCCACACCTGGTTGAGTTCGCCGCCCACCGCAACGACCGACGGAAGTCCCTCGTCCAGCGTGAGCACCAGGTCGGCCGACTTGGCGCGAGTCTTGGCGCCGAGCATGGTGAGCGTGTCGACGATCCCCTGCCGAATGTCTACCAACTCGGGCAGCCGCGCATGATCCATGTAGGTGAACCCCTTGACGG
This sequence comes from Gemmatimonadota bacterium, assembly GCA_031400975.1. Lineage (GTDB taxonomy): Bacteria > Gemmatimonadota > Gemmatimonadetes > Gemmatimonadales > GWC2-71-9 > SHZU01. The sequence continues at coordinate 295 of JANNQX010000058.1, forward strand.
CACCCACGAGGTCGCTGATCCGCCCCGCCGCAATCTCGATCTCGGCCGACAACGCCCGCACATTGCAGCCCGCGGCGATCCATGTGAGGGTAACGTCGAGGGCCTCGCCACCCACGACTGCGGCCAGGGCCTCAAGCGCGGCGATCGTCACCTCGGTCTGCGCCAGCGGGCCCGCGCAGCGCTCGTCGCCACCGTGTCCGGCCAGCCAGGCGGCGATCTCCTCCTCGCGGTCGGCGCGCCCAACGGCGGAGAGCGTCGGGGCGGGCGCGGTGTTGCGGCAAATCGAGCGCAACGCGTCGATCGCCGACAACTGCTCCTCCGATAGGTGGGCTGCCCCGAGCAGGCGCGTCGCCCCCTCGGACGCATCGAGGCTTTCGGTCAGCAGCTTGGCGCCGCGGACCACAGCCGACGCGGGATTGTTGAGCTCGTGGGCCAGGCCGGCGGCCAGCTTGCCGAGCGAAACCAGCTTCTCATCGCGGAGGTTGCTGGTGGTGAATTGCCGGGCCCGGTCCAACATGGAGTGCACCAGCATGGCTGTGATCGCCGGGCACTCCCGGACCACCGCTGGCAGCAGCGAACGGGGGATCGAGAGAATCTCCGTGGTCTCCTCGGCCACGACATCGTTCGGGGGGGACGCACCTCGCGAGTAGGGCATGACACCGCCGACGTCCCCGGCCCGCCACTCGAAGACCTTGTGCATGCCAGCGCCCCGGTCGGTCCGAATCACGAGATGGCCGGCGAACACGATCATCATCGCGGCGGCCTGCTGCCCCTTGGCCGTGACGACGTCCCCGACCTGGAACACCCGCGGCGTGCCGTGGGTCGCGAGCCAACGGTGCTCGCCGGCGGGTGCCGTGCCGAGCGCCCGGTGCGCTCCGAGGCGGGCGAGCAGCGGATCCGGGACGGTCTCCTGATCGTTCATTTTAGACCGTCTTCAAGTAGCGGTGCACCGAGTAGACGGCTGCCGACCCCTCGCCTACTGCCGCGGCCACCCGACGGTTGGCGTTCGCGCGGACATCGCCGGCCGCGAACACACCGGGAATGCTGGTCTCGAACATGTAAGGCTCCCGGGTGAGCGGCCACCCGCGGGGCCGGCCGTGCTCAGTCGGCAGGTCGGTGCCGGTGATGACGAACCCCGCGTCGTCTCGCTCGAGGATCCCCGCGAACGCCTTGGTGTGTGGCTGCACACCGATGAAGATGAACATCGCCGAGGCGGGGATCGTCCGTCGCTCGCCGCTCTTGATCTCATGAACGACCACCGCTTGGAGTTCTCCCTCACCCTCGACGCTGGCGACCTCGACTCCACCGACGACGGCGATATTCGGCGTCGCGAGGATCCGTTCGACCAGGTACTGCGACATGGCCTGCGGGAGGTCGGCCGCGCGGACGATCATGGTGACCTGGCGCGCGTACCGGGAAAAGAAGAGCGCCCCTTGGCCGGCCGAGTTTGCGCCGCCCACGATGCAAATGTCGCAGTCGCGATAGCGGGCCGCCTCCGTCATGGCCGCGCCGTAATAGACGCCCATCCCCTGGAGCGGCTCCACTCCGGGTACGTTGAGCGTTCGCGCGCTCATCCCGGTGGTGATGATGACGGTGTACGTGGTGAGCTCCGTGCCGTCGGCGAGCACCGCGACCCGGTACGGGTCCTCGCGGCGGAGGGCGACGACCGCCTGGCCGGTCAGCAACTCGGCGCCGAATCGCCGGGCTTGGGCGGTGGCCCGCTGCGCGAGGTCGGCGCCCGTTACGCCGGCCGGGAAGCCAAGGTAGTTCTCGATCATCGAGCTGGTGCCGGCCTGCCCGCCCGCCGCCTCCGACTCGACGACGACCGTGCGGAGCCCTTCCGACGCGGCGTAGACGGCGTGGGCGAGGCCGGCCGGGCCACCACCCACCACGACCACGTCATAGAAGGGACGGTTGGCGTGGGTCTGCATCCCGGCCTTGGCGGCGAGCTCCGCGTGCGTCGGCGCAATCAGGTGGGTTCCGTCGGGAAAAAACACCACCGGCAGCCTCGAGAGGCTGCCGGCGACCAATTCGGCGAGGGCGCGAGCCGTGGCGTCGCGGTCCAGGTCCACCCACTGGTAGGGCACTCGGTTCCGGGACAGGAACTCCTTGGCGGCGAACGACTGCGGTGACCATTGGGAGCCGAGAATCCGGATGCCGTCGAACGAGGGGACCACCCGGGCCTGCCACTCGCCGAGGAGGTCGTCAAGCACCGGGTAGAGCCGCTGCTCCGGCGGGTCCCACGGCTTCATAAGGTAGTGGTCGAGCGCGATATCGTTGATGCCCGCAATCGCGACCTCGGTGTCGGCGTAGGCGGTGAGCAGCACCCGCCGCGACGACGGGTGCAGCTTCATGACGTCGCGCAGGAACTCGATGCCAGACATGCCTGGCATCCTCTGGTCAACGAGAAACAGGGCCACGGGGGTGTTGCGGGCCGCAAGCTCCCTGGCCGCCTCGAGTCCTTCGGACGCCGATCCCGCCTTCATGATCCGATACCCGGCGCGATATTGGCGCCGGAGGTCCCGCTCGATGGCGGCGAGCACCGCGGGATCGTCGTCAACGGACAGGATGACGGGCTTGGCCACGTACGTCTCCTTCGGTCATGGGGCAGGGGGGAGTGCAGCAGAATATATCCCGGTCCAGTTGCGCAACGGGTTCTCTGGACGG
>JANNQX010000059.1:0-7188 GCA_031400975.1 Gemmatimonadota bacterium
CCCGATCTCCACTTGAACCTTGACCACTAGGCCCGGCATGGGGGCCTTCTGGGCTGCCGGGCCGGTGGAGGCTCGGCCCTCGCCGACCAGCGAGCGAATGTGGCGGGTCCGCTCATCGACCACCTCGGCGTCAAACCGATCACCTCGCCGCTGGATGGCCCAGGCGCCCCGCCCGGTCGGCTCCATTGGAATGATCCACGACTGGCCGTCCAGGAGCAGGTTCATGACCGGGGTGCCCCGGACCGATCGGAGCTCGGCGTGATGCGGCGCGCCGTTGACGAGGACGTTGACCCCCTCGACCTCGATCTCGAGGGTTCGCTCGGCGATCGTGACCACGTATTTCATAGTCGCTCCAAGACGGCCACGGTTTCGACGTGGGCGGTTTGCGGAAACAGGTCGTAGCACACAGCCCTCGGCATTCGGTACTCGGCGCTCGGCACACGAGGGGTGGCGAGGCGGGCAACGTCCCGGGCGAGCGTGGCGGGGTCGCAGGAGATGTAGACGATTCGGACCGGGGCGCGGGACTTGAGTTCGTCGATCACCCGGGCGTCCATCCCACTCCGAGGGGGGTTGGTGATGACTTGGTCGGGTTGATCAAGGGAGACCATGACCCGCTCGACACTCCCGACGACTCGGTCCACGGTGAGGCCGGCCTGGCGGTGGCGGCGCTCGGCTTCATCGACGGCGCGGCGGTCCCACTCCACGCTCTGGACCCGGGCGCCACGTTGCGCCAGGATCGCGGAGGTCTCACCGATGCCGGCGTAGAGATCCCAGATCCGCTGGCCGGTGACGTCGCCTAACGCGGCGAGGGCGGCGGTCCGGACTTGGTCGCCCATGGCCGGATTGATCTGCTCAAACGCGGCGGCAGGATAGGCCGTGTCGGAGCCCCCAACCGCCCGAACCGCACCTTCATGAGGCCGCCACCACACGGTCAGCGGGGCGGCTCGGCGGACCGCAGCCTGGAGCGCTTTGCCGGCGGTCCAGATCGGGCCTTCTCCGGTTTCCATGATGACGTGTTCGCCGCCGGTGCGGTCAAGCCGGAGGACCAGCTTGGCCAGCGTTCCCGGCCACAGGGACCTCGAAGATCGGACCCGGACCCAGAGGTCGTTAATGCCGGGCGCGGCCACGGGGCACTGGTCGAGCGGAAAAACGCTGTCCGGCCGATCGAGGCGATGGAATCCGAGCCGGCCGGAGGCGCCCCGGCTCAGGGTGATCTTAGTCCGGTAGCCCCAGTCGGCGGTGGCGGCGGTGAGAACCGGGTCGTCGATGGCCTGCTTGCCGATTCGCCGGAGTGCATCACCGGCAATGTGGCGCCGGGCCTCGCGCTGGCCGGCCGGCGACAAATGCATGAGCTGGCAACCCCCACACTCGTCGTCGCGGTAGTGGCGACAGACCGGCTCGACTCGGTCCGGACCGGCCTCGATGAGTTCCTTGATCCGGGCCCTCGCGAATCGGGCGGCTTGCTTGGTGATGGTCACCAAAGCCAAGTCGCCCTCGGCTCCCCGGGGGATGAAGACGGCTCGGCCATCCGCCAAGTGACCCACCCCATCGCCCCCTGCGGCGATACGCTCAATCCGGACCGCTTCTTCCACCCCTACCGAAGCCCCTCGCGCCGGGCGGCGGCCAACCAGGCGCCACCACCGAGGTCATCGACCGCGACGGCGGGTTTTTGGCGTTGCCGACGCTCATGCTCCGCCAGTGCGGCCGCCACAGCCAGTCGCTCAATGATGGCGTCGGTCGGCGCAGGCAGGGCCAACTCGGGGTGTCGTTCGAGAAATTGGATATCGATCCGGCCGGCCCGAAAGTCGGGATCGGCAAGCAGTCTGAGGTGAAAGGCCTGGTTGGTGGCGACACCCACAATCACCAACTCACGGAGGGCTCGTTCCATTCGAACGATCGCGTCGGCGCGATCGGCTCCATGGACGATCAGCTTGGCCAACATCGAGTCGTAGTAGAGGGTGACCTCGTCGCCGGTTTCGACGCCGCTGTCCCACCGAACGCCGGGCCCCGCCGGAGCGCGGAGGTACGAAATCATCCCGGTCGACGGGAGGAATCCGTTGGCGGGATCCTCGCTGGTAATCCGGCACTCCATCGCCCAGCCCCGAGGGGCGAGGGGGCCCGCCGCGACCGTCATCGGAAGTCCCTGGGCTATTCGAAGCTGCTGTCTGACTAAGTCGACTCCGTACACCAGCTCGGTGACCGGGTGCTCGACTTGAATTCGGGTGTTCATCTCGAGGAAATAGAACGACCCGTCGGCGGCCAGCAGAAACTCACAGGTCCCCGCACTGCGATAGCCGACGGCCTTGGCCGCCGCCACCGCGGCCGCTCCCATCCGTTCCCGAAGGGCCGCGTCGACGGCCACGCTCGGGGCCTCTTCGAGGACCTTCTGGTGGCGGCGCTGAGCCGAACACTCCCGCTCCCCCAGGTGGACGGTTCGCTCGTGATCGGCCAAGACCTGGATTTCGACATGGCGAGGCCGCTCGATGTACTTCTCGAGATAGACCGACGCATCGCCGAACGCCTTGAGGGCCTCGGATGCCGCTGAGGTGAGGGCCCCCGCCAATTCCGACTCGGCCCGGACAACCCGCATCCCCTTCCCGCCCCCACCGGCGCTTGCCTTGACCAGTACCGGATACCCTAACGACCGGGCCAGGGTCGCGGCCTCCCCCGGATCCTCGACAGCGGCCATCGCACCCGGAACAACGGGCACGCCGGCGGCTTCCATCCGGCGACGAGCCTCGGTCTTACTCCCCATGGCCTGAATGGCACTGGCCGGAGGCCCGATGAACACCAAGCCGGCCTCCACGACGGCGGCGGCAAAGGCTGCCCGCTCGGACAAAAACCCAAACCCCGGATGAATCGCTTGGGCGCCCGATGACTTGGCCGCGGCAATGATCTTGTCGATGACCAAATAGCTTTGGGCGGCCGGTGCCGGGCCGATCGGCACGGCCGCGTCGGCCTCTCGGACGTACGGAGTCGACCGATCCGCCTCGGAGTAGACCGCGACGGCCTCGAGTCCTTCCTCGTGGCAGGCGCGAATGATCCGGAGGGCGATTTCCCCGCGGTTGGCGACCAGCACTCTGGTGATCTTCATCGGCGTCTAGCTCAGAGCGGAATGTTGCCGTGTTTCTTCGGGGGATTGCGGTCGCGCTTGGTGGCAAGAACCCGGAGGGCATCGATGAGCCGAGGCCGGGTGTCGCGCGGGTCGATGACGTCATCGATGAACCCGCGAGCGGCGGCCTTGTACGGGTTGGCAAAGGTCGCGGTATACTCGGCGATCTTTTTTTGAGTTTCGGCGGCCGGATCGGCGGCCTTGGCGATCTCGTCCTTGAAGAGGATTTCGACCGCGCCCTTGGGACCCATCACCGCAATCTCGGCCGTGGGCCAGGCCAGGTTCACGTCGGCCCGGATGTGCTTCGAATTCATGACGTCATAGGCGCCGCCGTACGCTTTGCGGGTGATGACCGTCACCTTGGGCACCGTGGCTTCGCAATAGGCGTACAGCAGTTTGGCTCCGTGCCGAATGATTCCGCCATGCTCCTGGGCCACGCCCGGGAGAAAGCCCGGGACATCGACCAGGGTGATGATCGGGATGTTGAACGCATCGCAAAACCGAATGAACCGCGCTGCTTTGGTCGAGCTGTTGATGTCGAGAACGCCGGCCAGGACCGCGGGCTGGTTGGCGACAATCCCGACCGACCGGCCTCCCATTCGGGCGAACCCGACCAGGATATTGCCGGCGAAGCCTTGAGCGATCTCGAAGAACTGGCCGTGGTCGACGATGGCGGCGATGACCTGATGCATGTCATAGGGACTTGCCGGCGAATCCGGAATGACCTGGAGCAACGATTCCTCGCGCCGGTCCTCGGGATCGTCGGACGGCCCCGCCGGCGGATCGCCGAGGTTATTTGAGGGTAGAAACCCGACCAACTCGCGGATCGAGGCAAGGCACTCCGGCTCGGAGGACGCGACCCGGTGCGCGATGCCCGACGTCTCGCCGTGGACATCGGCGCCGCCGAGATCTTCAAACGTCACCTCTTCGTGGGTCACCGTTTTGACCACGTTCGGTCCGGTGACGAACATGTAACTCACCCCCCGCACCATGAAAATGAAATCGGTGATCGCCGGGCTGTAGACGGCGCCCCCGGCACAGGGGCCCAAGATGGCCGAAATCTGCGGAACGACGCCGGACGCCATCGTGTTGCGCAAGAAGATGTCGGCATACCCGCCTAACGATGCGACGCCCTCCTGGATCCGAGCGCCCCCGGAGTCGTTGAGGCCGATGACTGGGGCCCCGTTCCGGACGGCGAGATCCATGACCTTGCAGATCTTCTCAGCGTGGGTCTCCGACAGCGACCCGCCGAACACCGTAAAGTCCTGAGAAAAGACGTACACCAGACGGCCGCCGATTCGGCCATGACCGGTGACGACCCCATCGCCCGGTACGACCTGGTCGGCCAGCCCGAAGTCGGTGGCCCGGTGAGTGACGAATCGGTCGAGTTCGACAAAGCTGCCCTCATCCAGCAGGAGGTCGAGCCGTTCCCGGGCGGTGAGTTTGCCCTTCTTGTGCTGTTGGGCAATCCGAGCGGTGCCGCCACCCTGCTCGGCCAGCGCTTGGCGGCGATGCAAATCCTCGAGCAACTCTTCGGGCTTAGTCATAGTAAGAAAGTAAGGCGCCTCAACGGGACTTGGGAATCAGGGCCACCACACGGATCGGGCCGCCGGACCCTCCCTTGATCTTGGGAGGCAGGGCCACCAGCACGGCGCCGGTGGCCGGGACCTCGGACAAATCAGCCAGGTTCTCGATCGCGGGAATACCCGCCCTGCCGAAGACACCATGGACATCGAACGACGGCGCCGCCCCGTAGTCGGTACTCGGGCAGTCGACGCCCACGCCGGCCACCCCGCGCTCGACCAGGACCCGTGCCGCCTCGACCCCAAGGCTCGGAAAGTGGAGGACGGTCCGGCCAGACGACGAATCAGCCCCGAAGTATGAGGCCTGGCCCCACCGGGCAGCCCAGCCGGTCCGGATCAGCACGAAGGAGCCGGGCGCAATCCGACCGTACCGTGCTTCGTGGCGGGCCAGATCGGCCGGCGATACCCGGTAGTCGGCCGTTTGGCCAACCGCAGCACTGACATCGACGACGACCGCCGGGGCAATCAGCCGTTCGAGCGGCACCCGCTCGGTCGTGAGTCCGTCGCCGGAGGCATGACGCGGCGCGTCGAGGTGGGTCCCGAAATGCTCCGGCGTAAACACGTTGAACATCGCGGCCCGGTCGTTGGCCACGACGGTATCGAGCCGGAACGGAAATCGAAGCCCCGGCCACGCCGGCGCATCGGCCGCCAGCTCATGACTCAAGTCGATCATCCGCACTGCCGTCAGATCGACCGGCCCCTTGGACTGAGCCGAGCCACCCGAAACGACCACCAACGTCACTACCCCCACCCAAGCCAATCGCATCCCAATCCCCTCCGAGAAACCGGTCCCCCAAAACGACAACGAGCGGCGCCCACCTGAACGCCGCCCGCCGAGCTCCTCCCCGAGTCCCGAGCCCCGAGTGCCGAGTGCCGAGCCCCGAGTGCCGAGACCTACATTTCCGAGTCAGTAATCGGCGGCAACGGCGCCTGCTTCGGCGGTGCCCCGGTCTCGTCGTCGGTGTATTCCTTGACGGCCACCACAATCCGATGATGGATCGGATCGACTTCGAGGACTTCGACGTCGGCGACCTGGTTTTCCTTGACGACATCAGCCGGATTCTGGACGTCGGGGAACAACAGCTGCGACATCGGGGCAAAGCCTTCGAGATCGTTACCCAAATCGACCACGACGCCCTTGTCCATCATCCGAACGATCCGGCCCCGCATCATGGTGCCGACCGGCAGGTTCTCGCCGATCTTGAGCCACGGGTCCTCTTCGGCCTGCTTCAAGCCTAACGAAATCCGTTTGTTCTCGGCATCGATATTGAGCACCACCACATCGACCCCGTCGCCCTTCTTGACGACTTCCGAGGGGTGCTGAACCCGCTTGGTCCAGGACATGTCGGAGATGTGGATCAACCCGTCGATCCCAGCTTCGATTTCGACGAACGCCCCGAAGCTCGTCAAGTTGCGGACCTTGCCGGACAACCGGGTACCGACCGGGTACCGCTGCGGCAGAATCATCCACGGGTCTTGCTCAGTTTGCTTCATGCCGAGCGAGATCTTCTCTTCCGTTTCGTCGACCTTGAGCACCACGGCCTCGATGGTTTCGCCGATCGAAACGATCTTCGACGGATGGCGGACGTTCCGGGTCCAACTCATTTCGGAAATGTGGACCAGGCCCTCGATGCCAGCCTCCAGCTCGATGAAGGCGCCGTAATTGGTGATCGAGACCACCTTGCCCTGGACCCGGGTGCCGACCGGATACTTCTCGGCGATGTCCTTCCAGGGGTAGGGCTGGAGCTGCTTCATGCCGAGCGAAATCCGCTCCCGCTGCCAATCGATGTCGAGGATCTTGACGTCGATTTCGGCACCGATCTGGACCAGCTCGGTCGGGTGAGACACCCGGCCGTAGGACATGTCGGTGATGTGGAGGAGGCCGTCGACACCGCCGAGATCGATAAACGCGCCGAAGTCGGTGATGTTCTTGACCACGCCCTTCCGGATTTGTTGGGGCTGGAGCTCCTTCATCAGGTGCTCGCGCTTGTGCGCCCGCTCGTTCTCGAGGATCACGCGGCGCGACACGACGATGTTCCGCCGGCGCTTGTTGAGCTTGATGATCTTGAACTCGTAGGTCGAGCCCAGCAGTTCGTCGATGTTCGGCACCCGGCGGAGCGCAATCTGCGACCCGGGGAGGAACGCATCGACGCCCATCAAGTTCACGACCACGCCACCCTTGATCTTCTTCATCAGGGTGCCCTCGACCGGCTGATCCGACTCGTGCGCGACGCGGATCTTTTCCCACACCCGCATGAAGTCGGCCTTCTTCTTCGAGAGCACGACCGCGCCTTCCTGGTCCTCGAGGTGCTCGAGGAAGACCTCGACCTCGTCGCCGACCTGGAGGTTCTGCGGATCCTTGAACTCGTCGAGCGGGACCGACCCCTCGGACTTGAAGCCGACATCGAGGATCACGGCGTTGTCCGTGATGCGCAGGATCTTCGACTTGACGATTTCGCCCTCGACGATCTGGGACATCGTCCCTTCGTACAT
>JANNQX010000060.1:0-3250 GCA_031400975.1 Gemmatimonadota bacterium
CACATCGAATACGATCCGAACCGGACCGCCCGGATCGCCTTGCTGCACTATGCCGACGGCGAGAAGCGGTACATTCTCCACCCGGTCGGGCTGAAGCAGGGTGACACGGTCCTGAGCGGGCCGGGCACCGATGCGCGGAACGGCAACGCGCTGCCGCTCTCCGAGATTCCGTTAGGCACCAACGTCCACAACATCGAGCTCAAGATCGGCAAGGGCGGCTCGATCGCCCGGAGTGCCGGTCAGTATGCCCAGGTCATGGCCCGTGAGGGCCAGTATGTGACCGTCCGGCTCAAGTCGGGTGAAACCCGGCTGGTGAACGGCCGGTGTCTGGCGACGATCGGTGAAGTCGGCAACTCGGAGCACGAGTTGCTGTCGCGGGGCAAGGCCGGGAAGACCAGATGGTTGGGCCGTCGCGGCAAAGTCCGTGGTGTCGCGAAGAACCCGGTCGATCACCCGTTAGGTGGTGGCGAGGGCAAGAGCTCCGGTGGTCGGCCGCCGGTTTCCCCGTGGGGCAAGCCGGAAGGTGTCAAGACCCGGGCTCCCAAGAAGGCGACGAATCGATTGATCATCCGCGGTCGCAAGCGCGGTAAGGCGACGGGCGGGGGGAACGGATAACCATGGGACGTAGCGTTAAGAAGGGACCGTATGTTCAGGAGGCCTTGCTCAAGAAGGTCCAAGTCCTGAGCTCGAAGAACACCAAGCAGGTCGTGAAGACCTGGAGTCGGGCGAGTACGATTCTCCCGGAGTTCGTGGGCCACACGTTCGCGGTGCACAACGGCAACAAGTTCGTGCCGGTGTACGTCACCGAAAACATGGTGGGACACAAGCTCGGTGAATTCTCGCCGACCCGGATCTTCAAGGGTCACAGCGGCAAGCTGGTGGCCGACAAGAAGGCGAAGCCGGAGTGATTATGTCACTGGGACACGCAATTCAGCGCAACGTTCGCCAAAGCCCGCGGAAAATGCGGCTGGTGATCGATCTGATCCGGGGCAAGGATGTCAACGAGGCGTTGGCGATCCTCAAGTTCAACAAGCGGAACGCGGCGAAGCAGATCGCGAAGACGCTCAAGAGCGCCGTCTCCAACGCCGAGCAGAAGGCGATGAAGGAGAACGAGCGGTTCGATGCCGACGAGTTGATGGTCGCCAAGGCGATCGTCAACGGCGGCTCGCCGTTGAAGCGGATTCACGCCGCGGCCCAAGGCCGGGCGACTCCGATCAAGAAGCGGACGAGTCACGTCGAGATCCACGTGCGGACGAAGGAGTAATCGATGGGTCAGAAAACCAATCCGATCGGGTTCCGGCTCGGCATCGTCAAGCCGTGGGTCTCCCGGTGGTACGCGAACAAGGAAATGCCGGCGCTGCTCAAGGAAGACGAGCTGATCCGGAAGTACTTGATGACGCGCTTGGGTCATGCCGCGATCGCCGAGATTCACATCGAGCGCCGGCCGGGCAAGGTGACGGTCACGGTCCATACCGGTCGGCCGGGTGTCGTGATCGGCAAGAAGGGCACCGAGGTCGACAAGCTGCGCGACGAGTTGGCCCAGCTGACGTCGAAAGAAGCGGCGATCAACGTCGAGGAGATCAAACGGCCCGAGACGTCGTCGCAACTGGTGGCCGACAACATCGGGCACCAGCTGATTCAGCGGATTTCATTCCGCCGAGCGATGAAGCGGGCGGTCCAGAGCGCGATGCGGATGGGCGCGCTGGGGATCAAGGTTCGGGTGTCGGGTCGTCTCGGCGGGGCCGAAATCGCCCGGACCGAGGGCTATCACGAAGGCCGGGTCCCGCTCCACACGTTGCGGGCCGACATCGACTACGCCACCAGCACGGCCAAGACGACCTACGGCACGATCGGAATCAAAGTCTGGATCTTCCGGGGTGAAGTCGTCGAAGACGTGACCGGTAAGACGTACAGCACGGGAGCCTAACCAATGCTTGCGCCGAAGCGGGTCAAGTTCCGGAAGCAGTTCAAGGGAAAGATGCGGGGCTTGGCCCTGCGCGGGAATACCGTGGCGTTCGGCGACTTTGCCCTCGCCGCCATGGAGCCGGGCTGGGTGTCGAACCGCCAAATCGAAGCCTCACGGATCGCGATTTCGCGGGCCATGAAGCGGGGCGGCAAGATGTGGATTCGGGTCTTCCCGGACAAGCCGATTACCAAGAAGCCGGCCGAAACCCGGATGGGGAAGGGTAAGGGCAATCCAGAGGGTTGGGTCGCGGTGGTGAAACCGGCCAGGATCCTGTTCGAGGTCGAAGGAGTGACCGAAGAGATTGCCCGGGCGGCGTTTGCCCTGGCGGCCGCGAAGCTGCCGGTCAAGACCCGGTTCGTGAAGCGGGAGGAGCACTAGGATGAAGGCCCTTAAGGCAGAAGACCTCGTCCAGCTGTCGGTCGAGGAACTCCAGGCGAAGCTCGGGGAGTTCGAGGAGGAGCAGTTCCGGCTTCGGTTTCGGACGGCCACGGAGGCCGTCGAGAACCAAATCCAATTCCGGACGCGCCGTCGCGACATTGCTCGGATCAAGACGATCCTCCGGCAGAAGGAAGGCTGATGATGACTGAAGAAACGGCAACACCACGGAATCGGCGGAAGACCCGGACCGGCGTGGTGCAAAGCGATAAGATGACCAAGACCGTCACCGTCATGATGGAGCGGCGGTTTGCTCATCCGGTGTACGGGAAGCGGATTACCCGCCAGAAGACGATCAAGGCCCGGAATGACTTGGGGGCCAAGACCGGCGACACGGTGCGGGTAATGGAAACCCGGCCGCTGGCAAAGACCGTGCGATGGCGCGTGACTGAGATCGTGGAGAAGGCGAAGTAGGGAGACACTATGGTTCAACAGGAAACGATACTTCGCGTCGCGGACAACAGCGGGGCCCGCAAGGCCCTCGTGATCCGCGTGCTGGGCGGCTCCAGACGCCGCTACGCCGGGCTCGGTGATGTGGTCATCGTGGCCATCAAGGACGCGATTCCCGCCGGTCAGGTGAAGAAGGGAGACGTCGCGCGAGCGGTGGTCGTCCGAGTGGTGAAGGAGACCCGTCGCAAGGACGGTTCCTACATCCGCTTCGATGAGAACGCGGTCGTGCTCATCAACGATCAGGGCGAACCGCGAGCGACCCGAATTTTCGGGCCGGTTTCCCGGGAACTGCGCGATCGACGGTATATGAAGATCGTCTCGCTGGCCCCGGAGGTCATCTGATATGCGGATTCTGAAACATCGCAAGGCGCGTCGGAAAGTCGGCCCGGGGCCGGTGGT
>JANNQX010000061.1:0-24358 GCA_031400975.1 Gemmatimonadota bacterium
CCGGGGCGTCGATCACGTAGTACCTGATCGGGGGCTCGCGGTCGATCCCGTTGTCCACGCCCTTGAGCCAACGGTCGAACCACCGGTGCCGCTCGACTGCCAGATCGAAGCCTTCGCTGCCGCCGTGGAACCACGGCCCGACGATCAGCTTCTGGGGCACTTTCAGGTTTCGAAACCAGAGGAAAGCATCCCTTGGAAACGCGTCGAACCAGCCGACGAGCCCATAGACCGGGACCCCCGACTTATTGATTTGATCGAGATACGTGGCCGGGCCCCGCTCGGTGTGGATCTCTTTCCCCGCCACTGGGTCGACACTATTCCGGAACGGGACGCCGTTCCACATCGTGAACATGTCGCGATTCGCCGCATGACCGGCAATGGCCGAGTCACGCTGGGCCATCCCTTGGGGGCCGTCGACGGGTGCCACGCCGCCGAAGGTGAGCGGTCCCCAGGTGAACTTGACGGCGTTGTCGAGGTTATGGGTCAGGAACTGCCACTTGGTAAAGAAGTCATCGCGATAGACGCCACCCGGATAGATCATCGGATACCACTCGAACACGTACATCTCGGGAAAGATCGCTTTCAAGTGAGGCGGGGCTTGGCTGGCGGCAAACAACTGGGTAATGCCGAGGTACGACCGCCCCGTCATCCCCACGGAGCCGGTGGACCAGCTCTGGGCCGCCAGCCACTCGGTCACGTCGTACGCGTCTTTGGTCTCGTCCGGCGCGAAGAAGCCAGGTTGGGTGCCGAACGAGGCGCCGCCGCCGCGGGTATCGACGGCGGCCACGACGTAGCCGTAATGGATCAGCCGGTCGATCCCACGACCGAACCCGGCCGCATAGTCGACAATGGTGTCGCCCTTGAAAAAGGCCCGGTTGTACCGGTGATGGGTCCACACCACCGGGAGCTTCTCGGTGTGGAGCACCCCGGCCTTGGTCGGCCGGAGAATGTCTGCCGCTAGTCGGGTGCCATCGCGCATCGTCAGATACTGCGACATCCGCTGGTAGCCGTCGTAGTCTCGAGTGGAGTAGCCCTCATAGGCCCCGGGAGCGGACACTCGGGACGCCGTCGTGCCGGCGGAACTACAGGCCACGGACCAGGCCGCGGCAACAAGCAGGATTGAATAGCGCAGCACGGTCATCTCCGGTTGGTTGCCACGATTCTACCGCCCGGAAGGACCGGCCGCCAATCGGGGGAGCGCCGAACTCTCCTTGACAGTCTAGGAGAGCGACCGTAGCTTCTCCTAGCCACACTAGGAGAAGGTCATGACCACGCCGCCGCCTGAGCTCCTTCAAGGGACTCTAGACATGTTGATCCTCAAGGCCCTGTCGCTCGCGCCGATGCACGGTTACGGGATCCTGCTCCGGATCCAGCAATTCTCTCGCGACACGCTGGCAATCCAGCAGGGGTCGCTCTATCCCGCGGTCTACCGGCTCGAGCACCAGGGTCTCCTCAGCAGCGAATGGGGCACCAGCGACAACAACCGGCGGGCCAAGTTCTACCAATTGACCACCGCGGGGCGACGCCGGCTCAAGGACGAGCGGGAGGGTTGGCTCCGTTTGGTGGAGGCGATCGGCGCGGTCATGGCCGCGACACCGGCGGACTTGCAGCCATGATCGCCCGGATTCGCGATACGCTTCGGACCTTCCTCGGCCGAGCCCGGTTCGAACGCGAGATGGACGAGGAGATGAAGGCCCACATCACGATGGTGGCCGACGATCTGGCCGCCGGCGGCCTGCCCCGGGCCGAGGCGGAACGTCGGGCCCGGGCCAGCTTTGGGGGAGTGCAGGCGTTCAAGCAGGAGGCCCGAGCGTCGCGTGGCGTCCACTGGCCCGACCTCGTCCAAGCCGATCTCCGCCACACGGTCCGGGCGCTGCGCCGTTCGCCTAGCTACACCACGGTCGCCCTGTTGACGCTGGCGCTCGGCATCGGCGGGACCACCGTCATGTTCAGTCTGATTGACGGGTTGTTGTTCCGCCCGCTGCTGTTTCGGGAACCGGACCGCTTGGTCAATCTCTTCATCGAGGCCCGCGAGTCACCCCGCGAGCCGGTCCAGCCGTTCGCGTGGTCGTACCCCAAGTATGCCGCGATGCGGGACATCGCCACCTCGTTCGACGGGATGGCCGGCTTCTCGACCGGCAACGCCAACCTCGGCGGCGACGAACCGGAGCGCTTGAAAGTCGAGTTCGTTTCGGGCGACTACTTCCGAGTGCTCGGGGTCGGTGCTGGGACCGGCCGGGTCCTGACCCGAGCCGATGATTCGATCCCCCGGGGGCATCCGGTTGGGGTGCTCGCCCACGGTCTTTGGCGGCGGAGGTTCGGCTCCGACAGCGGCGTGGTGGGCCGCAGCGTAGTCATCGGGACCACGTCCTTCACGGTCATCGGTGTGGCCAATGCCGGCTTCGCGGGTCTCTCCGGCGGAGTCGACGTGTTCTTACCGATGATGATGGCTCCGGTGCTCGAGTACGACGAGATCCTCACCGAAGGTCAAAATCATTGGTTCGGGGTCGTCGCCCGGCTCGGCAGTGGCATCGGTATCGAGCGGGCCCGGGCCGAAATGGCAACCATCGGTAAGCAGGTGGACGACCGCTTCCCACGAGGCGAGCAAAGCGCATCCTGGTCCGCCACCGCCGAACCGCTGGCCGACGTCCGGGTCGATCCAGCGGTGTCCCGGGCCTCGTGGATTCTGTTTGGCGCGACCGGCGCGGTCCTGCTGATCAGCGCGATCAACCTGGCCAACCTACTCCTGATTCGATCGACGGGTCGGCGCCGGGAGTTGGCGGTCCGAAGCGCCGTCGGCGCGAGCCAGGCCGCCTTGGTCCGGCACCAGATGACGGAAGGCCTCGTCCTCTCGTTGATTGGTGGTGGGTTAGGCGTGGCGGTAGCCTGGCTGGCCGGCCCGCTGATCGCCCGGCTTGGCCCGGGGGGCGGCGACGGTCCGGGCGGCACCAGCTACCTGTTCGATACCACCGGAACGGCGATCGACGGCCGGGTCCTCCTTTTTGCGCTCGGAACCAGTCTGGTGACCGGCCTCGGAACTGGTCTGTGGCCGGCGTGGCGCGCGGCCCGCCGCACTGGCACCGGCCTGCTGCACGACGTGAGGGTCACCGGCCAGAGGCCCGGCCGATTTGGCGCGGCGCAGGCATTGGTCATGACGGAGGCCGCCCTGGCGGTTGCGCTGGTGACCGGCGCATTGCTGTTGGTTCGGAGCCTCGAAAAGCTGACCGCGATCGACGCCGGGTTTCGGGGCGATCACGTCGTCACCTTCCGGGTCAGCCCGGGCACCACGGGTGTCGCCGGCCAAGATCCGCCTCGGTTTCGGGCCCTCGCTCTCGAACGGATCCGCGGCATCCCCGGCGTCGAAGCGGCCGCCACCAGTCTTTGCCTGCCGCTCGAGGGTCGCTGCTCCAGCAGCGTCGTCCAATCGGTTGACGACCGCCGGCTCAGCGAAACCGACAAACGCGGTATCGGAGTCCATGCGGTCGCCCCGGGCTACTTCGAGACCCTACGGATTCCAATCATCGCCGGTCGGGCCTTCGATGCCCGCGATCGGGGCGGCGCGCCGAAGGGCGTAGTCATCAACGAGACCACGGCCAAACGTCTCTGGCCCGGCGTGAACCCAGTCGGTCGGACAATTCGGGTGGCCACTTACTACTTTGGCCGGGCCGATACGGCGGTGGCGGTGATTGGCGTGGTCGGCGACGTGCGGTACGCCAGTGCAGCCCAACCAGCGGAGCTCGACGTCTACGTTCCGGCGCTCCAGGCCCCGGTGGCCCCCGCGACGTTTCTGATCCGGGTCACCGGCGATCCCCTTGCCATCGTCGAGGCGGCTCGCCGAGCCATTCGCGAAATCGACGCAGGGCTCCCAATTTTCGGCGTCCGGACGATGGACGAGGTGAGTCGGAGCGCCACCGCGCGGAATCGTTTCGCCACCACCCTTCTCGGCCTCTTCTCCGCGATGGCGTTGCTGCTGGCCGCGATCGGGGTCTACGGCGTGCTCGCCTATTCAGTGACGGCACGGGCTCGCGAGATCGGAATTCGGATGGCCCTCGGCGCGGCCCAGCACCAGGTGCTCGGATTGGTGCTCCGCCAAGGAATGCTGCCGATTATGGTGGGGTTAATGGTGGGACTGGCGCTTGCGGCGGCCGCTTCGCGGGTCCTCGGCGGGCTGCTGTTCGGGGTCGGCGCCACCGATCCGGCGTCGTTCGCCGTCGGAGCCGGCTCACTCCTGGGCGCCGGCCTGTTGGCCAGCTATCTCCCAGCGCGGCGGGCGGCCCTGGTCGATCCCAACCGGGTACTCCGAGAGGACTAGTCCGTCGTCCTCACGGGAGTGGTTGACGGAGCATCGCGACCGCTTCGATTTCGATCAGGTACTCTGGCCGCACCAGCGCAATCACTTGGACCAGCGTGTTCGCCGGGAGTTGGTTGGGGCCCAGCACCCGGTTGCGGACCTCCCGAAACACACCGACCTGGCTGATGTCGGTTACGAACGTCGTCATCTTCAGCACATCGTCGAACGTGGCCCCGACGCTTTCGAGAGCCAGGTGGAGGTTTTCAAAGACCTGCTCGGCCTGGGCCCGGAAGTCCCCAACACCCACCGCCACACCCTGTTGGTTGACCGCGATCTGACCGGCGATATGCACGGTTCGTCCGTCCGGTCCGATCGTCACGTGCGTGTACCCCGTCGGGGTGGAGAGGGCGGGCGGATTGATCCGCCGCACCGTTTGGGCATTGAGCTCGGAACCCATCAGGAGGGCGAACAGGACGAGGATCGATCGCTTTGCATAGGATAGGCTCATTTCGGGGTGTCCGTTCATCCGACAAACATAACCCGCCTCACAAAAGGGGATATCCTTTGTCGGACGCCCTTTGATCCGGAGACCCGATCCATCGTTCGGTTCGCGCTACCACGACTTTCCTGCTGTTGCTCGGGGCCGCCAATGGGGCCTCAAGCTTGCGATGACGTGGCTTGCGCGCGAGTCCTACTGGCGCCCGGCGAAGTAGGGCCTTCGGGCCGGCCGCGGATCCGGCCAGATCCGGGCGGCATCGGCCCCGGCATGACGCACCCCGTTCTTCATCACGTACCGGATCCGTTGCGCGTTGGCGATGTCGTCCAGTGGATTGGCGTCGAGCACCACAAGGTCGGCGAGCTTGCCGACCTCGAGAGAACCCAAGTCCTGGTCGAGGCCGTGGTAGGTCGCGCCGCGGATGGTGGCGATCTCGAGAACCTGCGCCGGGGTAAATCCGCTTCGCCTCAAGAGATCGAGCTCCCAGTGGGCGTCGAGCCCGAACATCTGCCCGTGGGCGCCTAACTGCACTGAGGTGCCGTTGGCGAACAACTTCCGGCTTTCGGCACCGATCCTCCAGGCCGTCATGTCTTCAGGCCAGAGGTGGGTCGTGTTTCGAATCCGCATCAATTGCTCGGGCGCAATGAACCGGGTCAGCTTGGGATCTTCCCAAAAGCTTGCTGCTTTGATGATACCAGCCCTCACCCATGGCACCGTTGTACACGACCAGCAGCGTCGGGGTATTCCCGGCCGTGGTACCGCCCCAGCGTCTCGACGCTCCAAGGCGGAGCGGCTTGCGCAAGCACCAACCGCGGCAACCAGAGCGAGGCAAGGACCAGCCCAGTGAGGAAGCGACCAGACGGTTTCATGGCGTCCGCCGCGGCAGGACCGGCAAGATGACATGGCTCGGGTAGATCTTCGTGTGGTGAATCTTCATGGTGCCCACCACGGTTTCGGTGACGCGGGCTTCATCC
The DNA here is from genome assembly GCA_031400975.1 of Gemmatimonadota bacterium. Classification (GTDB taxonomy): domain Bacteria; phylum Gemmatimonadota; class Gemmatimonadetes; order Gemmatimonadales; family GWC2-71-9; genus SHZU01. The sequence continues at coordinate 5,762 of JANNQX010000061.1, forward strand.
CCGCCGGTGTTGGAATTCGGGAAGGTGTAGTTGTCGAGTGCGTTCATGACGGCAACCCGGATTCGATGGCCTTTCTTGAAGGCGTTGGCCACGCCCTTGATGCCGATCTGGTAGGGGACGACGTCAGCGAGGTTTCCAGAGAGCAGTTCCTCCCTCTCGAAGTTCGAGCCCTGCACCCGGAACCGGGGATCGTGAAGGCTCCGAAACCGAGCCCGGATCGAGCCGAGGGTCAACCGATTGGATCGCCCCAACGAATCGACATCCGAGACGTGGACCCACCAGTCGGTGTCCTTGACGTCGGTGGAGGCATGGACGACCGCAAGGATGTCTCCAGCAATGGTCATGTCTTCGTCGAGCGGGGCCGAAGTAAACGTGACCACGTCGTGCCGGGCCTCGATGTCCTTCATGTCCCATTGGAAGGTCTGAACGTCCTCCCATCGTTGCATTCGCTCGAAGCTCATCCAGTTGGGGACCGGATCTTTGGGATCATAGTGGTATTGCTCGGGCGGCTCGTCGCCGGTTGGAGCCGAGCGGGTCAAGCTGCCGGACGTAAATCGCTGGTTGGCAAGGCCGTCGCTGTGGAAGTACCACCGTTGCGGCTCGACCTCCTTGGGCGGCCAGGCGGTGGCGGTCCGCCACTCGTTGTCGCCGAGGACGAAGTACTCGACCCGCTTCTTGGTGACGGCGTTGTCGACGCCCTTCAAGAAATGGTCGTACCACTGCTGCTTGAGCAGCCACGTGTCGTCGCGGAGGGCATCGAGTCCGTAGCTGTAACCGTTGAGCGCCCGATCGATGTTTGCCCCGTGCTTCCAGGGCCCGAGCATCAGGCGCTGCGGTGCGGTACCGATCCGGGCCATCAGGGCCCAGTTGCTCAAGGTGCCGGTGAGATCGTCGTCGAACCAGCCGCTGAACATGAACGCACCGAGGTCCGGGCGAATCGGCGCGCGAGTCCAATCCTGACCTTTCCAGTACGGGCCGTTGACGGCGTTCAGAACCTGGCTGTCCCAGCTCGGAACTGAGCTTCCAGTCGCATAGTCGTCGAGCGTCACCAAGGGGCGGTGGGCCAAGACGTCGGTCCAGGTTCGGCCCGGAAGCAGTTGGCGATCGTGCATCCAGAAGGCGTAGTAGGCCATCCCAACCAACATGCCGCCGCCGACATAGGGCTGGTCTGTGAACGCCGTCCCCATCGACACCTCGGGCACCAGGCACTTGAGGGCGGGATTGCCGGCCATGGCCGCGGTCCATTGGGTATAGCCGACATAGGAGCCGCCCTGCATGCAGATCTTGCCATCGGACCACGGTTGTTTGGTGATCCACTCGAGCGCCGCTTTCCCGTCGGCCGGCTCGTTGACCATCAACTCGAGTTGGCCTTCCGAGCGTGCGGCCGGATCGGAATAGCTGGTACCGCGGACCGCCTGCAGGACCACGGCGAACCCCCGCGCGGCGTAGTGCCAGTAGCCGTCGATCAGCCGCGAAATCCCGTAAGGTGTTCGGATCAAAACCGTCGGAAAGGGACCCTTGGCCTCCTCGCTCGGCAGGTAGACCAGAGTGGCCAAGCCGACGCCATCGGCGGCCGGCATCATTTGCTTAGGCAAACTCCGGAAGCCGTGCTTCGCTTGTGATACACCCGGCTCGCTCCAGGCGGCGATGGTCGTGAAAGCTTCGAAGCCCCGCTTCACGACCACGATGTCCGCCCGCGAATCGATCCCCGCGATGAACTGATTGGTCGGCCCGACGACGATGTCCATTGGCCGAACCGCGTCACGCTTGTTCCATCGAGTGGCCTTGGCCCCCTTCCCGGCCACCGTGGCAGTGAGCTCGCGGGCCCGCTCGTAAATCGAGTTTCGGTCGGGCCAGCCAACCAGATCGAGCGATTTCCAGTCGATCGTCTCAAGCCGAGCTAGCTGGGTTGGGAGGTCTCGGATCGACCCCCAGAGCCGAAATCCGGTATCCGCCGCTACAGCAGCCAGCGGAACCGAGCGTACCGGCGACCAGAGGTTAGAGGCCAGGCCTTTCTTCCGAATCGAATAGGTCGGCGCTTTGGCGCTACCCGCGACCGTCAGCTCGGCCGCGCGCACACCATAGAGGTAGACGTCATAACGGGCGGGGGCCTGCTGCGCCGCGGAGACGGGGTGAAGGCACACGAGGAAGCTTAGGCAGTGGAGTGAGACAGAACGCATGGAATGGCTTGGTGTGAGGTTCCCTATTGTATCGCCACCACGAGCGACTTGGCCAGGTTCGAGGTCCAATTTCTAACGACCCCATCGGGGCCGACCGAGCTCGGTTGCTCACGATCGGAAACCGCCGTACCTTTGTCTTGGGGTCCCCGAAGCGATCAGCTATTCTTGCGATCCGGTAGGGTCCACTCCAAGCCTCGCCGATTTGGCCCTCGCTTCCTCCAGGACGCCAGCCGATGTCGACGCCTCGAACGAATCCGGAACGCGAGCGTGATCCCGGCCGGGACCGGGAACGCCGGGGCCCGGCCGGCGAGGCCTCGGATTCTGGGTTCGATGCGCCGGACCCCAGCCCCTCCAGCATCCTCTTCCTCCAGCGCGCAATCGGGAACAATGCAGTGGTGCGCGGCATCGGCAGTGCAGCCGCGTTCACGCCCAGCCGGTCGGTTTCTCGGCCGCCGGCGGTCGTGCAGCGGCAGCCGCGCCGCCCCGGCGAGCCAGATGACGATCGGCTCGACGGCGGCACCGCGACCTTGCCGGGTGGAACTCTGGCAGCGCCGAACGCTGGATCCGGAGGCGCCCCCGCCGCGCCCCCGGGCGGGCGTCCAACGCCGCCGGCCGGGGCCACGCCGCCGCCGCCCACCCCGCCTGGGGCCGCCGGTGGAGGCGGATCGCCGGCCGCTCCCGCGCCAGCGGGCAGGTCGAGCGGCCCGACGGCCCCGACCGGACGTGCCGGTGGCCCTTCGCCGGCGACCGGCGCGAGGCCCGCAGGCGGTGCACCGACAACCCCAGGCGGGCGGCCAGCCGGCTTGCCAGCCAATGCCGCCGCCAACGTGAGCCGCGGCAACCCTGCCAGCGGCATCAAATGGGATGAGTTCTTCCAAGGCACCGGCGGGAATCTCCTCCGGAGCGGGCTCGAGATCACCCGCCTCGTGCCAGGATGGGGATTGCTGGGCGGCTGGGCCGCGGACGGGATCAACATCTACCAGGACCTGACCGCGGTCCCGTACAAAGACGCGCCGATCACGGAAAAGCTGGTCTACGTGCGCAGCGCGGTGATGGTGATCAACAATTCGATTGGCCATTTGACCTACATCGCGCAGCTCGCGCAGGACGGTGTTACCGTTTCAGTCGTCCTTGCGCCGTTGGTTCCGGTAACGGCCAGCGCGAACGAGGCACTCAAGGTCATCAAAGTGAGCCTCGGCGGCGTCCAGTTCATGCTGGACTTTTCGATCGGGTGCGCGGCCGCCTACAACGCCTCCATAAGCCCGCCACCGGACAACGACAAATGGACCTCGTTCGCGAACAACTACACCGCCAACGTGCTGGGAGACACGGCGGCGTTGATTTTCGACACGATCGACTTGTCGACCGGCGGCTTCAGCAATACGGAAGTTGCCCAGCAAGGAGCCAAAGCTGGCAAGGCGGTCTTCACGACGGCGAAGTTCATTGTCCCGGCAGTCCGCCAGGTGCTGCAGGGGTGGTTTGGGGTGTATGGCGGCAACATTCCGTTCTCGAGCGGAAGCGGTAGTGGGGGCGGTGCCGGAGGCGGCGCACCGGCGCCCGCGGGAGCGACCCCGCAGGCCCAGCAGAACGCGGCTGGTCTCGGATCCGGTGGCTCGGCGGCGGAGGCGGTCGCCGAGGTCGCGGCGTTCAGGGTCATCGGCAGCGAGTTGAGGCAGATTAAGCAGATGTACCAGCTGGGCGACAGTGCGATCAACCTGGCCGCGGGGGCGGTCAAGCTGCAGGTCGACCAAATGAATCGGATGGCGAAGCAGTTTCTCGGTGGCAAGGACCCGTTCATCACCTTCCGGGACGCCACCAAGAAGGGCCTCGACGAGATGCAGAAGCACATCGGCCAGCTGAGGCAAATGCAGTTCTTTTCCGCCAACGGCAAGGAGAAGGCTGCTGCGGTTCGGGCCTCGGCCACGGAAGCGATCGCCCAGCTCGATGCCATCGTCGTGCCCCCGATCTCGATTCCCAAGGCCGAGCTGGGCGACGGGGCACTGGCCGGTGCGGGCGAGGCGGTGCTCAATCTCGGCGGCTCCGTCGCGAATGCTGGGATCGAGGCCACCATGCGCCAGCTCAAGGACGTCGTCACCCAGGCCAAGAGTACCTTGCGGTCGCCACTCGAACGGGTCAAGGACAACTCCAACGAGATCGGCGACTTCCTCCAAGTGGTCGATCAGCAGGCAACCGCTAGGATCGCTCAGCTGACCGAGAAGGTGGCGGTCTTCTCCGAGAAGCTTGGCAAGTGTCAGAACATCGAACAAGTGATCGACCTGATCGTCGCCCAGATCATGGAGGCCGCGGGAATACAGGGCGACATCAAGATCGAGGACATTCGGCAGCTGTGGCGGAACGCCGGTCCTGAAATCGATGCGGCGATCGCGTGGGCGGATGGTCGGGCGGCCGCGGCGTCACGGCGCATCCAGGGTCGGACCTCTCGCGGCGAGGGGCCAGAGCTGGCGCCCCCGGCCGCGACTCCGCCTCCACCGTCCGCGCCGTCCGGAAGCGGAACTTCTCCGCCGGCCCAATAGCGGCGACCGTCTCCGGTCAAGACAACAATTTCGAGTGCCATTCCGGTCATCAATGAGTGCGGCACCGGGTGGGAGGAGCAGGTCGGCGGGTGCCTGGCTTGACATCTGATGCGTGATGCAATATCATCTGGTGTATGCGCACCACACTCGACATCGCTGATGACGTGCTCCGCGCCGCCAAGGAACGGGCGCGCCGCGAACGGAAAACGGCCGGGCAGGTCGTATCGGAGCTGTTGCGCCAGGCTCTGACCGCGCCGCAACCGCCGGCCCTTCGGGAGCCGAAGGCAGTGCACGGCATCAAGCCCTTCGCGCGGCGGGGCGGCATTGTCACCAATGAGCTTATTGACCAACTCCGCAACGAAGACGCGTATTGATCCGCGCGCTACTCGACGTCAATGTTCTGATCGCGCTGCTGGACGCCGATCACGCCTCGCATCGCACTGCGCTTGCCTGGTTCGGTGAACACGCCAGGGGCGGCTGGGCATCGTGCCCGATCACGGAGAACGGCTGTGTCCGAATTATGTCCCACCCGGGGTATCCCAACGCCCACTCCGTTGTCGAAGTCGTGGAGCGGCTTCGCGCCGCCGCCGCGCACGCCGCGCACCAGTTCTGGCCGGACGGTCTGAGTCTGCTCGACCAACGGCTGATTGATGCCACCCGCGTTCACGGGCCGCGCCAGCTCACCGATGTGTACCTCTTGGCGCTCGCGGTGAAGAACGGCGGTCGTCTGGTCACCTTCGACGCGTCGATCGCGCTCGCCGCTGTGATGGGTGCCACGCCGCAGCACCTCCTTCAGATGTAGCCGGGAGCCTCACGGCAATACCGGCCGGCGCGGACGGCGGGGGTAGGATTACTCCGGCGCCCGAAGGTGGTGCACCACCTCGAAGAACCGAGCCGCGTCGAGCATGTCAGTCCCTTCGAATACCACGGTTTGGCCATCCACCCGTCGCACCCCGTGGATCAGGACCAAGATCTCGGTCATGACCGGATCTTCCCACCGCAACTCAAGCCGCACCGGCCGCGGAAGCCGAAACGGCCGGATCTCACTCCGCCGTTCCACCCCGCGTTTGACGCCCTCGCGGATCATCCGACGGGCCTCCTCGACCGGTCGCATCGCGGCCGCGTTGAAGCCGATTGCCTCCTTCACCACCGCCGCTTCGATCGGACCGAACAAGGCTCGGGCTTCACGGGCAATCACCTGGTCACCGGACACGAATACAACGGGAACCCCAAACTCCCCGGCGATGGCCCCGGCGAAACCGGCCTCCGGCACCTTCCGGCCATTGAGCGCCACCTCCACCGCGCCGGTGAACGTATGCGCCAGCACGCCGGGGTTCTGGCCCTCGCTGGCGTGAAACCCGACAAAGGCCACGGCCGCGAAACTCGAATCGATCCCGTGGACCATGCCAAGCGCCCGGGGCCACGCTCGGATCAGGATGGCCCGCGGGTCGAGCAGCTCATGGTCGATGTTCTGGGCGTTGCCGTGGGAGTCTCCAACCACGACCTCGGTGGCGCCGGCGAGGAAGGCACCTTCGACGGCCGCGTTCACCTCGAGGGTCATGAGCCGGCGGTATTTCTGGTACTCGGCACCGGCCGGCGAGGACTGGAGCCGGGAGGCAACGCCACCGATGCCTTCCATATCGGCCGAGATATAGACCTTCAGGGGTCGTTGAGAGGCGGCCGGTGCCGGATTCAAGAGGGCCAGCAGCAAGAACAGGGTTGGTCGCGGCATTCCTTCAGGTCTCCGGGCTATACGATGAGGAAAGATACCTCAGCTTGGTGGCCCTCGCCGCACACGTCGCTCGCCGAGTGGGTACATTCGGACCATGATCGCCTTCCGCCTCCAGCCTTTCGTCCTCGGCGCCCTAGCGCTCACGACGACCGCCGCCCCCGACCTCCCACGCTACGAGCGCGCTCTGCTCCTCGAGACCACCTCCGAGACCTCCGCCAACGCGAGCTTCGGTGACCTCGATGGCGACGGCCATCTCGACATCGTACTCGCCAAGGGGCGACATTGGCCGCTGGTCAATCGTGTGCTGCTCGGCGACGGCAAGGGCGGTATCCGCAGCGCGTACGACCTCGGCGCGACATCCGACAAGTCGTACTCCGGCCGGCTCGTGGACCTGGACGGCGACGGTGACCTCGATGTGGTCATCAGCAACGACGCGCCGAGCCCGAAGCTGGTCTACCGCAACGACGGGAGGGGACGCTTCACGGTTGGGTCCGAGTACGGCAAGCCCGAGTGGCCGATGCGCAATGCGACCGTCGCGGACATGAATGGCGACGGATTGCCGGACATCATCGCGGCCAATCGTTACGGTCGGGAACCCGGTTCGAACTACATTTGCCTGAACCGCGGCGCCGGGAGGTTCGACGCCGACTGCATCCCCTTCTCGTCGGAGCCGGCGACGACCATCACGGCCGCCGACTTCAATGGCGATGGCCGGCTCGACCTGCTCGTGCCCCATCGCAACGGCGGCCAGAGCCGACTCTACCTCGGCGCCACCGGGGTCGATCTCGCGCACCTGAAGAGCGTGCCGTTCGGACCCGCCGACGCCCAGATCCGGATCGCGGAAGCCGCGGACTTGAGCGGTGATGGCGTGATTGACGTGGTCACCATCGACGAAAAGAGGGGCGTCACAATCTACCAAGGCAGGGGCGACGCGACGTTCGCGGCACCGAGGCCGGCCGGCGACAAGGCGGTCGTGCCCTACGCGCTCGCGATCGGCGATCCGAATTGCGACGGCAAGACGGACTTCATCGTCGGCAACGTCGAGGCGCCCTCGACGGTGTACTTCAACGACGGCACCGGTCGACGGTTCACCCCGGTCTCATTCGGCGACGATAAGGGCACGGCGTACGGAATCGGACTCGGCGACTTCGACGAGGACGGGCGCCCGGACATCGCCGTCGCGCGGTCCGACGCGCCGAACACGCTCTACTTCGGGTCGGGAGCGATGGCCTGCGCGAAAGGCGCGCCGGAGCCCGCCCAGTCCGGCGAGCTCCGCCTGACTTACCTCGGGAACGCCGGCTGGGAGATCACCGACGGCAAGACCGTGGTCCTCGTCGATCCCTTCCTCACCCAATTCGCTCGCTGGACTAGTCTCGGGCCCGCACCCGAGATCGCCCCAACCGATCTCTACCGCCCGGACACGGCGCTGATCACCAAGCATGTCAAGCGCGCCGACTACATTTTGATCACCCACGGCCACTCCGACCACGCACTCGATGCCGGCGTAATCTCCAGGCGCACCGGGGCGGTTATCATCGGGCACGAGACCGCCGCCAACCTCGCGCGCGCGTACGACGTTCCGGACAGCAACCTCATCACCGTGCTCGGCGGCGAGGACTACGCGTTCGACGGCTTTTCCCTTCGCGTCGTGCCGAACATCCACAGCGCGCTCGACGACAAGCGCTACTTCAACAACGGCCGTGGCATCGCCGGGAACGCGCCGCGCGGCCTCCGCGCCCCGCTCCGCCGCAACCAATACCAGGAGGGCGGGAACCTCGCCTACCTCCTCCGAATGGCGGGCCACGAAGTGCTGATCATGGGCTCGATGAACTACCTCGAGCGCGAGATGGAGGGGCTCCGACCCAACATCGCGCTCGTTGGGGCGAACAACCAGCGCCTCGAGATCCACGATTACACTGGCCGCCTGATGCGGGCGCTTGGATATCCAGCGCTTGTCATCCCCTCGCACGCCGATGGCTACGGTAACCCGAACCCGTCTCCCGCGGCGCTGGCCGACCGGAGGCGCTTTCTCGAGGAGGTCGCCGCGGCGTCGCCTAGGAGCCGCACCTTGGTGCCGGGCTGGTTCGAACCGTTCGTCGTCCCCGCACCTTCGACCTCAGTTTCTCGCACGGCCGAGCGGCGCCGGATCGATCCGCCCGGCCTGGCGCCCCTGGTGCCGGCGTACTCCGTGGCGATCCGTGACGGCGACCTCGTGTTCGTCTCGGGGATGACCGGCGTCAAACCAGGCACCCAGGAGATCATCGAAGGCGGCGTGGGGGCGCAAACCCGGCAAACGCTCGAAAACATCCGCGCCGCGCTGGTCACAGCCGGCGCGACGATGGCCGATGTCGGTGAGTGCACAGTGTTCCTCACCAACATGGCGGACTACGCGGCGATGAACGCCGTTTACATCGAGTTCTTCCCCATGGACCCCCCGAGCCGGGCCACACTGGCGGTGACGGCGTTACCTCGGCCGGCGGCGCGAGTGGAGATCAAATGCAGCGCGCGGGTTCCCCCGTGATGAACGCCGAGCGGATGGTCGAGATGTCCCTCTAGCCGACCCCCGCCGCTCCGACCATCTTTCATCCACCCTCATCCGGCCCAACCATGCGCTGCCACCTCCTGATCCTCCCCCCACTCCTGGCGCTCGCCCTGGCGAGCACCGCCTCCGCCCAGTACATCGTCGGCGCCCGAGACGACAAAGCCATCCGAGCCGACAGCGTCTTCCGGGCCTTCGACCGGACCGACTCGCCCGGCTGCGCCCTCGGCGTCTATCAGGACGGAGCGATCCGCTACGCCCGCGGCTACGGCCTGGCGAGCCTCGAGTACAGCGTGCCCCTCTCGCCTCGCACCGTCCTCGACGTCGGCTCGATCTCGAAACAGTTCACCGCGATGGCGATGCTGCTCCTCGAGAAGGACGGCATGCTCTCGCTCGACGATCCAATCCGGAAACTCTACCCCGAGATGCCGGCCTACGCCGACCGGATCACCTGGCGGCGGGCCCTGAGCCAAACCAGCGGACTCCGCGATCTCTGGACCCTCTGGGGACAGACCGGCCGGACCTTCGCGGGCGACACGGTCGACGCCCTCAACATCATCACCCGCTCGGCCGAGCCCAATTACGAACCGGGCGAGCGCTACCTCTACACCAACTCCGGGTGGATCTTGGCCGCCCAAGCGGTCTACCGCCTAACGGGCAAGACCCTCGCCCAGTTCGCCGAAGAGCGGATCTTCACGCCCCTCGGGATGCGGGACACCCGCTTCCTGATGGACCGCGGGGCCATCATTCCGAACCTGGCCGAAAGCTACTCCCTCCGGGAGAAGAGCTACCGGATCGCACGCAACCCCTACGACGGGGCCATCATGGGAGCCGGCGGGATCCATACCACCGTGGAGGACTTCGGTCGCTGGCTCAATAACTACGACGCCGCGATCGTCGGCGGGCGCGACATCGTGACCACCATGACGACGGCCACCAAGCTGAACGATGGCTCGCCGGCCACCTCGGCACCGGGTCTGGCGTACGCGGTCGGCCTAACGGTCGGAACGGCGCGCGGCCTCCGCGTGGTATCCCACGGCGGCAGCTGGGGAGGGTTCCGGGGCCACTTCCTCCGCTTCGCGGACCAGCGCTTTGCCGTCGCGACGTTCTGCAATTTGGCGACGTCGGGCCCGGACTCCCTGGCGCACAAGGTGGCCGCGATCTACTTGGGCGACCGGATGGAGCCGGACACCGTGGCGGCCTGGACCGAACCGCTGGCCCGAGCCCCCCAAGTCGCCGTGCCCGCGGCGGAGCTCCGCCGACTCGCAGGCGTCTGGCGGAACGTCGAGCGCGGCGAGGTCCGGAGGACCCGGATAACGGGTGACTCACTCGTCTCGGACGGCACGCCCCCGACCCGGTATCTGCCGTTAGGCGGGGACCGGTTCCGGACCGAGCGCGGCACCGAAGTCCGCTTCGAGGGTGACCGGCCGGCCCCTGCCCGCATGATGGTCCGGACGGCGGGCGGCCTGGTGACTTTTACGCGGGCCGACACGGTGGCCCTCGACGCCGCGGCCCTCGCCGAATACGCCGGCGACTATCGGAGCGACGAAGCGGACGTGACCCACACCTGGAAGGTCGAGAAGGGCCAGCTGGCCGTCTCCGCCGGCTACCGGCGGCTCGGGGTGCTCGAACCGAGTTACCGGGACGGCTTTACCAGGGCCGGAAGCGTGATCGATGTGGTGCGGGACCGGAAAGGACGGATCACCGGGTACCTGGTCGAGGCCGGACGGGTGCGGCACCTGCGATTCACGCGGCTCCGGTAGCCGGGGAGCCGACGATGGCCTAGCCGGGGCGGACCCGGTGCCGGATCGATCCCGCGACGGTCAAGCAGGTTCCGGGCGAGCATCGTTCCCCTGGGCGAGTGCTTCCGCGGCGAGGATGGCCTGATGACTGCCCGTCACCGCAATCAAATCGCCCTGTTCCAGCCGATCGCCGGCGGTCGGGAACACCAACCGGGTTCCTCCCTCGCGGGCGACCGCGACGATGGTGGCCCCGGTGCGACCTCGGATGTTGAGATCGCCCAGGGTCTTGCCGGCAATCGCCGATCCAGCCTCCACTCGCATCGGCGACAACTCTCCGAGACCCGGTAACATGTCCCGGACCTGGTCGAGGGATCCGGCGCCTCCCGCTCCCTGGCGGGCCAAGACATGGGCCACCAACTCGGCGCCGGCTCGGGTGTGGCTATCGAGATCCCAAGCCGTTCGCCAGAACGCAAACCCGAGCAGCACTAGGACGGCCCCAACCATCACCGGCACCCCAAACGCCGGGAGAAATGGTAGTGTCACCAGCACCAACGGAATCCCGACCGCGATCGTGAGGGCGATCTCGACGGTGATTTCCAACGCCCGGCGGGGCGCCCGGCCCTGGTCCACCAGACCCGCGGCCACCGAGGGCACCACGGACTCAGCCACCATCCGAGCCAACCGGCGGGCGGTCCGTGCCATCCCGGCGCCAAAGATCAAGGCGGCCGCGGCCGCCACCGTCAGGATCAGCGGCCGTTCGACCCGCGCCGAAACGCCGAGCCAGTCCAGCCACCCAGCGTCTCGAGTCAGCTGGAAACTCGCCCCAATCAAGGCGGCCGCCACCAGCGCCGCGTCGAGCGCCAGCCAGGCCAGCATCCGGCGGCGGGGCCCTCGATCGCGGGCTTCGCCTGGGCCGACCGACAGCGTCTCCACCCAGGCGGTGTACAACGAGGTGAAGGTCTGGATCCGCCGCGGCAAGCGTCGGTCGAGCCACCAGGCCGCCGCCTCCGACCGCCGGATCAGCACCGGCGTGAGAAAAGCCGTCACCAGGGCCGTCGCCACGGCCACTGAGTAGAGGGCCCGGCCACCGGTCTGGCCGGCCAGCCCGAGGCCGGCGATGATGAACGAGAACTCGCCGATTTGAGCCATACTCATGGCGGCTTGGACCGACGTTCGAGTTCCGAATCCGGCCAGGAACGCGCCGACCGAGACGCCGACCACCTTGCCCACGATCACGACCACCACGAAGAGCAGCACGGTCCGCCACTCCCCGACAGCGGCGGCCGGATCGAGCAGCATCCCGACGGCGACAAAGAACACCGCGGCAAACAAGTCCCGCACCGGCTGGACGATTTGGGTGACTTGGTGGCCCACGCCGGACTCCGCCATCAACACCCCGGCCAGGAAGGCTCCCAACGCAACCGAATAGCCGGCGGTGTGAGTGATCAGGGCAAAGAGAAACGTGAGCCCGACTGCCGTAATCAGGATCGTCTCGCTCCGACCCAACGCCACGACCGCCCGAATGACAGGGGGAACGGTCAGCAGGCCGACGACGACCATAGCCGCCAGGAGAACCGCAAGCCGGCCAAGGAGCCCGCCGAGGCTCCCGACATCGACCGCCGAACCGAAGGCCATCGTCGTGAGAACGGCCACCAACACGATCGCGACGACATCCTCGAGCACGACCAGGCTGAACACCAAATCGCGGAGCCGCCACTCCGGGGCCGTTTCCTCGAACGATTTGGCGATGACCGCCGTACTGGAGATCGCCACCACCCCGGCGGCGAGCAGGCTTTCGAGTTCGCCCCAGCCGAGCAAGGTCGCGGCCCCAAAGCCGAGGACCAGCATCAGCGAAATCTCGATCAGAACGGCCAAGCCAAGGCGGGGCGCCAACCGAGCGACCCGGCGGACCCGGAACTCGAGGCCCACGAAGAACATCACCAGGACAACGCCAATCTCCGCGAGCGCCCGGATGGTGGCCGGATCGGAGATCAAACCGCGTGCGATTTCTGGGCCCACCACCACGCCCGCGGCGAGATATCCGGGTACCAGAGGCAAGTGAAGTCGCTGAAACACGACGGTCACGAGCGCGGCAAGGCTCAGGATGATCGCGAGGTCTTTGAGAAAGTGGGCGGCGACGGGGTCGGTCACCCCTGAAAGAAAGACCAGTCGGGGAATCCGGGCCAGGACCACCGACCACCTGGCCGTCGTCGTCCGTGGGCAGGTCCGGCATCCCAGCCTATCTTTCGGCGGATTCGCCCGACCTTCCTCATTGGAGTGACCCACCCATGGCCGAAACCCGCCAGTCCACGACGTTCGCCGCGGCGATCATGCTAACCGCCTTGCCGCTCTCGGCCCAGACACCGGCGGCCGTCCTCGACAGCACCTTCGCCCGGTGGGGCAGCACCCACGGGCCCGGGTGCACGGTCGGCGTCGACTTCGCCGGCACCAGGACCACCCGGGCGTACGGCATGGCCAACCTCGAATACGGGGTGCCGCTCCGCCCCGGGTCGGTCATCGAATCCGGGTCAGTGGCTAAGCAGTTCACGTCGGCGGCCGTGGCGTTGCTCGCACAGCGCGGCCGCCTCTCACTCGACGACGACATCCGCCGCCACCTGCCCGAGGTGCCCGACTTCGGTAAGCCGATCACGATCCGCCACTTGCTGCAACACACCAGCGGACTCCGCGACCAGTGGGCCTTGCTGTCCCTCCAGGGGTTTCCGCCCGGGGCGGAAGTGCATACCCTGGCCCGGATCCTCGACCTAGTCCAGCACCAGCGGCGGCTCAACTTTGCCCCGGGCAGCGAATACCTCTACAGCAACACCGGTTACGCGCTCGCGGCCATCATCGTCCAGCGGGTATCGGGAAAATCCCTGGCTGACTTTTCGCGCGACGAATTGTTCACGCCGCTCGGCATGACCCGGACCGAATGGCGGGCCGACTATCGGAAAGTGGTGGCCGACCGGGCCACCGCGTACCGGCCGACGAGCGGCGGTTGGCTTCAGGATATGCCGTTTACCATGGTCCACGGCAACGGCGGCCTCCTCACCACCGTGGACGACCTGCTCCGCTGGAACGAAGCGCTCACCAAGGGCACGATACCGGGCGGGGCGGCATTGGTCGCCTTGCTCGAAACCCCGGGCCAGCTCAACGACGGTTCGCCGATCGGATACGGGCTCGGACTCAGCGTCGGTAGCTTCCGCGGTCTCCGGGCGGTCAACCACGGCGGCGCCACGGCGGGATACCGGACCTATCTCGCCCGCTGGCCGACCCGGGATCTCTCGGTGGCGGTCTTGTGTAACGCCGGGAGCGCCGATGCCGGCGGCGCCGCCAACCGGATCGCGATCCAACTCCTCGGACTCCCGGCCGCCGAACCGGCACCGAGCCCGCCAGTCGTGATTGAGGCCGCCGAACTGCAGACCATGGCCGGTGTCTATCGCGACTCGACCTCCGACCAAACCGTGACCTTCCGGGTTGCCGACGGCGGCCTCACCGCCAGTAACGGCGGCCCCCAGGCCCCCCTGGTCCATCTGGGCACCGGGCGTTTCTGGCACGCCGCGGCCGGCGAATTCCGGTTCGAGCGCCAAGGCGAACGGTGGGAAGTCGTCCAGTACGATGCCGCCTGGCGGCGCTTTCGCCTGGAGCCGGCCGGAGGGGCCGCCGCCCCGCTCACCGATTACGCCGGCGAGTATCGGAGCCCGGAATTGGAAGTGACCTATCGGGTCGAGCCCCAAGGCCAAGGCCTGCTGCTTCGCTCTCGCCCGGACGATCGAGTGTCCTTTCAGCCCGCCTACCGCGACGGCTTTCGAAACGGTGGGCAAACCGTGCGTTTCACCCGCGACCCCAAGGGCCGGGTCACCGGTTTTCGGGTGTTTGCCGGCCGGGCCCGCGACGTCGGCTTCGAACGAATGGCGGGCAGCGCGGTCGCCCGGTGACCGCTCGAACTTGGGAGGGTGCCCATGATTCCGCTCGGCGATCTCGACGCCCTCCTTGCGGCCTCCTTCCGCGCCGCGGTAACCTTCTGAGGGCCGACGTACCCGCCGGCCCGCATCCCGATCCCCCGGCTCGCTCAAGTGCCCCAATGAGAGTGGTTTCGATGTCGGCCATCCTTCGACCCGCCTTCGCCGGACTCCTGGCCCTCGCCCTGACCAGCGGACTGGTCGCGGCGCAGCTCAAGCCCGAGCCGCTTGCCACCGCCACGTTACCGCCCGCGAGCCCGCACTGGGTCTGGGTCAACGACATCGTTTTCCACCATATGGCGGATGGCAAGGCTTTTCTGATCGACGGCGACGCCGGGAAGATGCTCGGCATGCTGAGTACCGGTTTCGGCTTTACCGGGCTCAAGCTGCTTCCCGACGGCTCGGTGATCGTCTCGCCGGAGACCTACTTCTCCCGGGGTACCCGCGGAACCCGGACCGACGTCGTCACGCTCTACGACGCCAAAACCCTGAATCAGCAGGGCGAGATCGTCATCCCGGCCAAGCGGGCCAGCCAGCTGCCGATGACCGCCGCGACCGGCATCACCGACGACGGCCGTTTTCTCCTGGTGTACAACTTCACGCCTGCTCAGACGGTGTCGGTCATCGACCTCAAGTCTCGAAAGTTCGTCGGCGAGGTGGAAATTCCCGGCTGCGCCGAGGTCTATCCGACCGGCCCGCGGACTTTCTTCTCGCTGTGCGGGGACGGGACCGCCTTCCAAGTCACTCTCGACGAGACCGGCAAGCCCGCGGCCCGGAGCCGCTCGGCAAAGTTCTTCGACGCACTTAAGGATCCGGTCACTGAGAAGGGGATCCGCGACCGGAACACCTGGCTCTTCGCGACCTTCGCCGGTGACGTGGTACCGGTCGAGGCGACAGCCGCGGGCCTCAAGGCCCAGGCCCGCTGGCCCTTGAGCACCGCGGCCGAACGACAGCAGAACTGGAAGCCCGGCGGGATGCAGCATCTCGCGATCCATGCCAAGAACCGCCGCCTCTACAGCTTGATGCACCAGGGCGGCCCCGACACTCACAAAGACCCGGGCGTCGAGATCTGGGTCCACGATCTGGCGGCCGGTGGCAAGAAGATCCAGCGGATCCCGCTCGAGAAGCCGCTGACCTCAATTTCGGTGACCAGCGACGCCAAGCCACTCCTCTTCGGGATCAATATCGGGATACCGGAGCTCCGGGTTTTCGACGCGATCAGCGGGAAGCTCGTCCGCACAGTGGCCGAGATCGGGTTTACGCCGAGTACGCTGGTCACTCGCTGAGATGGGAATGGCCCTCGATCCCGCGGTCGGCTGGATCTTCGCTCTCTCGCTCGGGCTCTTGCTCGGCGCGGCGGCGGCCCATAAGCTCCGCGACCCGGCCCGGTTCCGCTCCGCGTTCGCGGGATACCGGCTCCTGCCGGACGCGGCGCTCGGCTCGGCCGCCGTCGTGGTTATCGGCACCGAACTCGCGGCGGCGCTGCTGGTGGTGCTCCCGACGACGAGGGCGCTGGGCGGCCTTTTCGCGGCGGGATTGATGGCGACATATGGTGTCGCGATCGCGGTGAACCTGCTTCGGGGCCGGACCCGGATCGATTGCGGCTGCCTCGGCTTCGGGCAGAGCGCCCGGATCGCCTGGTGGATGGTGGGACGGAACGTCGTCCTAGCGGCCGCAGCCCTGGCGGTTCGGCTGCCGACCGGTGCCCGGACCCTCGAGGCGCTCGATTGGGTGACGGTGGCCGGAGCGGTGGCGGTCACGGCGGCCCTGTTCTCCGCCGCGAGCCGGCTCGCCTCACTCCCGGCGCTCCGAGGCAAAGCGGCATGAGTCCGGGCGGCTGGGTGGCGATCGGCGCCCTCTGGGTGGTGGTGCTGGCCTTGGCCCTCACGGTGGTGGCGTTGGCGCGGCAAATCGGGGTGCTGCACGAGCGGCTCCAGCCGGTCGGGGCGCTGTCGTTGCAGAAGGGCCTCCAGGCTGGGGAACCCGCGCCCGAGATCACGGTGGATACGGTCGGGGGCCCCGCGCTTCGGATCGGCGGGCGCAACGGCCGCGGCGCCGACACGTTGGTGATGTTCGTCTCGCCGACCTGCCCGATCTGCAAGACGCTCCTCCCCGCCCTCCGGGCGATCCGGCGGCGGGAAGCGCCGCCCGTCGAGGTGGTGCTCGCGAGCGACGGGCCGCGGGCGGAACACGAGGCCTTCATCGCCGCGGAGTCACTGGAAGAGTTTCCCTACGTGCTGTCCGAGCGGCTCGGCCTCGGGTACGGGGCGGGGCGGTTGCCCCACGCCGTGCTGCTCGACCCGTTAGGCACCGTCCGGGCCACCGGCCTGGTCAATTCCCGGGAGCACCTCGACAGTCTGTTCGAGGCCAAGGACCGCGGCGTCGGATCGCTCCAGGAGTTTCTCGAGCGTTCGGCGCGGCGGGAAGTCGCCTGAAGAAAGAGGAGGAAGGTCATGACTCGATACGACGACGTCGTTGAACGGCTCACCCGGCACCTGGCCCAGACGGTCTCGCGCCGGAGCGTGCTCCGGTCGTTAGGCGGATTTCTGGTCGGCGCGACGGCGGTGCCGCTGCTCCCGATCGCCCGAGGCGCCCGACCGGCCCGCGGAGCCGCGGCCCCGGACGAGAACTCGTGTGACTACTGGCGCTACTGCTCCATCGACGGCTTTCTCTGCGCCTGCTGCGGAGGCTCCGCCACCGCCTGCCCGCCGGGAACCGAGGCGGCGGCGCTGACCTGGGTCGGTTCCTGCCGGAACGCCTCGGACGGCCGGAACTATATCGTTTCGTACAACGACTGCTGCGGCAAGAGCTCGTGCGGGCGATGTCTGTGCAACCGGAACGAGGGCGACCGCCCGCTCTACCAGCCGAGCCTCGCCAACGACTACAACTGGTGCGTGGGGAGCGCGGCCGGGGTGCCGTATCACTGCACCTTGTCCCGGATCGTGGGAGTCGCCCCCAAGTGAGGCGGGGCGCCCTGCCCGCGGCACTCGGGTGGCTCGCCGCGGCCTGCGCTCACCCGGCGCCGAGCGGGGATCTCACGGTGGCAGAGCAGAACTACTTCATCCATTGCATGGGGTGCCACGGGGAAAGCGGCGCCGGCCTCGAGGGCCAGGTCCCCGACCTCCGAAAAGACCTCGCCCGGCTCGCGGCGCTGCCCGGCGGGCGGGCCTACATCCTCCGAGTGCCCGGGGTCACCCAGACGAGCCTCGAACCGGAGCCCACAGCCGAGGTCCTGAACTACACCCTGCGGCGTTTCGGGGGCGCGGCCGTGGCCCGTCGGGTCGCGCCGTTTACCGCGGCCGAGGTGGCGGAGGCCCGGACCGTGCCCCTGCTGGAGATCTCCGCCACCCGCGCCGGCGTGATCAAGGGCCGCGGGCTTCAGTAGCGCTTCGCCGCCAGCCGACGCCTACGTCTTGGCGAGCATGGTCGTGGATTTGCACGCGACCCAGATGGTCGACGGGTTGAAAGAGTACGGCTAGCGGATCCCGACCTGCCCCTTGACCGCGGCAATCAACTTGGCCGAGTCATAGCCGACCCCGTCCTTGAACACCATCACGGTGCGGTAAATCGCGGCGGGGTTCGTCGCCAAGTCACCCTCAATCACCGCGAGGTCGGCCAGCTTGCCGGCCTCGACGGTTCCGAGCTCAGCCTGCAGACCGAGGACTTTGGCGCCATTGCCGGTGAGCACCTGCACGGCCTCCGGTACCGTGAATCCGGCCTCGATCAGCAGCTCGAGATTGCGTTGGTTCCCGAACCCGGCCAACGCGCCGAACGCCGGATCGACGCCGGCCGCGAGCACCCCGCCCGCTCGGACGAACGCCAACTCGTACTGCTGCGATTTCGGATAGATCTCCCGCATCTTCGGATAGATCTCGCCGATCGGGTTCGGCAAGTCGAGCTGACGGCGCCGC
>JANNQX010000062.1:0-88686 GCA_031400975.1 Gemmatimonadota bacterium
CTCCTGTCAGCGTCAGGTTTCTCGACAAGAGTGAATATCCCGGTTATGCCGAGATCCAGTTTGAATATTTCAGCGATCTCGGCAGCTGTTTTCTGGTCCGGCGGCCCTGAAGAAGGGAGCGGCGGGAGGATGTTCAACCGCAGATGGCGATTGCCCTGAGCGGATACTCTCAGAAAATCTTCCTGAGAGAGAGACTGCGCCGGCATCAGCATAAGTGCGGCAAAAAACAGTGCTAAACAAGAGAAACGGATCACTTTTTTACCTCTAGAGGGCTGAACAGATAGAGTTTGTCAAATCCTGCCCCTGAAGGGACCGGGGGGAAGTCAGCCTTTGCTTTTTCAATGGTGCGGATGACCGAGCTGTTAAAAAGTTTGTCAGCAGACGGGCGCACCATGACATATCTGATCAGCTTGCCGGTCCGGTCGATATACAGATGTACGGCTGCTTCCGGATTCTGACTCCGATATACGATGTTTGTGCTTAAGGCATCCTTAAGTCTTGACTGGATATAGGCGCCATAATCCGAGCCCGGATTAAGCCCTGACGCCGATGAGATTCCGGGGCCCTTCTTCTCGGAAATCTTTTTCTGCAGGGCTGCCAGGGCTTCGGCTTGATGACGGGCATCAGAGCCGCGTTCAAGGCTGCGCATCCGTTCGGTGAATTCGCGGGTTTCCTGTTCCCGTTGTTTCTGGTCAGGAGTAGCTGAAGATGCTGCCGGAGGGGAGGGGGGCTGTTTCGCAGGGAGCGCCATAAGCGGTTTCTGGGTTGCCGGCGGTTGTAGCTGTGCCGGAATCGCTGCTGCCGGGGGAGCCGGCGCTGTCGTCTCACCACCGGTCGGCGCAGGATCTGTCACAGGCAGAGAGATGATGTCTACATAGTATGGGGTTGATTCAAGGAGTCTTGGTCTGAACATATCGGCATTGGTGTAGATGAAAACCGCAAGGAGGTGAAGCGCAAGGGATAGGGCCAAGCTCCATCCGGCCCTTCGGTCTCTCTTTACCGCAGTTTGAATCATTTCGACCCTGCGGGCTCCGTAAGCATACCGAGACGTTCCACCCCGGCTCCCTTGATTTCCGCCATGGTGCGGATTACATCGCCGTACGGCACGTCACGGTCAGCCTTGAGGAAGACTTCTTTTTTGTTTTTTTCTGCAAATAGGGCAGTCAGCTTTGCCTTCAGCTGCCCTTGGGGAACCTCCCCCTTGTCGAGAAAGGCCCGACCGTTTTTATCGACGGTCACAATGATCGGCTCGTCCTTGACGTTCATGGCCTTTGCTTCGGTTTTGGGGAGGTTTACCTGCATCCCCTGCTGCATCATCGGGGCGGTAATCATGAAAATGATCAGAAGCACCAGTGCCACGTCGACCAATGGGGTGATGTTGACATCCGCGTTGATGGTGGGCGAGCGCCGCCGCCCGATCCCGGCCCCGCCGACTCCACCGCCGGCCATCAGAGCCACCGCTCCTTTGCCATCCACCCAACCAATCCGTTGGCGAACCCTTCCATCTCCCCTTCCAAAGCCGCTGCCTTCCCCGCAAAATAGTTGTAGGCCACCAGGGCCGGAATCGCCGCGGCAATTCCAGCGACTGTCGTAATCAACGCCTCGGCGATCCCAGGGGCCACCGCCGAGATGTTCCCACTACCCTTTTGACCCATCCCAATAAAGGCGTGCATCACGCCTAGTACCGTGCCGAGGAGGCCTAACAGCGGGCTGACGCTCCCGACGGTGGCCAAAGACCCGATCGACTTGGACGCCGCGTCGCGTTCAGCCCCAACCTCCTTCCCCAGAACCATTTTGAGCGCCTCCAGTTGGGTCGACGACAGGCTGATTGGCGCAGCCGGCCCGTCCTTGAGGATGCCGGGGACCAGATCATTGTAGAAACTCATCGCCTCTCGAAAAATCCTGCCCAAAGGCGACGGAGGCAGCTTGAGGACGACCCGGTGAGCATCCTGGAGTCGGGGAGCGCCCTCCAAGGCCTGGAGCAACCGGGTGTTTTGGGACCGGAGCCTCCGGAGTTGCCAGCCCTTCTGGCCGATGACGAACCAGGAGATCACGGAGAAGAGGGCCGTGACGCCCAGTACGGCCTTGGTGCTGGGGGTGGCCAATGCGAGGAGCTGCCAGGCCGAGGTCGGGATTAGGGTAGACGCCTGGAGGGCCAAATGCATCCGTACTCCTTCATGGGATTCGAAATCGAAGCCACCGGGCGGGAGACGCGCCAGCGCTCGATTCCGTGACACCCATGAAGATAAAACGAAGCGAGGCCGTTGGGACGGCCCCGCTGGTGTTGGCCCGGCTTTGTTAGGCTCGCCGGGTTAGGTGGGAAGCTTCCTCACCATCTTGATCCGAGTGCCTGGCGGGATGTCGGGCGAGATGACGTTCAGGATCTTGACCGTCGCGCTTCGGTCCCGGACATGGACGACCTGCAGCACGGCCATCAGCTCATCGACCGTGTCGGAGGCACCTGGGCGAGGCGCTACGTCCCGACGAACCTCGAAGACGTCGCCGCGAGCCACTCCATCCCGCTTGCCCTTATCGATGAACAGGAACCCCTGGGGGTGCTTGAGTTCGCGGGCCTCCCGCTGAGCCAAGATCGCTCCGGTCAGTCCGTTGGCGACCGGCTGGGCCCGGGTTGACCCGCCGTCGAAGAACTTCTCGGCCGGGATCGTGCTTTGGCCGTTCCGGATCGGGCCGTAGACGGAAACAACGGTCCCGATCGCCTGGTTCCCGTTCATCCCGGTGATCCGAACCATTCCGGTCGGCGCCACGATCTCGCCGTATCCGGCCGGACCTTCGCTGGTCTGGACGACCAGCAGCGAGTCGCCGACTTGGTACTGGGCACCGGCCGGAGGAACAATGGCGACCTCAGTAAACACCGTCGCGGTCGCCCGTTCGCTCAGATTCCGAATCTGCTGCGGGGTCACCGAACCGAGGAGTCGGCCGAAGGCCAGCGGCTCCTCCTCCGTGAGGTACCCGGCGGAAAAGAACTCGCCTCTTCGAAGCGGCTTATACGGTTGTTCGCGATAGGTCCGAAGCGCGGTTTTCGCGTCGATCCCTTTGCGCTTGGCAAACAGAGAATCACCCCGGGGCTCCTGCTGTTCCGGCTCCATGACCACGGCGGGCCGCTCCGGCTGGGGGGTCGGTTTGGTCATTTCCTGCGGCGTCGTCACTGGAGGTGACTGGACCGCTTCCTGAGGCGGGGTTACGGCCGGCGTCGGCGTCGGTGCGGGTACCCTGGGTGCCGGTTGCGAAACCGTCTCCGCGGGGGTCTCGGCGGCAGCCGCGATCCGCAGCACTTGACCCGGTACGATGTGGCTCGGGTCGGAAATCCGATCCGTGTTGAGCTGGTAGATCTGATTCCAGAGCGCCTGGTCTCCCAAAAACTGCCGGGCGATCGAAAACAGCGTATCACCGGGTTTGACGGTGTACGTCGCGGGCATTTTCACCGGTTGGGCCTCAGCCGCCGACAACGGGCCGGCGGCCGCACCCAACAGAATCAACGCCAGCGAAACTTTAGAACGGAAGATCATCGTCCTCGGCATCAAGGGCCTCCGGAAAATCGTCGAAGGATTCCGACTTCTGCGGCGCCGATGCGGCCGCAGCGTTGGCCTTCGAAGGCGCCAAGGACTCGCCATCGGAACCACTCCGTCCGGACAGCAGAATCAACTCCCGGGCCTGGATCTCGGTGGTATACCGAGTCTGCCCCTCGCGATCCTGCCAACTCCGATACTCGATGGCGCCTTCGACGTAGACCTTGTCGCCCTTCTTGCAATAGCGTTCTGCTACGTCCGCAAGATTTGAGCCCTTGTTGTTCCAGATAATAACCCGATGCCATTCCGTCTTTTCCTGCATTTCCCCACTTTGGTTTTTCCACCGGCGTCCGGTGGCGACTGACAGCGTGGCTACCCGCCCGCCGTTGTTCGTGCTCCGGACTTCGGGGTCGGCGCCCAGGTTGCCAATCAAGGTCACTTTGTTGAGACTGCGGCTCATCGGTTTCTCCTCAGGTTCGGGTCGGTGTTATGGTCAACGCCGCCCAAGATAGCGTGGACTTAACCCCTTGTAACAACCAAAGATATGTCATTTGTATCAAATAACCGCAACGCTAAGATCGAGTCGCAATAGCAGTCCATTTTCTCGCGGCTTTCGATAGTAATCGGGCCGTAGCCCCACCGCCCGGAACCCGCGCCCAACATAGAGCGCCCTGGCCGACTCATTCGACTCTCGGACCTCCAAAAACACCTCCCGAGCCCCCCGAGCCCGGGCCTCGACCAAGGCAGCGTCGAGCAGCCGCCGGCCTTGGCCTCGCCGCCGATACCGTGGCAATACCGCCAGGCTTAGAATCTCCGCCTCCCCGGCGATCACCCGCCCAAAGGCGTATCCTGCAAGGCGCATTTCCGGGCCCTCGGACGCCACCAGCCGTCCAATGATCGTTTCGTCTTGAAACAACTCGGCGATCCCGGCGGCGCTCCAAGGATCGTTGAAGCACAACTGTTCCGCCGCCGCGATCGCCGCCGCGTCAGCTGAGACCGCGGGTCGAATCGGCCAGGAATCGACCATTCGTCTTCTCCCATCGTGCCTGCGCCTCGGCGGGCCGCCCATACTCGGGCTCCCATCCCGCGAGATCCTCGAGCCGACGGGCCCCACCCGGTCGACCAACCAACCCAAGCAAGGCCCGCGCGGTCGGCGCCCCCGCCGGCGCTCCGATTTTCCGCGCCGAGGCCGCCCAGTCCAATTCGGCCCATCGGTCGGCGGGAAGGTCGCTCACAACCACGTCAGGCACCAGGTGCGCCCCGAAGCCGCTCCCCGGACTGAGCACGGTCGGTTCCCGCAGTGTCATGATCGACGCCGAGCCGTCGAGCCGGTAGACCGCCCCGTAGAACTCGCCCCGGAGAGCCGAACCAAGGCCGGCCACAACCCCCGCTCCATCGGCCACGACCGCGCGAACCAGCAACGTGGAGGCCGTCCAGACCCGAACGTCCCGGCCCCGACAGACGCCCTTGACCCACGCCGCTCCGACCCGGAGGCCCGTGAAGCTGCCCGGACCATCGGAGAGGGCAAGGTCCGTCACCTGCCCGAAGACCAGGCCAAGCTCGCCTAACACCTCAAGGACCAACGGGACCAGCAACGCGGCGTGGCGGCGGGCCCCCACGGCCGTCCGTTCGGCGACGGTGTCGGCCGCACAGGCGGCGACCGACAGCCGATCGGTGCTCGTGTCGATCGCCAGCGCAATCATCGAGTGACCTCAATCCACCGGCGATCCGCCTCGTCCGCATGGGCCAACCTGACCCTCCAGGTGGGGGCCGCCGCCCAGGCTCCGGCCCGGGCCGGCCACTCGATGAGTAGAACATCACCGGCCGAGAGCCGCTCCCAGTCGAGATCGCGGGCATCATCAGGCTGACCGAGGCGATAGCAATCCACGTGAAAGACCGGCCCTCGACGGCCCTCGTAGTGGTGGACCAACGAATAGGTCGGGCTGGTGGCCTCCGAAGCGACCCCAAGCGCTTTGGTCATGGCTTTGACCATCGTGGTCTTGCCGGCCCCAAGGTCGCCCTCGAACCAGACCACCGCGCCTGGCTCCAACCGCTCCGCGAGCGCCCGCGCCTTGGCCGCCAGTTCGGCCTCGGACACCAATTCCACCACGTTAGGCCCGAGCCCGCCGGGCCGACCGACCGACCGGCCCCGCGGCCGGACGGGCCACATTGCCGGCGTTCACGGCCCGGAGCTCATTGAGCTGATCGCGGAGCATGGCCGCCAACTCAAATTCCAGATTGGCGGCGGCTTCGCGCATCTGCTGCTCCAAGGCCGTGATCGCCTTGGCCCGATTGGCCGGATCCCGGAGGTCAACGACGGCGGCCCGCTTGTCCTTGGCCGGCCGCTCCGACCGGGCATCGGCCACGTGAGTCGAGAGCCGGACCTCCGCAAACGACTTGATGATCGACCGCGGGGTGATCCCGTGTTCCTTGTTGTAGGCCAGTTGGCGGGTCCGGCGGCGATCCATTTCGTCGATGGCCCGCTCCATCGATCCGGTCATTCGGTCGGCATAGAGAATCCCGAGGCCGCTGACGTGACGGGCGGCCCGGCCGACCGTCTGGATCAGCGATCGATCGCTCCGAAGGAACCCCTCGTTATCGGCGTCCAGAATGGCCACGAGAGACACTTCCGGCAGATCGAGCCCCTCGCGGAGGAGATTGATACCCACCAGCACATCGAAGTCTCCCAGCCGGAGGCCCCGGAGTATTTCCATCCGTTCAATCGCGTCAATGTCGGAATGGAGGTAGCGGACCCGGACCCCGACTTGCTGGAGATAGTCGGTGAGGTCCTCCGACATCCGTTTCGTCAAGGTGGTGACGAGGACCCGCTCGCCGACCGCGACCCGTTTCCTGATCTCCTCGAGCAGGTCATCCACCTGTCCTTTGACCGGGCGGACCTCGACCATGGGATCGACCAGAAACGTCGGCCGAATAATTTGTTCGACTACGTGACCGGCCGAGAGGCCCAATTCGAATTCACCGGGTGTGGCGGAGACCATGATGAGCTGCGGCGCCAGGCTCTGAAACTCTTCGAAAGTCTGGGGGCGGTTGTCGAGGGCGCTGGGCAGACGGAAGCCATACTCGACCAAGGTCTTCTTCCGCGCCTGATCGCCGTTGAACATCCCACCGATCTGCGGGATGGTGACGTGGGACTCATCGATGACGACCAGAAAATCGGCCGGGAAATAGTCCAACAGACAGGCCGGGCGTTCCCCGCTCCGCCGCCCACTGAGTGGTCGAGAGTAGTTTTCGATCCCCGGGCAGGTTCCAATCTCGAGGAACATGTCGATATCGAAATTGGTCCGGGACTCAAGCCGCTGGGCCTCCAGCAGCTTGCCGGCCGCCCGGAACTCCGCCAGCCGGTCCGCCAACTCGGCCCGGATGACTTTCACGGCCCGCTCGACATTGGGTCGGTCGGTCACGTACTGGGTGGCAGGCCAAATCGCACTGGTGTCAAGTTGCGAGATGGTCTTCCCGGTCAGCGGTTCGATCTTGGAAATCCGTTCGACGGTGTCGCCCCACAGCTCGACCCGAACGGCCTGTTCGGCATACGCCGGGTAGATCTCGACCGTATCGCCACGGACCCGGAAGGTGCCTGGTTCGAAGGAGACGTCATTGCGGCGGTACTGAATCGCCACGAGATCGGCGAGGATCGCGTCGCGGCCTTTTTCCTCGCCCTGTTTGAGGGTCAGCATCATTCGTCGGTAGGTGGCCGGGTCACCGAGCCCGTAGATCGCGCTCACCGTCGCGACGATCACGACATCGTCTCGCTCCATCAGGCTCGAGGTGGCCCGGAGCCGCAGCGATTCGATGTCCTCGTTGATCGAAGCATCCTTCTCGATGTACATGTCGGTCGAGGGAACGTACGCCTCGGGTTGGTAGTAGTCGTAGTACGACACGAAGTACTCGACGGCGTTACCCGGCATGAATTGCTTCAGTTCGCCGTAGAGCTGGGCCGCCAGCGTCTTATTGTGGGACAACACCAACGTGGGCTTGCCGTAGTTGGCCAGGACGTGGGCCAGAGTCATCGTCTTGCCTGAGCCGGTGACGCCCAGCAGGGTCTGGTACTTCTGCCCCTGAACCAGGCCGGCTGTTAGGGCGGCAATTGCCCCGGGCTGATCGCCGGCCGGAGAAAACGGGGCTTTGACTTCGAAACGAGGCATAAGGAGCGAAACTTATGTCGGTTTTTATTCGGGGTCCAGCCCCCCGGCCGGTTCAACCCTCCCAGGCGAGGACCCCGCCCCATTGAGCCGCCGAAATCGGCATCACCGACAAGCGAGGTAACCGAACCAGATCCGATCCGGCAAAAAGGGGGGATGCTTTCGCCTCGCTCAAGGTGACCGGCCGGCCAACCCGCTTGACCGGCACGAGATCAACGACCACCATCTTGGGATCGGACTGCTTGGGGTCGGGATACGCCGCTTTGGTCACCCGGGCGACCCCGACGATTCGTTTCTCGGACCCAGTGTGGTACACGAAGCACTCGTCCCCGATGGCCATCGCTCGGAGATGTTTGAGCGCCACCGGGTTCCCGACCCCGTCCCACACCCCTTTCCGATCTCGCTCGAGGTCGTCATACGAGTAGGTCGACGGCTCGGTCTTCAGCAACCAGTAGTTTGCCACGGCGCAATCTCCATGAAAATCAGCCAGCCGGTACTTCGCGTCGATCGACCGACACCACCCCTTTGATGCGGCGAACCGCTTTGAGGACCTTGGCCAGGTGGGTGATGTTATCCACTTCGACGAAGATGGTCCCGAACGCGGACCCGTCCTTGGTGTGCAGGTCGGCCCGACGGATGTTGGTGCCGGTCTTGCTCACGGCCTGGAGAATATCGGCGTACAAGCCTCGCCGGTCGTCGGCGTTCAACACCAAACGGACCGCAAAAGATTCGCCGGCCTGTTCTTGCCAGTCGATTTCAACCCGTCGATCGCCCTCCTGCAAACTGAGCAGATTGGGACAGTCGGCCCGGTGAATCGAGATGCCCCGCCCCTGGGTCACGTAGCCGACCACCGGATCGCCGGGCACCGGCTGGCAACACTGCGCATACCGGACCAGGAGGCCGTCCACCCCCTGGATCTTGATGCCCCGGCCGATTCGGATCCGGTTGAGCATCCGGCCGAACACCGTCGGTTTCGGCTCGTGGAGATCTTCATCGGTCAGGTGGGGATAGAGGGCCTTCATGACCTGCCCGATGGCGAGGTCCCCTCGCCCGATCGACACTTCAAGGGCTTTGCTCTCGGCCAATCCCAGCGTCTTCGCCGCCCGGTCGAGGCTCCCAGCGTCGGGATGATCCAGGCGACGGCGCTTGACCTCACGGGCGAGGATGTCGCGGCCGAGTCCGACGCTCACCGTTTCTTCCTCATGCCGGACCCACTGCTTGATCGCTTGGCGGGCCCGCCCAGTCCTGACGTGGCTGAGCCAGTCCCGGCTTGGCTTGGCGGCCGGCGAGGTCAAGATCTCGACCGTGTCGCCGTTCTTGATTTCCCGGTGCAAGGGGGCGATTCGGCCATTGACCTTGGCGCCCTGGCAGCGGAGGCCGACTTGGGTGTGAACGAAGAAGGCAAAGTCGATCGCCGTCGCGCCTTTGGGCAACTGTTTGACATCGCCCTGGGGGGTGAAGACAAAGATCTCGTCCTGATAGAGGTCGAGTTTGAGGAACTCGAGGAATTCTTCCTGATTGTGGGTCTCTTGCTGCAGCTCGAGCAACTCCCGGAACCACTCGAAGTGCTGGTCGAACTCGTCCCGGGTATTCCCACCGGTTTTCGACCGATCGGACTTGTAGAGCCAGTGAGCCGCGATCCCGAACTCCGCCGTGCGATGCATCTCGGGGGTCCGGATCTGGACCTCGAAGAGCTGGCTACCCGGGCCAAAGACGGTCGAATGGAGCGACTGATAGCCATTCGACTTGGGGCTCGCGATGTAGTCCTTGATTCGGTCCTGAACCGGGGTCCAGTTGTGATGGAGGATGCCGAGAACATGGTAGCAGGCCGGGACACCGGGCACCACGACCCGAAGCGCCATCATGTCGTAGACCTGGTCGAACGGCAAGCCCCGTTTTCGCATCTTCTGATAAATCGACCACAAGTGTTTCGGGCGCCCCGTCACATCGGCCTGCTCGATGCCGGCCTTGGCCAGTTCGCCCTCCAGCGGTCGGCGGAGCGATTCGATCACTTCTTCGCGCTCCGCGCGCTTGGACGCCACCAATCGGGCGAGGCCGGCGTATTCCTCCGGCTCGAGAAACTTAAAGGCCAAATCCTCGAGCTCCGCCTTGACCTTGGCCATCCCAAACCGATGCGCCAGCGGGGCGTAGATCTCGCCGGTTTCGGTTGCGATCCGCTCGCGCCGGTCGGGGGGCAGGTGCTCCAGCGTCCGCATGTTGTGGAGCCGGTCGGCCAGCTTGATGATGATGACCCGAGCGTCCTTGGCGATCGACATCAAGAGTTTCCGGTAGTTCTCGACCTGTTCCTCGGCCCGACTCCGGAAGGTGAGGTGGGAGATCTTGGTCAGCCCGTCCACCAAGTCGGCCACTTCGGGCCCGAACTCCGCCGCGATGTCCTCGACCCCAAGTTCGGAATCTTCGACGACATCGTGAAGGAGGGCGGCCGCAATCGAGGTCGAGTCCAGAAATTGATCGACGAGGATCGTCGCCACGGCAATGCTATGCGACACGAAGTCGTCGCCCGACATCCGCTTCTGGCCCCGGTGGGCCGAAGCGCTGAAGGCCAACGCCCGATCCAGCAGCGGGAGATCAAGCCGGTCGGCGTGCTTCGCGAGCACCGCCCGGAAGTCGGCGACCGGATCAAGCGCGGTGCCCGTCACAGGAGGCCTTGGGTCGCGAAGCTCGTCCACCGATCGCCGGCCACGATCACATGGTCCAAGACCGGAATCCCGATCACCGAACCGGCGGCGACCAGCTGGCCGGTAACCGCCCGATCCTCGGGCGACGGGGTGGGGTCGCCGCTCGGATGATTGTGGACCACGATAATCCCGGCCGCAGCCGCGGCAATCGCGGCCCGAAACACCTCGCGCGGATGCACCATCGAACCGGTCAAGACCCCCCGCGAAATGAACACAGTCCGCACCACCTCACGTTGAATGGACAGGGCCAGCACATGAAACTCCTCGACCTCAAGGTCCCGAAGCCGGTCGCCAATCAGGCGAACAACATCCTCCGGGGTCCGAATCCGACTCCGGGGCGGCCGTTCCTCACGGGCAAACCGACGGCCCAGTTCCAGGGCGGCCACCAGCCGCCCCGCCTTCGCCCCGCCAATCCCCGCGGCGGCCTTCAGCTCCCCGATCGGGAGGCCCGCCAGCCGCCGAAGCGAGCCGTCGGCCGCCCGGTAGACCCCTTCGGCGACCTCGACCACAAACCGGCCAGGCAACCCCGTCCCTAACACAATGGCAAGCAACTCCACCGTCGTCAATGCGTTGGGCCCATGAAGCGCCAAACGCTCCCGGGGACGGTCGTCCCGGCGTGCCACTCGGGTCAGCTTGTTCATCACTCACTCTACCTGGGCCCGGCCCGGCCCCCCCATCAATAAACCCGGAACCGGGGCAAAACAAACGGGAGGCCAACCGCCTCCCGTCTCCCACCGCCGAATGCCGAGCGCCGAGCCTCTAGCCCGCGGCGCCGTGGCACTTCTTGTACTTCTTGCCGGACCCGCACGGGCAGGGGTCGTTCCGGCCAACCACCGGCACATTGCCGACCGGCCCACCTACCCGGCCCATGCTGGTCTGGACCATCGGTGGCGGCGCGGGCGTGGCTCGGGCCGGCTCCGCAAACAAGTCGTCGGTCGAAGGCGCCGATGCGAGCGGTGGAGGCGCCCGGCGTTGCGGCAGCGGGGGTGGCGGGCCTTCCGCGCTGACCTGCACTTTGAGATAGCGATCGGCAAAGGTGGCCCGGAGATCCCGGATCAGGTCTTCGAACATTTCGAAGGCCTCTTTCTTGTACTCAACCAATGGGTCCTTTTGCCCATAGGCCCGATACTGGATCGCATTGCGGAGCAGGTCGAGATCGTAGAGATGGTCTTTCCATTTCTCGTCAATGACCCCGAGGGTCACCTGGGCCAAGACCTGCTGGTCAACGTCGGGCACTCCCACGGCGGCCCCGAACTCCTGGAGGTATTCCACCTTTCGATGGAACGCCGCCTCCGCCTCGGCCTGAGCCGCCGCCCGGACCCGCTCCACCGTTGGGGTGGCTTTCAAATCGAGGACGGCGTCTGGTGCCACCAAGAACTGCATCGTCAGCGCGTTCTTGAGACCCTCCCGATCCCAGGTCGCGGGATCTCCCGCGTCCTCGAGGAACTTGTCCACCGAATGCCCCACGGCCGAGGCAATCATTCGCCGGGCCTCGGCCTTCAATTCCTCGCCTTTTTCGATCGCAAACAACCGAAGCGAGTAGATCACTTCGCGCTGCTGGTTCATGACGTCATCGTACTCGAGGAGCCGTTTCCGCTGCTGGAAATTCTGAAGCTCGACCCGCTTTTGGGCCGACTCGATCGCGGCGGTCACCAGTTTCCCGGTAATGACCTCTCCCTCCTCCGCCCCGGCGCGGTCCATGTACCGGGCGATGCGATCGGAGCCGAAGAGTCGCATCAGGTCGTCCTCAAGGGAGAGGAAGAAGAGCGAAGCGCCGGGGTCGCCTTGGCGGCCGGCCCGGCCTCGAAGCTGTCGATCGATTCGGCGCGACTCGTGCCGCTCGGTGCCGATGATCTGGAGCCCGGCCTCTTTCGTCTTGAGGTCAAGCGCCCGACCAAGCTTGATGTCCGTTCCGCGGCCGGCCATGTTCGTGGCGATCGTGATCGACCCGGGCTGCCCAGCCCCGGCGACGATCTCGGCTTCCCGCTGGTGATACTTCGCGTTCAGGACCTCGTGCTTGAGCCCTCGGCGCTTCAGCATCTTGCTCAGGGTTTCGGACACCTCCACCGAGGTGGTTCCGATCAGGATCGGGAGGCCGAGCTGGTGCAGTCGATCAAGTTCGTCGAGCACCGCGTTGAATTTTTCCCGCCGGGTCTTGTAGATCTGATCGGGTTTGTCATCTCGACAAATCGGCCGATTCGTCGGCACGACCAGCACTTCCAGGCCGTAGATCGAATAGAACTCCGACTCTTCGGTTTCGGCGGTGCCGGTCATGCCCGCCAGCTTGTCAAACATCCGGAAGTAGTTCTGGATGGTGATCGTCGCGAGGGTCTGGGTCTCGCCCTTGATCTGGACGCCCTCTTTGGCCTCGACCGCCTGATGGAGGCCATCGGCCCAGCGACGGCCGGCCAGCACCCGCCCGGTATACTCGTCGACGATCAGGACCTGATTGTCCTGGATGATGTACTCGATGTCCTTCTCGTAAAGCGCATGGGCTTGAAGCAGTTTGTGGATGATGTGGAGTTTCTCGCTCTTGGCGGCGTACTCCATCTCCACCCGTTGCCGTTCGCTCCGCTTCTCGGAGACGGAGAGGTCGGCATCCTTCTCGATCCGATGCACCACTTCGGAGATATCCGGCACCAGAAACAGCCCAGGCTCGTCCGGCGACAGCGTCGCGCTGCCTTGGTCGGTCAGGTGAACCGAGTGTCCTTTCTCATCCAACACGAAGTAGAGCACCTCATCGATCCCGCGCATCTCCTGTTGCTTGGTGGGCAACTTGCGGTCGGCCAAGTGGCGGAGTTCCGCTTGCTGGACCAGTTGCTTGACTCCGGTTTCATTGAGAAACTTGAGCAGCTTCTTGTTCTTCGGCATCCCAAGCTGGGCCTGGTACAATTTCGAGCCGCCGTCTTGCTTGGTCTTGTCCCCGGCGAGCAGCGGCTCCGCTTCCGCGATCAGTTGGTTGACGACGGCGGTTTGCTTGCGAACGAGGTCGGCGACCCTCCCATTGAACTCGGAGTATTTGGTGTCGCCCTCGTTCCCGACGGGACCGGAAATGATCAGCGGGGTGCGGGCTTCGTCGATCAAGATCGAATCGACCTCGTCGACAATGGCAAAAGCATGGTCGCGCTGGACCCGGTGCTCGATGGCGAACACCATATTGTCGCGGAGATAGTCGAACCCAAACTCGTTGTTCGTCCCATAGGTAATGTCGGCGAGATAGGCCGCACGCCGCTCGGCGGTCTGGGGCTCGGTATCGTCGATGCAGCCGACCGTCAGACCTAGGTACGAGAACAGATGGCCCATCCACTGGGAGTCGCGGCGGGCCAGATAATTGTTGACGGTCACCAAATGGGCCCCACGGCCGGCGAGCCCGTTGAGATAAAGCGGGAGGGTGGCGACCAGCGTCTTGCCTTCGCCGGTTCCCATCTCGGCGATCTTGCCTCGATGCAGCGCGATGCCGCCCATCAACTGGACATCGTAGGGCACCATATCCCAGACGAGCTCATGGCCGGTCACCATGACCGTCGAGCCCATCAGGCGACGGCAGGCTTCCCTGATCGTGGCGAAAGCCTCAGGGAGTAACTCGTCGAGAACGGCGGCGACGGACCCCTTGTAGGCGTGCTCGAGGGCGTGGAATTCACCCTCGAGCCGTTCCCGCTCCACGGGATCGGCGCAATGGTGCTTCTTACTCCTGACGTCATCAAGAGCCGTTTTCGCGGCGCCGGTACGCTCAGCGAGCACCTCTCGAAACCGAGCGGTTTGGCCCTTGAGTTCGTCCTCGGACAGCGTCTGAAGGCGGGCCTCGTGAAGGTGAATGTCCGCCAACAGGGGGGTGAGTTTCTTGGCGTCCCGTTGATGCCGGGTGCCGAAGAGCTTTGAGATAATGGAGGTAAGAAACATCAGGCGTCCCGATACAGGCTGTGGGCGTCGATGTACTGGGCGACCGAGTCGGGAACCCAGTAATGAATCGACTGGCCGGATCGAACCCGGCGCCGCACGGCCGTGGATGAAATCTCGATTCGCGGCACCGGCACGACCCGGTCCGCGATGCCCTCAGGGACGGCCTCTCCGTCCCGGGCAAACACAACAACCTCGGCTTGGGCACGAATGCCGCTGGGGTCGCGCCACTTTGGGAACAGGGTCGCCGCATCGCTGCCGAGCAGCAAGACAATCGTGACCCCGGGAAATCGGCGCCGGACGTCGGCAAGGGTGTCGACTGTGTACGACAGCCCCGGACGGTCAACCTCAACCCGGTCCGCCACCATCGCCGGGTCGCCGGCGACGGCCAACTCGACCATTGCGGCTCGATGGCCACCCGGGGCCGCGTGATGTCCGGCCTTGAACGGCTGCTCACCCGCCGGGATGAACCGAACCTGCGCCGCCCCCACCACCTCGCGCGCCACACTCGCCACCACCAGATGTCCGTGGTGGATTGGATCAAACGAGCCCCCTAGCACCGCAATCCGCATCTACCGGGCAAGGGCCGAGTCGGCGGTCACCGGCGGTTCCACGGGGCAGAAACGCCGAGGCCCCTGACCAACCCCGAAGGTTTGGGCGATGTACCCGCAGGTTTCCTTGATGTCCTCGTCGTACCCAAGGCGGCGGTAGGCCAGTACCATCGTCGCCAGGGCCTCAGGTACGATCGCCGACCGCGGGTACTTAAGCACTAATGAACGGAGGATGAGGACGGCCGAGTTGTCGGCCTTGAAGTTGTAGTAGAAGAGGGCGCTGGCGTACTCCTTCTCGGCAAACTGATCGTTCAGTTGCCCGACTCGGGCGGCGGCCCGCTTCGCCGCGGCGGTATTAGGGTACCGGCTCTGGACTTCCTGGTACACGCCGAGTGCCGTCTGCCCGTAGGTCGGATCGAGCTCGGGTCGTTTCCACAGCGCGGCGTAGGCATCCGCGGCCCGGAGTAGGGCATCGGGAGCCAGCGAATCATCGGGAGCCTCATCGGACAATCGGCGGAACTGGCGAACCGCGTCCAGCTCGTTCCCCAACGCAAACTCGACCTCGCCTTTGTAGAAGTTGAGCCGGGCGATCCGGGGATCGGCCACCGGCATCGCGGTGCCTAACCGAGCGAAAACCTGGTTAGCTTCATTCCACCGCCCGGAGTTGAACGCGCGCTGGCCAACCTGCCAGAGCGAGTCGACGGCCCGGGGCGAGTTTGCCAGGACGGCCGACGGGGCCGCTTTCGGCTTGCCCCGAAACGGCCAGCACGCCGACGCCGTCGTCGCCACCAAGGCAACCATCACGAGTCTCCGATTCATTCGTCTCCATCCGCTGGGGGGTCCTTCGAGGCGGCTCCCAGCCCGTTGAGTTTCGTCACGGCGACATCGCGAAGGCTGTCCGACACTCCGCTGGCCGCCAACACCGCTTGGTAGGCGACGGCGGCACCCAAGGCGTCGCCGAGCAGCACCCGGGCGTCTCCAAGACCGATCTGGGCCCGGATCCCCCGCGCGGTTTCCGTTTCGAACCCGAGTACGAGGTCGAACCACCGTTCGGCGGATCGCCCATTCTGCATCGACAGCGCATCCTGGCCGAGCCACACGGCGCAATCGGCGAGCCCGGTGCGGGCCGCCGCCTTGATCCGGCCGTCGTTGGTTCGCCGGAGCACGGTGCGGTAGCTGCCGGCCGCGTCGTCGCAGGCCACGGTCGCCCGCTGCGCCTCGGCGAGCTGCAGCAGCAACGAGTCAACCGCCCGAGCCGATCCCGCGGCCGACAGCGCCGCGGGAATCAGCCCGAGGGCATCGGAGGCTTCCAACCCCGCGCTGAGGGAGGTCCGGGCGAGCCGACCTAACGGCCGACTCGGATCAAGGGCCCGAATCGCCAACACGGCCTGAATGACCGCCGCCTGCCCGCTCGAACCTGCCCGTTCGGCCGCCCGGGCGACGCGGTCGAGACCGACCACCGCCTCGAGCACCCGAGTCGGATCCTCGCGAGCGAGGTCGGTATAGGCCATCGCGGCCGCCGAAAAATCGTCCGCCCGCAGCGCGGCCGCCCCGGCCTTGGCCCAGACTCGGCTCCGAGCGCCGCTCCGCTGCGCCGCCTGATACTCGGCGACCGCCTTCGCGAACCGTCCCTCGCGATAGGCGTTATCGCCGAGGCGCTCATGATCCGAAGCGGCGACGGAGCAACCGAGGCCGAAGCATGCCGCCACCAGCAGCCAGCGGGTCATCCGCCGAGGCGCCGCGCCATCGCGAGGTAGGCCCCGACCCTGGCGTTTCCGGGCCTCCGACGGAGACACTGAGCCCACACCTCCTGGGCCCCAGTCGCGTCGCCGGAGAGATAGTGAGCCAGACCGAGGGCGGCCTCGGCATCTCCAAACAGCGGCTGGGCCGCGATGATCCGCTCCAATTCCTCACGGGCTTCCAGCGGACGACCCGCCTCGAGGAGGAGCCGGGCCAGCCGGTATCGAAGGTCGTGAAAGTCGGGCCCCAGGCCGACCGCTCGCTGGTATTCGGTAATCGCCTCGTTGGAGTTGCCCACCTCGGCGTAAGCATCGCCCAGCCCGGCATGGAGGTTCGCCAGACGGGACGCGACTGGGCGGGAATAGCCACCGGAACCGACGTGCCCCAATGCCGCCGCCCGTTGGAACGAGGCATCCGCCTCCGCCGACCGGCCCAACTCGGCCAGCGTCACGCCGCGATGGATCAATGCGTCGATGTACCGGGGGTTGACCTCGAGACTCCGATCGAATGCCTCGACGGCCTTTTCAGGCTGGCCCAGAAGTGAGAGACAGAGGCCCCGCAAGTGATAGACGTCGGCGAAGCAGCGACCCGACTCGAGGATCTCGTCGAGAATATGGGTCGACCCGTAGTAGTCCTGAACCGCGAACCGCTCGTGGGCC
Source organism: Gemmatimonadota bacterium (assembly GCA_031400975.1). Lineage (GTDB taxonomy): Bacteria > Gemmatimonadota > Gemmatimonadetes > Gemmatimonadales > GWC2-71-9 > SHZU01. The sequence goes on from JANNQX010000062.1 coordinate 17,234, forward strand.
TGCTGAAGGAGGTGCTCAGTGCTGACTCGCATGGCCGGTTGGTCGCAATTCCCATCCGAAAACGTTCATCGAACACTGAGGCGACACCTCCGTCGATGAACCACCCGACGCCAGGGTCGCACGCAAGATTCCCGGGACCTCGGACAGGGCCCCGGGAACCGGGTAAGATAGCGTGGTCGGCGGATTTGCGCGGTGTTAGGACGCCTGAAGAACCTCCCGGAAGTGCCGGATCGTCCGCTCCAGCCCGGCCCGAAGATCAACCGAAGGAGCCCATCCGAGTACGGCCGTCGCAACGGAGATATCAGGCTGGCGGACTTTGGGATCATCGATCGGCAGGGGCTCTCGCTTGATGCTGACCGACGAGCCGACCATCTCTCGAACCAGTTCGGCGAGCTGGAGCACGGTGAACTCCACCGGATTGCCGATGTTTGTGGGATCGACCCGGTCCGAGTTGAAGAGTCGGTAGATCCCGTCAACCAAATCCGAGACGTAGCAGAACGACCGGGTCTGGTTGCCCTCACCATAGATCGTGAGGGGTTCGCCCTTGAGGGCCTGGACGACGAAATTCGAGACGACCCGCCCGTCGTACGCCCGCATTCTCGGGCCGTAGGTGTTGAAGATGCGGACGATCCTGGTCGCGACCCCATGATGGCGGTGATATGCCATCGTCATCGCCTCGGAGAACCGTTTCGCCTCGTCGTAGACCCCGCGGGGGCCGATGGGATTGACATGGCCCCAGTAGGTCTCCGGCTGGGGATGAACCTGGGGGTCGCCGTACACTTCAGAGGTCGACGCCAAGAGAAACCGAGCCCCCTTGGCCTTGGCGAGCCCCAGTCCGTTGTGGGTCCCGAGGGACCCCACCTTGAGGGTCTGAATCGGATACTTGAGGTAGTCGACCGGACTGGCGGGTGACGCGAAGTGGAGGACGCCGTCGAGTGGACCGTCGACGCTCATATAGGCCGAGACATTGTGCTCGACGAATTCGAAGTTCGGATTGGTGGCAAGGTGGGCCAGATTCGAGCGGCTACCGGTGATGAAATTGTCCATCCCCATCACGCGATGGCCTTCCGCGAGAAACCGGTCCGTCAAGTGCGACCCGAGGAAGCCCGCCGCTCCGGTGATCAGGATCCTCATGACGGGCGCCCGATGCTCAGGTACCGAAACCCGGCGCTCTTCATTCGCTCCGGCTCGAATAAGTTGCGCCCATCCACGATCAACGGGGTCCGAAGGTCGGTCTTGATCCGTTCGAGATTGGGGTTCCGATACACCAGCCATTCGGTCACGATCACCAGGCCGTCCGCACCTCGGACTCCCTCATACAGATCCTTCCCGTATCGAATCCGATCGCCAAACACTTGATGAGCGGTTTCCATGGCTTTCGGATCGTGGGCAACCACCGTCCCCCCCTCCGCGAGAATGCCCTCGATCAACGGAATCGAGGGGCTCTGGCGCATATCGTCAGTTTCTGGCTTGAAGGCCAGGCCCCAGACCGCAATCTGGCGACCGTTCAACGACCCGAGGCCCGCGCGAAGCTTGTCGAGTAACACTTGTTTCTGTCGCCCGTTCACCGCCTCGACCGCATCCCAGAGATCAGTGTTCAACCCCATGGCTTTTCCAGTCCGGATCAGGGCCTGGACGTCTTTGGGGAAGCACGACCCGCCGTACCCTGGCCCCGGAAACAAGAAGGCCGGCCCGATTCGTCGATCGGTTCCAATCCCCTGGCGCACCGCCCCAACGTCCGCCCCGACCCTTTCGCACAACTTGGCGATCTTGTTCATGAATGAAATCCGGGTAGCCAACATCGCGTTGGCCGCGTATTTCGTGACTTCGGCCGATGGAATATCCATGAACAGGATGGGATTTCCGGTCCGGAGAAAGGGGGCATACAACTGCCCCAATGCTTCCTGTGCCTCCGGCGAATCGACTCCGACAACCACCCGGTCGGGCTTCATGAAATCGTCGATCGCCGCCCCCTCCTTCAAGAACTCCGGATTCGACGCCATGAAAAATGCCCCACCGGTCTCCTTCCGGATCGTCGCTCGGACCTCCTCGGCAGTCCCCACCGGTACCGTCGATTTGGTGACGACGACCTTGGGCTCATTGAGGTTTTGGCCGATCACCTTCGCCACCGCAAGGACATGCCGCAGGTCAGCGGACCCGTCATCATCAGGCGGCGTCCCGACCGCAATGAAAACCACTAGACCGTGGCGCACCGCCGCCGCGACGTCCGAAGTGAACGCCAAGCGGCCCTCGGATTGGTTCCGGACCACCATCGGCTCCAGGCCCGGTTCGTAGATCGGAATCTGGTTGCGCCGGAGCCGCTCGATCTTGGCTTGATCGACATCCGCGCACACGACCTCGTTGCCCGTTTCGGCGAGACAGGCTCCTGCAACGAGCCCAACGTAGCCTGACCCGATGACGGCCACCCTCATGACTTAGGTCGCCCTAGGACGCTTCAAGGCATTGCGGGTATCGACCACAAGCTTCGCGTGGGCCCGAATCGCCTCATAGTCGAAGGTCGAGTGGTCGGTGACGATGACCACGAGATCCGCGGCCGCCAACATGGCGGGGGAAAACGGTACTGACAACGCCTGGTGGCCGTTCTCCTCGAACTTGGGAACAAACGGATCGTGATAGCTGACCTTGGCGCCCCGCCCCTCCAACAGTCGCATGATATCGAGCGCGGGACTCTCCCGCATGTCCTCAATATCCCGCTTGTAGGCGATACCAAGAATCAACACCGAGGCGCCTTTCACCGATTTTCCGGCATCATTTAGGGCCTCGCTGGCTTTGCCGGCCCAGAAAACCGGCATCTCGGTATTCACCTCGCCGGCCAAATCGATAAAACGGGTCTTGTAGTTGAGCCCTCGCATCTTCCATGCGAGGTAGTGGGGATCGATCGGAATGCAGTGGCCACCCAACCCGGGACCGGGGAGAAATTTCATGAAGCCGAATGGTTTAGTGGCCGCCGCTTCAATCACTTCCCACACATCGACACCCAGCTTGTCGCAGACGATCGCCATCTCATTCGCCAAACCGATGTTGACGCTCCGAAAGGTATTCTCGAGCAGCTTGACCAGTTCAGCGGCCTCGGTGGTACTCACGGAGACCAGGGTGTCAATGGCCGGTTGATAGAGCGCCATCACCACTCGACGGCAATCATCGGTAATGCCCCCAACCACCTTCGGCGTATTCTTCGTTTGGAAATTCGGGTTGCCTGGATCGACCCGCTCAGGGCTGAAGGCGAGAAAGAAGTCCTGGCCAACCTTGAGGCCCGTGCTCTCGAGCGCCGGGAGCATGATCTCTCTAGTCGTCCCCGGGTAGGTGGTGCTCTCGAGGATGATCGCCTGGCCCGGCCGCAGCACCCTCTTGATTGTCTCCGTCGCCGCCACGATAAAGCTGACGTCAGGATCCTTGAATTTTGACAGTGGGGTCGGCACACAGATCGAAATCGCGTCGCACGCCGAGAGCTTGGAGCCGTCGGTCGTTGCCGAGAACAGACCTTTTCCGACGACCGAGTTGAGCTGCGCGTCGGAAATGTCCTTGATGTGGGACTTTCCCGAGTTGAGCCCGTCAGCCACTCGTTGGCTTACATCGAACCCCAAGACCTTGTACCCGGCATGCCCGAGTTCTACGGCAAGAGGCAATCCGACGTACCCAAGCCCTATGATGCCGAACAGCACATCGCGCCGCTCAGCCTTCTTGATCAGCTGTTCCGCTAACAGACCCATGTTGTCAACCCTCCACAAGGACTGGCCGTCCACCGTCCTTCAAGGACCGTGTGGCGGCTTCCAACACCCGGACAACCCGCAAACCATCCATCGCATCCGCCCGCGTGGCGGGTTCGCCTCGCGCGACTTTCACAAAATGTGCCAGCTCGAGCCCAAGCGGCTCGGCGTTACCAACCTTCGGGATCAGGATGTCGCCCTCTCGCACCGCGAGACTCTCTCCATAGGAGCCGTACTCGGGCGGCCGATCGACGCCCTTGTCATAGAGCCGGAGCTTCTCCCGCGGCGCCATGTCGTCAAACACCGCCATCTGTTTCGACCCGACGACCGTCAGTCGCCGCTCCTTATGGGGGTCGAGCCAGGACATGTGGGCATGGACGACCACACCGGAGCGAAATCGCATCACTAAAAAGACCACGTCCTCAATGCCCCGCTGAAGATACGAATGGCCTTGGGCCGACACCGATTGGGGAGCCTCTCCCAACAGATAGAGCGCCACCGAAATATCATGAGGCCCAAAACTCCACAACGCATTTTCGTCCGGTCGGACCTGACCGAGGTTGAGGCGCTGGGAATAGAGGTAGTACACCTCCCCAAACGACCCCGCCTGGACCATGGAGCGCAGCCGGTCGACCACCGGGTGAAACTCAAGCAAATGTCCGACCAGGGCGGGCACCTTTCGACGCTCGCTCTCCTCCGCCAGCGCCAGCGCATCCGCGCCGGTCAGCGCAAAGGGCTTCTCAATCAACACCGGCTTCCCTGCCCTGAGCGCCTGCAGTCCAAGAGCCGCGTGGGTCCGGGCTGTGGTGGCGACGACCACTGCGTCGACCCGGTCCAACAGCGCATCCACCGATTCGGTCACGAAAACGCCCGGAAACGCCCGTGCGGTGCGCTCCCTGACGGCGGCCGAAAGGTCGCAGACGCAAGCCAACTCGACGTCGCTCATTGTGGCCAGAGTGCGAACATGATTTCGCCCCCAAACCCCTGCCCCGATCACTCCAACTCGAAGTAGACTCACCCGAAGAACTCCCGAACTGCACCGGCCACCTGGTCAACTTGGGCCGTCGTTAACTCCGGGTACACCGGGAGCGAGATCACTTCCTTCATCGCTCGCTCGGTTTCGGGCAACGAGCCCGGCTGATACCCGAGTGGAGCAAAACACGGCTGGAGGTGGAGTCCAACCGGGTAGTAGACGGCACAACCGATGCCGCTGGCTTTGAGGTGGGCCATCAACTGGTCCCGGCGGGGTACCCGAATCGTGTACTGGTGGAAGATGTGCTCGTTCGCCGGGTCCGTCTTGGGCGCTTGGATGTCCGGGTGACCGGCAAAGGCCTCCGAGTAGCGCGCCGCTCGTTCCCGGCGGGCTTGGCTCCAGCCGGCCAGATACGGGAACTTGGCGAGCAGAACGGCGGCTTGGAGAGTGTCGAGCCGACTGTTGGTCCCCACCTCCTCGTGGTGGTACTGCTTCGCGCCTCCGTGGAGCCTGAGCCGCCGGAGTCTGGCGGCCAGGTCGTCCTGTTGGGTCACCATCATGCCGCCGTCGCCAAAGCCACCGAGGTTTTTGCTCGGGAAGAAGGACAACGTCCCGCACCAGCCCAGCTCGCCCGCCATCCGCCACGTGCCGTCAACCAGGCGACGGGCCCCGATGGCCTGGGCCCCATCCTCGATGACCGGCAGACCATGGCGGCACGCAATCTCGACAATCGCGTCCATGGCCGCCATCTGGCCAAAGAGGTGCACCACGATGATGGCCTTCGTGCGGGGCGTGATGGCCGCCTCGATGGCCGCGGGCGAGGCGCAAAACGTCTCGGGGTCGATATCGACAAAGACCGGGATGCCGCCGGCGTTGTGGATCGCGCCCGCCGTGGCAAAAAAAGTAAAACTCGGGGCGATAACTTGATCGCCCGGCTCTAGGCCGAGGGCGATTAGAGGAAGCAGAATCGCATCGGTGCCGCTGGCACACCCAATTCCGTGCTTGGTGTGACACAAGCCGGCGACGGCTCCCTCAAGTTCTCCGACCTCCCGTCCCATGATGAATTCTTGCCGTTCGACAACCGAGGCAATCGCCCGGGAGACGTCGGCCTTGATGGTGCTGTATTGGGCCTTGAGGTCGAGCAAAGGCACGGTCACCATGACGGTCCTCAAATCTGAAACTGGGGCCATATCTCGAGGCCGTCACCGACCCGCAAGTCTTGCAATGAGCATAACTTAGAAGCATTCACCCGGGTGAGTCAACCGGCTCGAGACAACCGTTATTTTCTCGATAGGCGGTCCCGCACTCGCGGCAACTCGCGCGACCACGGTCGAGGATCAGCCGAACCCCGCATTGGCAGATCCACCCGATCCGCCGGGCCGGCACCCCGACCATTAACCCATAGGCCGGCACGTTGCCCCGGACCACGCTGCCGGCTCCGATCAAGGCGTACGCCCCGATCTCTCCTCCGCAAACGATGGTCGCATTGGCGCCGATCGTTGCCCCCCGTCGGACCAGGGTCCGTCGATACTCGGACTTGCGAGAAACATGGCTCCGCGGATTGAGCACATTGGTGAACACGCAGCTCGGGCCGCAGAACACGTCGTCCTCCAACTCGACTCCTTCGTAAATCGAGACATTGTTCTGAATCTTCACATTGTTCCCGATCTTGGTGCCGGGCATCACCACGACATTTTGCCCAAGGTTGCACCGCTCCCCGATCACGGCGCCGGCCATGATGTGGCTAAAATGCCAAACTTTCGAGCCCCGGCCCACGACGGCCCCCTCGTCGACGTAGCTCGACTCATGCACGAAGAAATCAGCCATGACCGCTCGCTCCGGTTAGATATTCGCCTCTTGATCCGATCACTTTCACCTCCGGCTCGAGCCTGACCCCGAATCGCTCGGCGACGAGTTGTTGCGCCGTTTCGATCAATCGGAGGACATCTGTGGCCGTCGCCCCACCGACATTCACGAAGTAGTTCGCGTGCATCGGAGACACCTGAACTCCGCCAACCCGGGTCCCTTTCAATCCGGCGGCCTCGATCAGTTGCCCCGCGGTTCGGCGACCGTCAACGCCGGGATCCGGGTTCTTGAAGACGCTCCCACAGCACGGGGCGTTGAATGGAGTCCCCTCCTGCCGCCAGGCGAACAGCTTCGCGACCTCGCCGGCCAAGGCCGAGGCATCCCCGGCCCTCAATCGCACCGTCGCCTCAAGCACCAGCCATCCCTCGAGGCCGCTCCACCGATACTGGAACGGAATCTCGGCCCGAGCGAACACCCGGGATTCACCTCGTCGGTCGATCGCCACGACCGACTCGACGGTGTCGGCCCACTGGCCGCCGTGGCACCCGGCGTTCATGTACACCCCACCGCCGACGGTCCCGGGCACCCCGACCATCATGTGAATACCGGCCCAGCCGGCTTGGGCCGTTTTCCGGGCCGCAATCGGCGCCGGGAGGCCGGCACCGAGGCGCCACCGATCGCCGCTCTGGTCGAGCCGGTCGACCCCCTTGCCGAGCCGAATCACCAGGGCATCCATGCCAAGATCCGGCAACAGGAGGTTGGAGCCGAGTCCAATGGGAAAGCAGGGAATCCCGGCGGCATCGGCGATGCGAACCGCTCGGGCAACATCCTCAGGGTCGGCGGGCAGCACGACCGTTGCCGGGCCCCCGATCCGGTAGGTACTGTATCGAGCCAGGCTCTCACCCTCCCGAACTTCCCCTCGAATCTGCTCCCGGATCGCCCGGGCGAATCCGGGGTCCCGCGCCGAGATCACGACTTGAGCTCTGTCATGAAGGCCCGGGCCATTTCATGCCACTCCTGGAGCGAGCGGACCTCACCGGTTCGGCTCCGAAGCGCAATGATCGCATCAGAGGCGGCCGCCGCTGCCGTCATCGTCGTGGTGTACGGGACACCCTGCTGGAGGGCCGCTCGGCGGAGGATATAGTCGTCCCGCTGGGTCAGCTTCCCGAACGGGGTGTTGATCAACAGCTGCACCTGCCCGGACACCATCAAGTCCACGGCGTTCGGCCGCCCCTCGTGAACCTTGAGCGTCCGTTCGGCCGGAATCCCCCGGGCGCGGAGGTAACGGGCGGTTCCCTCGGTCGCGAGGATCCGGAACCCCATCTCGTGGAATCGCCGCGCAATCGGAGTAACCGCAGCCTTGTCAGCGTTGTTGACGGTGACGAAGACGGCACCACCCAAGGGCAAACTTCCACCGACACTGATCTGGGCTTTGGCGAAGGCCATGCCGAACGAATCGGCGATCCCCATGACTTCGCCGGTCGAACGCATTTCGGGGCCGAGGACGAGGTCGACGCCGGGGAATTTGCTGAATGGAAAGACCGCCTCTTTGACGGCGACGTACGGGTGGACGACATCATCGAGGGCTCCGAGTTCCTCGAGGGTCTTCCCCGCCATGACCTGGGCCGCCATGCTGGCCAATTGGACCCCGGTGGTTTTCGACACAAACGGGATGGTGCGCGACGCCCGCGGATTTACTTCCAGCACGTAGACCTGGCCGTCCTTCACCGCGTACTGGACATTCATCAACCCGACGACGCCGAGCTTGAGGGCAAAGCGCCTGGTGTACTCCTTCATCTCCGTGACCTGCTGCTCCGTAATCAGATAGGGCGGCATGACACAGGCCGAGTCGCCGGAATGGATCCCGGCATCCTCGATGTGTTGCATCACGCCGCCAATAATGCAGCGCGTCCCATCACTGATCGCGTCGACATCGGCTTCAAAGGCATCCTCGAGGAATTTGTCGATCAATACGGGATGCCCGGGCGCGACCCGTTCGGCGGCACTGAAGAACTCCCCCAGCGACTCGGCGTCGTAAACAATCTGCATGGCACGGCCCCCGAGGACGTAGGACGGCCGGATCAGCACTGGGTATCCAACAATCGCAGCCTCTCGTTCGGCCTCCTCAAGCGACATCGCGGTTCCGTTCTTCGGCTGTTCAATCCCGAGTTCCCGGGCCAACGCTTCGAACCGCCCCCGATCTTCGGCGGCATCGATCGCCTCGGGTGAGGTCCCCAGGATCGGAACGCCTTCGGCTTCGAGCCCCCGGGCGAGGCGCAACGGCGTTTGCCCGCCAAACTGCACCACGACCCCCATCGGCTTCTCGGCGTGGACGATCTCGAGCACGTCCTCTAAGGTCAGTGGCTCGAAGTAGAGCGCATCCGACATGTCGAAGTCAGTCGAGACCGTTTCCGGATTGGAGTTGACCATGACCGTGCGAAAGCCCATCGCCCGGAACGCCATGGCCGCCCGGACACAGCAATAGTCGAACTCCACCCCTTGGCCGATCCGGTTCGGACCGGACCCCAAGATGATGACGGTCTTGGTGCCAACCGCGGCGGTCTCGGTTTCCTCATCATACGAGGAGTAGAAGTAGGGCGTTGCCGACGGAAACTCGCCGGCGCAGGTATCCACCATCTTGAACACCGGGCGAACCCCGAGGGCTTGGCGCCGATGCCGAATAGCGGTCTCCGTCGTCGCCACCAGCTCGGCCAACTGTCGGTCGGAGAAGCCCATCCGTTTCATGGTTCGAATCAAGCTCCGCTCGGCCCCGTCGCCGGAAGGCCCGGCTGGCCGGACGTTCCACTGGGTCACGAACGCCCGTTCCGCATCCGTCAGCTCCTTGAGCTGTTCGATGAACCACGGATCGATTCGCGAACGCTCGGAGATCGTGGCCACGGGCACGTCCCGCAACAGCGCGCGTTTAATCTGAAAGAAGCGCTCAGGGGTCGGCTTGCCCAGTCCGGCGAGGACCGTCTCGACCGAAGAATCCTCGAGCCGATCGTCGGCCAGGATATCGCCGACGACCCACCCGGCCCGCCCGGTTTCCAGGCCCCGAAAACCCTTCTGGAACGCCTCTTTGAACGTTCGTCCGATGGCCATGACCTCGCCAACGGACTTCATTTGGGTCGTCAACCCCGGATCGGCCGCCGGGAACTTTTCAAAGGCGAAGCGAGGAATCTTGACCACCACATAGTCGAGCACCGGCTCGAAGCTTGCCGGGGTCGTCTTGGTGATGTCGTTTGGCAATTCGTCGAGCCGGTAACCGACCGCCAGCTTGGCGCCAATTCTGGCGATCGGAAACCCGGTCGCCTTTGACGCCAAGGCCGAGCTTCTCGACACCCGGGGATTCATTTCGATGACGAGTTGCTCACCGGTTTCCGGGCTCACGGCGAACTGCACGTTGCACCCGCCGGCCTCGACCCCGATTTCTCGAATGATCTTGCAGGCAGAATCCCGCATTGCCTGGTACTCCCGATCGGACAACGTCATCGCCGGCGCGACGGTGACCGAATCGCCGGTGTGAACTCCCATCGGGTCGATGTTTTCAATCGAACACACGATCACGACGTTGTCGGCCCCATCCCGCATCAGCTCGAGCTCGAACTCTTTCCAGCCGATGATGCTCCGTTCGATCAACACCGACCCGACCGGCGACGCCTCGAGTCCCCGGCGCAACATTGTCTCGAACTCATCCCGGTTGTAGGCGATCCCGCCCCCGGTACCACCAAGGGTGAACGAGGGCCGGAGAATCGCCGGATAAGCCGTCCGTTCGACAGCCGCCAAGCCATCTTCTACCGTCCTGACGGTGGTTCCCTCGGGGGTGGCCAGTCCGATCCGGCGCATCGCCTTGGAGAATTCGTCCCGATCTTCGGCGATCCGGATGGCCCGCTCGTTCGCCCCGATCAACTCGACCCCGTATTTTTCCAGCACGCCCGACCGAAACAGATCCATCGCGACGTTGAGGCCCGTTTGACCGCCCATCGTCGGAAGCAGCGCATCAGGGCGCTCCCGGGCGATGATCTTTTCGACCCACTCGGCGGTGACCGGCTCGAGGTAGGTGCGGTCGGCGACCTCAGGATCGGTCATGATCGTGGCGGGATTGGAGTTGACCAGGATCACTCGAAAGCCCTCTTCGCGGAGAGCTCGGGCGGCCTGGGTCCCGGAATAGTCGAACTCGGCTCCTTGGCCGATGACGATCGGGCCGGAGCCGATCAGGAGAATCGACCGAAGGTCAGTCCGCTTGGGCATCGAGCAAATCGTCGAGGGTCTGGGCGAGGGGAATCACGGGCTTCCATCCGGTATCGTTGGCGAGCCGGGCGGGCTCGCCAACTAGGTGGGCTATGTCGTTGGGCCGCGTCAAATTCGGGTCGGACTCGACGATGACCGGGTAGCCGATCGCTGCCATGAGCCGGTCGGCCACGTGCCGCAGCGAAACGCCCTGGCCGCTGGCAACGTTGTACGTTGCCCCCGGAAGGCCGCGATCGATGATGGCGAGATAGGCCGCCACAACGTCTCGGACGTCGAGAAGATCCCGAACCGGCTCGAGGTTGCCGGTCTTGATGGCCGGGGCCCTGAGCCGTTGGGCGATTCGAATTCGGCGGGCCAACGCCGGGACGACATACATGTCGCTCTGACCGGGCCCGGTGTGGGGGAAGGCCCGGGCGATGACCGTCCGAAGGCCGGTGCGGCGGGCAACTTCCGCGACCGCAATCTCAGCTCCCACCTTACTAGCGGCATAGGGCGACGCCGGAATAAGCGGATCGGACTCGAGCGAGGGCCGCCCCTGGCCCGCCCCGTACACCTCCCCCGTGGATGCCAGCACGAGCAGAGGATCACCTCGGTGCTCGGTCCGATGACGACCCAGCTCTTCTGCTATCCGAGCCGAGCCCGCGGCATTGGACGCCCATGCATACCCCGGGTCCTTACGAGCGTCGGCGCCTGAGGCCACCGCGGCCAAATGCACCACCGCGTCGACCGGTGGTCGGGCCAAGGCAGTGACAGAGTCCGACGACAGCAAATCAAAAACCACCCATTGGGCCCGGTCGCGCTCGGCATCGGACAAGAGGGCCGAAGGCCCACCGCCGACCCGAACACCCCCGACGACATCGTGGCCGGCTCGAAGGAGCTCGCGGACCAACCAGCCGCCGACGAAGCCGTCGGCCCCGGTCACCAGGATCCTCACCGCTGACCTTTCAAGCGCTCGAGGTCGGCATCGACCATCATGCGGACCAGATCGGCGAACGATACCCGGGGCTTCCAACCGAGTTCGGCCATTGCTTTGGCGGGGTTGGCGATCAGCAGGTCGACCTCCGCGGGCCTCATGTGGGCTTGATCGATCACCACATGCTCGCGCCAGTCGAGACCGACGTGATTGAACGCCAGTTCGACCAACTCCCGGACGCTGTGGGTCTTGCCGCTCCCGATCACGTAGTCGCGCGGCTCCGGCTGCTGGAGCATCCGCCACATCGCATCGACGTAGTCGCCGGCAAAGCCCCAGTCGCGTTTGGCGTCGAGATTCCCCAGACGAAGCTCCTTGCTCCGACCAAGTTTGATCCTGGCCACGCCATCCGAAATCTTCCGGGTGACGAATTCGATCCCGCGACGGGGAGACTCATGATTGAACAGAATTCCGCTCACCGCATGGAGGCCATACGACTCCCGATAATTGACGGCAATCCAATGTCCGTACAACTTGGCAACGCCATACGGCGAGCGGGGGTAAAATGGTGTCCGCTCGGTCTGGGGTGTCTCTTGGACCTTCCCGAACATCTCAGACGAACTCGCCTGATAAAACTTCGCAGTGGGCCAAGCCAGCCGAACCGCCTCGAGAATCCTGGTGACGCCGAGTGCGGTGAACTCGCCGGTCAGTACCGGCTGGGAGAACGACGTCGGCACGTAGGATTGGGCGGCCAGATTATAGACCTCATCCGGCTTCACGTCTCGCATCACCTCGGTCAATGAATGCTGATCGAGAAGATCGGCCGTGACAATCCGGAGTGAGTCGAGAAAGGGCTCGATCCGTTCGTAGCTGTGGTGACTGGTCCGGCGTACCACGCCATACACTTCGTAGCCCTTGGCCAACAGGAACTCAGCAAGGTAGGACCCATCCTGACCGGTGACTCCGGTTATCAACGCCCGTGGCATGTTTTCCCTTGTGCCATTTGAGATCCGAGGCTAAATTTAATGGCTTGGTCAACGACTAGCATTACGAGTGGAGAGGTATCAATATGGCACGAGTTTGCGCGGTTTGCGCCAAGGGCCCGACGACTGGTAACCATGTCAGCCACGCCAACAACCGGCGGAAGCGCCGCTGGATGCCGAACCTCCAGACGGTGAGAGTCTTGGTGGACGGCGCCCCCAAGCGGATTCGGGTCTGCACTCGTTGCATTCGGAGTGAAAAAATCGTCAAAGCTGCCTAGCCCGCCCGACCGTTCGGTCGGGGGCCGAAAAAAAGGGGACCCGAGGGTCCCCTTTTTTATTGCCGGACGTGGTGCCGGCTCGATCATTCGGAGACGAGCTCGATCCGAGCGGTGTCAGCTCCGTCGCCAACGCGGTGGCCGATCTTGAGAATCCGAGTGTAGCCACCCGGCCGGGCCGCAAACCGGGGTCCGATCTCAGCAAAGAGCCGCCTGAGCACGTCGCGGTCTTGGATCTTACGTTCCGCGAGCCGCCGGGCATGGAGGTCGCCGCGTCGAGCCAAGGTGATCAATCGTTCGGCGAACGGCCGGAGCTCCTTCGCTTTGGCCGTCGTCGTGACGATCTTTTCATGGAGGAACAGGCTCGTTGCCATATTGCGGAGCATCGCCTCTTTATGCTCCGACGTCCGGGACAGCTGCCGTCCCTTTGAACCGTGCTTCATTACCCGTTCCCTTCGGCGGCACCCATCGTCGGGGCCGCACCGCTCTTGACGATCCGGTAGTCGCCGTCGACTTCCTCAAATCCCATCCCGAACCGCAGCCCTTCACGCTGGAGCAGGTCGCCAATTTCGGCGACGGCTTTCTCTCCGACGTTCTTCACGTCGAGCAATTCCTTCTCGGCGTACTCGACGAGGTCTTTGAGGGTCCGGATGTTCGAGTTCTTGAGGGAATTGAGGGTCCGGACCGTGAGGCCAAGGTCGTCGATCAGGCGCGACAACTTGGACCGCAGGCCGCCCGCCACCGCCACGTGGTCGTGGCTGACCACCCGAGCGGTCGGCACCCGGCCGAACTCGACGAAGTAGCGGAAGTGTTCCTGGGCCAGTGCCGCGGCGTATGCGATGGCATCCTCAGGGGTAATCGTCCCATTCGTTTCGATCATGACCGCCAGGCGATCGTAATCGGTGCGCTGCCCGACCCGGGTTTCGCTGACGGTGAAGTTGGCCCGCCGGACCGGATTGTAGATCGCATCGATCCGAACCAAATCAACCGGCATCGACCGATCGGACGGGTGCATTTCCGATTCGACGTAGCCGCGACCCTTGTTGACATACAAGTCACAGCTGATTTCCCGGTCATCCTGGACCGTAAAGAGCAGATGATCGGGGTTGACGACTCGGACGTTGTTGTTGCCCTGAATGTCGCGAGCGTAAACCGGACCCTTGCCCTCGCGCCGGATTCGGAGCACCGTTTCATCCGTGGCCTCGTCGAGGACCAAGGTCAGGGCTTTGAGCCGCTGGACGATCTGGTGGACGTCTTCGAGGACCCCTTGGACCGTTTGGTGCTCGTGGACGACGCCATCCATCCGGAAGCCCCACACCGCCGAGCCGCGGAGCGAAGACAACAGCATCCGGCGAAGGGCGTTACCGAGCGTGTGGCCAAAGCCGCGCTCGAGGGGCTGGAGACGAAACTCCGCGATGTTTGGGTTGTCCTCACGCTTGGTCATTTCGACCAAGTGCGGATGAACAAGACCGGTCAGATCAATCGACATAGTGGCCGACCTTACTTCGAGTAGAGCTCGACGATGAGCTGTTCGTTGGCGTTCACCGGAATCGCATCGCGGGTCGGCACCATGGTCATCCGACCCGAGAACTTCTGGTGGTCGACCGCTAACCACGTGGGCGAGACGCCGCGAGCCGCCATTTCCTGTGCGACCTTGACCGGCACCATCTCACAGGAGCCTGGGGCGACCCGAATCTCCTGGCCCGGCCTAACGCGGAAAGACGGGATGTCCACCCGGTGGCCGTCGACTTCAACATGTCCGTGACAAACCAGTTGGCGCGACCCACGACGGCTGGTGGCAAAGCCCATCCGATACGCCACGTTGTCGAGCCTCGACTCGAGCGCGACCAACAAATTGGTGCCCTTCACGCCCGGCTCATGCGACGCCCGCTCGAAGGTATTGCGGAACTGGCGCTCGGTCAGGCCGTAGGTTCGCTTGACCTTCTGTTTTTCCCGAAGTTGCTTGGCGTATTCCGACATCTTTCGGCCGCCGCCCTTGGCACCCTGCGACTGGCCGTGTTGGCCCGGGGCGTAGGACCGCCGATCCACCGCGCACTTCTCGGTGAAGCAGCGAGTGCCCTTCAAAAACAACTTGGTTCCTTCGCGCCGACACAATCGGCAGGCTGGCCCAGCGTATCGTGACATGGTTCAGACCCTACGCTTCTTCGGAGGACGGCAGCCATTGTGCGGAATCGGGGTCACGTCCTTGATCGACGCCACCCGCAGGCCGGCCGAAGCCAGAGCCTGGATGGCAGACTCGCGGCCGCTTCCCGGACCCTGCACCAGCACATGAACTCGGCGAACCCCGAGATTCATCGCTTCTCGGCCGACACCCTCGGCCGCCACGGTTGCGGCGTACGGCGTTGACTTCTTCGACCCTTTAAAGCCGGCCTTGCCGCAGGTACCCCACGCAACCGCATTGCCGCGCGTGTCGGTGATCGTAATCAAGGTGTTGTTGAAGGTGGCCGCGATGTGGGCGATCCCTTCGGACTCGACCATCTTCTTGCCACGCTTGGCCGCCTTGGCGACCTTCGGTTCCACGGTCGGCGGGACCGGCGTCGGAGTAGTTTCGGGAGCCGTCATAGCTTACTTCTTCGTCGCCTTCTTCTTGCCAGCGATTGCCCGACGCGGACCCTTCTTGGTCCGAGCGTTGGTGTGAGTCCGCTGCCCCCGAACCGGGAGCCCCTTCCGGTGGCGCGACCCACGATAGGATCCGATATCCATCAGTCGCTTGATGTTCATCGCGACTTCGGTGCGAAGCGAGCCCTCAACCCGGATCGTCCGCTCAATCATCTGGCGAAGACGAGCCACATCGGCGTCGGAGAGATCCCGAACTCTGGTATCAGGGTTGACACCGGTGCCGCCCAGAAGCTTCTGGCTCGTGGCGAGACCGATACCGTAGATGTAGGTGAGGGCGATCTCAACCCGCTTGTCCCGCGGCAGGTCAACGCCAGAAATACGTGCCATGTGGTTATCCCTGCCGCTGCTTGTGCTTGGGGTTCCGCTTGCAAATAATCCGGATTACACCGCGGCGGCGCACCACCTTGCAGTGCTCGCAGATTGGCTTGACGCTCGAACGTACCTTCATTGAATCTCTCTCAAACGCCAGGTTTAAGGGTAGCTTGCAAAGCTATCCCGCAGTTGAGGTTATTGCAAGGGAGGAGGCCCTACGGCTTGGCTGCGGTGATCCAGACCTCGGTGACCCGCCAAGAGGTCCCATCGAGCCGGGCGCTGATCAGGATCTTTTGGTGCTGTTCCTGCTGAGTTCCTAGGGCGACGAATCGGCGCCGGATCTCGATGTAACCATGGCCTGGGGCGACCACGGCCGCTCCAACCGTGACCAACTCGAGGTCTGCGGTTCGGCGAACCAAGGACGCGAGGGCGGCGGCCGCGATTTCACCTCGAACCGACACCGCCGCCAATTGGTTCGGCAGTTCCAGGTGGATCGGCCGGAGATCCTCAAACAGCCGGGAAAACTCCCTTGATTCGAAGGCGATCCGGACCCGATTCGCCAGCTGACCCAACTCTCGGTCCTGAGCCGGCGGGACGGCGGCCAGGAGTCCCACGAGCCAGAGCCAATTCACCGGATTGCCTCGAGGAGAGTGGCCCAGGCGAGCGCCGGATCGGCCGATTCGAGCACCGGGCGGCCCACCACAAGATGGGTCGACCCGGCTCCGGCCGCGGATCCGGCCGAGGCGGTTCGGGTCTGGTCTCCCTTTCGATCGGCAGCGGCCCGAACCCCCGGCGTCACCAGAAGAGCCTTCGGGCCTAGGAGGGCCCGAAGGCCCGCAACCTCAAGCGGTGAGGACACGACGCCGTCCGCCCCCGCCTGCATCGCGAGGCTCGCCAAACGCTCGACCTCGAGCCCCAGATCGGCCCGGCCCAACCCAAGCACCGCGGCCCACTCGGCCGGAGCATGGGAGGTCAAGACCGTCACCGCAACGACCGACAGCTGGTCGCCGGCCGCGGTTTTTGCCGCCTCAATCATGCTCGGCCCCCCGAGTGCGTGGACCGTAACCATGTCGACGCCGAGGCCTCGGGCCTGGCCAACAGCACCCTTGACGGTGTTTGGGATGTCGTGCCACTTGAGGTCCAAGAAGACCCGATGACCGCGGGCCTTGAGATCGGCAATGAAATTCGGCCCGGCCTTGGTAAACAGAACCGAACCGAGCTTGACCCATCCCACCGTCGGCAGCCGATCGAGGAGCGACAAGGCGGCCGGGGCCTCCGGAAGATCAAGCGCAAGAATGAGTTCAGCCATCGGCCATCCATCGACGCGCGAGTCGCTCTGGCAGCCGCGGATCAGCAAGCCCGGCCGTCCCGATCGCCACCAAGTTGGCCCCCGCCCCAAGGTACTGACGAACGTGCTCGACGCTCCGGATCCCGCCCACTCCGATGATCGGCACGTCTTTCAGGAGCCGGCGGACTCGAACGACGGCCAGGAGGCCCACTGGCAACAGAGCCGGGCCACTGACCCCCCCGTTGCCGTTGCCAAGCCGCGGGCTCTCGCCTTCGTACACCAGACCGGGCATGGTGTTCACGACCGAGACGCCGTCGGCCCCAGCATCGATCGCGGCGGCCGCGAGCCCGGGGATATCCGGCAGCGCCGGCGATAACTTGGCCACCAAAGCTCGGCGCGTCACGGCTCGGCAGCCGGCGACGATTCGCCGAATCGCGCCGGCGTCCGCTCCGAACTCGATCCCGCCGGCGGAGGTGTTGGGGCAGGACAGGTTGAGCTCGTAGCCGACCATTCCGCCCGCCCCATCGAGCCCCTCGATCACCTGGGCGTATTCGGGTTCGGTGAACCCCACCACGTTGACGAAAACTCTCGCACGGGTCAGGTGGGAGCGAAGCCAGGGGAGGTCAGTCGCCGAGACCGCGGCAAGGCCGGGATTCGCGAGCCCAATCGAGTTGAGCATGCCCCCGTCGAATTCGGCCACCCGGGGCGCCCGGTTGCCATGACGGGGCAGAAGCGACACGGCTTTGGTCACCAGGCCGCCGAGCGCTTCGAGATCGACAATCCCGGCCAACTCGTGACCGAATCCGGCGGTACCGGCGGCGAGCAAAATGGGATTGGAAAAGGATGTGCCGAAAAGGGCTAGCGGAGCCGGAGAAACCCCGTTGGTCACTCCCGCTCGGCTCCAGACTGGCTGGCCGTCCGAGTCGTGCCGACCCGCTGTTGATACTCCAGGAGATAGTTCACGATCGCGTCGGCCACGGCGGCCGCGAGATTTCGTTGCGACCGAGTCTCGGTCATCAACCGGGCGTCTTCGGGGTTGGTGCTGAAGCCCATTTCGAAGAGGACCGCGGGACGGCGGGCCGTGGTGAGCACGGCCAACCCGGCCTGCTTGACGCCCTTATTCGTTCCGGTATGGGCCTCGGCCACATGCGATTGCATTAGCTCCGCCAACCGAGCTGATTCCCGGAGGTACTCGTTGGTCTGGAGATCCTTGAGGATGAAGTCGAGCCCGCCTGGCTGTTCACCTTTCGGCTCCTCGAAACGAATGGCTTCATTCTCCATCCGAGCCACCCGCGCCGCGTCCTCGGTTTTGGCTTCGGCCAGAAAGTAGGTTTCGAATCCGCTCACCTTGGTAAACCCGGATCGCCTGGGCAGCGAATTGACATGGAGGCTGACAAAGAGGCCGCACCGCTCGGTGCAGTAACCGGCCCGCTCGTGAAGGTCGATCAGGGTATCGGTCGTTCGGGTCATGATCACGCCGACCCCCCGGCGAAGCAATTCCTTCCGTACCAGAAGCCCGACCTGGAGGGTTACGTCGGATTCGGTCAGCCCCCGGGGAAAGAACATCCCGGGGTTTCCCGGATCGACCCCGCCGTGCCCCGGATCAATCGTCACGACATGGCCCTTGGCGAGCCCGGCCACCGGCAGTGCTCGTTCGGCCGCCGCTCCGCGCGGCTTCGCTTCGTCGGCGACGAGGAAGGCAGCCGGTCGCCGAGGCAGCAATTCCTCGAGGCGGCCGGAGGATGGGTAGTAGCGGAACCGGTCTTTCAGTTCGGCCGGAAGAAGTTGAGTGACAAACTGGAGCGGAAGGAACAGGCTATCGCGCTTGACGACCGCCGCGCCCACGAGGGGCTTGAGCACGCCACCAACGGTGTAGTACGGCGCGCCCAACAAGAGCCGAAAGGGGACCCCGGAGATTTCGACCTGGACCCACGCGCCGACCACTGAACTCAGCCCGCCGAGCGCCGGCACCAATGCCGAGGCGGCGACGAGCGGGCCGGACTCGGCGTCGGGCCGGACGGCAATCCGCACGTCTCCCTTAGCCGTCGCGACCACGAGCGCGGCGGGGGCAACCGGCGCGGCCGGGGTCCCAACGGCTAGCCCGGCGACCAGAGCCAGGAGCATTCCGGAGATCACGCCCGGACTTTCAACGCCCGGGCCAACTCTCGGTCGGCCATCCTGCGTTTGATGTCTTCCCGGCGATCGTGCACTTTCTTGCCTTTCCCTAGCGCCAGTACCACCTTGGCCCGGCCACCCTTGAAATACAGCTCGAGCGGAACCAGGGTGCAACCCTTTTGTTCCGTCGCGCCGATTAACCGTTCGATTTCCCGCCGGTGCAGCAACAGCTTCCGCGACCGGAGCGGGGCATGATTGTACCGATTGCCCTGCTCGTAGGGCGTAATGTGCATGCCTTCAAGCCAGACTTCGCCGTTCCGGACCAGCCCAAACGCTTCCTTGATCGACGCTTTACCAACCCGGAGACTCTTCACCTCGGTGCCCGTGAGCATGATGCCGGCCTCATGGGTTTCGATGATGTGGTAGTCATAAGTAGCCCGCGGATTTCGTGCCACCGAGATCCGGGCCTCTGGGTCTTTCGCCGCTTTCGCGCCTTGGCTCATAACTCTCACCCTGGTATAAAGATAGAGTGGCTGTGGCGAGCTAGCAACGGGGCGCTTGCCTTAACCGATTGGCTGCTCTAGGTTTGCGCTTCGCGCCGAAGTGGTGGAACTGGTAGACGCGCTGCGTTCAGGGCGCAGTGGGCGCAAGCCCGTGGGGGTTCGAGTCCCCCCTTCGGCACTGCAAGAAACGGACGGCTTTCGGGCCGTCCGCTTCTGTTTGGGGGAACAGTGGAGTCGATTCGGGAGCCTAAGGACCGCTTTGGGATGAGGTCAAGGTCACCAAGCTCGAAGCGCCGGCCGCATCGTCTTTCAGCAAATCCGCTAAGGTCACACTATCGAGGAAATCGTCAATCCGTTGCTGAAGAGCCTGCCAAACCGGTCGAATGGTGCACGCGCTTCCGGGGGCGCACCGTTCGGAATCGACCGGGTGACTGTCGCAGTTCATCTCGAAGGTTTGATGTTCGGAGGCCGCCATGACCTGGCCGACCGTAATCGCGGCAGGGGCTTTGGCCAGGAAGTACCCGCCCTTGGCCCCACGAACGCTCTCCACGATGCCCGCCCGCCGAAGCCGCAGGAGGATCTGTTCGACGTAATCGGCTGGGAGACGTTCGGCCTCCGCTAGCTCACGAGCGGCGACTCGAGGCACGCCGCCCCGGCCTCGCTTGGCCAAGTGGATCGAGATAATCAGGCTGTATTCGGTCCAGGTGGTGATCCGCATGCCCGAGAATGTAGCGGCTCCCGAGATTTCCGAACAGTCTACTCGGGGTGGCGAATTCGGAGTTCACGAATCGTCAAAGTGTCGGCCGGCATTGGCTGGAGCCGGAGCGGGCGTCCCGGCACCAACGAGCGGACCTCGAGCTTCCGCCCCCGTGGGATGCCGCAGGTTCGGAACACGCCGTCGGGGCCGGGCTCGATCTCCCATTCGTTGCTCTTCTCGCGAACCGTCACCATCGCTCCGGACCGACCCAGCGTCGTGGCCTCGGACCGTACCACGACCTTGGCGTTCCCGATCGGTTGTCCGGACAGGCTGTCCTCGACCCGTCCGATCAACAGGGCTTGAGTGGGGTCGAGTCGGTCCACCCGGCAGAGGCGTTGCAGCGTGGTGGCCAGCCCGGGCGTCGTGACATTGGCCGTGTCGGTCGAGCCCCGGCGGAGCTGCGCCGCGGCATGGAGCGGCTCCAGTTGAAGGATCTGAAACTGAGGATGGTTAATCGTCAGGAGGTAATCGCCGGTGCCGGGGGAGACGATCCGATACCGCCCCGCCTCGTCGGTCGTATCGGCAAACGCTCCCTCTTGAATGCTGACGATGGCACCGGCCAGGGGGCGGTCGAAAAGCGAGTCGAACACCGCTCCCACCACCAATGTCGCTCCGCTAGCCTCGACGGTTCCAACCGGCGTCGCGGAGCCGCCGGCTTCCCGATAACCGACGACGGTGTCCCGCTGTCCAAACTGGAGCAGTTTGCGCCGCATCTCCGGCATCCGAATCCACCACTTGCCGACGATCCATCCCCCGTTTCTGAGCCGGACGAACTCGATTCGTCCGCCCGGTTGGAGGGCCAGGCTTGGCCATTGGACCCCGGAATAGCCGAACTCCAGATCCCGAAGTTCGAGCGTCTTGGCGTCCAGCCACAGCACCCCCGCGATATCGGGCACCGTCCGCGATCGATTGGGTTGGAATTCGAGCCCCACTCGGGATGCTGAATCGACCCCCAGACGGGCGGGCCTGAAACAGTGGTCGTCGAGAAACCGCTCCGACAGGAGGAGCTCGGCGTCCGGCCCATGGAACCAGAGCCCGTCGGCCCGCTCCTGGATGAATCCGAAACGGCTCAAACTGTCGGCATCGGCTGAAGCGAATGGGCGGGTGGTAGGGGCCCGCTTCGATTCGGTGGTTTCACGGAGAATGCGGCCCCGAGAGTCTAACCGTCGCTCGAAGGTTCGGACCTCGAGTTCCAGGGGCCGGCTCCGGGTGAGGTGGGTTCCGGTCAGCGCCTTCCGGGCCTCGTCCCAGAGTCGGGCCGCGATGGTGCCCCGACTCTCTTCGAGATTGCACCGGACCGGCCGGGAACTGGCCACGACCAATTCACTCAGATTCAGCGGTGCCGGTTGGAGACTGACAGCCCGTTCGAGCCCCGCATCGATGGCGAGATCGAGCAGTTCGCTGACTACCCCTTGGTAGCCGATCGCGTCAACCCGCAGCCGATAGCGTCCGCCCGCCGGGGCTCGGAGGATCGCTCGGCCCCGTTCGTCCGTCAAACTCTGGACGACCCGCTTGCCGCTCGGATCCTGGAGCGACACTAATGCGCCACCCAACAGAGCCAGCGACTCGTTCGAAACTCGGACCGCGACCGCTTGAGCGACCGCCATCGCCGGGGCGAGCCACACCACAGCCACCACCCCCCACCACCGGGGCATCTTCGTCATCATGCTCAAACCTAGGCTCCGGCTTCGACAGTGGCCAGTCGGCGACGGGCCACCGCCCGGATCGCGAGAAACCCGAGCGCCGGACCAACGGCAAGCGCCGGGAAGGCCCATGGCGTACCCGGGCCACCCAACTCCGCCACCACCTGGATCGCCGCCATCGTCAGCAGAAACCCCAAGGACGTCTGGAGCGTCAGCGCGGTACCGACCGCGTAGGGCGGCGCCAGCTCCGTGACGAGCGCGCTGTACTGGGCCGAATCGGCAATGATCGCGATGCCCCAGGAGAAGATCACCACCAAGCGGAGCCAGGCAGGGCCCTCGAAGACCATCGCCGATCCTACGGCCGCGGCGCCGCTTACGGCCAAGGACCAGAGCACGACCCGTTCACGCCCGATCCGATCAGCCGCCAGTCCGCCGACGACGCACCCAACGGCGCCGATCGCGATACTCGAGCCCGCCAGCGCCGCGACTGTGGCCGGGGCCGGGGACTCGAGGGCGGCCGCCCAATAGGCCGCGATAAAGCCCCAAAAAGCGTAGAGCTCCCACATGTGGCCGAGGTAGCCGGCGGTGACAAGCCGGAGCGCCGGGACCCGGGTGATCTCGCCAACCAGCCGCCATGAGAAGGATCGAGTCGGAAAGGCAAACGGCCCGTCGCGATACAGCGCGGCGACGAGAAGACCGGCCACCGCCGCGGCACCGGCGGTTGATCCGACGACGACTGACAGGCTCAAACCGCCTAACGCCTCGACGAAATAGGGAGATGCCTTGCCGATCGTCAACGACCCAACGACAACCCCGATCGCCAGCCCGCGGCGATCCCGGAACCAGGTGGCCGCCATTTTCATAGCGGGCGGATAGACGCCCGCCAAACAAAATCCGAGAAGGAATCGGGTCAGTAGCGCTCCGCCATACCCGTCGACCAACAGAAGGGACCCGTTCGCCGCCGACGCCCCCAGGGCCGCGACCGCCACAAGCCAGCGGGCCGGGACCAGGTCGGCCAGATTGAGCACCGCGGCCACTAGGGTCCCCGCGACGAAACCGAGTTGGACGGCTGAGGTGAGCCAGGCGACCTGGCTCGGAGTCAAAAGCCAAGCGGCGGCCAAGTGGTGAGCCAGCGCGCCCCCGACGAACCAACCGGACATCCCGAGCCACTCGACGATCGCGAGCAACCCAAGCATGACAAAGGGGCGGGTTGCCCCGCCCCTTTGCGCCTTCGGGCCCGACCCGCGGATCACCGGGCCTCGACCGAGGCCCGTTTGGCGATATGCCGAGCCATCTGCCGCACCATCTCGGCATTGCTTACCGGCTGCCACCCGTGCGGCTTCATCGGTCGGCCGTACTGGAAGGTCGCCTGGCCCTTCAGGCGCTTGAAGGTCTCTTCCATTTTGTAGACGGCCAAATTCAGGAAGTAATTATCCATGTCACCGACCCAGACGGTGATCTTGCCGTTCAGATCCCGGCCGATTTTCGGCCAGTTCTTTTCGAGATAGTAGTTCAGGTCGTAGCCGTTATCCCGCCAGTAGGCCGCAACCGTTTTGTCGATCGTGCCGGTCTTTCGATCGAATAGCGGCTTCGGATACCCGTCCTCCGCCACCGGCCCGTAGGTCGCGTCGTAGGCCTCGAGCTGTTGCCCACCCCGGACCCGGCTCCCCAGGACTTGCTCCAGCTGCGCCATCTGGCGGACGGTGGTGAGCGGCTGGCCGTCCTCGCCCCGGCTCAAGTACCGTTCATTCAGGAGCCACTGATTCGGCCCCGCATTCGGCATGAAGGCGTTGGTGTCGGCATAGTTATCGATCATCTGGTTGCGGGAGAAGTCCACCCCATCCGGATAGAGCGACCAGGTCCCGCCGAAGAATTTCGGCTGCTGGATTTGAAGGGCGAGCGCCTCCCAACCACCGGTGGACCCTCCGGTCAGGAGCCGGGCATACGACTTCGGAATCAGCCGAAATTTCTCTTCCAGATAGGGAATCAACTCCTGAAGCAGCGCGTCTTGATACGGTCCGGTGTTGGCCGAGTTGACCGCGTAGGAATCGTCGTAGTAGGGAGTCGGATGTTGAAAGGTGACCGCGACCATTTTCGGGAACGACGGGCTCAGCCAGGATTGGGCAAACTCAAAGCCAGGTTCGCGGGCCGAGCGGACGAGGCGGGCCGAGCGAGCCTCGGCGGACTCTGGTTTTCCGTCCGGATTGAAGCTGAATGGGGCGCCCTCGCCGAAATGGCCCTGGATGTAGATGGCCGGATAACGGGTTGTTGGATTGTCTTCCCACCCCCGCGGCACGAGAACGGTGGCGCCGAGATACACCGGCTTACCCCACCAATCGGACAACATCTTGCTTTGGATCTTGATCCGTTTGACCCACCGAGTATCGGCGATGACGTCGACCGGCGGCAGTGCCTTGGTCAGCGCCAAGGTCAGGTGGGAGCCGGTGGGGTCCCAGTGAACCTTCTGGACCTCACTGACCAAGTTGCCAGGGGTCCGGTTCCAATGGCGGCCCTCCCACTGATCCCAGGGTACCCAAATCGTCTTGCCGTGCTTCGGCGTCACCTTGGTGTAGATGACCATCAGGCCCTGGACGAAGTAGTC
The DNA here is from genome assembly GCA_031400975.1 of Gemmatimonadota bacterium. Lineage (GTDB taxonomy): Bacteria > Gemmatimonadota > Gemmatimonadetes > Gemmatimonadales > GWC2-71-9 > SHZU01. The sequence goes on from JANNQX010000062.1 coordinate 42,020, forward strand.
GCCGGCCGGGATATCACGGAGACTCTTGGTCGGGAAACCCAGGGTGGCGCCGTCGATGACGGCCCGGCGGCCGGTCTCGAGTTCGCTGACGTCCACGCCGAAAAAAGGAACCCCTCCGGCGTAGGAGCCGGCCTGCAGCCTCGGTTCGCGGGCATTGTCGCGCGAGAAGATCGCGAACGCCCGGCCGGTGATCGGCGTGACTCCCACCCCGGGGGCCACCACGACGTCAATCCGCTGCGCGGCGAGTGGCAGCCCGCCGGCCAGCCAGAGTCCAAGAACGTACTTTCGATTCAACGTTCCCATCAACCGCCTCCGGGTAGTGGTTTATTGCCTGGAATCCCTGGTTCGGTCATCGCCCGAAGATCGAGGGCATCCTCGAGTTCCTGGCCCGCCAGAATGCCCTTGTTCCTGACCAGCGCCTTGACGGTCAGGCCGCTCGCAACGGCTTCTTTCGCGAGCTTGGCCGACTCCGCATAGCCAAGCTTCGGGGCCAGAGCGGTGACCAAGGCGGGACTTCGCTCCAGCCAGTAGGCGCACTGCTTCTCGTCGGCTTCGATCCCTTGGATGCACGCCCGGTCGAACTGCCGGGAGGCGTTCGCCAGAATGATCATGGCCAGGACGATGTTGTGAGTGATAACCGGCATCATCACGTTGAGTTCGAGTTGACCGGCTTCGGCGGCCAAGGCCACCGTGGTGTCGAAGCCCAGGACTTGGTAGCAGACTTGGTTGACCATTTCCGCGATCGACGGATTGACCTTGCCCGGCATAATGCTCGACCCCGGCTGCACCGCGGGGAGGAGGATTTCGGCCAGCCCGGTCCGAGGCCCCGAGGCCAACAACCGGATATCGTTGGCGATCTTGTTCAGGTCGAGGGTGTAGGCCCGGACGGCTCCACTGAAGGTGGCAATATCGCCCATCGACTGCATCAACTGGATCCGGTCGTCCGCCACCGCGAGATCGAGGCCGGTCACGTTCCGGAGATACTCGACCATCAGGTCCGGATACTCAACCTCGGCATTCAACCCGGTGCCGACGGCGGTGCCGCCGATATTCATTGGCCGGAGCCACTGGGCGGCCTCGGCGAGCTTCAAACGATGCCGGGCGATGGTTCGTCCGTAGGCCGTGAACTCCTGACCCAGGCGAATCGGGGTAGCGTCCTGGAGATGGGTACGGCCCGACTTCAAGACATGGTCGAATTGGCGGCCCTTGTCGAGGCAGGTGGTGGCCAGGCCATCCAAAGCATCGAGCAACTTGGGCAAGGTTGCCAGCGTGGCAAGCCGCATCGCGGTCGGAATCACGTCGTTGGTACTCTGGGCCATATTGACGTGATCGTTGGGGTGGACCGGCGCATACGACCCCCGAGCCGCCCCGAGGATCTCATTGGCCCGATTCGCCAGCACCTCATTACAGTTCATGTTGTGCGAGGTCCCGGCGCCGGCCTGGTAGATGTCGACCACGAACTGGTCCCGGTGTTGACCGGCGAGAATTTCGTCCGCCGCGGCAATGATCGCCTGGGCGAGCGCGGGGTCGAGCCGGCCGGTACGTCGGTGGGTTTCGGCCGCTGATCGTTTGATCCAGATGACGGCGTCGACAAACGCCGCCAGCGGGCCCTGCCCCGAGATCGGGAAGTTCTCGACGGCCCGTTGGGTTTGGATACCGTAGAGGGCCGAAGCCGGGACCGGCTTCTCGCCGAGCGGGTCTGTTTCGATCCGGTGCAGCATGGGGCCCAGCTTAGGGAGAAGGGACGAACGTTGATGTCAGAGTTCTTGATCGATCCAGTCGCTCACGCCAGGTTCGAACCCGGCCGGAGTACCAAAGCCGATCTGGTCTGCGGCGCTCACCTGTTCCTCGGCCTCAACTGTTTCGAGCCGGGGCAAGAGCAACGGGTGCATTGCCATGACGGCGCCGACAAATTCTATCTGATCGTGTCGGGAAAGGCGAGAATGGCGGTCGGTGAGGATCAGTTCGAGGTGGGTCCGGGAGCCGTGGTCTGGGCGCCGGCCAACGTGCCGCACGGAGTCCTGGTGGCCCTCGAACGAACGGTCATGATGGTGGGCCTGTCACCCACGCCCGGCGGCCCTGCCTAACGGCTAGACCCCGACCAGGAACGGGTTGCCCCCGCGCTCGGCCTCGATCGTCGTCGGGGGACCGTGCCCGGGGTACACCACGGTTGCGTCCGGCAGTACCAGCAGCTCCTCACGGATGCTCTGGATCAGGCGCTCGAAGCTGCCTCCTGGTAAGTCGGTGCGTCCGATCGAGCCCTGAAACAGGACGTCACCGCCGAGGACGATCCCGGGCCCTACCAAGCAGACGCTACCGGGCGAGTGCCCCGGTGTATGGCGAACCGCGAACGAGGTCCGGCCCAGCGTGACCGTACCGCCATGCGCCAGCTCTCGATCGGGAGGCGGGGGGGCGGCGGCGCTCAGTCCGAACATCCGGGCCTGATTCGGCAACCCCTCGTACAGAGGGCGATCGAGCGGATGCAGGAAGATCGGGGCCCCGGTCGCCTGCTTCACCGCCCCGACCCCCGACACATGATCGATGTGGCCGTGGGTCAGCCAGATTTCACGAATCGTGATCTTGTGACGGGCCGCGGTTTCCAGAAACAGCTCCGACTCTTCGCCCGGATCGACAATCACCCCATCGGTCGATCCCGCCTCGGCCAAGAGATAGCAGTTTTCGGCAAACTGCCCGTTCAAGATCGTGATCACGCGAAGGGCGGGCATCATTTCCGGCTGGTCAGATACTTTTCAACCGCGATGGCCGCGGTCGTGGCATCGCCGACGGCAGTGGTTACTTGCCGAGTCAGCTGGACCCGGAGGTCGCCGGCCGCAAAGAGGCCGGGAACCGAAGTCATCATCCGATCGTCCGTGATCAGATAGCCGCTCGCATCATGATCGACATGTTCCTTGATGAGACCGCTGTTGGGGGTGAAGCCAATCAAGACGAAACACCCCGTCACCGCGAGGTCCGATTTGGCTCCGGTGACGGTGTCCACGAGATTGAGCCGCCGCAAACCTGACGGCTCGCCGGTCATCTCGACGACCTTGGTATTCCAGACGACTTCGATCTTCGGATTCTTGAGGGTGCGTCCTTGGACCAGCTTGGACGCCCGGAACTCGGCCCGGCGGTGAACGATGTACACCTTCGCGGCGTACCGGGTCAGGTAGTCAGCCTCTTCAACCGCCGCGTCGCCGCCCCCGATGACGGCGATGGTCTCGCCCTTGAAGAAGGCCCCATCGCAGACGGCACAGTAGGACACGCCCCGCCCTGCGAATTCCGCCTCGCCGGGAACCTCGAGCTTGGTCGGGGTCCCGCCGGCGGTGAGGATCACGGTGGCCCCATAGAAGTCGGTACCGGAGCTGGTCGACACCCGGAACGAGCCGTCCGGCTCCCGAAACACGCCCTCAACGTTTTCCGTGAGGATCTTCGCTCCGAACTTCTCGGCGTGGGCGGCCATCTTGGCCGCCAAATCGGGTCCCAGAATCGACTCGAAGCCGGGGTAGTCCTCAATCTTCTCGGTGTTGAGTAATTCCCCGCCAGGAATGCCCCGCTCCAAGACCACGGCATCCAGCATCCCGCGTCCGGCGTACATCCCAGCGCACATCCCCGCTGGCCCCGCCCCGATGATGATCACGTCGTGTTTTTTCATGGACCTTAAGCCAGAGAGAGCGGCCGACCCGACCGGCGCGGTCGTTTGGAAGCCCTAAAATATACGGCCTCCGGCGTCGATGCTGGGACTCGGAGTCCACAATTACTGTGACCCGATTTCGGCAACGCGAAGCATCCCAACCGCCCCATGGCAGGACGAGATCGTCGCCACAACCAGAACCGCCCCTCGTTCGACCGCCGCGATCAACTGTTCTCGGGCCGTACGGACCTCCGCGACGTCGAACATCCCGACCCCAAACGCCCGGTGCCGGGTGACGAAGAGGGCCGGCCCAGCAGTTGGGTGCTCTCGCTCGAGGTCGGCGACGTACTGGGCCAAAGCGTCCTTCATTTCCCAAGTCCTGGGCCCGCGAGTCACCGGGCAGATATGCGGTTCGATGCAGTGGGTCGGACAGAGCCAGTCGGCAAACGAGACATAGCGGGTTCCGTCGGGCCCGAGGACGTCATAGGGCGTACCGAGCGGCCGGTCCACGGACACGGCCCGAGCGACCCGCCCCGGCCAGCGGCGCTGGGCGACTCGGCCGAGCCAATGGGCCATCAGATGGGGCATCAGCGGCGAGGGGACGATGGCATCGTCGGGTGCTCCAGGGGGAGGGGGTTCACGGTTCAGGAACTCGTCGAGGAATGAGTCCCAGTCGTCCACGGCCAGCGAGAACCCGTCCTTCAACCGCTGTTCGGTCACCGCCTGACAGCTCAGGTTCCGATCCACCAGCACCACGTGTCGGAAGGCGATCTTGCTCCGCGCTCGGGCCTCGACGAGCTGGCCGGCGTAAAACGACCCGTAGCATCCGCCACCAATCACCACGATGTCGCGAAACGTTGTCAGGGCAGGCTCTTCGTATCGCGGGTCCATCGGGGCCATCATTCGGCCGAGACTGACGCCCGCCGTTCGGCGGCGAGCCGCTCCATGGCCTCCACCCACTCCATCGGCACCCGTTCCCCGCCGACCACGCTGTGCGACGGGCTGACGGCCGCCTCCCCGTGGCAGTCGCTCCCGCCCGTTCTGAGGAGGCCGAGGGCGGCGGCGGCGGCTTCGAGTTTTGCCCGGACGGAACCGCTCTGGCTCGGATGGCGAACTTCAACCGCATCGAGACCCTGATCTCGGAACACCTCGAGCTGGGCCTGGCTCCCCCGTTCGCGCAAATGGGCCGCGGACGAGACGCCGCCCACCCGCCGGATCAGCTCAGTGATCTCGGCTAACTCGGGCAACACTTTAGGCACGTAGGCCGCCCGCCCCTGCCCCAGGAATCGATCAAAGGCCTCATCGAAACTCCGGACAATCTTTTTTTCCACCAGCACCCGGGCTACATGGGGTCGCCCAATTGGAGCACCGGCGGCGGCCCGCTCGACCTCAGCGACCTCGATCGGAAACCCGATTTTTCGAATCGCCTCGACCATCGCCACGCCTCGATCGGCCCGCCCGGCCCGCATTCGATTCAACGTGCCTAACAGCTCGGGGTGCTGGTCCGGCAGGAGGTAGCCTAGGAGATGCATCTCACCCCACCCGACTTTGACCGAGAACTCGCAACCGGTGAGGACCTTGATCCCCAGGGTTTGCCCTGCCGCCCGGGCCTCGGCCACGCCGGCAACGGTATCGTGATCGGTCAGGGCCATCGCCGCGAGGCCGGCATCGGCCGCCAGCCGAACCACCGCGGCCGGCGGCAACGTGCCATCGGACGCCGTACTATGGAGGTGGAGGTCCGCGGTGCCGGTCAGGGGGCGTATCCAAGCTCTACCGACGTCCACGACGGCTGCGACCGAGCCCACAGGTCGGCAAGCTGGGCGTCGGTCAACTCCGCCATGGACGACTCCCGGGCCTTGGTTCCCGCCGGCGAATACCGAGCCACCCGGCGTTCCTCCGACCCGACCCGGTGAAAGCAGACCGTAAACTCATCCTTCGAATACTGGGTCTGCCGACCCGTGGTACTTACGGCCCAGGGCGCCTCGGCGATCACGATCTGTCTTGCCATCGGTGCGACTCCGGCGGTTAGGCGTTATCGGGAAATTCGTGGAGCGCTTTCTTGAGGTCGGCGAGAAAGCGATCGGCGTTGGCGCCGTCGACCACCCGATGGTCAAACGACATCGCCAAAATGCCTTTGGTACGAATCGCGATGGCATCGGTGCCATCGGCCGCGGTAACGACCGCGGGCTGCTTCTCAATGGCCCCAACGGCGAGGATGGCCGTTTGGGGTTGATTGATAATGGGAAGCCCGACGATCGTCCCAAACCCGCCCGGGTTGGTGATCGTGAACGTCCCCTTTTGCACCTCGTCAGGGGACAGCTTCTTGGCCCGAGCCCGGTCCGCGAGGTCGCTGATGGCACGGGCCAAGCCGAACAGATTGAGTTCATCGGCCCGCCGGACCACCGGTACGATCAGGCCCCAATCGAGCGCCACGGCGATCCCAAGGTTGATTTCCCGGCGGAGAATCGTTGCTTCGCCCATGACGGCGGAATTGACGACCGGGTGTTTCCGGAGGCACTCCGCGATGGCCTTGGCGATAAACGCCAGAAAGGTGAGGTTGACGCCCCGCTCGGTGAATTCAGCTTTGCGCTTGGCACGGATGGCCGCGACCCTCGAATAGTCGATCTCGATCAAGCTGCTGACGTGGGGCGACACTCGCCGCGACATGATCATGTGATCAGCCGTCAGTTTTCGAATTCGGGACCAGGGCTCGACCTTGTCACCCTCCCACGGCTCGACCACCGGACCCGGAATCACCTGGACCCCACCTGAGCCGGCTACGGGTGGCGAAACCCGCGCGGCGGGGGCGCTGGGCTCCGCTGCCGGACCCTGCTCGAGGTAGCTCAGGACATCATTCTTCGTGACCCGCCCCGCTAATCCGCTCCCGGCGATCGCGCTCAGGTCGAGGCCGTGTTCGGCCACCATCTTGCGAACCACCGGAGTGGATTTCCGGCGGAGGCGCTCCTCCATCGTTTCGTCGACGCCTCCGGGGGCCAGAGGCCCTGCGGCGGCGGCGGGCGCGGGCTTGGGGGACGGCGCGCTGGCCGCGGGGGCCGTCGCCGGGGCGACCGGAGGGGCCGGCTTCGCCACGGCCGGGGGCACGGCGGCCGCCCCGGCGGCTCCGACCTCGGTCTCGATCCTCGCGACCAAGGTCTGAATCGGAACGGTCTGGCCTTCGTTCACCAAGATCTCAACCAGAACACCAGCGTTGGGCGCCGGAATTTCAGCGTCGACTTTGTCGGTCGAGATCTCGAACATCGGCTCGTCCCGTTTGACGGGGTCACCGAGCTTCTTGAGCCATTTCGAGAGCGTACCCTCGGTAATAGACTCGCCCATTTGGGGCATGAGGACATCGATCCGCGCCATGATAATCTCCTAGTACCGAACCATCCACCGTGCTGCCGCGACGATATCGTCGGTCTGGGGCAGAGTAAAATCTTCGAGCGTCGGCGCGAAAGGTAGCGGCACGTCGTGCGCGCAAACCCGGCGGACCGGCGCGTCCAGCCATTCGAAACACTGCTCATTGATTCGAGCCGCAATCTCTCCCGCCAACCCGCCCGTCCGGGTATCCTCGTGGACGATCAGGACCCGGTTCGTCTTCTTGACGCTGGCCATGATCGCCGCATCGTCGATTGGCAGCAAGGTTCGCAGATCCAGCACCTCGACCGACACCCCATCGTCGCTCAATTGGTCGGCCGCCTCGAGCGCCTTGTGCACCATCGCCGAGTAGGTCACGATGGTCAGATCCTTGCCTTCTCTCGCCACCCGGGCCAGGCCGATCGGCGTGAGAATCTCCTCGCCCTCCGGAAGGTCTTGTTTGAGCCTTCGGTACAAGTACTTGTGCTCGAAGTACAATACCGGATCATCGTCCCGAATGGCGGATTTGATGAGCCCTTTCGCATCCCGGACGGTGGCCGGCGCGACAATCTTGAGTCCGGGGGTGTGAAGGTAGGCCGCTTCGGGATTCTGGGAATGGAAGGGGCCGCCCCGCACGTAACCTCCGGACGGTCCGCGGATCACGATCGGGGTCTTCAAGTCGGCCCGGTAGCGAGCCGTGGCGACGTAGTTGGTAATGATCGAATAGGCGCAGGACAAGAAATCGATGAACTGCATTTCGCACACCGGCCGGAGACCCATATGGGCGGCCCCCGCGGCGGCGCCGACGATAGCCGTTTCCGAAATCGGGGTATCGATGACCCGTTCCGCACCGAACCGCTCCTGAAATCCTTCGGTCACCTTGAAGGCGCCGCCGAACTTGCCGATGTCCTCGCCGATCAGGAAGACCCGGTCGTCTCGCTCCATCTCCTCCCGGAGTCCGTCGCGGATGGCGTCAAGATAGGTAACGACGGTCACTCACAGCCTCCGGTACCACTCGAGTGGGGCGGCAGGCTCCGAGGCGAGTACTCCGAGTAGGGCCGACGCGGGGTCCGGGGCCGGTTCGTCCTCGCAGAGCATGAGCGCGTTGTCGATCTCCGCGCCGACCCGCTGATCGAGCGCCATCAGTTCCGTTGGCGACGCCCATCCGTGCTCCGATAGGCGGCGGACATACCGATCGATTGGGTCGCGGGCTTCCCAGGCCTCAATTTCTTCCTTCGGCACGTAGGACTGATTGTCGTGTTGGGCGTGGCCGCTCCGGCGGAAGGTAATGACCTCGACCATGGTCACCCCGCCACCACGTCGGGCCCGATCGACCGCCTTGCGGGTGCACTCATAGACCGCCAACACGTCGTTGCCGTCCACTTGCTCACCGGCAACCCCATAGCCGGCGGCCTTCTCAACCAAGAACTGCACCGCGGTTTGGTGCCGAGTGGGGGTGGAGTACGCGTAGCCGTTGTTTTCGCAGATGACCACGAGCGGGAGCCGTTGGACCGCCGCGAAGTTGATCCCCTCGTGGAAGGCCCCGGTGCTCATCGCCCCGTCGCCGACGTAGACCATCCCCACTCGAGGCTCCCGTCGCATTTTGAACGACATCGTCACGCCGCACATCACCGGCACCATGTCGCCCAGGTGGGAGACTTGGCCAAGGAACCCTCGATTGAGGTCGTTGAAATGAATGTTGAGTTCGCGACCCCGGGTCGGGCCGGTCGCCTTGGCCATGTATTGGCGGAGCACCTCAACGGGCGTGGCACCCTGAACTAGGATGGACCCAAGGTTTCGGATCAGCGGGGAGAGGATATCGCCGGCTCGGCGATCGAGCGCGAACGCGCTGCCGACCGAGCCGGCCTCTTGCCCAAGCGACCGGAATACCCCGCCGACCACCTTCGACTGCCGGTAGAGCGACACCAGCCGCTCCTCCAGCGACCGGGTCAGCCGCATCCAGTAGTACAGCTCATGCAACTGGGCCCGGGTCAGGCCGGCCGGGATGTCCGTCACACCGACTAGTAGGCCCCGCGCACGACGTGTCGATCATCGGCCAGCGCATGGACCGTGGAGAGGAATCGTTTGGCCAGCTTGTCGATTTCACTCTCGCCGGGCTGATTGGTTTCGACGGTGACCAGGGTGTAGTGCCCGCCTTCAGCCTGGACGGTCACCCCCAGTTGGCCGATCGGACTGGAGAACTGCCGGCTCCGGCGACCTTCGGCCGTCGGGCTCATCCGGGCGCCAAAGTACGATGCGGCGTTCGCGACGACGCTATCGGGCGCCACCGAGGTTCGGTGAAAGTATTTCATGCCTCGCCCTTGCCGTAGTCGTAATACTCGACCCCGAGGTGAGTAATCTGGTCTTCACCCATCAGAAAGCGGAGGGTGTTCTTGAGCTTGGTTTGCTGAATAAACAAATCATGCTCGGGGTAGAGGCCGGCCGCGACCTGGGGGCTCTTGAAGTAGAAGGAGAGCCATTCTTGGACCCCGCTCATCTGGGCCCGCTGCGCCAGGTCGAAGAACAGGGCGAGATCAAGGACAAGGGGCGCCGCCAAGATCGAGTCCCGGCAGAGAAAGTCAACCTTGATTTGCATCGGATAGCCGAGCCATCCGAAGATGTCGATGTTGTCCCAGCCTTCTTTGTTGTCGCCCCGGGGAGGGTAGTAGTTGATCCGGACTTTGTGGTAGAGTTTGCCGTAGAGCTGGGGATACATCTCAGGCTGCAGAATGTGCTCCAACACGCCCAGCTTCGATTCTTCTTTGGTCTTGAAGCTCTCGGGGTCGTCGAGGATCTCGCCGTCGCGGTTGCCGAGGATATTGGTTGAATACCACCCCGCCACGCCGAGCATCCGGGCCTTGAACATCGGGGCGAGCACCGTCTTGAGCATCGTTTGGCCGGTTTTGAAATCCTTCCCGCCAATCGCGACCTTCTTTTGCTGGGCGAGTTGCTCGATGGCCGGGAAATCACAGGTCAAGTTGGGCGCGCCATTGGCGAACGGGACACCCTCCATCAGGGCCGCATAGCCATACAGCATCGACGGCGCGATGACGGGATCGTCGGCATCGAGGGCCTTTTCGAAGGCCTCGATCGTCTGGTGCTGGGGGCCCGGGACGATAAAGATCTCGGTCGACGCACACCAGACCATCACCATCCGAGACACCCCGTGCGTGGCCTTGAAATCCTGGATGTCTTTCCGAAGGGCGTCGGCCTGCTGGCGCTTGGTGCCGGTCTTGACGTTGGTGCCCTGGAGCCGCTTGACGTAGTACTGGTCGAACGCGGCCGGCATCGGCTTGATCGTCTTGAGAAAATCGGCGATCGGCTCGACATGCTCGTGCTTGTCGAGCACACCGCAGTGGAGACACGACTGATAGCAATCGTCCGGCACCGGATCCCAGGCCCCAAAGACGAGATCCTCAAGCTTGGCCAGCGGAACGAAGTCCTTGATGAACGGCGCCCGCTTATCGGTCCGTTTCCCGAGCCGAATCGTCGCCAGCTGAGTGAGCGCGCCGGTCGGCTGCGCTCGCCCTCGTCGAACATTTTCGACGCCGGCAATGAAGGTGGACGCCACGGCGCCGAGCCCAACGACGAGGACGCCGAGTTTGCCATCGGCGGGAGCGATCGGGCGGGGGGTTGTCTCTGCCACTGAATATCCTTTCACGGTTTACTTCGAGTCCGGAGTTCCCTCCGTGACCTGGTACACGTAGACGAAACGCTGGACGACGGTGATCGTCGACAAAATCGCGAGCAGTACCGTCAGGACCTGAAGCACGACCCCGTTCGGCCCGGCACCGACGATGAGCGACGGCACCCCAATCATGATCATCCGCTCGGCCCGCTGCACGATCCCCACTTTACAATCGAGGCCGAGACCCTCCGCCCGAGCCCGGGCGTACGACACTAACAGTGAACTGAGAATCGCGATCATCCCAACCACGGCGGTCTCGATCCGGTAGACCACCCCGGGTGCCTGGAGAAGGTAGGCCGTGATCCCAATAAAGGTTGCTCCATCGCCGACCCGATCAAGGGTCGAATCGTAGAACGCGCCGAACGTCGAAACGAGCCCGCCGCGACGAGCGACCTGACCGTCGAAGGTATCGACCACGCCGGAAAGGAGCAGCATGGCGCCTCCGGTCCGGATCCACCCGACCCCAAACGCGACCGCCGAAATCACGACCACCAACGCCCCGAGGGTCGTCAGCGTGTTGGGCCGGACCTGGTGCTTCAGAAGCCAGGTGACTCCCGGTTCCGTCAGCCCCATGTACGCCCGTTCCAGCGATTTGCTGACCAGTTTCACGAGGCCCGGCGCATCCTGTCGGTTGGGCGTAAGGCCCAATTTTCACAACGACTTACCGAGCCGCAAGGATAACGGCTCCAGCCCGGGATCGCAATTCGGCGTCTCGGCGACCGTTGCGCCGACGGCTACCGCCTCGCCGTCCCACAGCCGGCCTTCGGCGAACTCGGCCGACCATCAAGCTTAAGCCTAACGATAGAGCAGGAACGGCCGGCTTCTCTGGCGGAATCGGGCTACTCCCGGCTCCCAGCTCGCCAGGATCGCCGCGACCGGGAGCCGAGCCAGAAGGTCGGCCCGGAGAGTCGCGCTGCCGGCCAGGCGATCGAACGATGCGGCCACGAAACCAATCTGATCGGGGTGTTCGGCGATGATGGCCTCGAGCAGGACGAGGGCGGTTTGGATGGGATCGTAGCGATGCCGGTCAGTCATGACCAAACGGATCCCCCGCACCAGGACATCAGGGTGCTTGCCGTCTCCGGGGCGACGGGGGGTGAAGGTGGTGGACTCGAATCGAACCCCAGGGAGGCGGGCCCGACGAGCCCGGGCAAGCACCGCGGCGGTGTCGAGCCAAGGCGCTCCGATCTGCTGGAACCCGGCGTCAGAGCCCCGGCCAACCGAAAGCGCGGTGCCTTCAAACAGGCAGGTGCCGGGGTAGTGGAACAGACTTTCCAGACTCCGGAGGCTCGGGCTCGGACTGACGAACGGCAGACCGGTGGCGATCGCATCGTCGCGCCGCCGCCATCCGGCCACTTCGACCACCGTGAGATTCGCGCCGATGGCGAGGTCCGCGTTGGCCAATCGGGCTTGTTCACCTAGCGTCAGCCCCGGGCGGATCGGCACCTCGAGGCTCCCGACAAAGGAACGGAAGGCCGGCTCGAGCACGAGGCCTTGGACCCGGCCACCAATCGGGTTCGGCCGGTCGAGAATCACGACGGTCTTGCCGAGGGCGGCCGCCGCCCGCATCACCGCGATCGTCGTGGAAATGTAGGTGTAGTAGCGGGCCCCGACGTCCGGTAGGTCGATCAGCAGCACGTCGACGCCGGCGAGCATGTCCGGGGTGGGTTGAGAGGTTCGTCCATACAGACTATAGATTGGTAGTCCGGTGGCCGAATCCACCGAGGAGGCCACCGACTCGCCGGCGTCCGCCGAACCCCGGAACCCATGTTCGGGGCTGTAGAGGGCCGTCAGGGTGATGCCGCGCTGCCGAAGGCGGTCCACCGCGTGGACGCCGGCCCGATCGATCCCAGCGTGGTTGGTCACCAATCCAACCCGCCGGCCGGCCACCAGGCGCATGCTATCACTGAGTAGTACCTCAAGACCCGGCCGGACCGGCGGGCGGCCCGACGGGGCCGCCGCGACCAGCCCCAACAGAAGGGCAGCGAAACTCCAGTGACTCGCCATCTTCGTCGCTTCACCCTCAGTGTGGTCGGATGGTTGACCGTCGCGGGGTCGCTCGCCGCGCAATTCACGCCTACAGCCTCGGCCCGGGCCCGGATGAAACGGATGACGGTTCGGGACCAAGTAGCCCAACTGGTGATGCCGTGGCTCCTCGGCGACTATGTCGGGTTCGACGCCAACGGCCTGGCCCAAGCCCGAGCCTGGATCGACTCACTCCATATCGGCGGGATCATCATCTCGATCGGAGCCCCAGTCGACGTGGCGGCGAAACTCAACTTTCTTCAAGGCCGGTCCCGGCTCCCGCTGTTGATTGCCGCCGACCTCGAAGGGGGTGCGGCCTTCCGATTCGCCGGCGCCACGCCCTTCCCTACCAATATGGGGATAGCGGCGACCGGACGGGAGCAGGACGCCTACGAAATGGGACGGATTACCGGGCTCGAAGGCCGGGCCCTGGGCGTCCATCTCAACTTCGCGCCGGTCGCGGACATCAACAACAATCCGGCCAACCCGATCATCAACACCCGGTCCTTTGGCGGCAATCCCGAAGCCGTCGGCCGGTTGGTCGCGGCGGCGATACGCGGCACGAAGTCCACCGGTATGTTGGCGACGGCCAAGCATTTTCCCGGGCACGGCGACACCGACATCGATTCCCATATTGCCCTGCCGGTTGTTCGAGCCGACTGGAGCCGGCTCTCTTCGGTCGAGCTGGTCCCGTTCCGGGCTGCGATCCGCGCCGGCGTCGACGCCATCATGTCGGCGCATTTGGCCTTCCCCGGCTTCGACGGCGATTCCACTCGTCCCGCCACCCTGGCACGGGCAGTGCTCACCGGGGTCCTCCGTGATTCGCTTGGGTTCAAAGGCCTGACGGTGACCGACGCCCTCGATATGGGGGCATTGGTCGCCGCCTACGGCGGCGGCGAAGCGACGGTCCGGGCTTTCGAGGCCGGCACCGACCTCTTGCTGATGCCGACGAGCCCGCGGGACGCGATCGACGCGATGACGGCGGCGGTCGGATCGGGCCGGATCTCGCGTCGCCGGCTGGCCGAGTCGGTCCTCAAGGTCCTCACCATCAAAGAGCGGCTCGGTCTCTTTCAACGCCGCACGGTTTCGCTCGACCGGGTCGGAACGATCGTCGCCCGGGGGGCCTTCATGGATACGGCCCGCGCGATCACCGCCCGGTCATTGGTCTTGGTGCGGGACAGCGGGGGGGCAGTCGCCAGAATTCGCGAGAGCACCGGCGACGTTGCCCTGGTGACCTACGGTGACCCCAGCTGGGACACCGCGCTCCCGCGCTTGCTGACCCGGCGGGGGCACCGGGTCCTGAACTTCCGGCTCTACCCCACCAGCGGGCCCGCCAGCTACGACTCGGCCCGCACCATGCTGGCCGGGGCCGAATCGGCGGTGTTCTCAGTTGCCGTTCGGGTCGCGTCCGGGGCGGGTACGATCGCCATGCCGGCAGCGTTAGGCGACGTCATCGAGTCGACCAGCCGAGTTCAATCGACGACGCTGGTGTCCTTTGGCTCGCCCTACCTCCTCGGCCAGGCCCCAAGCCCCGGGGGATACCTGTTGGCGTGGACCGCGAGCCCGACGACCGAGGCCGCGGTGGCCAACGCCTTGTCGGGCGCTCCAGTCGGCGGACGGCTCCCGATCGACCTCCCGCCGTTCCATCGCATCGGCGACGGTCTCAAGCTCCCGGCCACCATCCGATTCACGGCGAATGCAACTCGCTAAGGCGTGCGGGGTCGTACCGGCCCTACTCCTCGTCGGTTGCACGGCCCAACTTGATCCGGCGCCGAGCTGCGGAGCGGCCCCCTGCCGATGGGCGGAACTTGCCCGCGTCGTGGACTCCGCCGTCCAGAATGGCGCCGCGCCAGGAGCCGTGGTCGCCGTTTCGGTGCGGGGCCAACGGTTTCTTCACGCGGCCGGAAAGATCGGGTTCGCTGAAACCGGCCGGGCAAAACCCGGGACCGTCTACGACCTCGCCTCGCTGACGAAGGTGGTGGCCCTCACCACCCTAACGATGATGGCGGTGGATCTCGGGTTGATCCACCCGGACGATGCCGTGAGCCGGCTCATCCCGGCCTTCGCCGGCCCGGCCAAAGACCGCGTCACAATCTGGCACCTGCTGACCCATTCGAGCGGCCTGCCGGCCCATCGGCCGTTGTGGCGGGAGGCCGGAAGCCCGAGCGCCGCCCTTGCCTTGGCCTTGAGCACCCCGCTCGACACGGTGCCCGGCGCCCGAATGGTCTACTCCGATCTTGGCGCGATCACCCTGACCCAGATCGTGGAGCAGGCTTTCGGTCAACCAATCGACCGGCTGTTCCAGAACAGGATCGCCGGCCCACTCGGACTCAAGTCCACCCGCTTCTTGCCGCCCCGAAGCTGGCTCAAGCGAATTGCTCCGACCGAGCAGGATCCCTGGCGCGGACGAATGATTCGAGGCGAGGTCCACGATGAAAACGCAGCGTTCCTGGGCGGGCGTTCCGGCCACGCCGGGCTCTTCAGTTCGGCGACCGACCTCATCGTGTTCGGCGAATGGCTGCTTCACCAGCGCGACTCCAGCGGCCCACGGTCACCGTCGGCGCCCCATCTCAGCCAGGCGGTGGTTCGCGAATTCACTCGGCGCCAGGACCTGGTCCCGGGTTCAAGCCGGGCTCTCGGTTGGGACACCCCGTCCTCCGGAAGCAGTGCGGGGACCCGGACTTCGCCGGAGAGCTTCGGCCATACCGGTTTCACCGGAACGTCAATTTGGCTCGACCCAACCCGCGGCCTGGTGGTCGTTTTGCTGACCAACCGGGTCAACCCGACCCGCGACAATGCCCGGCTCGGACCGCTTCGGTCGTTGGTTGCCGATCGGACCATTCAGCTTCTGGAGGCTCCGTCTCGTTGACAGCGGAGGTCCTATTTCCTACCTTTCTAGTTGGAATTGTCCTGACCAAGGAGCAGCTGTGAGCACTACTGGGCCGACCCAAATGGAAGGGGTCTCAATTCAATTGACCCCGAAGGCCGCCGAAGAGGTCCTCAAGTTCATGGCGGCCGAAAACGTGACGACCGGTGCAGGCGGTCTGCGGGTGAGCGTCCTGCCGGGCGGCTGTTCGGGTTTCAAGTACAGCCTGAATGTCGAAGAAGCGGCGGCCGACGACGATTTGATCTACGATGCCGACGGGATCAAGCTGTTCATCGATGGTTTCAGCCTTCCCTACTTGAACGGCGTCAAAATCGACTACGTCTCCTCGATGCAGGGTTCCGGATTCACGTTCGGAAATCCCAATGCCACTGGTGGTTGTGGCTGCGGCACGAGCTTCACGGCTTAATCCGCCGGATCGATTGATCGCGACCAGGGGGCTCTACGGAGCCCCCTTTTTTTCGGTGGGAATCTCGAGAACATGCGCCGACGCAGGCGAGGTCGAGTCCGGATTGCGGAGCCGCGAAAACCAAGCCGCCAGGCCCGATCAGTCCCCCGAGTGCCGAGCGCCGAGCGCCGAGTGCCGAGCGCCGAGTGCCGAGCGCCGAGTGCCGAGCGCCGAGTGCCCAGTCCCGAGTGCCGAGCGCCGAGTCTCGAGTGCCGAGTCTTGTTCCGCGGTCAGTTTGAAGCGAACTTCCCCGAGTGCAACCACTCGATCTGGCGATCATCGCCGCCTATTTCGTCGCCACCATCGGAATCGGGCTCTGGGTCACCCGCCATCAGAAGACCGCCGGCGACTATTTTCTCGGCTCCCGCAACCTTCCGACTTGGACGGTCATGCTCTCGATCGTCGCGACGGAGACCTCGGCCCTGACGGTGATCTCGGTTCCCGGCATTGGGGCCCGAGGCGATCTCACATTTCTGCAGCTGCCGCTCGGCTATCTCATCGGCCGGATCGGGGTCGCCTACTGGCTGCTACCCGGCTACTTCACCAGCCACCAGGAGACGGCGTACACCCGGCTTGAAACTCGATTTGGCCTCGGGACTCGCCGGCTGATTTCCGGCGCGTTTCTGGTCACTAGGTTTCTTGGCGACGGGGTCCGGATCTATGCCGGGGCGATCCCGCTGGCCTTGGTGACCGGCTGGTCGATTCCAACTTCGATCGTAATCATGGGGTCGGTCACCATTCTCTATACCTACTTCGGCGGACTCAAAGCCGTCGTGTGGGCCGACGTCGTCCAGCTGGCGATCTATCTCGCTGGGGGCGTGGCTGCGCTGATCATTGCCTGGGACATGGCCGGCGGGCCGGCCGCCGCGCTTCACCAGGCGTTGGCGGCCGGGAAGCTCCGAGTCTTCGACTTTTCCCTCAATCTGACTTCGACGTACACCCTGATCGGCGGCCTGGTTGGCGGGGCGTTGCTATCGGCGGCGTCGCACGGCACCGACCACCTCATCGTGCAACGTCTCCTGGCCACCAAATCGCTTCGGGGGGCCCGCCGCGCTTTGATCGGCTCGGGCGTGGTGGTGCTGTTCCAGTTTGTTCTCTTCTTGCTTGCCGGCTCGGCCATCTGGGCCGCCGGCCGAGCCCCGACCGAGTTGGGCCCTGATCAGATCTTCCCTCGGTTCATCGCCGACTCGCTCCCTGTCGGGATTGCGGGCCTGGTGATTGCCGGCATTCTGGCCGCCGCCATGAGTACGATCTCGAGCTCGATCAACGCCCTCGCTTCGGCGGTGACCCACGATTTTTACGCCGGGATGACCGGCCGGACCGACCCGGCCCACTTGATGAAGGTCGGCCGGGCGATTTCGGCGGTATGGGGCCTTGGCCTGATGGCGGCCGCGCTCGGCTTTTACGGGTTCGCAAGCGGCACCAGCACCCCGGTCGTCGTGCTCGCGTTGTCGATTGCCTCGGTAACATATGGGGCCCTCCTCGGAACCTATGTCCTCGCGGGAATCGAGGGCGTGCGAGGCCCCAACGTCGCGGTCGCCGCCGTCGTGACGATGGCGGTGATGTTGATCGTGATCTTCGCCAAACCGCTCGCGACCAGCGGGCTCGACTGGCTCGCACCGGTGGGCCGACTGGCGTGGCCGTGGTACGTCCCGATCGGCACGACGCTCGCCGTAGCAATCGGTTGGATTGGATCGAGGCTGACCCGATGATCGTCGTGACGGCTGATGCGGGCGGCACCAAGACGACCGTGGCGGTAACCGACGACGGTCGGCGGTTGATCGAGATCCGGGGGCCGGGCGCGGCTGTTCGGCCGGGTCGGGCGCTCGTGTCGGCCACGATTATCGCCCAGCTCACCCGAAGCGCGTTGGCCCAGGTGAAGCTCATTCAAGCCGACGCCATCGTCATCGGGGCGGCAGGCGCGGGCCGGGCGGCCGACGCCGAGGACCTCCGCCGGGCCATGGCCTGGGAGCGCCTCGCCGACCGGGTGGTGGTGGTGAGCGACGTGGGGCTGGCGTTCGAAGCGTTAGGCACCGAGGTCGGCCTGGTCCTCGTCGCCGGAACCGGCAGCGTGGTGATCGGCCGGACCGCGACCGGCCAGCCCCTCCGCCAAGGGGGCTACGGCTGGCAAATGGGGGACGAAGGGGCGGGCTATTGGATCGGCCGCCAAGCCCTAACTCTGGTCGGGGCCGCCCATGACGGTCGGGGCCCCGCCACCGCCCTGTCCAAGGCTCTGCTGGCCGCGACCGGGACGACCGACTTCCGCGACCTGGTCGGCTGGACCACCGTGGCCGGCCAACGGGAGATAGCCGGCCTCTCTCGGGCGGTGGTGGCCACGGCCGATCAGGGCGATGCGGGGGCCCAGAACATTCTCGGGCAAGCAGCCGCCCACCTGGCCTTGCTGGTCAACGTCTTGGCGCCGGAATTCCCAGGAGCCCAAGGAATTCAGGTCGGCCTGGCGGGTGGTTTAATCGGCCAGGACGGTCCGCTCCGCGAGCAAGTCCGCCCGTTGATCAAGCCGCCGTTTGTGCCGCTACTCTCGGCGGTCGACCCGCTCCTCGGCGGCCCTCGGCTCGTGCGTTAGGAAGGCGACCGGAATCCAATCCGGTTGTGGCTGCCGTCGCAAAAGGGGGCGGTGCCGGTCCCGCCGCAGCGACACAAGGCGCAGCTTGCCTTGTCGACCACCTCACCGTTTTCCTTGATCACTTGAACTTGGCCCCGGACCAGCAAAGGGCCGTTCGGCTTCACTCGAACCTCGACGGCTCCCGCGGCGGTTACCGGAGCGGTCTTCTGCGGGGCCTGGCCGGCCCGCACGACCTGGAGCGCCCCCGAGGGGCACTTGGCCACGACGGCCATCACGTCATCGGCCGGGCCCAACTCGGGCCGAATCCACCGTTTTTCCTTTACGTCGAACACCGCCGGCAAGGTGCTGATGCACACCGCGGAATGGACGCAGACGTTGGGATCAAAGGTGACGATCAACCCCTCGGCCTCGTAGACTTGCAGTCGTTTGGTCATCCTCGATCACTCCTGAGGCACCTGCCCCATCAATGGGAATCGTCGAGCTCGTCGGCCACGACGGGAATCCCGGTCCGCAGCACGCTGTGGCGGTACCCGTAGGCAAAGTAGAGCACCAGGCCGATGAGCAACCAGACCCCAAACATCTGCCACGCCCGGGTCGGCAGTCCCTGCATCACGAAGAGACAGGAGCCCGCTCCCGCGATGGTCACGAACCACACGAACGGAACTTTGAACGGCCGCTCGCGATTCGGCTCCCGAATCCGGAGCACCAACACGCCAATGCACACCAGCATGAAGGCGGCCAAGGTCCCGATGTTCGTCAGATCATAAATCGTGTTCTCCTCGGCAATCAGGGCTCCAAGCGCCACCAGTACGCCGGTGACAATCGTGGTCACATGCGGCGTTCGATACTTGGGATGGAGTTTCGCCGCCCATTTCGGCATCAAGCCGTCCCGGGCCATAGCAAAGAAGATTCGAGGCTGACCGTACTGGAACACCAGCAGAACCGCCGTCATTGAAACGACCGCGCCGAGGGAAACGATCCAGCTGGCCGTTTTGAGCCCGGCCAGCTCGAGCGCATGCGCGAGGGGGTCGGCCGATCGGAGTTGGAGATACGGTACCAGCCCCGTGGCGACGGCGCCCACCACCATGTAAATCAGGGTACAGACGCCAAGGCCGAGCAGAATGCCCCTGGGCATGGTTCGCTGAGGGTCTTTGGTTTCTTCGGCCGCCGTCGAGATCGCGTCGAATCCGATATAGGCGAAGAAGACGATCGCGGCCCCTTGGTGAATCCCCCGAAATCCGTTCGGCGCGAAGGGGACGTAGTTGGCGGGGTCGATATGGATGGTGCCGACGACCACGAACAGGGTGAGGACCGCCAACTTGATCATGACCATGATATTGTTGGCCCGGACGCTCTCCTTGACCCCCACACAAAGCAACCCGGTGACCAGGCCCACGATGACAAAGGCGGGCAAATTGAGGAGGACCGGCATCCCAAAAAGGTGGGGCGCGGTGTCCGCCAACGAACGGAGGGCCGGGTCTGTCGACATGGTGACTTGGAAGTACCCGTGCGAAAGCCAACCAGGCAACGCCAGTCCGAAGGCGCTCAGCAGGGAACTGAAGTAACCGCTCCACGCCACCGCAACGGCTACGTTACCGATCGCATACTCGAGAATCAGATCCCAGCCGATGATCCAGGCCAAGAACTCGCCCATCGTGGCATAGGTGTAGGCGTAGGCTGACCCGGAGGTCGGGATCATCGACGCGAGTTCAGCGTAGCAAAGCGCCGCCAGACCGCAGACGACGCCGAGGAGGAGAAAGGAGATGATGAGCGCCGGCCCGGCTCCGGCCCGGATAATCGTGCCATCCGCCGCGACCTCGCCGGCCGCGGCCGTTCCGAGCGAGGCGAAGATTCCGGCGCCGATCACGGCCCCGATCGACAGCATGACGAGATCGCCAACGCCAAGAACGCGCGCCAGGCCGCGATCCCGTTGGGCGGTGATTGGCTTTCGAGCGAATAATGACATTGGATCCGGGCTAGAAGGTCAATTCGACCGTGATCGTGCCGGCGACTGGCTGCCCATCGGGACCTCGAGCCGGCCTGAACCGGTAGTTCCGCATCACTTCCTCGAGCTTGCGAGCAAACCCGCGGTCTTGGGGCTCAGGTGCCAGTCGGATGTCTTCGACCCGCCCCTCGGGACCGACCATGAAGGTAACCGAAATTGTGACCCCCCGTAACGCCTTCGGAATCTCTGGTGGCGGGAGAATCAGCTGGCGTGGTTCCGGCGGCCTGGCCTTACCGCCTTCGCCGCCGCCCGGGCCGGTCCCTGCCCCGTTTCCCGACCCGTTGCCGGATCCCGTGCCCGAGCCGGTGCCGGTCCCAGTGCCGGAGCCCGTTCCGGTGCCCGCCCCGGTACCTGACCCGGACGCCGCACCCGGATCCGACCGGGCCGGGATCGTATCGGGCGCGGGGGTGGTTGGAACGGGCTCCACAACGGGCGGGGTGATCGGGCTCACAACCGGTACCTGGGGCTGGGGCGGCGGCACCACGGGAGCTGGCACGGCGGCCTTGGACATGGCCGGCAGCGAGACCATCCGGACCGAACCACCGCCACCTCCTCCGCCGCCCGGGCGATTCCCGGGAGCCCCCTGGTTCTTCTGATAGTCCAGATTTCGAAGCGGGGCGACCCGAATCACGAGGGCGAGTATCCCCAGGTGAACCAGGAAGGCGAGCACCCCATTCCAGACCGATCGCCTGGGTTTGGGCAGACCGAGCCCAATGGCGGGGCGAACCGGGCGGGAGGGGGCGGTCTGGCTAGGCATCGTTCAAGGAGACGTCCGAGCCCCGCAAAAAGATTCGCCGAGGGGGGAAAGGCAAAGGGCGGGCAATGGGCCCGCCCTTCGCGTCTCCCCGGGGAACCAGGATCAGGCCTTGGGAGTGAACCCGATGACCTGGACCCCCGCCCCGCGTACGATGTCGGAGGCCTGGATCCAGTCCTGATAGGTCCGGCTGGACATGGCCTTGATAAAGATCAACTTGGCCGGCC
Organism: Gemmatimonadota bacterium; assembly: GCA_031400975.1. Lineage (GTDB taxonomy): Bacteria > Gemmatimonadota > Gemmatimonadetes > Gemmatimonadales > GWC2-71-9 > SHZU01. The sequence continues at coordinate 63,623 of JANNQX010000062.1, forward strand.
GGTTGTCGTAGATGGCGTGAATCTGAGTATCGAGCTGGCCGGGTGGCACCGGCTGGCCGTTGATCTCATAGTTGCCATCTTCCAAAATATTGAGCACGATCTGGGTCGACGGTCCCGTCGAGGGGGCCGTTTCGAGCGGCGGCACTTGGACGTCGATCGCCATCCGGGACAGCGGCTGCGAGATCATGAAGATGATCAAGAGCACGAGCAGGATGTCGATCATCGGGATGACGTTCGGTTCCGAACTCACCCCACCATGTCCTCCAACTGACATTCCCATGGTTCTGCTCCTTACTTCTTTTTGTCTTTGTCGAGGGCGCCGAAAAGGCCACCCTTTTGCTCGATTTCAGAGATCGCGGCCATGACCCGAACACCGGCCCGGCGAGCGATCTCCACCGCGTCTTGGACCTTGTCGAACTTGAGATCCCGATGGGCGCGGAAGTACATGATCTTGTTGTCCGGCCGGGCCGCGTAGATCGCCTTGAGCTGGTCGGGCAAGACATCGGCCGGGATCAGCTTGCCGTCAAGGAAATACTGTCCGTCCTTGTCGATGCCGAGCACGACTTCGCCCTCGCCTTCGGGCCGGGCGTCCAGGTTGGCGCCTTGGGGCATCGTGGCCTGAAATCCGTTGGCGATCAACGGCGTCACGATCATGAAGATGATCAACAACACCAACATGATGTCGATCATCGGAATGACGTTGGGCTCGGAGCTGACCGAGCTTTGACCCGCCAGCTCGTTATTAGCTGATATGGCCACTGCCGCTCACCGCCTTCTGGGCCTGGAACTCCTTCGTAAAGATGGAGCGGCCGAATTCACTGCCGACGCTCTTGATGAGGTAGTCGATCAGTTCTTTGGAGCTGTAGGTCATCTCGACCGTGAGGTTCTCGATCTTGGTGGTGAAATAGTTGTAGAACCACACCGCCGGGATCGCGACGAGCAGACCGAGCGCCGTCGTGATGAGGGCCTCAGAGATACCGCCGGCAATACCGGCCAAGCCGCCCGACGCGCCACCCGCCGACATGGCGTTGAAGGCCGTCACGATACCCATGGTGGTGCCGAGGAGACCGACGAAGGGGCCGGTCGATCCGACGGTGGCCAAGATGCCGGTGCCGCGCTTGAAGTCGGCGAGGGTGATCAACATCTGGCGCTCAACGGCCCGCTCGGCGGAATTGATGTCGGCGGCCGTGATGGTCGCCCGGTCGCGGAGCAGCGGCTTGACTTCGGTCAGGGCGCCGCCCAACACCTTGGCGACGTGGCTGCCCTGGTTCTTTTCGGCCAAGGCAATGGCCTGATCGAGCTGCTCTTCCTGAATGGCGCGGGAAAACAACGGCGCGAACTTCCGGGTGGCCGCGGTGCTCTTGGCGATCTTGATCATCTTGCCGATCGCGATGGTCAGGGAGTAGAAGGACATAGCCAACAGGAGCCAGACGATGCCACGGGCGAAGGTGTTTGCGTGCTCGTAGAGAACCAGAATATCAATGCCCATCTTGCCACTCCTTACGCGTGAGGTTTAGCTGCAATTGTCATTGCGACGAACCGCCGCAATCATGCTCCGATAGTGAACGAGACCTTCTGCTGAACCAACTGCCGAACCGGCGATCCCTTGATCCTGGCCGGCTTGAACGTCGACCCCAGAATGGCCTCCCGGGCCGGCGCTTCGAACGCCTTGTTGGTGCTCCGCAGAACCCGGAACGATTCCGGCTCGGCCCGGCCGTCAATGCCGACGACGTACTGCACGTCGACGCTGCCGGCGATCCCGGCTTGCTGCAGCACGGGCGGGTAGCGCGGCTTCTGGAAGTTGATCGGCGCGACCGGATCATCGACCTCGGCTTCGAGGAAGGTTTCCGTGGTCGACACCGGCCCGGTGCCGCCGACAACGCCGGATGCCACGCCGCCTTCGACGCCCTTACCGCTGAAATCCTTGGCATCGAACCGCTCGTTCAAGTTGACGGGCGGAATGTCCTTGGGGATTTCCGTCGGAGGCATGACGGTTTGGAAGCCCATTGGAGGAGGCGTTGTCGTGACGATCGCGTCGGGCGGGGGTGCGGTCGGCGGCGGCGGCGGCGGCGGCTCCGGCGGCTTCAAGAACACCATCGTGGTGTCTTGGAGGATTTCCTTCAGCGTTTCCGCCGCGCCAGAGGTGGCCTGCAACGCACCATAGATGAGCACCACGTGCAGAATCGCCGACGTGATGGTCTGGCTGAGGGTGCGCTGTTTCTGGGGTTTCGATTCGATCAGATTTTCGAACATCTATGCGCCTCCGAAAGGAGTCAACGGTTACGCACAACAATAAAACAGGGCCGGGTTGCACTCGGCTCACCGCAAGATGACAAAACGATTACAGAACGATTAGCTGGCTGACGGTTCCACGGACGACAATGATCTCGGCAATGATACGGTAAAAGTCGTGCCTTTGCCAGGGCGGCTCTGGACCGCAATCGACCCACCATGCGCCTCAGCGATCCACTTGGTAATCGCGAGCCCGAGGCCAGTACCCGCGCGCTCATCATCTCGAGTTCGGGCGGGATCCGCCCGCCAGAACCGGTCAAATATGTGGGTTAGATCGCCGGCCGCGATCCCAATCCCAGTGTCGCTGACGACCAGAGAGACCGCGGCCCCATCATCGGCGATCTCGACTCCGATCTCGCCGCCGTGTGGGGTGTACTTGACCGCGTTAGTCACCAGGTTCAAGAGCAATTGTCGGATCCGGGTCTTGTCGACCGGTAGCGTGACGGGCGCGCCTGGAATGGCGGTCCGAATGCCAAGATGCTTGGCTTCGCCGAGGATCTGGGCCGTCTCCACCGCCTCGTTAACGATCTCCCGGAGGTCGATCGCCTCGACGGCCAACGGAGCACGGCCTTCGTCCGCCCGGGCCAGCATCAACAGGCTATCGACCAGTTCCGACATCCGATTGATTTCCTCGAGGGACTCGTCGAGAGGCTCAAGACTCTCCGAGGGCACCTTCGGATTGGTCAGAGCACGTTCGACCCCGGCGCGCAGCACCATCAACGGCGTCTTGAGTTCGTGGCTCGCCTCCGCCACAAATCGCTGCTGGGCCGCGAAGCTCTGTTCGAGCCGGGCGAACATCCCATTCGCGGCCTGGGACATCCGAGCCAGCTCATCGGAGCTTCCAGGATCGACCGGCAACCGCCGATGCAGGCTCCGCCCGTCGGTGATGGCGGTCAGTTCATCGATCATCGACTCGAGGGGCTTGAGGCTGGTACGGGCTAACCAGAGCCCGACCAGCAGCGAAATCAGCAAGAGAAACGGCGCGATGACGAGCATCGAACGGGCCAGTGCCTGGGGGCCCAGCAGCACTTCGTCCACCCCGGCGCCAACCAACATCGACCGGATCGAGGGGTCCGCGCCTTCGACCCGAACGATGTGGTAGCGGATCGGTGGCCTCCCAGGAAGAACAGTGACCGTCCCGAACACCGGTCCCGGCCCGGACGCGTCGACGAGGTCACGGAGTTGGTTGACAGCCCTCGAATCGAGACTCCCCGTGCCATCAATCGACAACATCGTGGTGCCGTCGGTCCCGACCAATAACAGGTAATGGCGGAACTTGAGAAAGAACGGCTGGATACTCGCCATGACGGGCGGCAGACGCCCCATGGTCTTGGTAAAATCCCGCATCACCTGGAGGGTCAGCTCCGCTTCGCCCTCGAGCCGGGCGTCGAGCTCCCGGAGGTTTGCTTGGCGGCGGTCGAGATACAACGCGGTCCCGAAGGTGGCCAACGTGACCGACAAGGCGACGACATACCCAATGGTGAGCCGCTGCCGAATCGATCGCACGAGTCAGGCCTTGACCACGTACCCGACGCCGCGGACGGTGTACAGCGTCTTCCGATCGTGGCCGGCGTCGAGCTTCTTCCTCAGCCGATTGATGACGACATCCACGATGTTGGTCCCCGGATCGAAGTGATAGTCCCAGGCGTACTCGGTAATCAGGGTCCGAGACATGACCCGGCCCGGGTGACGCATCAGGTACTCCAAAACGGTGTACTCCTTCGGGGTCAGGTCGAGCAACTTGCCGCTCCGCCGCACTTCCCGAGTGGCGGTATCGAGTTCCAACTCGCCGACCACCAACCGGGTCGAACGCATCTGAGGAGGCCGGCGGGCAATCGCCTCGACCCGGGCGAGGAGCTCTTCGAAGGCAAACGGCTTGGTGACGTAGTCGTCGGCGCCGGCCCGGAGGGCCTGGACCTTGTGGTCGACCGCATCCTGGGCGGTCAAGACGAGAATCGGGGTGGTCATCCCGCGATCTCGAACGGTCCGGAGGACTTCGTACCCCGTCAGGCCAGGCAGGCGGAGATCGAGAATCACCAAGTCATAGTGGCCGCCCGAAATCAGCCGAAGCGCCTCGAGGCCGTCGTCCACCAAATCGGCGTGATAGCCCTGCTCCTCCATTCCTCGTTTGACGTACTGTCCCACGATCCGGTCGTCTTCCACGACCAGAAGCTTCATAGCGTGCCTCCCCCGTTAACCGGAAGCGCGACGGTAAAAACGCTGCCCAACCCAACGGTACTCTCAACCTCAATCAGTCCCCCATGGTCTTGGATGATTCCATAGGCAGTCGACAACCCGAGCCCGGTCCCCTGGCCCGGTGGTTTGGTCGTGTAAAAGGGCTCGAAGATCTTGGCCAGTTCGCCGGCCGGTATTCCGATGCCGAGATCTCGAACCTCGACGATGGCCCGGCCCGGACCCGGGCGGGTGACGAGGGTGAGCGTTCCCCCGTCCGCCATCGCATCGACCGCGTTCAGCATCAAGGCCATCAGGACTTGAATTAGCTGCTCATCGTTGGCCTGAACCTCGATGTCGGTGGGGTGGAGCTCCGTCACCACCTTGAGCCGTTTGAACCGGTTGTGGTGCTTGAGGAGGAAGAGGGTCCGACCCACCAGGGAATTGACCCCAATCGGGGTTTTAGGCCGAGTCGATGAATGCCGGCTGAACTCGAGCAAGCCGTCGACGATCTTGGAGCACCGTTGCACTTCCTTGTCGATGATCTCGAGAAATTCTCTGACATTGGCGTCCTGGCCCCCCACCCGAGCCTCGACGGCCGCGGCGCAGGCGGCAATGGTCGCCAAGGGATTGTTGATCTCGTGCATGACACCGGCAGCGAGTTGGCCGACCGCGGCGAGTTTCTCTTGGCGAATCACGTGGAGCTGCACGTTGCGAGCTTCGGTGACGTCCTCGCCTACGGTGATGACGTGGGTAATGTCGGCCCCTTCGAGCCGCATCGGAACCCGGGACATCAGATAGACCCGCCGTTCGCCCCCATGCCCCACGACCACCTCGGTTTGGCGGCTCTCACCGGTTTCGAACACCTGGTCGAACTCGGCTTTGAGCTGCTCGGCGGGCTGACGGGTCAGGACCTGAAAGACCGACCGGCCAACGACGTCGTCGCGGTTGGCACCCTGGGTCCCGGTCTCCCGCTTGCGATTCCAAAACTGAATCCGATACGACCGATCGATCACGTACAGCCCTACGGGAAGGCTATCGATCACGAAGCCAGTAAATCGGCGCTGTTCCGAAATCTCCCTTGACCGACTGGCTACCTCCAGGGCGAGGTCCTCGGCCAGGGTCATGGCGTCGAGAAACGGCGCCAACAAATTCTGGAGCACATCGACCACGCCGAGGAGCAGCTCGGGCTGGCCTAAGTGCCGTTCGATCTCCAATACGCCGAGGCGGAGGCCGGCGTGAACCAATGGGACCCGGGTGGTCAGCGGAGGAGCCGGCGGTAGGTCGTCCAGGCTGGCCGCGAATCCGTCTCGCGGGGGACTAGACACCCCCGAACAGCGACTGGCGCTGGCCTCCCGGCGCCAGATACACACCGAGCGGAACTGATGGCCTTGTTGGATCGCACCGGCCACCGAGGCCAGAGTATCGTCCGGGGGGAGTCCGCTGTTGATGACCCGGGCCACCCGGCCAAGCAGGTCGAGCGCGGTACCGCCGAGCGAGGGTTCCATGCGAGATTGGCTCAAGGGCTTAAATTAACCCGGTAGGTTCAACCCTGTTAATGGGACGGCGGCCGGCCTGGCCCAACCGAAGGAGCCCGACCCGATGGGAATTGCTTTGGTCGTAGTGTTTGTGGTCGGAGGCTTCGGCATTCTGACTTACAACGGGCTCACCAGCCTGCGAGCGATGGCGAACGGCGCCTGGGCGGATATTGACGTCCAACTCAAGCGCCGCCACGACCTGGTCCCCGCATTGGTCGCGGCGGTCAAAGGGCACGCCGGATACGAACGCGGGACCCTGGAAGCGGTGGTCGAGGCCCGAAATCGCGCCACGAGCGCCGCCGGGCCCAGGGCAGCCGGCGAAGCGGAAGGCACCCTAGCGGGTTCCGTCAGCCAGCTGTTGGCCCTCGCGGAGGCTTATCCCGACCTCAAAGGCGCCCAGAGCTTCCTGTCCCTTCAGAAGAACCTGACTGATATCGAGAACCAGGTGCAGCAGGCTCGCCGATACTACAATGCCGTGGTTCGCGATCTCAACACCAGGATTCACCAATTCCCGGCCAACCTGGTGGCCGGCCCATTGGGCTTTGCCGAGCGGGAGTTCTTCGGAATCGAGGACAGCGAGCGCGCCGCCCCCGCGATGAACCTCGGGCGGAACGGATGATCGGATTTCTGATCGGGCTCGTCTTGGGATTGACCTCGCCGGCCCGGGGACAGGAACGATCGCTGGCCATCGAGCGGTTCGACGCCAACATCGGCGTGAACCGGGACGGAACGATCGACGTGACCGAGACGATCACGGCCCGGTTCGCCGGATCGTGGAACGGGCTCTACCGGACCATTCCCGTCGAGTACCGAACCCCTCAGGGCTTCAATTGGACCATTCGTCTCGACCTCATCTCGGCGACCGACGACCGGGGGGAGGCACTCAAGACCGAGGCCAAGCGAGAGCGACACTACCTCAAGTACAAGGTGTGGGTGCCGGGCGCCCTCGATGCCACCAAGACCATCGTGCTCAAATACCGGGCAAAGAACGGGCTTCGATTCTTCGAGGATCACGACGAGCTGTATTGGAACGTGACCGGCGACGAGTGGGACGTTCCAATCCTGGCCGCCAGCGCGACGATCGTCCTGCCACCTGGCGCAGGCGGAGTTCGAGCCACCGCATTCAACGGAGCCTACGGCGCCACCTCAAAGGATGCGGAGGTGGTTACCGACGGGGGCACCATTCGGGTGACGCTTCCAGGGGCACTTGCTTTCCGAGAAGGACTCACAGCGGTGGTTGGTTGGAATAAGGGCCTGGTGACGGCCCCAACCGCCGCTGACCGCACGGGCGGATTTCTCGCCGCAAATTGGCCGCTTCTGATCCCAATTCCGGTGTTCTTCGGGATGTTCGCGCTCTGGCGGAGCCGGGGCCGGGACCCGGAGCGCCGGCCCACCGCCGTCCAGTACGAGCCTCCCCAGGGCATGTCCCCCGCCGAGGCCGGAACGCTGTTGGACAACACCGCGGACATGCGGGACGTCACCAGTACGCTCGTGGATTTAGCCGTTCGGGGATACCTCAAGATCGAGGAGCGAGAAAAGACCGGATTGTTCGGGCTGGTGAGCCGGACCGAGTTCGTCTTCCATCGCCTCAAACCGGTCTCGGAGTGGCCGAGCCTCAAGGGTCACGAAGGGCAACTCCTCCGGGGGATTTTCCAGGGTGGCAGCGCACCCTCGGTCGAGATGTCGGACCTCGAGAACACGTTCTACCGGACCCTGCCGGCGATTCGCGACGGGATCTTTGCCGAACTCCTGGCCAAGAAGTACTACCGTGCCCGACCCGACTCCGTCCAAGGGGCCGCGATCTTCGGGGCCGTGGCTCTCGGCGCGGCCATCGGGATCGGCGGGGCAGTTGTGTCCTCGAGTTTCAATCTGACGCCGGTACCGTTCATCGTGGCCGGAGGACTGTCGGGCCTCATCGCCGCCATCTTCGGCTTTTTCATGCCGGCCCGCACCGAGGAGGGAACCCGCGCGCTGGAACGGGTGCTCGGGTTCGAGGAGTTCCTCGAACGAGTCGAGGGCGACCGCCTCCGGGACTTCGTCAAGACACCGGAGCTCTTCGAGCGATGTCTCCCCTTTGCCATGGCGTTCGGCGTCGAAAAGCAGTGGGCCAAGGCCTTCGATGGGATCTACACGACGCCGCCCACCTGGTACGCGGGAACCAACTACAGCGGGTTCAACGCCGGCAGCTTCTCTCAGCGACTGTCCACAATGTCGGCCCGAACCGAATCAGCCATGACGTCGGCGCCGCGCAGCTCAAGCGGTTCGGGATTTAGCGGCGGAGGCTCGTCGGGCGGCGGCGGCGGCGGCGGAGGAGGGGGCGGGTTCTAGGTGCCAAAATACAAGGTGACTTCGTGTTCCGCCCCAGCGGTGAAGATTGCCCGGGTGGCCTGAAGCGGAATTTCGTCGACTGCGACGCGGACCACGCCGAAGTGATCGGGTAGTCGGAGCCCCACCGCGATCGGTGGGCCGAACATCACGGCAAGGCGAACCGTGAGCCACTCCGCCTTGGCGCGGATGTCGATATCGATCAAGGTCCGTTGGACCCGAAGCCGCCGGACCACCAAATTGCGCCACCCTTCGGGGAGCCAGGGCTGGAGCTCAAGCCGCCCACCGTCCCCGTCATGGCTCGCCCCCAACAAGCCCCCAACCACCCGCCTGAGCAGGTCGGCCGGATCGACCGCCGAATCTGATCGGAGCCGGCGCCACATTCGGACATCGTCCAGCAGATCGGCGATGTCGGCTTCGTCCCAGCCAGCGAACTGACTTCCGGCCGGGTCCACTCGCAATTGTCCCCCGAGGCGACCCAAGGCCCAGGCCACAGCCTGGTTGAGAGCCGTTTCGGGGGACGAGACCGCCGAGTAGTGGCGACTTCCTTGGTCAGCCAAGGGCCTTGATCTGGGCCAGAAGGTCCGTGTTATCCCGTTTGTGGCCGAGCTCGGCTTCTTCGTGGGTCCAGCGCACGGTGCCTTGCTTGTCGATCAGGACGTAGGCCCGCTTGCTGAAGAACTTGTCTTCGAGCAGGGTGCCGTACTTCCGACTGACGTCTCGCTTGAAGTCGCTCAGCAGATCGACCGCCATCTTCTCCTTCGACTTGAACTCCTTCAAGGTCGGCACCGAGTCGACGCTGATCGGCAGTACCACCGTATCGGCACTTTGGAATTGGGAGTAGTCCTCTGAGAAAGCACACATCTCGGCGGTGCAGACCCCGGTAAACGCCAACGGAAAGAAGGCAAGGAGAACATTCTTGCCATGGAAGGCGGACAACTTCACCTCGGCCGCCCCAGTGGACGGGAGGGCAAAGTCGGGCGCGGCAGAACCAACGGCGGGCATGGTCACGTTAGGTCATCCGTTTGGCTACGAGAGTCCAGTTCACCGTCGACCACCATGCCCCGAGATAATCAGCCCGGCGATTTTGGTACTTGAGGTAGTACGCATGCTCCCATACGTCACATCCCAAGACCACCTTCTTGCCCTCCATAACCGGACAATCCTGGTTCGGCGAGCTCTCGATGGCCAATCCGGTGGAGGTCCGGACCAACCAGGCCCACCCGCTCCCAAACCGCGTCATTCCGGCCTTCTGAAACTGCTCCTTGAACTTGTCGAACCCACCGAACGAAGCCTCGATCGCCTTGGCCATGTCGCCGGTCGGGGCCGGGGCGCCGCCGGGCGTCATCAACTCCCAGAAGAGCGAGTGATTGTAGTGGCCGCCACCGTTGTTGCGGACCGGAGTCCGAATCGCCTCGGGTACTTGGCTGAGGTCCCCGATCAGCTGCTCGATCGAGAGCTGGTCGAGGGCCGGGTAGTCCTTGAGGGCGGCGTTGAGGTTGTTGACATAAGCATCGTGATGCTTGTCATGGTGAATCCGCATCGTCTGTTCGTCGAGGTGCGGTTCAAGGGCGGTATACGCGTAGGGCAGCGGCGGTAGGGTGTGGGGCATCATTTGGCTCCGGCCTGGGACTATTGAATTCCGACTACGGTCTAAGGGATTCGGCACGCCAATTATGGCGACCCCGAGTGCCTGAAGCAACGGGCGACGGTGCATGGGCCGGCGTTATCTCGATGCCACGGTGAACCGAATCAGCACGCCCTCGACGAACTCGACCTCGATGCGGCGATCTTTGGTGAGATAAGTCGAACTGCTGACCTTGAGGGAGCCCTCAGCCCGGCTGGCAATCGACTCAGGGCGGCCCATGATGGCGTCGACTTCCTCGGCCAGCATCCCTTTGCGGAGGCCGGTAAGGGGATCGGTCCCGACGGCCCCCGATTTGGTGGCTTCGCCATAGAGCCCCGGCCGCTCGGTCTTTGAGGCCAGCACCAGCGAGAAATCAACATATTCCGCCAGGGCTCGCATCACGCCGTCCGGCGTGATCGCCTCAGCGGGTACGACGGGCTTGTATCGGAGGTTGAAGCGGGACCCGCTTTCGGCCCGCCGCTGGCGAACGTTCGCATCCTTCGCCTGCTGCGCTTGGGCCACGGCGGCCCGGTTGGCCGCATCGGCCCTCCCTCGCTCTTTGCGAAGGGCATCAAGCTCTTCTTGGGCCTTCTTCTTGGCAGTGGCATCGGTGATCCCGGGCACTTCCTTCTCCAGGTTCTTTTCGCGGGTGCTCTTGTCGGCCGACTGGGTCGAGACGTAGCTCCCCGTCTCGTCCCCAAAGGTCCCGTAGCCACCGCCGCCCAACTGGAATTCGATCAAGTCCTTCTTCACCCTGACCTTGGTGATGAGCATTTCCTGGCCCCGGCGAATCGAGGTGCCATGCTCCTTCAGCCGCTTGGCCACCCGCGGAAAATCGACCGGCTGGGAGGTTCCAGGATGGACGTCGATGCCGTCTTCAGTTCCGGGCATCTCGATCTTCACGACCACGGACTTGCCCTCAAAGAACCGGCGAAGTGACTCCTCCGACTGGGCCACTGCCTCTGAGGCCCCGGTCAGGAGACCCAACGCGGCCACCGTCGCGAACTTCATGGAACTCTCCTTGGTTCAGGAAACTGATTTCTTGTCCAGCTGCTGAATCGTCTTGGTCGAGGCCGGCCGCTCCTTCTTGAGCCGGGCCGCGACTTTCTCGGCCGTCTCGATGACTCGAAGAACGTTCTCCCCGGCCAGCTTTCGGAGATCGGACTCGGTCCAGCCCCGCCGGGCCAGCTCGGCAAACAACGTCGGAAAGGTCCCAACGTCCTCGAGGCCGTCAATGACATCTTCGATGCCGTCAAAATCGCTACCGATACCTACGTGATCCACACCGGCGATTTTTCGGACATAGTCGATGGAATTGGCCACCTCGGCGAGGGTGACCCTCGGAGCCGGATTGGCGGCGTCCCAGGCCTTCAACTCCCGGGTGATGCGCTCCTGATCGGCGCCGGCCATCCGGACCAGCTCGGCTCGCTTGGCTCCTCGAGCCAGGTCGCGATCGTAGACCTTCTGGGACACGAACGAGGTCACAAACGGGACCATGACCACGCCGCCGTTCTTGGGCACCCGGGCCAGGATCGAGTCCGGCACGTTCCGGGGATGGTTCGACATCACCCGGGCCCCGGAGTGAGAGAAGATGACCGGCGACGCGGTGGTGTTGAGCGCGTCGCTCATCACTGCGGGTGAGACGTGGGAAAGATCCAGCAGCATCCCCAGCCGATTCATTTCATGGACGACTTCCTCGCCGAACCGGGTCAGGCCACTGTGGGTGGGCTTGTCGAGTGCCGCATCGGCCCAGTCGAGGGTCACGTTGTGGGTCAGGGTCATGTAGCGGACGCCGAGATCGTAGTAGGCGCGAAGGGCGCCCAAGGAGTTTTCGATCGCGTGGCCGCCTTCCATGCCAAGCATCGAGCCAATTCGGCCTTCACCAAACGCCTGGCGCAGGCACAAGGCCGTGGCGCAGTACTGAAGCCGATCGGGGTAGCGCTCGATGATCCGCTTGGCGACATCGATCTGCTCGAGCTGGACCCGGGCAAAACCTGAGTCCTTGATTTCGCCTGGGATGTAGACCGACCAAAACTGCCCCCCGAGCATGCCCTTCTTGAGGCGGTCGAAGTCCGTGTGTCCGGCGGTCCGACCGCGGAGGTCATAGCCGACCACGTCCATGGCGAGGCCCGACTTGTCTTCCCGGAGCCGCCAGGGCAAGTCGTTGTGGCCGTCGATGAGGGGAGTGGTGGCCAGGACCTTCTTGGCCAGGGCCAGGTACTGATCGTCTTGGGCCGCCAGCGGAAAGGCCGCGGCACTCGTGAGCAAGAGAACTAGATTGAAACGGCGCATGAACGAATCCGTAGGCGAAGGTCAACACCGGACCAGACCCCGAATTCTAGCCCCGGGGGCGTCCTAGGAGAACATTCGAATGCCGTTTCGCCTCCCTGCCCTTGTGGCGCTCGGCGATCAACCTTCGGCGGAGGCGCCGCTTCGGAGTACGGCATCCATGTCGAAGCCGGTCCGGGCCAGGGCGTTTCGGCGGACGTGGTAGTACCCGGCGCCGCCGACGACGACCACCCCGTACGCGGCCGACACCAGCAGGTTGTCGAGGAAGCCAAGGGCAAAGAACCCGATCGAGACCGCCACGAGCAGGACCACCACCACCGTCCGCGTCGTCCCTTGGAGCTTGAACCCGGCCTCGGCCCATTCCGCGGGCATCACTCTCGGCAACCGCATCAGCGCCAAGCCCTGAAATACTTGAAGAATCATGACGCTCATGACCGCCATCATCGCGTACTGGCGGACGGTCCCTCCCAGGAGCACCGCCCCGATCGCCAGGACCGAGACCAGGGCAACCGCCTGGACGGGGACCCCTGCCCGATTCCTGGCGGCCAGCACCTCGGGAAAGACCCGGGCGCGGGCCATCGCGAGCACGTCCCGAGAATGAACCAGCAACATCCCGTTGATCGAGGTTGCCGCCGCGAGCAAGGCGGCGGCCGCAACGACGCCCCCGGCCCAGGCCGGCAAAAACACCTGGGCCGCCCGAGCGATCGGGGCGCTGGTCTCCTTGAGGGTTTGCCAGGGGAGCAGCGCGGGGACCGAAAAGGCCACCAAAGCGTAGCTGGTCAGCACGATGAGAAACCCGATCAACAGGGTCAGGGGAATGGTCCGGGCCGGGTTCTTGATTTCGCCACCCAATTCGGTGATGACGGTGATGCCGGCGTACGAGAAGAAGGCAAGCACGGCGCCGCTGGCCACCGGACCGAAGCCGTTCGGCATGAACGGGGTGATCAACTCGGGCTTGGCATGCACCACCCCGCCGATGCCGAACCCTAGCATGACCACCAGGAATCCGACGGTCATCGCGATCTGAACCCAAACCGCCAATTGCACCGTCGTCAGGTTCAAGCCGGCAAACACCACCACCGATGCAAGGGCAAGCCACCGCCGATCAATCGCCGGCCAGAAGTAGGCGACGTAGTCGGCCAGCCCGTACGCCACCAGCGCAATACTGACGACGACGGCCACCAGGGTAATCCAGACGCCAAGGAAACCGTACACCGGTGCCAAAGCCCGGGCAACGGCCACATTGCCGGCTCCGCTGACGGGGACCGTGCTCCCGATCGAGGCGCCGACCAGGCAGGAGACAGCCGCCAAAGCCCCCGCGATCAGATACGAGACCACCGCGGCCGGCCCGGCCTCAGCCGCCAGCTGACCGGGCAGGACGAAAATCGACGCGCCGATCACGTAGCCGACCAGGGTAAACACGGCCCCGCCTAGTCCAATCGTCCGATGGGTGGTCTGATCGGTCATCCGGGAGTCCTTTGGCAGCAGGCGTAGCGCCTTGACGATCGAACATAACGAATGTTGTTTTCTACGGTAACCCTGATCGAGGACCACCGATGCCCGCCGACCGCATCCTGTTCGAATCCACCGGGCCGCACACGGCCTTGATCCGGTTCAACCGGCCCGACCGGCTCAATGCGATGGACCGCGCTTCGATGAACGACCTCCACGCATTGGTCGGACGGCTCTCGCTCGATCCCGCTTTGCGGGCCGTCGTAGTTACCGGCACCGGCCGAGCCTTCAGCGCGGGCGCGGACCTGAAGGAAATGGACGCCGCGCCCCAAGGCGAGGCCCTCGTGCGTGACGCCCACCGCCAGCTCCACCAATTCCAAGACCTGACCCGCCGGATGGTCGAGAGCCCGGTCATCTTCATCGCGGCGATCAACGGAATCGCGGTCGGAGTCGGGGCTGAACTGGCGCTGGCGTCGGACATCCGGATCGGCACCGAGGCCACTGAACTGATGCTGTCGGAGGTCAAGCGAGGGCTGTTCGAAACCAACGGCGTCATGCACTACCTGCCTCGGATCGTCGGCCACGGCCGGGCTGCCCAATGGCTGTTGACGGGCGAGCGGGTCCCGGCGCAAACACTGCTGGCGGCGGGCCTGATCACCGAGCTGCTTCCCGCCGACCAGCTGCTGACCAGGGCCGCGGCCCTGGCCACCGCAGTCGCGGCCAACGCTCCGATCTCGGTGCGATTGATCAAGAAATTGCTCCGGAGGACCTGGGAAGTGGACCTCGAGGCCATGATGCAGTATGAAGTTGATGGGATGATGGCCTGCATGGCCAGCGAAGACATCGAAGAGGGGCTCAAGGCCTTTATCGAGAAGCGACCGCCAGTATGGAAAGGGGTTTGACCATGGGACGGATTCGGAATGGACTGATCGGAGCCGCGTTGTTCGCCGCCCCCTTGTTGGGGCAACAACCCGAGCCGCTGCAGAGTTGCCCAGCGCCGATAACCGCCGGGGCCGTCGAGGTCGCACGGACCTCGGTGTACGTCCCGATGAAAGACGGGGTCCGTCTTGCCGTGGACGTGTTCCTTCCCAATGACCTTGCCGCCGGCACCAAGCTTCCGACGATCTTGGTATCGACCCGTTACTGGCGAGCCGCCGAGGGCCAGCCGGCGGGACAAATGGAGCAGTTCTTTCTTTCGCGGGGCTATGCCTACGTGTACGCGGACGTCCGCGGAACCGGGGCTTCCTTCGGCCAATGGTACTACCCCTGGGCACCCCAAGAGGTGAAGGACATCGCTGAACTGGTCGGTTGGATCGCGAAGCAGCCGTGGTCCGATGGCCAGATCGGCTCGATCGGGACCTCGTATACCGGCAATACGGCCCAGCTGGTCGCGGCCGCCAACCACCCGGGCGTCAAAGCCGTGGTTCCCCGCTTCATGGACTTCGATGTCTACGCGGACCTGACCTACCCGGGCGGGGTCACCAATCAGATGCTGCTGCGGGATTGGGGCACGATGGTGTACGCCATGGACATGAACAAGGTGCCGGACGCGCCGAAGGGGGTCCGCCGGGTCGACGCGGATACCGACGGCCGGCTCCTGGCCGACGCGGTGAAGGACCACCAGAAGAACCCTCCGCTGCATCTGGCGATGGACAGCTCGATCGTCTACCGAGATGACGTCGTGAAGCAGTTCGGCGGCGCCACCAACGATCAGTCCGGCACCTATCGGCTTCGCGCGGCGGTGGAGCGGTCCAGGATCCCGATTTTCGGCTGGGCCGGCTGGCTCGACGCCGGCACGTCCCAAGGGGCGATCAACCGATTCAGGAACTGGTCGAACCCCCAGATTCTGGTGATCGGCCCGTGGAGCCATGGGGGGGGCTTTCACACCAGCCCGTTTCTTCCGGCCAACCGGCCGACCGAGCCGAGCTCGGCGAGACAAACCGAGCAGGCCGCGTGTTTCTTCGACCAGTACATGAAGGGCAAACCGAACCGCCTCAATGAAAAGGCCATCATCTACTATACGTTGGGCGAAGAGGTCTGGAAGAAGACCGCCGTCTGGCCGGTGGCCGGCACCACATCGCGGCGGTTCTACCTGGCCGGGGAGAAATCGCTGACGCCGGCCAAACCGGCGGCCGGAGCCGACGCCTACCAGGTCGACTTCGACGCCACGACCGGCACCAGCAACCGATGGTACACCCAACTCGGCGGCAGTGACGTCGTCTATCCGGAGCGGTCGGCCCAGGACGCCAAGCTGTTGACATACACCTCGGCACCGCTCGAGCCCGATATGGAGGTCACCGGACACGCCGTCGTGACCCTGGCGGTCACGTCGACCGCGACTGACGGGAACTTCTTCGTCTACCTGGAGGACGTGTCGCCCGACGGAACCTCGACCTACATCACCGAAGGCATGCTCCGGGCCCTTCACCGAAAGCTGTCGACGGAGAAGGCTCCGTACCGGACCCTGTATCCGTACCGGACCTACCAACGCCGCGATGGACAGCCACTCGTTCCCGGCCGGACCGCGACCTTGACGTTCCAGTTGATTCCGACCTCGGTGTTGTTCAAGGCGGGTCACCGGATCCGGGTGGCGATCGCGGGGGCAGACAAAGAGACCTTTCAACGCCTGCCGTCGAGCGGCGACGTGGCGATCACCGTGCTTCGGGGGCCATCGTTCATCGACCTGCCCGTGGTGCCTCGGCCGTGAGTGGCCCCGGCTTACTTGATTTCCTCGCGCGATTCGAGGTTCGCTTCGATTTCCTTTCGGGTCCGCCATGCGTCGCGCATTTGTTTCTTGGAGTAGAGTTCTAGCTGATCGCCAATGTGCTTCGAGCCCGGTTGGGTCGAGTTGCCGTAGGCCGTCAGGACCTTGGCCCGAACCGGCCTTGAGAACTCGACCGCCTGATAGTAGGAATCGCCCCCGACATTGGTGAATTTGCCGTCCTTGTCCTCCGCGTAGTAGGCGACCCGGAAGACACCGAACGGGTCTCCCGAGATTCCGTTTCCGGGGAGATCATGCTGGCCGTATCGGAGCCGCATCACGTCACCGTACGGCACGTCGAGGGCCCCGAAGGCCTTTTCGGTTTCCTTGACCGCTTCACTGAGTGCGGCGGCTGCCTGCGCCGGGTTGCCGAGCCCCGCTGGGGTGGTGAGCGCGGAGTCGAGCCGCCAGGGACGAGCAAACGGATTCCCCTTTGATACCTTGAAGAGCGCCTGGACCCAGTTCTGAAACAGGATGGCGCCCCGGCTTCCGGCGTCAGCGCTCCGGTCCCATTTCTCGAGGACCTCAGCGGCACGCTTGGCATCGGCGTCACCGCGGCTTCGGGCGGCCGCCAACAATTCGGGAAGCAACCGGTCGGCTAGGCCCATCCTGGTCGAGTGCTTGTACTCGACCAACTCCTCAAGCGTTATGCTCGAATCGGCCAGCTGCATCGCGGCCGAGCGCTGGGGCCGGAAGCTCATTTCCCTCGGCGACACGTAGGCCGGGAAAGAATCCGGGTTGAACACCAGGGGGAAGCTGACGGTCCACGGCGGATCGTTGGCGTTTTGTAACCAGCCATTGGCCGGGTCCATCAGATGAGGCAACTGGTCGTACGACAGCATCTCGTTCCAGACCAACGCCGAGCTATCCCCTCGGACCGGACCGGACCAATAGGCGAAGTCTCCCCGGCTCCGTTTCGGCGTCTTGCCGCCGAAGAAGTAGTAGATGTGCCCATCCTGGCTGGCGGCGATGATGTTGAAGAACGGGATATGGATTTCCTTGACGACGCCCTCGAACTCGGCCATCGACTTGGCCCCGGCCATCCGCCACCACTGCTCGAACGTGTTCGGATCGTCGAGTCCGGCTACCCGCACCGCCAGGGCCGTTTTCGCGCCCTCGCTGAACACCGGGCCATGAATCGACTCCTTGACGACCAGAGTGTCAGTGCGCTGGACGTCGCCCGGCCCCTTCACGTTGATCAGCTCGGTACGGAGGACGAAGGGTTGCTCGGTGCCCTCGTACCGGTAGCCGCGGCCCTGCTTCGTGAGCCGGTACACATCCACCCCGTCCTGGGTGTTGACCGTGTGGGACCACCCCAGAAAATCGTTGAACCCAATGGTCGGCGTCGGCATCCCAACCAGGGTGGTACCGTAGAAGTTGCGATCGGGCGTGACCTGGTGGGCTTCGAAGAACAAATACCGGTCATTCCACGGCAAATGAGGGTTGCCGAGCAAAAGCGCGTTGCCAGTCGCCGACCGTTTCGGACTGATGGCCCACATGTTCGACCCGGGCCGGACATCGTTGGTCATGGTGGTCGGGAGGTCGACCTGTCCGAAGAACATGAACAGGAAGTTGATGATCTTCTGGCCATGGGCCAGGACGTCCTGCGGCGTGACCGGAAGTGCAACCTTCAAACTGTCGGCGATCTTGTCGTCGTGGGTCTGAATGTACTGATTGAATCCCTCGGCAAAGGCATCAAGACTGGCCCGATAGGTCGGGTCGATCTGCTGATACCATTGCTCTGCCCGGGCCGGGATTCCCATGGTCCGGACGAACCGGTCCGATGACAGGTTGGCTTCGCCCCAGTACTCGGCGGCCCGCCCACGGGCCTCCCCGTAGAGCTTGAGGATGAGATTGCCATGACTGGCTGCCTGGGCGTATCCAAAAGCCTTAAAGGCTTCGAAATCGCTGCGCGCGAAGATATGGGGCACCCCCCAGGTGTCCCAGAGGATCTCGGTGGGGGCACCAGCGGACGGCGGCGCCTCAGACCGGGCGCAGCCAACCACTAGGGCCACACCGATCAGGAGTCGGTTCATCTTCATTGTCATTCAGTCCATTGGTGATCGCGGAATCGTTCCCGGAGGACCTTTTTGTCGAACTTGCCGACGCTCGTTTTAGGCACGGCCTCGATAAACACTACATCATTGGGCAACCACCAGGTGGCGAACCGATCTTTGATTGCCGCGATGATGTCGCCGGGGGTCAGGGTCAGGCCGGGTTTGGACACCACGCAGGCCAGCGGCCGCTCCTGCCACTTCGGATGGGCAATGCCCACCACCGCGGCTTCGAGGACACCGGGATGCATCATGATGGCGTTTTCCAGGTCGACACTCGAGATCCACTCGCCGCCGCTCTTGACGACGTCCTTGGTCCGATCGACCAATTGCAGATACCCCTCTGGGTCGATCGTCGAGACGTCGCCGGTGCGGAACCACCCGTCCTGAAAACACTCGCCACTCCGAGGGTCATTGTGGTAGCCCTTGATGATCCAAGGACCCCGGACTTGAAGTTCACCAAAAGCGACTCCGTCCCACGGAAGTTCGCGGCCGGCTTCATCGACGATCCGTACTTCGACGAACGGCGCTGGGGTTCCCTGTTTGAGCCGGTACTGAAGTTCTTCCTCCGCCGGGAGGTTCTGCAGATGCGGTTTGATGCCACAGAGGCTTCCGAGCGGGGTGGTCTCCGTCATCCCCCAGGCGTGGGTAATCCAGACCCCGAAGTCATTCCGGAATCCTTCCATCAGCGATCGAGGACAGGCAGACCCGCCCACGGCAATGCTCTGGAGTGATGAGACGTCATGCTTGTCGCGATTGGCCTTGAGGTACTGATAGAGCGCCCCAATGATGGTCGGCACCCCACCGATGAACGAGACGCCTTCGGCCTCGATCAGCTCGGCGACATCCTGGGGCTGCAGAAACGGCCCCGGCCAGACCATCTTGGCGCCCGTCATGACGCCGGCGTAGGGCAAGCCCCAGGCATTGGCGTGGAACAGCGGCACGATGGCGAGGATGGCGTCGGAAGCCCGGAGGTTCATCATGTCCGCCCCGGTCTGGACCATCGTGTGGAGGACGATAGCCCGGTGGGAATACACGACGCCTTTGGGATTCCCGGTGGTGCCGGAGGTATAGCACATCGCGGCGGCCGAGTTTTCGTCGATGACCGGATACCCCTGGGCCGGCTCCGCCGCGGCTAGAAGCTGCTCATAGTCGACACCGACGGCGGGGTCGACCGGCTTGCCGTCATCCGGAATCACGATGACGTGTTGGACCGACGTGAGGTGAGGCCGAATCTTTTGGAACAGCGGCAGCAAGGTCGCGTCAACACACACCACCTTGTCTCCAGCGTGATTGGCAATGTAGATCAACTGATCGGGAAACAACCGCACGTTGAGGGTGTGAATAACGGCCCCCATACAAGGCGCGGCAAAGTAGACCTCGAAGTGCCGGTAGGAGTTCCAGGCGAAGGTGGCAACCCGGTCGCCGGGCTTGACCCCCAGCCTGGCCAAGGCGGTCCGGAGCCGGTCAACCCGGTCGACATAGTCTCGGTAGGTGTACCGGTGCATCCCGGCCGGAGTCCGGCTCACGATTTCGCGGCGGCCGTGAAGCCGGCGAGCCCGTTCGAGCATCGTGGTCAAGTTGAGCTGCCAGTCCATCATCATACCCTGCATCGAGACCTCCTATTGTTTCGCGTACGCTTCGGCATCGCGGAGCATCCGGTCGAGCACCGAACGATCGAGGAGCCGGCCCCGAACCACCACGGTCTCAATCGCCTTCACATTCCCAATATCGGCGAGCGGATCGGCCCGGAGCAGCACCATGCTCGCGATCTTGCCTCGCTCGATGGTTCCCTCGTCGGATTTCTTCATGGCCTGGGCGGCGTTCCGGGTCGCCGCCTGCAGGGCGCCGAGAGGGGTCAGGCCCATCTCGACGAGAAGCTCAAGCTCGCGGTGGAGACTGAATCCAGGAACCAGTGGCATGACCGGCGCGTCGGTGCCAGCCACGAATTTGGCCTTGGCTTCGACCAGGGACCGGAAGTTCCGGAGGACATGGGTCCACCTGGTCCTGCCCTGCTCCAGCTGGGCCGGCGTCGGATTGGTGAGCGGCGGCTCGCCGTCTTCGAACTCTCGGGCGGCCTTGGGCACGAACCGGAGCTCCGGTAGATCCCGCTCCCTGGGCTCGTTCTTGAGCAACTGGGTCCGCATTACGATCAGGGTCGGATCGAACCAGACCTCCTTGGCCGCGGCGGCTTTCGCAAACCCGAGCGCGACGTTCCAATCGTAACTCGCCATGGCCGAATCGATCGCGGCGAACCGAAGGACGAGGTAGGGCCAGATCCGAAACCTAGTTTTCGCCGTGTCGACGTACCGCGTCATGGCGGCCAGCATCCACGCCGTCAGGGCCGGCCCCCGCGCGGAGTTAGCGAGACCGACGCCATAGTCATGCTCGATCGTTCGATGACCGGAGTCGATCGCTTCCGAGGCGAGCACGCTGTCCGGCACATGGCCGGCGACCACCAGGCCCCGCTGGCGAGCTTGGTCGAGAATGGCGAAGTAGGCCGCTCGGGGGGTACTGGAATGAACCTTGATGACGTCGACTCCGATTGCCGCCAGGGAATCAACCACCTGCCGCGCCACCGCCGGGGTCGGG
Source organism: Gemmatimonadota bacterium (assembly GCA_031400975.1). Classification (GTDB taxonomy): domain Bacteria; phylum Gemmatimonadota; class Gemmatimonadetes; order Gemmatimonadales; family GWC2-71-9; genus SHZU01. The sequence goes on from JANNQX010000062.1 coordinate 84,725, forward strand.
ACGGCCGCCCGCCCGGACGGCCAGGCCTTCGTCGCCAAGGGACTATCGAGGGTGGGGCCGGCGAGGAGCACGTCGGGGCCGAGCATTCGGCCGGCCCGAACTTCCTGGCGGAGATACCCACTGGTCTTGAGATCGCCGCCGAGTTCGCGAATCGTAGTCACCCCATTGGCGAGGAACAGCGGCAGGGCCCGCTCTCGGTATGACCCCAGATGCACGTGCATGTCCCACAGCCCGGGAACCAGGTACTTCCCGGTGCCATCGATCCGGGTGGCCGCCGAACTGACCTTGACCTTGCCGGCCCGGCCCACGGCCACAATCCGGTCGTCGTCAATCGCGACCGTCATCCCCGGTTGGGCCGGGGCGTCGGTTCCGTCGATCAAGGTCACATTCTCGATCAGCACGGTGGCCGAGGGGCCGTCGTTGGCACAACCGCCAATCAGGGCGAGCCAGAGCCAGACCACGGTCGCTCGCATCAGGGGGCTTCCCGTTTCATTGCGGCCGGTCGAACGTGCCCACCGGCTTGGTATCGCGCCGGTACATCTCGGGCACGACCCAATAGGTATCGCCGTACTTCCGGGTCAGCGGCCAGACCTCGTCAAGCGAGTTGGCGTCGTAGAGGGTTCCAGCCTTCATCACGTACCGGATGTTGGCCGTGTTCCGGATATCGTCGAGCGGATTGGCGTTTAAGATCATCAAATCGGCCAGTTTGCCCAGCGAGATCGAGCCGAGATCGTCCTCGAGCCCCAGGAAGATCGCGCCGTGCATACTGGCCACTTCGAGCGCCGTCATGTTCCCGGTGGCCTTGGCAGCCATCCAGACGTCCCAGTGGCTCCCCAAACCCGGCTGTTGTCCGTGCGAGCCAACGGCCGAGTAGCCGCCCGCCGCGATGATATCGGCGATCTGTTGGGCTTGAATTCCGATGGAGTAGTCGGTTTCCGGTCGTTGGATGAACTGGCGGGTATGGGGAATCAGCTGCCGCCACGGAATCCACTTCTGCTGCTTGGCGTCGAGCCAGATCGGGCTCTCTTGCCAGAAGTACTCTTCGTTCCAGGCGCCAAACCCACTGACCAGCGGCGTGTGGGAATAGACTGACCGGGTCTTGCCCATGAAGGTGACGAAGTCCTTGTAGAGGGGCGACTGGACGGTAACATGCTCGAATCCGGTGTGCCCGTCCATCGCCATGCTGACCTTGTGATTGAGATCCATGCTACCCTCGGCGGTGACCCGAAGGCCCACTTCGCGAGCGGCGTCGACGGACCATTGGCGCTGCTGCCGGGTGGGCTGGAGATACTGCTTGAGGAGCATGGCTCCCCATGACATTCTCCGCTTGACCTCAGTCACCGCAATCTCCCGGCTGCTGACCTCGTTGGTGGACGGTGAATCGCCCGCGGTGAGGGCCTCAGCCACGCTAAACACCCGGGGTCCGACCGTCTCCCCTGCCTCGATCAACTCGGCGGTCGGGAAGGCCGCCACCGAGGAGGTAGACGGGTCGCTCGTCGTCGTGACACCGTACGCCAAATAGATGGCTGACTCGAAGTCGTGCTTCGGCATCATCCCGACGTGCTCGCGGTGATGATGGGCGTGCATGTCGACCCAACCGGGAATGATGGTCTTCCCAGAGACGTTGACGATGCGGTCGGCGCCCTTGGTGTTGCAGGCTCCGACGCAGGTGATCCGCCCCGCTTTAATCAGAATGGTGCCGTTCGGAATGACCCGCTTGTTCTCGAGGGTGACGATCCGGGCCCCAGTCAGCGCGATGGTTCCGCTCGGAATCGCGCGCGGACTCGACAGCTTGATGGTGAGGGAATCGGTCTTGCCGGTAACGGCGTCGTGAGAGAAGAACCGGTTGGCACTGGCAAAGTCGACTACCGTGGCGCTCCGCCACCTCGGATAAAGACCGCCCACCGTCGACAGCGCGACGGCGTTGAACGAGCCGCCGCTCTTGGCGATCAGGGGGACCTGGTCTCCGGACCCCCCGAGCGGCAGCGGCGCCAGATAGATGTTGCTGCCTTGGTTGAACGCCAGCCACTTCCCGTCGGGCGAGACCGCGGCATCGGTGGAGTTCTTGACGTCGGCGTGAATTCTCTTGTCGGTCCCGTCCATTCGAACCGAGGCAATTTGAATTCCGGAGGCCGGTCGGAGCCCGTCGCCGGGTCCGAATGATTTCGCGGTCCCAAAGTAGAGTCGACCGTCGGAGCCGACCGTGGCCCGGATGTCATCGACACTACCTCCAGCGACGACCACTTGAACCACCGGCGTCTCCGGGCCGCCCGCCGCCGCGATCCGGACCAGATCGTAGTACGGATTCCGGGACAGAGTCGACCCCCGGGCCGTCGCGCCCGACCCTCGCGCTACGACAATCTCACGACCGTCAGGAGTCCAGGTGGGGTTGAGATACTCCCCGGGGTCCGTTGTTAGGCGGACGGGTGCCCCACCGGCCACCGGCACCCGCCAGAGGGCCCCGAGCCGGCCGTCGTCGACGGTCGTGAAGGCAATCGTCTGCCCATCCGGCGACCAGGCCGGCTGGAACTCCTGGGGAACAAAGGCCGGGGCGGTCAGCCGCCTGGGCGTCCCGTTAGGGCCGTCCATCAGGTAGATCCGACCCAAGGCCTGAAATGCGACCGTCCGGCCATTCGGCGAGGCCGTGGCCCACCGGACAAACCTGACGTCGAAGGGCCCGTCGGAGATCTTGTTCTTGGTCCAGGCCTGCTCCGAGATGGTCCGTGCGACCTTGGCCGCGAACGGAATCGTGGCCACCTGACCACTGGCCACGTCGACTCGGCGGATCTTCCCGCCCTGATGAAGCACAATGCTTTTTCCGTCCGCGACCCACCGATAGGCCGGGTAGGTTCCGTTAATCGGAATACTTTCCTCGGCCAAGTCCATTTCGACGGGGTCCATCAGCAGCCGCTCAGTCCCAAGTCGAAGGTCTCGAATCCAGAGGGCTGACCTCGGCCCGAACACCTGGCCCTTGTACTCCAGCGTGCCGCCTGGGACCTTGCGCATGAACGCCAAGTAGCGCCCGTCCGGACTCGGCTCCGCGGCGTAGGCACCGCCACTGGTAGCCCGGTCTTGTTGCTGGGACTCGCCGGCGGTAATCGGCCGGACGTCGCCATTCTGGAGGTCATAGCGATGGATCTGGATGGTGCCTTTGAGGACGTCCTCCTGGCCCCAGAAGCCGGTGGGTTGGGCGGTGTAGACGTCGTAGTAGAGGTAGCGCCCATCGGCCGAGGTGGTGGGTCGTGACACTGACCTGCCGGTCACGCCTTTGACCAGCTCGACACCCTGACCTCCGTTCCGGTGGTACATCACAATCGACCGCCCACCGAATCCAGTCGCCTTGAGGACCATGATGTATTGGCCGTCCGCCGTCCAGGCGGGAGACCGCATCAGCCCGGCGGGGTCAAGCGCCACGGAGCGCGGATTACTCCCGTCCGCGTCCATGATCCAGAGATTGTTCTGACCCTTGCGGTCGGAGATAAAAGCGATCGTCTTGCCGTCGGGCGAGAAGCGGGGATGGAAGTTGACCGCAATTCCCGCGCTCTGGGTCAGGCACTCGGCTGGCCCGCCGGCGGCCGGGACTCGATAGATCTGGCTCAGCAGGTCAAAGACGATCCATTTCCCGTCATTCGATGCGTCGACGGAGGTCCAGGTGCCCTCGTCGACAGTGAAATCGATCTCTCGGGTCCGGCCCCGGGGCTTGGTGACGTCCCACCCCGTGTCGGCAGGTGCCTGCGCGACCAGGGGTTGAACACTCACTACTACCATCAGGCCGAGGCCGATCCGCAACGCAGTCTCTCTCATGATTCCTCAAGAGTACCCAATGAAAAGAGGCCGGAAGGAACTCCGGCCCCACAATCTAGCCTTCTTTCGACCAGCCCCCGCCGATCTCACGCGCCGTTGATTTCCTTCGTCGGGTGGGGCCAGCACGTCGTGGTTCCATAGCTTCGGTTGGTGAACGG
>JANNQX010000063.1:0-3079 GCA_031400975.1 Gemmatimonadota bacterium
GTACCGGGTCGGAAGCGCGGCTGCGGCATCACCCGCCGCACCACGGCGAGGAGTCCTACCGTTGTGCGGAGGTCGTGCGGCCCAAAGTACGGGTTGAACTCCTCATAGTAGGGCGGTAGCCCGTTCGTGTGCCCGATCAACTGGCGAACGGTCGTCCCGGGGTGCGGATACTCGGGAACGTAGGCGGTCACCGGCGTGTCGATCGCGATCCGCCGCTCGTGCACGAGGGTCCACACGGCGGCGGCGGTGAGCGTCTTGGCGAGCGAGCCGCCGTCCCCGGGCGTGGCGGGCGTGAAGGCGCGGCCCACGGCGGCGTTAGCCATTCCCACGCCCTGTGCGTGGACTACCTTGCCGTCGCGCACGAAGGCCACGGCGCCCATGAACTCATGGGCGGCGACGAGCGGTGCGAGAATCGCGTCCACGCGCGCCGAGTCGACGGAGGACCAGCCGGCCTCTGAATCAGATCTCTCGCCGGCGCCTGAGCAGGCCGACAGGAAGACCAGGGGGCCAAGAAACCGCGGGCGCATACCGATCATAGTACGTGGTTCGCTCAGGGGGCGCCATCGCTGGTTCGCACTTCTGGCCAAGCGCCAGCCCCGGGTTCTCTACCATCCACTCAAAGCCGGACGCGCCGAACGAAAAGGAGTTCTCCCCAGCGACCACCGCATGGCCCATTTCCTTAAGGACGATCTCAGGAAGCGGAAGCAGCGGACGACCATCAAGGAACTCTCCTACCGCTTGTAAGCCGCGTTGACGCGACGCCCGATGAGGATTCTTTGCGATCTCCAGGACATTCACGGCGGTCGGCCAGAGGGTCGCACCAACTGCCCTAAGTGAACGTCGCACCCGTCACGGACCTTCTCTAGCCCGAGATGCTTGAAGCGGTTGGCGTCGAGGATGACGATGCCGGTCGGAGTGGTCATGGAGTCCGAGGTGCTCGGGCGCTGTCTCTCGGCTAGTGTGAGCGGCGGGCGCCGTAAGGACCTGAGCGCCCGTCCGACTCCAATACTGAGTTAGCCGGCGGCGGCAAACGCGAGTGGGCCTTAGAGCTTCTGCGCTCGGAAGTTGATTGTACCGCTGTAGCTCGCCAGCGCCAGTTGGATGGTCCAGGTACCGACCGTACCGGACGCCGTGGGTTCGTTTAGGCTTGGTGCAAGGGCTTTATCGTAGACGATCGTACCGGCCCCGTCGCGGATGACGATGCGGGCATTGCCTGCTGTGGTTGTGGTCGAGTGGTTGATCGTGGCCCGGGCCCCGGTGTTGGTCCACGAGTAGGTCAACGTCGAGGTGACGCCGGTAACACCCGTGGCCTGAAGTTGGAAACTGTCGATGGTGTTGGTGATCTCGGGTTGAAACGGGCCAAGCGGATCACTGCAGCCAAAGGCGGCGAGGAATGCGGAAAGAGCAACAAAGCTGGACAAGCGGCGGCAAGATGGCAAAGGCTTCCTCCAGTGAGTCGGTGGTCTGCATGAGTGCGAAGACGACTGTGGCAGACGGATGGTGCACAAAAAATGCCTTCATGAAGGTGTGGATTCATATACTAAGTGCAACAGGGCGAAGCCGGGGTCGCGATGACCTGCTGGGTGGTACCCTTCCGTCTCCGCCAAGAGATAGGACGGTCCCATGAACTACCACCAGATCACCGCGGCCGAACGCTACACCCTGACCCTGCTGCGACGACAGGGACTCTGTGCCGCCGCCATCGCCCGCATCCTGGGCCGCCACCGAAGCACGGTCGGGCGCGAAGTGCGCCGCAACATCACCCATCATGACGGCTGGTATCGCGCCGAAACCGACCACTCGTACGCCACCGCACGCCGCGCCCGCTCCCGGCGGAACCAGCGCTTTGGACCGGCGGCCTGGCGCCTGGTCCAGGGGCGCCTCGCCGACGAATGGAGCCCCGAGCAGATCGCCAGCCGCTTCGGCCGGGATGGCACCCTGTCGATCAGTCATGAAACCATCTACCGCCACATCTGGGACGATCGGCCCGAGGCGGCGTGCTGTACCTCCAGCTCCGCGGGGCCCGGAAGCAGCGACGCAAGCGCTACGGCCGGTACGACAGTCGGGGCCGGCTCGCGGTCAAACGGCCCATCGCCGACCGACCCGCGGCGGCCACCGCGCGCACCGTTCTCGGACACTGGGAAGGCGACACCGTGCTGGGCGCCGGCCAAGCCGGCCCGTGCGTGTTGACGCTGGTCGAACGGAAGTCGGGCTTCGTCGCGATCGGCAAGCTCGCTCAACGCACCGGGCGGCACGTCAATCAGCGGGCCCGCCGCCTCATCGCCGCGCAACCCCATCCCGTGCGGACCCTCACCGTCGATAACGGGACCGAGTTTCACCAGTACGCCGCGCTCGAAACCCAGGTCGGGGTTCGTTTCTACTTCGCCACCCCCCACCACGCCTGGGAACGGGGTACCAACGAGAACACCAACGGTCTGCTCCGCAAGTATTGGCCCAAGGGGGAGTCGATGGCCCACCTCTCCCAATCCGACTGCACCCGCATCGCCACCAAGCTCAATCGCCGCCCCCGCAAACGCCTGGCCTATCGCACCCCGGAAGGAATGCTATGTCCCCTGACCGTCACGGTTGCACTACAAACTTGATATCAGGCCTGAACCTGCCCCGATTTGGTGGACACCTCAACTGTCTCGACTATCGTTCGGGACCGGAGGTGGGACATGGGGAAGAAGCGACGAGCATTTAGCCTGGAGTTCAAGAGCGAAGCGGTCCGACGCCTGGGGGAACGACGGCTCCAAGGCGTGACCGTGGCGCAGATGGGTCGCGAGCTGGGCGTCCGCCCGGATATTCTCAGGCGATGGGACCGGCAGTTGGGGGGGAAGACCTCGGGTGCCGTCCGGGCGGCCGCCGATCTCGAGGCCGAGGTGCGTCGGCTCCAGCGCGAGAATGACATCCTCCGCCAGGAGAACGCCTTTGCAACAAAAGCGGCGGGGTACTTCGCGAGGGAACTCCGGTGAGTGCGAAGTACGCCTGTATCACCCAGCACCGCGCGGAGTTCCGGATCACCCTGATGTGTCGCGTCCTCGCGGTGTCGCCCTCGGGGTATTACGGCGCCTGCCAG
>JANNQX010000064.1:0-1641 GCA_031400975.1 Gemmatimonadota bacterium
AAGGCGCCGGCCTTGCTCCCCCTCATCTCTTGGCCTCGAACGACGGCAGTCTCGCGGGCTGCTCCCCGACACGAGAACGGGGGATTAAGGAGCACAAGGTCCGCTGGCGTCCTGGCGAGGGTCCTGTGCAGCAGGGTGTGAGTGACTTGATGGGACAGGAAGTGCACTCGAGAGACCGTCCAGCTAGGGTGGCATCTCCGTAGTCTTGCCACGGAGGGGAAATCAATGTCAGCGGCAACCACACGGATTGTGGGCCAGCGGCGCTTCGCGGCGACTAAGAGGGCCCCGGCGCCAGCGGCGAAATCTGCTATAGTCGCGACTCGCCGTACCTGGGCGTACCGCAGGAGCTCGGTCGCGATGTCGTCTGGCGTATAGATCTGATCGAGTTGGGGCAAGGGACCTCAAGTTAACATGTCTAGAGGCGTCGCCGCCTGAGAGCCAGAGCCACGTTTACAGCCAGGCTCGAAAGGCCGACAAAATCCGCGGTGATCTGGACAAACGAATGGCGACAGCGGTTGTTCCAGTCGGGCGTGTCGCCCACTGGTGCATCGCGAGCGCCTTGCACTCCGAAAGCCTGGTCGTGTGAGGACAAGCCTACTCGGATACTGACTGCCCGGCACCCTGCGCAGAGCCTGTTCCTACCGACTAGCCACGGAACCTAACCAGGGGCGCCCGCCCGGGGTCTTGGGCCGCGGCTGCGGCGTCCCGAATCAGCCGAATCGTCTGTCGGAAACGCTCGACGTTCTTCTTCTTGACGCCTTCATAGCCTCGAATCATGTCCGGAGCTCTCGCCAATGTGACCGCCTTCTCGAAGCTCAGGGCCGACAGCCCCGCCACCGCCGCCTCGATCAACCCACGATACTCGCCGATCAACTCCCGCTCCAACCTCCGGATGCTGTCCCGCCCAAACAGATCAAACGCCGTCCCCCTTAGCCCTCGGGCTCCGTACAGCAATCGGAACACCCCTCGGAACCACCGCCCCAACGCAATCTTCTTCTTCATCCCCATCGCCCGCAACACCGGCGGATGGAGCCGATAGCTCATCTTCGCCCCAACCCCAAAACTCTCGACCAACGCCTCGTCGAGCTTCGGGTCCAGCGCCAACCGCGCCACCTCATACTCATCCTTATATGCCATGAGCTTGTACAGATACCGCGCCACCGCCGCCGACAACGCCGTGTCGGCCCCAACCGTCCGCTCCTTCTTCCACACCATCGCCACGAAATCGGCGTACTGCTTGGCGTACGCCTCGTTCTGGTACGCCACCAAATCCGGCACCCGGATCTCCAGCAACCGCCTCGTCTCGCCGGTGGCGCCGGTGGCATCGACCATGGCCCGGACACTCGGCGTCAGTACCGGCGCTTGAGGCTCGGCCGCCGCGGCCCGCGACGTCACCAGCCGGTCGGCCCAGGCCGGATCCACCGCGACCTGCCGCCCCACCCGAAACGCCTGGATGTTGGCCTCCGCCGCGGTGCCGTTCAGTTCGAGCGCCTTCTCGATGTTCTCCGCCGCGAGCGGGATCAGCCCCGCCTGATACGCCGCCCCCACCACAATGAAGTTGGCCATCATGTGCGACCCAAACAGAAACTCCGCCAGCCGCTCCGCATCGAAGTACACGTTGTCCCCGGCCCGAGTGACCGC
>JANNQX010000065.1:0-8385 GCA_031400975.1 Gemmatimonadota bacterium
GCTGGCCACCTATCAGATGCAACACGATGCCGCGGGGATCGCTCCCGGCGGACTCGCCGAAATCACCCCCCGGGGCCGGGTGGTTCGGAGCGCCTCGGCCAACGGTCCGGGGGCCAACCGCCGGGTCCGGCCGTACTCGGCGCGATCCTGCCGGCGATGGATCGGATCGTCGTGACCACCACCGACATGGCCACCGAGGATTCGATCGGGGTGGTCCAGATCTGGCGCCTGTCCGACCTGACGCTCCTGCATTCGTTCGATCTTCCGGTCGGGCCCCTACTACTTAGTCACGGTACCTTCCGGGAACGCGGTCGTGAGTCTCGATGTGTCGGATCCGGATCACAGCTCTCGATCGATCGGCGGTTCCGGCCGGCGGGGAGCACCGAGCCGGGTTTTCGGCTCGACGGTCAGGCGGTCCCGCACGGCGCGGTGTTCAGCCGCCACTAGCCCGCAGCCGCCGTGGTCAGAGGAGGTCGCTACCGGTCTTCGGTCGCTGGTGCGGCCGCTTCCTTCCGAAGCCGACGGGAGAGCATGGCGATGCTCGCAAGCGCGAGGGAAGCATCCGCGCCGGTCAGAGGCTCGGGCGCGAAGACGGCGGCTTACTCGTCGCAAGATTGTTCAAGATATGCCGGTCAGCCGGAACGAAGTTTGACCGTCGTGCGGTGACATCGCTTCTACCGACGTGTAACCCCTCGCACGATCATCAGCCGTCGTGCGTAGCGTGGACCGGGTTCGGTTGTGGATGGACCGCCTACCCGACACCGCCCCCAATCAGGCCTGGGTGGCGGATGTGACGTACTGCTGGACCGACGAAGGGTGGCTCTATCTGGCCGTCGTCCTCGACCTGTGCGCGCGCCGGATCGTCGGCTGGGCGACGAGTGCGCACCTGGATCGCGACCTGATCCAGACGGCGCTGGCCCGCGCCCTGGCGGTCCGCGGCGGGGTCCGGCTCCACACTCGGATCGAGGCAGCGTCTACGCGAGTCAGGACTACCGCGCCGTCCTCGCAGCCCACGGCATCACGGTGAGCATGAGCCGGCGGGCGACTGCTACGACAACGCGGTGGTGGAGAGCTTCCGTGGCTGCATCGGCCGACGGTCGGCGAATCGCGATTCCTGACCCTGGTCAAGACGGCTTTCGAACGCCATCGGGTGTCGTGCCCATCTTTGACCAGATCCTCCGACCGATCTCAGTTGTTGACCTCCGGCCCCTTGGTTCGGTCGATGTACCGCTGTCGGCGCGTCGCGCCGTCTTCTCCGCATCCGGAGACCGCGTATTCATTACTCTGGGAACGGGTGCGTTTCGATTGGGGGCACTCTTGGCGGAAAAGATTCGGGTGGTGGTCGCCTCAATCGGCACCGGGGCCATCGAGAGGGTTGTCGAAATCGACGACTATGGCGGCGAGTACAATTCGGTCCTGATCCGCTGATACCGGCTAGAGGTCGTAGCCGGTGCACACTTTCTTCCCAATCAAGTAAGATTCGGGGCCACCCAACCAACAGGCCCGATGCTGTTTCCGCTCCTCGTCATGCTCCAGGCCGCGACTCCGCCCTACTGGCAACAGCATGTGGCGTACACCATCGAGGCCTCGCTCGACGAACCAGCGGGCCTGTTACGGGGCACCGAGCGGGTCACCTACCGGAACAACTCACCCGACACCCTCACAACGATCTCGTTTCACCTCTATCTCAATGCCTTTCGCCCCGGTTCGAAGTGGGCCGCCGCCGATAGCGCCGAGCACCGGCGGCGGTTCAATGATCTGACCGACCCCGATTTCGGGATGAATCAGGTCTCGAACGTCCGAGTCATGGGCAGCGTGGTCTCCCCGACGTACCCGTTTGCGCGCGATAGCACGGTGGTCCGCTACCAACTACCGCGGCCGCTCCTGCCGGGGGAGAGCCTGGAGGCCGAGCTCGATTGGTTGGCCCGGCCCTCCACGGTGCCGCGGCGCCAGGGCCGGCGGGGTCGGGCCTTCGACTTCGCCCAGTGGTATCCCCGGGTCGTGGCCTATGACAAACACGGTTGGCAGGAGCACCCGCTCTATCCAGCCGGCGAGTTCTATGGCGACTTCGGCGACTTCACCGTGGTGCTCGATGTGCCGGAAGACCAGGTGGTCGGGGCCACCGGGGTCCCGCTCTGCGGCGACCCCGGGTGGGAACGGGCCAATCAGAATCCCAGTCGGCCGGTCGAGTATCGGCGGCGGTTCTATCCGTCGCTCACCCCGATCGACAGTGCCGTGGCATGCCGTTCCAAGGGCGCGAACCGGAAGACCATCGTCTGGCGGGCCGAGCAGGTGCATCACTTCGCGATGTCGATGCGGCCCGACTACAAGTACGAAGGCGGCCAGTGGGGCGACGTCACGGTCCACACTCTCTATCAGCCGGGCGATGAGGCGACCTGGGGCGGCAATGTCGCGGTCAAGCGGACTGAAGTAGCCCTCGAGTGGCTCGACTCGCTCTTCGGGAAGTACCCCTGGCCCCAGATGACCAACGTCCATCGGATCGAGGGCGGCGGGACCGAGTTCCCGATGATGATGCACAACGGCTCGGCCAGCCAAGAACTGATCCTCCACGAGGGTGGCCACAACTATCTGATGGGGATCCTGGCCAACAACGAGTGGAAGGAAGGCTTCCTCGACGAGGGCTTCACCAGTTTCCAAACCGCCTGGTTCTTCGAGGAGCGCGGCAAGCGGGCGCGGGACGACGATTTCGACGAGTATCGGGCCCTTGAGCGCGGGGTACTGGAGTTTGATCTGAACGGCTGGTCCGAGCCGACCAGCTATGTCAGCAACGAGTACCGGGATTTCATCACCTATAACACGATGATCTACTCTCGGGGCGAGTTGTTCTACCATCAGCTCCGGGAAATCGTCGGGCCGGCAGTGATGAAGCAGATTCTCCGGACCTACTACGACCGGTGGAAACTCAAGCACGTCGACGAGGCGGCGTTTCGTCAAGTGGCGGAGGAAGTGTCGAAGCGGGACCTGTCGACCTTCTTCGGTCAGTGGCTCCACGGCACGACCCTTTACGATTACGGGGTTGGCAAGGTCAAAGTCAAGAAGGGCGCCGACGGGCAGTGGATGTCCCGGGTTGAAGTGAAGCGCAACGCGGCCGGAGTTTTTCCGGTCGAGGTCATGGTGCGCTCCAAGGTCGACTCGGTCACGGTGAAACTCGACGGGCTGGCCGAACGAGGCTTTGTCGAGGTGGTGACGCAGGGCAAGCCGAACGAGATCGTGGTCGACCCGAAGACTCGATCGCACGATTGGAACATCACCAACAATCGGAAGACCCGTGGGTGGTTCGGTTGGGGGACGACCCCCCGAGGTAAGGGGCACCTCGACACCTTCTTCTCGACGCCGACCTATCGGGACCGAATCGCTGCCGGCGTGGCGCCGGTTGTGTGGTATAACCAGGCCGGTGGGGTCATGGTCGGGATCCAGTTCCGCGGCAATTACATGGGGCGCTTCAACCAAGTCACCAGCCAATACGGCCTGGCGACGAAGAAATGCTGCCGCGACGGGAACGCGTCGCAGACGTACTTCCAACTCAAGAACCCAACTTGGGCGTATCGGCCGGGTCTCTCAACGAGCTTTGAGAGCTATAATCTCGAAGGACGTTATGGCGGGTCGGTCGCGGCGGAGCGCCGGAAGAAGGGTCACATCGGGTTCGGGCCGACCACCTCGCAAGGGGCGTCGCTTCGATGGCTGGTGACCGACGATATCAGCTATCTCGACCGGGCGCTCTATGACAACGCCGGGACCCTCGAAGGGACGGCGTGGATCCGCTCGGCGGGCCGGCGGGGCCCCTGGTCGGTGGCCGGGACGGTGACCACGGCCATCGGGGTCGAGTATCGGAACCGGGGCGCCGGCTTCGACACCGACCACCGGTACGACGCCCAGCCGTACGTCCGGCTGTCCGCCGAGGCCACCGGCAAACGACCGTTAGGCAGGTTCTGGACGTTAGGCATCCGGGCCTTTGGCGCCGTGGTCAAAGGCGGCGGCACCGACCCGGTCCGCCAGCGGTGGTTCTACTTGGCCGGCGCCGATCCCTATCAGCAGTTCGCCAACCCGTTCGTCCGTTCCCGTGAGGCCTTGTTGACCGGCGATGTTCACTTCCATACCCCGGGTGGCGCCAACGTCCGTGGATTGGCCCGGGACGTCGCGGTCACTCGGATGGCGGCCGTCAACGTCGAAGCCGATCGGTCGGTGCTTCGCCGTCCAACGGCAAAGCTGTTCAAGGACACCCGAATAGCGGCGTTCACCGATATCGCGCTCACCAATGGATTCTTTTCCTATGAAGGGTCGGGCCGGTTGGTCGGTGACGCGGGCGTCGGCATCCGGTTTACCCACACGATCGGCCAGACCACATTCGTGACTCGGTTTGACTTTCCGCTCTACGTCTCTCATCCTGATCGCGCCATCGGTGGAGGAGTCGACGACGGCTCCTTCCGCCTCCGGTGGACGATGGGCTTCAATCCTACGTTCTAGGGGTTTCTATGATCCGACGATTCACCGTGGTGGCGATGCTGGCAATGACGGGCGACCTGGCGGCCCAGGGCCGGGCCTTCACTCCGAAGGATTGGTACCGGTTGACGACGGTGTCGGGGCCGGCGGTCTCTCCGGACGGGAAATGGGTCGCGTTCACAACGACCACCGTCCGCGAAACGGATAACAAACGCCATGCCGAGGTCTGGATGGTGGCCACTGGCGGCGGGGCGCCGATCCGGATGACGTCACCGAGTCTCGAGAGCTCGGGGCCCCGGTGGTCGCCGGACGGGAAGATGTTGTTGTTCAACTCGACTCGGCCGAACAGCAAAGCCAAGACCTGGGGTATCCGGATCGATCAGCCGTCAGGCGAGGGCGCTGAGGTCGATAGTCTCCCGAACGGCTCCTATACCAAGGATGGCCGCACCGTCGCCTGGGCCGACACGCTCGAGTGGAAGGCGGACTCCGGCGTCAAGGACCCGTACGAGAAAATGGCCCCGATGGCTCGGCCGCCATATAGGGCCATCACGACTCCGGTGGATCCGGCCCGGTTCGATGGGCGTCATATCATTGATTTGGGCTACAAGTTCAATGGGCCTGGGTTTATTCCGGCCCCGAAGCAGGCCCCGCGATGGAACCCGAGGCAAATCTGGACTCGGCCGGTGGATGGCGGCGCCAAGAAGCAGCTGACCACCGCGGTATACAGCCACAACGAGGTGACCGTGTCGCCGGATGGACAATGGATCGCCTTTACGGCCGATACCAAGCTTCGTTCAGACTCCTTGACTCAGGCCGAGCAGGATTCGATTCGCCGGAGCAAATACGACCCCAAGCTGTCCGAAGCGCCGCGGAATGACGCCGACGTCTTCGTGATCCCAGCGGGGGGCGGGGAACCCCGGAGGGTGACGGCGGGCGCCGGAACCGAGGGCGACCTGGAGTGGTCTCCCGACGGGTCGAAGCTGGCCTATACCGCCGCCATCGGCCGGACCGGCGCGCAACGGATCTGGATGGTCCCGGCCGCCGGGGGGGCTCCGGTCAACCTGTTAGGCGACTGGGTCTACGAGCCGAACTGGTTCCAGTGGTTGCCGAACGGACAGATCCTGATGGGGGCGGCGATCGGCGGGCGGGACGCGATCTTTACCCTCAACCCCGACACCAAGGCTCGGCAAGAGATCGTCGCGGGGCGCCGTCGGCTTCCCGGGGCCGACATCGACCGGGCCGGGCAAGTCATGGCCTACGTCGCGACCTCGATTACCTCGCCGACCGAGCTGTATTTGGCGGCCGGCAACGGGACCGGCGAACGGAAAGCGACGGGGTTCAATGACAAGCTCAATGCGGAGATTGCCTGGCCCGACGCCGAGCGGTTTACCTACAAGAGCGTCGGCGGGGTCGAAATCGAGGGCTGGCTCCAGAAGCCGTTCGGCTACCAGGCCGGCCAGAAATACCCGCTGGTGTTCTATATCCACGGCGGGCCGCACGGGGCCTACGGCGAGAACTGGTTCGATGAGTTCCACAACATCACCGGGGCGGGGAAGTGGGTGTTGTTCACCAACCCTCGCGGCTCGAGCAGCTATGGCGCGGCGTTCACCTATTCGACCCGGGGCCGATGGGGGCTCGAGGACTATCAGGACTTGATGAAGGCCGTCGATATCGCGGCGGCTCGCGCCGATGTCGATTCCACCCGGATGGGCGTGACGGGCGGGTCGTATGGCGGGTTCATGACCGCCTGGATCACCACCAGGACCACTCGATTCAAGGCCGCCCAAGCCGACCGGATGATCAGCAATTGGTGGTCGTGGTGGGGGGTGTCGGACGTTCCGGGGTTAACCGAGTTCGAGTTCTACGGGATGCCGTGGGAGCGGCCGGCGTTGTATGACTCGTTGTCGCCGATGCGTTTCGTCAACCGGGTCAAGACCCCGACCTTGATCGTCCAGTCCGAAGAAGACCACCGGACCCCGATGGCCGACGCCGAGCAGTGGTTCATGGCGCTACAGAAGCAGAAGGTGCCGGTTGAGTTCATTCGCTATCCGCGATCGACCCACGACCTGTCGCGCACCGGCGAGCCGTGGTTGTTGGTCGACCGGTTGGGCCGGCTCCGGCAGTGGTTCGACTACTGGCTCAAGTAGTCTGCTAGAAGGAGAAGTAGTAGTTCGCCTTGACCAGGAACACGTTCTGCATGTCGTCTGCGAAGATGTCCCCGAGGTCCCGGAAGGGCCGGAACCTTGGGTCGCTGCCGAAATTGAACCGGCTCTGATTCCAGACCAGGAACAAGGTCGATCCGGGCCGGTACTCCCACCGCAATACCAAGTTGCTTCGGATCGACCGGATCTTGAAATCCTGATTCCCATAGGTGAAGGCGGGCGCGGGCCCGGCGCCATCGGCGTCGATCGTGGTGGCGCCGGTGGCCGGATCGTTGGCGAGGGTCGATCCGCCGGTTCCGTAATTCCGGAAGGCGTAGGTCCGAGGCTCTACCAGCGACCGGGGCGACTGGTAGTCGCCGGTGGCAATGAACGGCTGGGCATAGAGCTGAAGGGACAGCGACGGCGTGAAGTAATAGTTGAGCCGGGTGCTCAGGCTCAGCACATCCTGGTTGAGCGGCGAAAACAGATACCGATTGCCGAACGTGGCGGTGGCGGTTGGGTCGACGTATTGCCCAAGGTAAAAGGCCCGCGACCGGGATCGCTGATAGCTCGGAGTGATCTGAAAGGTGATCCGGCCCTGATTTTGGGCATTGATCTGGGCAAAGACACTGGTGCTAGTGGAGCCATCACCATCGAAGCCTAACGACGTGCCGAGGGTGCCGGAAATGGTTTTCCGGCCATCGGTGCTATAGTGGAGGCTGTACTGCATGTTGCTGGGCGCCCTCACCAGCGGCCCGCCCCGGGTCATCCGGTCGTCGAGTCCTCGCGGCCGAAAGTCGAAATTCAGGTAGATCGCCTGGAAGTTGTGGAGCTGCAACACCGCACCCAGGCCGGTTTGGGGCGCCAAACGAACCCCTCCGAAATTGTAGGGTTGATTGGCTTGGAAGTTGAGCGAACCAGACCGACCGAGTTTGCCGGGGCTGACCCATTGGCGGGTCAACCGAGTGGCCAAGCGAATCCGATCGGCGTCGAGCTGAAATCCGGCATCGTTGAGTTCGAAGCCCGGCGAGGCGAACGTCCCTCCGAGATCGTAGACCCAGTTGCCCCCGAGTTTCTGGAGCAAGATCTGCCCGCTCGCCCCCGCCATCGTGGTGGCCGTCGGATCGAAGCTGACGTAGTCTTGGTCCGGGCGCTGGTAATATCGTGCCGAGGCAAACTGGGCCCCGGTAATGGCACTGGCCGGGCCGGCGATTCGGGAGAACGCGAAGGAGCCGCTCAGTTGACGGGAGTTCTGTTGCCACCGATGGTAGAAATCAGCGGCCCCCACGTAGGCTGACTTGGTCAGGGATGGGAAGTCGGTTGCGGTTCCGCCCCGATTGACCGCGGTACCCATGAACCCGTAGCCGCTCGAGCCGCCGGTCAGGTCCCGCTTGAGCCGGACGACCCCGTAGTTGGCCCCGGATTCGATCGGGATTCGGCTGATCGGTCCGCCGGGGTTGGCGATCCGGGCGGTTTCGCGGCCGGTGATGGCATCGAGGACCCCGATTGACCACCCGGACTTGGTGCGGCCGGAGAGTTTGACCGCGCCCAAGATCGACGAGCTGGTCGGTTCGTCGACGAAGGCGGCGCTGCCTAACGCCGACTGGCCGGGGCTCCGGCCGATCCGCCTGGAATAGAACAGCCGGTCGAGCCCGAATCCGTCGTTAAATCCGAAGATGTTGGAGCCTTCGACAAAGAACGGCCGCCGTTCCTCGAAGAACGTCTCGAACGCCGTCAAGTTCACTCGGGAGGGGTCGGCTTCGACTTGGCCGAAGTCCGGGTT
>JANNQX010000066.1:0-3588 GCA_031400975.1 Gemmatimonadota bacterium
GAGCTCGGCGGTACCTACGGCGTCTCCGTCAGCCCGGCGGCAACCAAGATTCCCCGGGAGGAGTACACGCTGAGCGTGAGCTTCGGCTCCGCGCCGGACCGAGTGCCGCAGTTGTTGAGCGCGGTCTTTGCCCAGATCGACACCCTCCAACGGTTCGGAGCCACTGAGAAGGATCTCGCGAAAATTCGCGAAACGACCATTCGGTCGCGCGAAACCGACTTGAAGGAAAACGGCTTCTGGCTCGGCCAACTCGCCGCCGTGGACCAAAACGGCGACGACCCCAAGGTCATTCTCGACCAGAGCGGCCTGTTGCCGCTCCTGACGCCCGAACGGATCAAGCAAGCGGCCGTCGCGTATCTCAACCAAAAGAACTACGTTCGAGTCACCCTGCTCCCCGAATCGAAATTGACCACGCCATAAAACGGAACCCGCCAACGATGAGTACAAAGACACTAGGCCTAGCCATCGGCCTGCTGATAGCCCCTGGGTCCGTCGCGGCGCAGCTCCCGGCCGACACGGCGGCCATGATCGATCGGGTGTTGGCTTCATTCAGCCATACCGACGGTCCCGGATGTAGCATCGGCATCGACCGAAACGACGCTCCGTTGTTCCGGCGCGGGTACGGAATGGCCAGCCTCGAGTCCAGCCGGCCGATGACCGAGTGGTCCGTGGTCGAATCGGGCTCGGTGGCAAAGCAATTCACCGCCGGGGCAATCGCGTACCTGGCCGTTCAGGGCAAGCTGGGCCTCGATGACCCGATCCAAAAATTCATTCCCGAGCTGCCCGGCTACGGGAGCCCGGTCACGATTCGAATGGCCTTGAACCATACCAGCGGGATTCGCGATATGTGGACGCTGTTCGAGCTGGCCGGCACCAGGTCGGGAACCCATCTCCACACGATGGACCGCGCCCTCGCCATGGTCTATCGGCAAAAAGATCTCAATTTTCCGCCCAACTCGGCCTTTCTCTACAGCAACGCCGGGTATTTGCTCCTGGCCGAAATCGTCAAACGAGTGTCGGGACAGCCGTTGGCGCAATTTTCGGAGAAGGTCTTCTTTGAGCCGTTAGGGATGACCCAGACCCAATGGCGTGACGATTGGAACCGGGTGGTCCCCGGCCGGGTTACCGCCTACGAGCGAGACGACAAGGGGAGCTTCCGCGTCGACATGCCGTTCATGAGCGTCTACGGCGCCGGCGGCCTGCTGACCACCGTCGGCGACCTCCTCAAGTGGAACCACCACCTGACTCAGCCGACCATCGGGGGCCAGTCTTGGGCGGCATTGATGCACCAGCGCGGCCGGCTCACCGACAGCAAGGATATCGACTACGCGTCTGGGCTATTCATCACCGAGTACCGCGGCGAGCCCGAGATTTCGCACAGCGGAGCCACCGGCGGATATCGGACCTATCTGGCTCGCTGGCCGGCCCGCCGGCTCTCTCTGGCGTTGTTGTGCAATGCCGGCAACGCCAATACGATCGAGTTGGGTCACCAGGTGGCCGATGTCTTCATCGGACCGCGCGCCGTCGATCGAGTGGCCGTCAGGGTCGCTGATACCGCACCCGGCAGCTTCCCAATCAAGCCCACTGATCTGGCCGGTTTCTCGGGAAACTATTACAGCCCTGAACTCGACATCGTCTACCGACTGTCCGTGACCAACGCGGGCCTGACCGCGCAGTTCGGCGAACGGGCCCCGGTTACATTGCGGCCGACGGAGAAGGACGGTTTCTCTGGGCCGCAGGGACTTCGGGTCAAGTTCTCCCGGGCGGCCAACGGCCGGGCCAACGGCTTTCGGCTCGGAGCAGGTCGGGTCCAAAACCTTCGCTTTGTGAGACAAGATCGATGACGACTGGATATGATCGGCCCACGGCGGACGAGTACCCCCAATACTACGGCAGCTATATCAGCAAGGTGCCGCCCGGCGACCTGATCGCGACCATGACCGGCCAGATCGCCGAGGTCATGACCCTCCTCCGGCCGGTGCCCGAGGCAAAGGGGAATTCCGCCTACGCTCCGGGTAAGTGGACGATCAAGCAGGTCCTCGGCCATGTGATTGACGCTGAGCGGGTGTTTTCCTATCGGGCCATGAGCTTTGCGAGAGCCGACTCGAACCCGTTGCCCAGCTTCGATGAGAATGCCTGGATCGGCCCGGCGGGCTTTGCCGACCGGTCCCTATCGAGTTTGATCGATGAGTTCGTTGCGGTGCGGAGTGCCACCGTCGCCCTTTTCTCGGGGTTGCCGGTCGCAGCCCGAACCCGCAAGGGCATCGCCAGCGGCAAAGAAATCACGGTCCGCGCCCTTGCCCACATCATACCCGGGCATCTGACGCACCACCTCCAGATCCTCAAAGACCGCTACCTCGCGTAGTCGTTCGTTGACCGAACCCGAACCGGTCGAAGCCCCCAAGAGCGCCCCCTCCGACCTGGGGTTTGGCGGCGCGCTGAGCCGCGGGGGCCGGCGCCGACTCCTTCAACGGGGCGGCGAGTTTTCGACCCGCCGAGTCGGGCTCCGATTCATCGAGTCGGTCGGAGTCTACAACTACCTCCTCACCGCCACCTGGCCCAAGTTCCTCGGGCTCGTCGGCTTGGCGTATTTCGGGATCAACGCCCTGTTCGCTACCGGCTACGTCGCCCTTGGCCCGGAGGCCCTGAAGGGCGGGGCCGGAACAACCTTGGCCGGGCGGTTCACTGACGCCTTCTTTTTCAGCGTCCACACCTTGGCAACGATCGGCTACGGCAATGTCGTTCCGAACTCGTTCGGCGCCAATGTCCTCGACGCGTTCGAGGCCCTCACGGGTCTTCTCGGTGCGGCGGCCGTCGCCGGGGTCGTGTTTGCCAGAATCTCTCGACCACATGCCGGGGTGCTGTTTAGCTCCGTGGCCACCATCGCACCGTACCAGGGCGGAAGAGCCCTGATGTTCCGACTCGCGAACGCCCGCCGCAACGAGCTGATTCAGGTGGCCGCGGTGGTGAACATCTCCCTGCTCAAAGCCGACGGAAATCGCGAGTTCACCCAACTCGCGCTGGAGCGGAACGACGTCGTCTTCATGCCAACCACGTGGACCGTGGTCCGCCCGATCATTGCCTCGAGCCCGCTGTTCGGCCTCGACCAGGAGGCGTTGCTCGCCCGGGCACCTGAGATGTTCGTGCTGTTGACGGCAGTGGAGGAGGTCTTCGGCCAAACGGTCCACACCCGGACGTCCTACGCCGGAGACGAGTTCGTCTGGGGCGCCCGCTTCGCGAACATCTCAGAGACCGATGAAGCCGGCGTCGTGACGAAAGTGGACGTCGGCCGAATCAGCGAGGTGGAACCGGCGCCTCTCCCGGTCTGACGAACGCCCCGAAGGAGGCGGAACCGTCGCGACGAGGATAGTTTTAATCGGCCCCCTTTTTGACCCGAGGTAGCGAGATGACAACGACCGCCCCAAGCCCCCAAGCCCGGATCCCCCGCGAGGCCGTCGTGATCCGCTTCGCCGGCGACTCCGGCGACGGAATGCAGATAACCGGCTCCGAATTCACCGCCGAAACCGCCCTGGCCGGCAACGACCTTGCCACGTTCCCCGATTTTCCGGCCGAGATTCGGGCCCCCCA
>JANNQX010000067.1:0-63076 GCA_031400975.1 Gemmatimonadota bacterium
CCACGTCCACCACTTGGGGCCTCGGATTCCGAACTACAACCTCAAACGGTGCCACGACGAGAACCCGCTCTTTCACGGCGTCACGGTCCTCACGTTCCGGACCGCGATGAAGACCATGGGGCTGGCGTTGTGGGACGAGGACTCAGGCCGCTTGATTCGATTCGCGGAGTTCAACGCCCAGGAATCGGCGGGGCGGGTGTTCTGATTGACCCGCGTCTTCGCTGAACGTTAGGGTGTGGCGAGCGGATATCCGCAGCCGTCGCAGATCCGCCAGGACCGCAAAATGGCCGCCGGGAGCTGATAGTACGTCAGCAGGCGGCGCTCGGTCGCGCCCACGATTGCCCGGCACTCCAGAGCGGTGAGGCGCTCGAACGAGGCTGCCCAGGTGGCCCGCTCGGCATAGCGAGGGAAGGTCGGCGACTCGCCGAACCGGTGGGTGTCGGCGGTCGCGGGGGATTTTGGGGCCCGGCGGTAGAGCGGCCTCGTTGAGAGCCCAGTTGCCGGCCTCCCAATAGTTGAGGCATCCGCCGCTGAGCTGCGGCAGCGTTGTCAGCATCGCGAACCAGAGCCATTCCGCGCTCCGGGAGAGTGATCCGCCCGCCGCGGCTCGCGAATAGGGTGAGACCCATGACCGCTAGCGGGCGGAGAGTCGCCGGTACGAGGACACGCCGGCCGGGGGTTTCCGGTGGCGAGTTACCTGCTCGTAGTCGAAGGCTAGTGAGATCAACTTCGCCTCGTCCCAGCCGCGACCGAAAAACTGGAGGCCCGCCGGCAACCTTCCGCCGCGGGTGTACCCCATTGGCACGGTCAGCGCCGGAAAACCGGTGACCGGCGAAAACACTTGATTGTTATCCCCGTGAGGGGTGTTGAGATCGCCGATCAACCGAGGCGGATTGCTCCAGGTGGGATAGACGAGCGCGTCGAGCCGCTCCCGGTCCATTAGCGCCGTGACCGCGGCCCCGAGTTGGGATCGGGCCTCAAGGCCGTGACGGCAACCCGGGTCGGTGGCCGGTTCTCGGTCGTCGGCCTCGGCTCCCCGCATCCGGCCCTCGATCGACGGGTGAAACTTCCCGGACGCCACGATCTCCTTCAAGGTCTTCATCGGCACCCGGCTTCCTTGGGCCGCGAGATACCGGTTGAGGTCGACTTTGAAGCCAAGGCAACCATCATCGTCGGAGGGGAGACGGTCGAAGCCATCGACCGCCACCGGATCGACGATGGTGGCACCCGCTGCCGCGAGGTCGGCAAGCGCTCGGGCAAACACCGAGCGGATTTCGGGATCGGTCGTTGGGGTATCGTAGGCCTGATGGAGCACCCCGATCCGGGCCCCCTTGAGGCCGCCGCGCACCAAGGATTTGGCATAGTCTGGAACGGCGTGGTTCGACACGGCGTGGGTCACCGGATCGGCCGGGTCTTCGCCGACGATGACTTGAAAGACCGCCACCGCATCGGCCACGGTCCGGGCCATCGGCCCCGCGATGTCGTAGATGAGGCCCAGCGGCACGATGCCGGCTCGGCTGGTGAGGCCGATCGTGGATCGGATGCCGACCAGCGCCTGATGGGATGACGGGCCCCGAATCGAATTGCCGGTGTCGGTGCCGAGCCCAACTAAGCCTAGGCTCGCGGCCACCGCCGCCGCGGTGCCACCGCTCGAGCCGGCGGTGACGCGATCGAGCGCGTAGGGGTTCTTGGTATAGCCCGGCAAGATCGAGCTCACGGTTTCGTAGGGGCTCCACGCGAACTCATCCATGTTGCTTTTCGCCAGGACGATGGCGCCGGCCTCGCGAACTCGCCGGACCTGGAACGCGTCGTGCTCCGGAATGAAGCCTTTGAGCGAGAGCGACCCCGCTGTCGTTTGAAGGCCGGTCGTGTTGAAATTGTCTTTGACGATCATCGGGACGCAGTGGAGCGGGCCGAGCGAACCCCGTCGCTTCTGGACCGAGTCGAGAGAGTCGGCCTCGGCGAGTGCGTTCGGGTTCAGGGTCACAATAGAGTTGATGGCCGGACCCTGTTTGTCGTAAGCTTCGATCCGGGCCAGGTATTGGGACACCAAGCCGCGACAGGTCAAGCGGCCGTTTTCGAGCGCGCCACGGACCCCGGCGATGGTGGCTTCCTCGATCCGAAACCGGCCGGTCTGGCCGGCCAACACGGCAGGGCTGGCGCCGAGGCCAAGGGCGACCCAGAACGCTCGAGAGAAACGAGTCATCGGAGAACCTCGATAAGCCAGGGTGACACGGTGGTTTCGCTGATCCAAGCAAACGGTTCGCTGGCCCTGCCAAGCGGCCGATGGGTTTCGATCAGGGTCAGTCCGGCTTCGCGGTACACCTGGTGATGGCTTTCTTCGGTCCACAAGGTGTCGGCAATTGGGCGCCGATCGGCACCGTCTTTCATAACCGCCCAGACCTGGTCTCCATCTTTGGCGCTGCGGTTGGCGGGGAAGTCCCGGCACGAGAACGAAAGCCACTCATGGTGGTACATCGCTTCGGCCGAGCAGACGTTGATGAGGCAGCCGTCAGCCGACAGAAGCAATCGAAGGGCCGTCAGTAGACTGATTTTGAGCGTCGTCGAGGGAATGTTGTCGAACGGGAGCACCGCCAGGATCAAATCGTAGCCGGTCGGAGGCACGGCGCTCAGATCACCCGGTGGTACCACCAGGTAGGTCCCGTTCGGATCGAGCCTTCTGGCCTCGGCCACCATCGCCTCGGCAATATCGACCCCCAACGCCGACCAGCCCAGGTCCCGCAGAAACCGGGTCGAACGGCCGGTGCCGCAGCCGAAGTCGAGGGCCCGACTTCCGCAGGCGTGGGCCTTGATGATGGCGGGGAGGTCGCGGTACGCCAAATAGTAGGTCCCAACCATTCCGATCGTCGCGTATGCGTCCGCCCGAGCCGGGTCGTTCCAGGTATTGGGTTGGCGTTCGGTCATCGCTGGAACCTACTGGCCGTCGCCTGGAGGTACAACTAGCTTCCGGGGCCATCCATGAACTTTCCTCGCGCAGCCGGCGTGTTACTCCATCCGACGTCTCTTCCGGGGCCCAGCGGTATCGGCGGTCTCGGACCGGAAGCGCACCGGTTCCTAGACTTTCTGGTGGAGTCCGGGCTTTCGATTTGGCAGATGCTTCCGCTCGGGCCGACTGGGTATGGAAACTCCCCCTATCAGTGTTTCTCGGCCTTTGCCGGCAATCCGCTCTTGATCCACACGCCTGGCGCCCCGGAGTTCCCAGCCGGCCCGGTCGATTTCGATGCCGTCATTCCGGCCAAGCAGACGGTGTTGCGCCAGGCTACGGCGGCTTTGATTCCCGACGATGGCTATCGCGCATTTGTCACTGAACAGGCGAGTTGGCTCGAAGACTACGCCTTGTTTGCCGCGCTCAAGGAGGCCCACGGCGGTCAACCCTGGACGACCTGGGATGAGGGTGCCGCCCGCCGGGATCCCACCGCACTCGAGGACTGGGGGACCCGCCTGGCGGATTCGGTGGAGCACTATCGGCGGGAGCAGTGGCTCTTCTTCCAGCAGTTCCGACACTTGAAACAGGCCTGCCGTGACCGCGGCGTCCAACTTATGGGGGATGTGCCGATCTACGTGGCCCATGATTCCGCCGACGTCTGGTCGAACCGGTCGCTGTTTCAGTTGGACGACCGGGGGCTTCCCTTGGTCCAGGCCGGCGTGCCGCCCGATTACTTCAGCGAGACCGGCCAGCTTTGGGGCAATCCGATTTACGATTGGAAGGTGATGGCGGAGCAGGGCTACCGATGGTGGATTGATCGGATGCGGGTGGCGTTCGAGCTATTCGACCTGGTGCGGCTCGATCATTTCCGGGGCTTCGAGGCTTACTGGGAAGTGCAGGGCGGTGCGCTGACCGCAGCCACCGGCCGATGGGTGCCCGGGCCCGGGGCCGTGTTGTTCACGGCGATTACCGAAGCCTTGGGGCCGTTGCCGATCGTGGCGGAGAATCTCGGTGTCATCACGCCGGCGGTCGAGGCTTTGCGGGAGCAGTTCGGCTATCCGGGGATGAGCGTCCTGCAGTTTGCTTTCTCCAGCGATGGGCCGGCCAATCCGTTCTTGCCGCACACCTATTCCCACGAGATCGTAGTGTACACTGGCACCCACGATAACGATACGACTCTGGGCTGGTGGCTCTCGTCTGGAGAAGGGGACTCGACTCGCGACCCGGTCGAGGTGGAGCGGGAAAGAGACTACGCAATGCGATATCTCGAGACCGACGGCCGGGAAATGAATTGGACCTTGATCCGAGCCGCCATCGGTTCGGTAGCGAATACGGCGCTGATCCCGATGCAGGATATCCTCGGGCTCGGAAGCGAGGCCCGAATGAACCTGCCCGGCCGGCCGTCCGGCAACTGGGGGTTTCGGTTTAGTGAGCCTCAGCTGACAGCTGAGATGGCCGCCCGTCTTCGAAAACTGGTGGACCTGTACCACCGGGCGGAGCCGCAAGAACCCTGAAGGATGGTTCACCGAGATTTTGGGAACGCCTTACCCATTCCGGCTAGGTTTTGAACGTACGCCACTTTCTGGAGGTTGCGGTATGATGCGGAGCGTGACGGTAGCGATAGCGGCGGCCTTGATTGGAGCCGGGTCGGCGGCAGCCCAGGACCATGACATGAGTAAAGGCATGGGCATGAAGATGATGGAGACCCCGTGGCGGGAGATGAACGGGTTCCATTCGCTGCTCCACCTGGGGCACCAGGCCATGATGAAATCCGGCGATTTGGCCCCGGCCCGTCGGAACGCCGGCCGCCTAGCCGAAGCGGCCGACGCTTGGGCGAAGTCGACCGCACCCACCGAGTGCCATGCCCCGGAAGGGACCGGCGACAAAGTGGCGGCGCTGGCCGCCGAAGCCCGGGGGTTTGCGACGCTCGCGGAACCCAACGGCGCCGACGCCGAGATCAAGGCCGCCTTCACCAAGATTCATGATACCTTCGAAGCCCTCCATATGGTTTGCATGCCGACGGGGATGGATCACAAGGGGATGGACATGAAGATGGAGCCCAAGAAACCGCCGCGTTAGCGGCGGTCTCTTGGGGTGGTGCTTTACGGCCGCTTGCGGATCTCGAGGTCGCCGTTGCCCGAGGTCATGACCAGGCGGCCACCCCCGTTCCCGATGGTGCCCCGGATTCGGGAAGGATCCAATCGGCCCCGCATCTGAATCGGGAAGTCGACGGTGACGTGGCCGTTGCCGGTGTTCGACTCGAGTTCAGCGCCGAATGCCTCCGGCACCGTGACCGTGATCCGCCCGTTTCCGGTCGAGAAGCTCATCGGCGGTGACCCTTCCAGCTTGTCCATTGAGACGTCGATGCTGCCGTTGCCGGAACTCGCTTCGACCGGACCTAACGAAGTGGTAACCCGGATATCGCCGTTGCCGCTCGAGGCCTCGACTGGGCCGCGGGCGCCGTCGACGGTGACCTTGCCGTTCCCGGACGTGGCCGTCACCGAACCGGCGCTGCCGGCCACATCGATCCGGCCATTTCCGCTGGCCGCGATGACCTCGGGACCGCCCCCGTCGACACTCACGTCGCCATTGCCACTCCCGGCCCTGACCCGAATCCCAGCCGGGATCCGAACCGTGAAGTTGACCCGGATCTGGTGGTCCTCCGACCAGCGCCGGGCCCGTCGGTTGGGTGACCGGTAGCTGCCGTCGCGGTCGCACTCCTCCTCATCATCGAAAACCGCGCAGACCGTGAGGCCGCCATCGCCCTGGCGGACGACGAAGCCAACGTCCTCGATCGAACCCCGGCGAACGACCTTGTCGGCCCGGATCTCGACCCGATCCCCGGACCCTTGGGTGACTTTGACGAATCCGTTGGGTGAGGCGATCCGAACCCAACCTCCCTTGGAAACGGCTTCGGCGATCGAGAACGAGGTTTCGTTTCGGCCGACGATTTGTTGGGCCGAAGTCTGCGTGGCCCAGAGCGAGACGAGCCCAAGGCTGGTGACCAGTGTCTTCATTGAATCTCCGTGGTGAACGTTGCTGCTTAGACGCCCGGCGGTAGGCAAGCGTTGGAAGAAGCGTTCCACGCGGTGCGACAGCACAAAACGTTGCCGCCGAGGACTTTAGCGTCAGGGTCGCTCCAGCGGTCGTCCCATTGCCGGGACATGGGGCCGGCACCAAGTCCCGGATCCGGGACCCCCGGATCTGGGATGCTCGGGCTAGCTTTGAAGGGATCAACGTGGTTGACTCGCACGAACTCTGCCGGGGGCCCCGTGATTTCCAGAAGAATCGTAGCGCTGTGTGGTTTCGCGGCCGGTTGTGCCTCTCCGATGGCCCGGCTCGATGGCGTCTTGGTGGACGTTCGGCCGGACCTTCGACCGGCGACCCCGATGGAATACAGCCGAGCTCGGGTGCTTCGCGGGGGCCGAGTGGTGGCTGGGGGCCCGCAGACGGCCATTGGGGTCGGCGATTCCTTGGTCACCGCCGGGGACGGAATGGCGGTCCTCACGATGGCCGGCCATGAGGTGATTGTCGAACCGGGCACCACCCTTGTGGTCGGGTCTGCCTCGATCGTGGTTCGGGTCGGTCAGGTGGTGGTCACTCGCCAGCCCGAAGCCCGAGGCAGCCTCACCATCACGACGGAGGTGGGGGCGCTGGGATCGGAGGGGAAGCAATTCGTGGTCGTGGTGCGGCCGGATCAGAGCGCCGAGATCACGGTTCTCGAGGGCCGGGTGACGGTGACGGCAAGGGGGCCCCGGGGATGGCCAAGTCCGGTGGCGTATGTGGGGGGAGAGCGGGGCGGGTGGATCGCGAATGGCTTGAGGCTCACCCCGACGGAGCCCGTTCCCGGCCCCGATGCCGAGTCCCTTCGACGACGAATCGGGGCGGTGGCTCGAGTGATGGGACCGGAACTGCCTAACGTCATCGGCATGCCGGACGCCGGGGCGCGCACCGAGCTTGAGCGGCACGGCTTTCGGGTTGCCGTCAACGCCGTCGTCACCCGGAAAGGCCCGGTTGGCACCGTGGTCGGGACTTCCCCATCGGCCGGCTCCCGGCTTCGGGTTGGTGACGAGGTCCGGATCGACACCGAGGCGCTCCCGCCCGACCCGAGCCGGTCGGTGGCCGGGGACGCCACCACGTTTGGACGGGTCACGGTTCCGAATGTGGTGGGCCAGACCTTTGAATCGGCTGCCCGAATCCTGGCGGGGGCCGGGCTGTTGTTGGGCGACACGGTCACGGTGGTGGAGATCAACGCCGGTCCCGGGACGGTGTCGTTCATGTCTCCCGCGGCTGACGTGTTCGTTCGCCCGGGGTCACGGGTGAATCTCAAGATTGCCAGGTCGCCGGCCGCGGGCCGGTCCACCTGCCGGGTGCCGAACCTGCTCCGGCTGGACGAGCGCGACGCCCGGGCTGCGGTGGTGGCGGCCCGCCTCAGCGTCTGTCAGGTCACCCTCCTGACCGGCGGGGCCGTAACCAATCAGACCCCGGTGGCCGGGAGTTCCGTGGTCTGTGGCGCGGGCGTGTCCTTTGTGGTCGGGTCACGGATGTGGTCGGGTCAGGGAGCTCCGGGCTATCTCGCTTTGAGCCAATAACTCACCTTAAGCGCCAGGAAGTTGTCGCCCGGTGCCGTGGTGGCGTCCCAGAGCGAGCCGGGTCCGACGATGTCGCCGCTCGGGAGTACCGTGCCGCGGTTCTGTTGCCAGATCGCGAACAGCGTGCTTCCCGCCGCCCATTCCCACCGGAGTACCAGGTTCGACCGAAACGACAGGACGTTGAACGCCGGGCTCGCGAAGGCGAAGGTTGCCCCACCGTCGGTCACGGCGTACCGTCCGTCGGCCAGCGGGGTGATCGTGGTTCCGGCCGCTGCTCCATAGGTTCGGAGGTCGAGGGCCCGGGCCCGCGCGAGCTCGCCGAAGTCACGGAACCGACCGCTCGACGCGAAGGGCTCGGCGTAGCCTTGGATGGTGAGACTGGGGGTAAAGGCGTAGTTGAGCCGGAACTGGGCCGAAATCGTGCTCTGCTCGATGGCTGCAAACAGGTAGCGGCGCCCGAAGGTGGCGGCGGAACCGCCGCCTAACGTGGCGATGTACTGGCGCGCGGAGGTAGACCGGCTGTACCGCGGGGTGAAGGAGGCCTCCCACTGGGGGGCGGGGCGGGTCGTAATCCCGATGCCGGCGCTGTTCGCATAGCCGCCGAGTTCGTCGTCTTGGTGGGATACCGACGCGGTCCAGGTGGTTGACGCGAACGGGTTGCCCGACAATCCGGCTCCGAAGGTCCAGCCGCGGGGGGTGGCCATGTAGGGCCCACCGCGAGTTTGGGTATTGCTCATGGCCCGGGTGGCGTAGGCGGCCCGAAGAGACACGTTCCAGAAGTTGTTCAGGGTCACCGTGGTGTTGTGGGAAAGCCGGAGGGATTGGCGCTCGAGCCCGTAGTCGTACTGGCCGACGACCGCGTGGCCGACCTGGATGTACCGAAACAGACGGTTGGGTTTGGTATCGCGAAGCTGGAGGTCGGCGTTGAAGTCGATCGCGTCGGCCCGGTTCATCTGGCCGACATCGTTGATTTCGAACCCGGGCGACTTGACCCCGATCTGGGCGCCCCAGAGGGTGGTCCGGCCGGCGTTCTTGTCGGCCCGAACCGAGGCGGTGAAGCCGGAGAGGGAGGTCCGGAGCGAGTCGTAGCGGATGTAGTCGGCGTCCGGCCGTTGGAAGAACCGGGCGCTCGAGCGCTGAACCCGGTTGATACTGCGGGCCTCTCCGCTGACCCCGCTGAAGCCGGCCCACCCGGTAATCTCGTATTTGCCCTCTTGGAATCGGAGTCGCCAATCGACCCCTCCGGTTACCGCATCGCGGGCCAGCAACTGGTCGAGGCCGCCCGGACCGCCTAACGACCGATGGACTCCGGTCAAGACCATGCCGATGGTCGACTGGGTTCTTCCGACCTCTTGCTGGAGGCGGAGGACGCCGAAGCTCGCCGGCGCTTCGACCGGTGATTTGGTCAGTTGACCGGTGACGGTGTCGAAGCCGCGGCCGTACTCGCGGGCGGTGACCGATGCCAGGAGCCCGACCGACAGCCGGGACGGGAGCCGCCCGGTGACCTTGGCGGCGCCGAGGATGGTCGTGTTGCGGGGTTGGTCGACGAAATCCCCGGCCACGCCACCTCGCGGACTCGCCCCGATCCGCCGGGTGTAGAAATAGGTGGGCCGGCCGAGGAAACTCTGGGCCCGGCCGGTGAGGATTTCATTGCCTTCGACAAAGAAGGGGCGTCGTTCCTCGAACACCGTCTCGAAGACCGTCAAATTCACCTCGGCGGGGTCGGCCTCGACTTGGCCGAAGTCGGGGTTGACAGTGGCGTCGAGCGTTAGGTTCGACCCGATTCCGGCCTTCAAATCGGCCCCCGCCCGGCCGACGAATTTCTGGTCGAAGGGATCGGCCGGATCTTGATTGCCCCGAAGGGTCAGGTCGCCGGCGGCGTAGGGGACCAGCTCGATGCCGCGGGCCGGGTTGACGTTCCGGATGCCCTCCAGGGCACCGAAGAACGAGGAGAACCCGGACTGGTCGTTGGCCCGGGGAATCAGGACCCAATAAAGATCGACATTCTGGTCCGGAATCGACCGCTCGATCTCGAGGCCCCACGCCTGATCGCGGGCCCCGAACCGAAGCTGGGAAAACGGGATCCGCATTTCCGCCGTCCACCCGCCGCTGTCGACTCGGGCCCGCGCGGTCCAGATCGGGTCGTACTCGTACTGCCGGTCGGTTTGGGAGTCTTGCCCGTGGTAATAGTCCCCCCGAACGCCGCCGGAAGAAATTGAGAAGCTGTAGGCGGTTCGCCGGTCGAGATAGGTGTCGAACGAGAGGATCAGGCTTTCCGCGTTGCTGGTGCCGTCGCGGCGGGTCACCGCGGTTGGGATGTTCTCGGGGTCGCTCCGCTGCATCCGGGCACCGACGTAGAGCGCGTCAGCGTCGTAGAGGATCCGGACTTCGGTCGCCACACTCGGCGCCGCGCCCTCCACCGGCAGCTTGGCGACGAAGTCGGAGATCGGCGCGGCGCTCGCCCAGATCGGTTCGTCCATGGCGCCGTCGATCCTCGGCACGGCGCCGGCAATTCGAACGGCACGGGCGGTTTTCGGGGCTGATTGAGCCACCGCGATACTTGAGCTCGCGAGGGCGGTCAGGACCGCGAGCAGGGCGGGCTTCGGCCTGGACGAGAAGATCATTCGGAAAAGTTAGTCGCGGCCTAGCTAACTTGCTCGGCGTCGGCGCCGTCGAAACCGAATGCCGGCCATTGCCGTAGTACTGCCACCGCCCCACCTAGTTCCGAGGCTTCGTTGATCAATCGGGTCGCACTGGCCGCCAACATCAAAGTCGGGATTGACGCCCTCCGGATCCATCCGCTCCGGACCCTGTTGTCAGTGCTGGGCATCATCATCGGCTCGGCGTCGTTGATCGCGACCATGACCGTCAGCGACGGGATGATGGCGTTTGCGCGAGGTCAGATTCAACAACAGACCTCGGTCCAGGTGATCAGCATCGGATCGCGGACCACCGACTACCGAGGCGGTCAGTGGGTTCCGATTCCCGACTACCCGGTGTTCACCCTCGCTGATGTCGAGTCGGCGCGCCGAGGCATTCCCGGATTGGCTGGAGCCACGATGCTGCTGAGCGGCAGCGCGAATGCCCGATACCGCGGCGTCGAGCACCGGGTCAGCGTCACGCTGGGCACGGCTGACCTCCCGTCCTTTGCGGTGGTCGACGTCGGCGCGGGGCGGTTCTTCAGCGCGATCGAGGCCGCGCACAATGCGCCCGTCGTGGTGGTCAACTACGCACTTGCCCGGGAGTTCGCGCCGGGACGCGATCCCTTTGACATGGTGGGCGAAAACATCCAGGTCCACGGGCGGGTCCGCCGGATCGTCGGGGTCTTGGCCAAGAGCAAGTTCGAAGAACCGAGGAACCCCGAGTTCGCTCTGTACTCGCCGATTCGAGGCGCAGAGGCCCTGCTCGACCCTCCGGCGTCCGGTCGGTTCACGCCGGTGCTCCAGCTTCTGGCCCCCACCGTCGAGTCGGTGACCGCGGTTCGCGATGGGGCGATCGATTGGCTGGCCCGACGGTACGTCCGGTGGCCGGACCGGGTCCGGGTCACCGTCGGCCTCGAACGCCTCGCCCAAGTCGAACAGGCCATCTTGCTGGCGAAGCTTTTCTTCGGGGCTCTGGTCGGGATTTCGCTGTTGGTGGGCGGGATTGGGATCATGAACGTGCTGCTGGCGTCGGTAACCGAGCGGACCCGGGAGATCGGGATCCGGAAAGCGGTCGGCGCCCGCGGAACCGACATCAAGCAGCAGTTTCTGGCGGAGTCGGTTGCCATCGCCGTGGTCGGGACCGCGATGGGTTTGGTGATTGGTCTGCTCCTGGCCGCCGCGGTGACGGCCGGCTTCCGGTACCTCGTCGGGGCCCCGGTCTACCCCGTGCTCTCCCCCGCGACCGTGCTTCTAGCGATCCTCTCTTCATCGGCGGTCGGGCTGATCTTCGGGACTTTTCCGGCTCGACGGGCCGCAAACCTCCCGGTGATCGCGGCCATCGCCCACGAATAGGCCGGCCCTGCTCAGAGTTGAGGCCGGCTTCGCTGCCACACCACCTCTTCCAGCCCGATCGATGCGGTGCCGTCGGCTCGAGCAATGGCCCCATCGGCCTCGAGGGCGAGCAAGTGAGCAAGCAGCGACTGGGTTGCCGCCGGGTGGAGCGCGGGGTCGATGCCGGCGTAGACCCGCTTCACCAGCTCACCGACCCGGCTTGGGCCAGCGCCTAACGCCTCCAGCGCCTGGCGAGTTCGCAGAAGCCGGTGGGCATGGAGAGCCTTGATTCGCTCGGCCGGATCGGTGATGGCCGGTCCATGGGCCGGGTAGAACACGTCGACATCGGACCGGGCCAACAACCGCTCGAGGGATCGGAGATAATCGGGGAGGTTGCCCTCCGGCGGGGCGATGATCGAGGTCGACCATCCCATGACGAGGTCCCCGGGAAAGAGCGCCCGCTCGGCGGCCAGCGCAAAGCTCAAGTGATCGGCGCAGTGGCCGGGGGTATGGAGGGCTTCGAGGCGAACGGTGCCGGCGTCGAGCATCTCGCCGTCGGCAATCGAGTGGTCGGTCCGGAACCCCGGATGGGTGCCGTAGAACCAAATCGGCGCGCCGACCCGTTCGGACAAGCGGGGCGCCAAGGGCCAATGGTCGGGGTGGCCGTGACTCGGAATGATCGCCGTGACCGGTGCCTCGGCAACCGCCGCGACGATCCGCTCGAGATGTCCGTCGCCGAGATCTTCGCCCGGATCAAGGATGAAGAGGGCCTTGCCGCCGACGAGATGGGTGTTGGTACCCGGACCGGTATAGAGGCCCGGATTCTGCTGGGTAATCCGCCGGACGTTGGGTGAGAGCGTTACCACCCGCCCGTATTCGACCGGCGGTGTCATGGCATGAACCGGCGTTCGGCGGCGTTCAGGGTCGAGGTGTCGGCCTCGGCCCCGTCGTAGCCCTCGTCGCCCGGGAGGACGACCCGGCCGCGAAACACCCTCGGGAGGTTGGCCGGCAGGGGCATCGGTTGCTCGTTGGCCCAGGCAACGGCGGCGTCGGCGGTGGCGTGCCGGCCGAGGCTCTCGAGATTTCGGAGCGTTGGAAAGATGACCATCCACTCGCGGCGGTGGGCCCGGGCAATCGCTTCCTTGGGCGTCACCCAGGCTGAGCTGGTGAGCTCCCAATCGTCGTGGGCGGCGAGTTGCCCCTCCGGAGCCCGGGTCACGAAAAACCGGGTGTCGAAGCGCTTGGGCTGATCGGTCGGGGTGATCCAATGCGACCAGTAGGCAATCCGGTCGGTGGCCAGCCGGAGGTCGTCCCGCTCGGCAATGGTCTGAATGCTGATCGTGCCGGCGTTTAGTTGGAGCCGGAGTTGCCGGAAGTGCTCCTCGATGGCGGGGTCGCCGAAATCGAGAAGGGCCCCGGTCCGGTCGTAGGCCAACAGGACGCCGGCCTCCTCGAAGCACTCCCGGACGGCCGCCACGTAGTGAGCCAAGCCGCCGGTCTCGAGACTGAGCCGGTAATTGGCCGTCGTTTCGTCGATCGCGGTGCACCGGGCTGGGTCGATGACGTCGGCAGGGTCGACCCGGCCACCGGGGAAGACGTACGCCCCGCCAATGAAGCCCGACTGAGCGCTCCGCTTTTCCATGAACACTTCGACGCCGCCCTCGGTGGCCGCCGTGTCGCGGACCAGGAGAACCGTCGAGGCTTGCTGAGTTGGAGCGATGGGCATGGCGCTATGCCTTGAAGAAGATCTGACGTCGGTACAGGAAGGCACAGAGCTGCCACTCCAAGGCGAAGATCGCGACCGCGGTCAGGAGTCGGGCCGGCGCCAGGGAAACGCCCACGAAGCCGAGGAGTCCGTTGGACAAGGCGCCGACGTAGCCGTTGAACCACCGGTTTCCGACGATCTCGATGAACAGATAGATGAAGAGTGAATTCATGCTGACGATCGTGAAGAACTGGAGCCCTCGCCGGTGGCCCCGCACGTCGATCAGCCAATGGCATCCGGCGAGGGCAAGGAGGCAGAACCCTCCCGACGCGATAACGAACGACGTCGTGGCAATCCGCTTGATGATTGGAGTGGTTGTCGCGTCCAAGCTGAAGCCGATGATCAGAGCCGCGACCCCGGCGACGACGAGCCACCGGGTCTTGGTCGACTCCGGTGTGGTGGAAAGAAGCCAGCGGCCCGCGACGGCGCCCCAGATGGTATGGGCGGCGGTCGAGAGGCAGTTGATCGCCACCCAGCCATCGGGGTTGATCTTGTTCATGAGTAGCAGGTCAACGTAGTTGCCGAAATTGTGCTGATCGACGAACGGCTGGTCGAACCCGGGAACTCCAGATAGACGGTAGAGGGCCTCGGCCAGCATCAGGATGACGAGGCTGGCGGCGATCTGGGCGGCGGGCGTCCATCGAAAGATCAGAAACGCCACCAGCAGGGTAAAGGACAGCTGGGTCAGGACGTCCCACAGTTCAAACGACAATCCTCCTGGCCGGACCGCGTAGTCCAGTACACCCCAGAAGAACAGCCAACCGGAGCGCTTGAGCGCCTTGCGGAAGGACAGACCCCAGGGGATCCCCGCGGCATGCTGGTGGTTGAGCGAGAAGGCCAAGGCCGTTCCCGCGATGAACATGAAGCCGGGCTGGATCAGATCCCAGAACCGGAGCCCAGCCCAGGAATGGTGCTCGAATTGAGTCCCGATCGTGGTCAGAAGCGGATTCCCGGCCTTGAGCATCCCGGCGTAGAGACCCGTGCTCTCGAACATCAACAACACCATAATCGCGCCGCGGAAGAAGTCGAGCGATCGTAGCCGGTTGGTTGTCACGTGGCGGGTGCCTCCGTCCGGGAGGTGGTCAGGTGCCAGCCCAGGGACAGCGGCACCACGGCAATGGCGGCGACGGTTAGGCCGATGAAGGGATAGCCTAGGTGCCCGAACGCGAGGCCGGAGAGAAGACTACCTAACGCCGACGCACCGGTGAGGAGGGCATCGTTGAGTCCCTGGATTCGGGCCCGCTCGCGCTGCGACAGTCGGTCGGACAGGAGCGTCGATCCTCCCACGTAGCAGAGATTCCAGCCCAGCCCGAGCAGGAACAAGACCAGGCTCATCGGGCCCAGCGCCACTGATTGGGTCGCGCCGATACCGGCGACGACCAGGATCATTGCCCCGACGGCGATCAGCGGCCCGCGACCCCAGGCATCCGCCAGTTTGCCGGTCACGATCGAAAACGCAAACATCCCGATCACGTGGCTCGACATCACCGCCGAGATGTTCCCGAGCGAATGTTGGTGCCCCATCATGTGGAGCGGGCTGATGACCATCAGGGTCGACATAACTCCCTGGGCGAGCAGCATCGAGAGCATCGCGACTTGGACCCCGCGGTCCCGAAGAATCTCGCGGACCGCCCGCGCGGTGCCCGGGGCCAAACCCGGCGTGGGCTCGGCGAGGTTGATCGCGAGGGCCAAGTCCTTGGGCTCGGGGCGGAGCAGGGCCAGGATCATCAACCCGCCGACCAAAAAGAAGGCACCGCTCGCCGCGTAGGGACCGGCCAGCCGAGGGAAGGCGAGTGACTCGGCGATCCTCGAGGTGGGGGCGACCAGCAGCGGCCCGAGCACTCCGCCGATAGTCCCTCCCCACACCACCGTGGCAATAGCCCGGCCGCGCTCCGCCTTGGGATGGACCTCGGCGGCGACGAACCGGGCCAGCTGGACCGCCGTGTTCGCGGCCCCCATCAGCACTAAGCCACCCACGAATCCGGCGAACGTGCTTGCGGCCACAGCGGTCGACGCGATGAGGGCACCGGTCATCCCGATGCCGAGGCCCATGGCGATGGTCTTCCGGCGGCCGATCCGGTCCATCATCCGGCCCCAAACGAACGCGAAGCAGGCTCCGCCGCCCCAGTAGAAGGCGGCTGGAACCCCGGCCCACGCTGGATGGCCTGACAGCGAGGCCCCGACGATCGGGGTGACCGTAGACGAGACGAGAAACCCGGCCGACCCGAACGCTTGGGCGGCAAACAGGGTCCACTTAATTCGGCGGCGGAAGGGCACGCCAGCCAATGTAATGACCCTCGGCTCGCTAGCAGGACGGCCTTCCCGTGGGTAGACTCTCCGGATGACTCTTCGCCTGGTTTGGTTGGCCCTGCTTGCGGCTCCCCTCAGCGCTCAACGTCGCTCCGTGGATTGGCCGATCTACGGCGGCAACTCCGCCAACACCCGGTACTCGACGTTGAACCAGATTACCCCGGCCAATGTCGGTCAGCTCACCGTGGCGTGGACGTACCAGACCCACGACGAGTTTCCCGGCTCGGAGATGCAATCGAATCCGATTGTGGTCGATGGCGTCCTCTATGCTACGACCCCGAAACTCCGGGTCGTGGCCCTCGACGCGGCGACCGGGCGGGAGATCTGGAGCTTCGACCCGAACGTGATCGACCACCGGCCCGGTCGGTATCGCCACCGGGGCGTGACGGTCGACCGAGGCCGGGTCTTCGTCACCCATCGCAACAATCTCTGGGCCCTCGACGCCAAAACCGGGAAGCCGATCCTGAGTTTTGGGGTGCAAGGCCGAGTCGATCTCCGGCAGGGCTTGGGCCGGCCGTTCGAGACCCTGTCAGTGAGTGCCAGCACCCCGGGGGTGATCTTCGGCGATCTCTATATCCTCGGTAGCAGCGTCAGTGAAAGCCTCCCGTCGTCTCCCGGAGACATCCGAGCGTACGACACCAAGACCGGGGCGCTCCGGTGGACTTTTCACACGATTCCGCGCCCGGGCGAATTTGGCTATGACACCTGGCCGCCCGAGGCCTACCGGATCGCCGGCGGGGCCAACGCGTGGTCCGGCCTAACGGTGGATTCCAAACTCGGGATGGTGTTCGGGGCCACGGGATCGGCGGCCTTCGACTTCTACGGCTCCAACCGGCATGGCGACAACCTCTTCGCCAATAGCGTCGTTGCCCTGAACGCTCGGACCGGGCGGCGGGTCTGGCATTTCCAGACCGTCAAGCACGACCTCTGGGACATGGACCTCCCGGCGCCGCCGAGTCTGGTGACGGTGACGCGAGGCGGCCGCCGGGTCGCCGCGGTGGCGCAGATCACCAAAACCGGGTTTGTCTACCTCTTCGAACGCCGGACTGGGAAGCCGCTCTTTCCGATCGAGTACCGGAAGGTTCCCGTCTCGACTTTGGCGGGCGAGCGGGCCAGCGAGACCCAACCGGTGCCGCTGAAGCCGCCGGCCTTCGCGCGCCAAACGCTGACTGAGGCCGATCTGACCACCCGGACGCCTGAGGCTCACCAGGTTGCGCTCGCCACCTATCGGAAATACGGGGCCGCCGGGATGTTCCGCCCGCCCAGCCAGGAAGGGGTCATCGTGTTCCCAGGTTACGATGGTGGCGGGGAGTGGGGCGGAACGGCGTTCGATCCCGCGTCAGGCCTGCTCTACGTCAACTCCAACGAGATGGCCTGGCTTCTCAAGATGATTCCGCGGGACGACAAGTCGCTCTATCAAAACAACTGCGCCAGTTGTCACCAGTCGGATCTCCGGGGCACGCCGGGGCAATTCCCCTCGCTGATTGATATCGGAACACGGCGGACGCGCGAAGAGCTGGTCACCATGGTACGGGAAGGGACAGGGCGGATGCCCGGATTCGGCGAGGTCCTCGAGGGTGGGGCGATTGCCGATTTGGTGAACTTCTTGATTACCGGCAAGGACGCGGCTGACTCCAAGGGCAGCAATCCGCTGTGGCTCGACTATCGGAACGATGGTTATAACATCTTCCTTGACCATGAAGGTTACCCGGCCATCGCTCCGCCGTGGGGAACGTTGAATGCGATTGACCTCAACAAGGGTACGATTCGGTGGTCGATTCCGTTTGGCGAGTACCCGGCACTTGCCGCCAAGGGCGTGACCAACACCGGGACCGACAACTACGGGGGACCGGTCGTGACCGCCAACGGGCTGCTGTTTGTCGGGGCCACGACCTACGACAAGAAGTTCCGGGCCTTCGATCGGTCGAACGGCAAGTTGTTATGGGAAACGACGCTGCCGGCGTCGGGGAACGCCACGCCGTCGCTCTATGTCGTCGATGGCCGCCAGTACGTGGTGATTGCGTGCGGCGGGGGGAAGAATGGCGCGCCGTCGGGTGGCACGTTCGTGGCGTTTGCGCTGCCGCGCGGTCGCTAAAGGCGAAAGAGACGGGTCGCGTTGCCGCGGAGGATCCGGTCGCGGTCCGCGGCTTTGAGCCCAAGCCCCTCCACCAACGCATTCGGATACGCCACGTCCATTGGGGCGAAGTTGTCGCTGCCGATCATCACCCGGTCGGCACCAACGAGATCAATCAGGAACCGGAGCGTGCCGGGACGATAGGTCAGACTGTCGTAGTGGAATCGGCGGACATACTCGACAAATGGGTGCTGGAGCTCGAAACGGCTGCGCCCGAATCCGTGCTCGATGCGGCCGGCCACATAGGGGAAGGACCCGCCAGAATGCGGGAGGACAATCTGAAGTGCGGGGTATTTGTCTAGGGTCCCGGTGGTGATGAATTTCGCGGCCAGGGTGGCGCTTTCGAACGGAAAACCGAGGGTGTTGTTGAGCCGCGCCGATATCGAGAGCGAATCGCCGATCCGGCTCGTGCCACCGATCAGGTTGGCGGCGCCGTCCAGCGGGTGAAAGAGCAACGGATACCCCAGGTCCTGGCAGCGCGCGAGTAGCGGGGCGTAGCCGGGTTCAAACAAGTAGTCGTGACCCTCGATCGAATTGGGGAGATGAACCGCCCGAATGCCGGGTTTGCCGGCCATCCGGTCGAGCTCTCGGAGCGCCAACTCGGGGCTCCGCACCGACATCTCGACCACCCCAATGAACCGGTCGGGAAACGCGGTATGGGCTTCAACGGCGGCGTCGTTGATGACGTGCGCGAGTCGCGCGCCGGCCTCCGGCGACACCCATTGCCAGGGCATCCCGCCATCCAGCGTCAGCACGTGCATCTGGACGCCGTGCTGATCCATCCAGGCCCGGCGCCGGTCGAGGTCGAAATCGAGCGGATTGCGAGTGCCGGTTTGGGGTCGCAATTCCGACAGCGCCTTGAACCAGGGCTCGGGTTCCCAATGGGCGTGGACGTCGACCGACACAGGCCCGGAGCGGGGACGAACCTTCGCGGCCGGCTGTGGCGCCTGGGTCGGCTTGATCACGGCACTGGAGCCCCCGGCGAACAGCGTTGCTGCGGCCGCGCTCCGTGCCACAAACTCGCGGCGGCCAATCGGATAGAGCGGGCTGGTGGGATCAGGGGGCCGCGGCATCCTTTTAGCCGAGATCCGCCAGGACCGTGTTGATTTCGGGCCAAGCTTCGCCGTTGTATAGGGCGATGGTTTGCAAGTAGCGCCGGGCGTCATCGCCGTGCGACTCGACCAACGCTAGAGCAGCCTTGCGAACCGTGGCGGCGTCGGCAAAGGGCGGCTTCAAGTCTTCCGGGATGTTGGCACCGTTATGGGCCACCCCGGCGGACTCGAGGAAGGCGATCTGGATCGTCGGTTCAAGCTCAACGTACAGAGTCTGGAGGAGGCCCAGCTCGTCATGGGGCGTTTCCATATTGGCCCGGACAATTTCCCGAGCCAATTGGGCTGGCGGCCACTTCCGGAGGGTTTCCTTACGGAAACCGCCGCCCCGAGCCACGATCCGTTGGATGTAAGCATCTCGCGATGCTCGATTGGCCGTGAGGTCGTGGGTGAGCAGGGCGAGCCGGCGATCGGCGGGCAAAGAACGGTACGGAGAGACAGGAGGCATAGCGGGAAACTATCATCGGAGCCTGCCCGGACCAATGGACCGCCGACTCAGCCGCCGCCGGGACACTCCGGATACCGGTCCTTGGCCGCTCCCAGTCTCAGTTGCTTGAGGGCCTCGGCCGCTGTTTCGCAGGCGTCCGGCGGCAGGGTCTGGATCCGGTGAGCCACATCGAGCAAGGTGAGGATCGGTTGCCACTCCTGGTTGGCCCGATAGGTTCGAGGCCCGTAGAACATGGTGTTGGCGAAGAGCCACGCCAGTCGCCGTTCGGCCGCGGCACGGTCAACTCCCGACGCGTCGGTCTTGGCGCGTTGTTTGAGCCCGGCCACTCCGAGGGTGACCTCGAGCCCGTCGGCGGTGGATTCCGGGCGGATCTTCGCCAGGCTGCCAAGAGTTCTACTGGTCTCAATCATCCAGGCCCGCTCTTGCTCGAACCGGCGACGCTCGGCGGCCGAGAAAGACGGGCCGCGGCGGAGCAGGGCGACCATCGCCGGTTGACTGGCGTAGTTCATCATGACCTGGTCGCGCTGGAAGTCCCGTGCTAGCGAGGTAAACCGGCGGACGACTTCGCCGGTATCGCCGGCGGCCCGAATCGAGTCGAGTTCAACGAGGCGTTCGGTTCGGAAACGCTCCGAAACGGAATCCGCCACCAGGCCGCGTTGAACCCGATCTCGGAGGTCGAGCCACTCAACAGCCTCCGCCGCCACCGCCGGAGGAACCCATTCGTGGGCGCCACTAAAGACCACGGTGCGATGGGCGATCTTGGTGTCGTTCAGTCGCCGGTCGAAGTCCACCACCTCGTCATGGTTGAAATCGGTGATGCCGGCGGCGGAAAAAACGGCGAAACTCGGGTCGGTCGCGAACGGGGCCAGCCATCCCTCGATCGGCGGATTGGGGCCCGCTCCGACCTGAATGATGCCCCGGACCACATTCCGAAGTTCCATGGCGGCCGGCCAGGCAAACCGTGCGGTCCCGGAAAATCCAACCAGATAGACCCGCGTCGTGTCGATCCGCAACGCGCGCCAAGCGTCGCCGAGCATGGCGTTGACGGCGGCCACATTCGGTTCCACGGGGCCGTCGCTGGCGGAATTGTAGGAACTCATCACCACGAAGCCCCGGCCGACGGCGGGTGGTCCAAACCGAGCCAGGGGCACCAACGCTCGCCCGCGGGGATCCAAGATGATCAGCAAGGGGTGTCGGCGGGCCGGCGAATAGTCCAGCGGCAGCAGCAGCGAATAGGCCTGCCCGGAGTCGGCCGCCGATCCGATCCGAGGGAAGAACCGTCCCCCAAATCGAATCGAGTCCGCCGGGGTGGATAACAGGCAGCTGAGGCAGGCTAGGACGCTCGCGATCATCATTGAGTATCGCTACGACCGGAGCGCCGCGGGAGTTTCCTATTCGCTCCGAAGGGCCGTGATCGGGTCGACCCGGGCGGCCCGACTGGCCGGAGCAAAGCCGGCCATCAGCGCAACGACGATCAAGACCAGGGCCGCTCCGACAAAGGTGATCGGATCGGTGCCGGCAGTTTGATAGAGGAGACTCTGCATCAGTCGGGTCAGTCCGATGGCTCCGATCAGTCCGATCCCAATCCCGATGCCGGTGAGAACCAGACCCCGGCCCACCAGCATGGAAACGACCGCGGCAGGCTCGGCTCCGAGTGCGATGCGGACCCCGATCTCCCGCGTCCGCTCGACCACGGCAAACGACAAGACCCCGTAGAGCCCGACGACGGCCAAGAGCAGGGCGGCCGCGGCAAAGCCGGCGAGGATGGCGGCGGTGAATCGCGGGGCCGCGATGGCTTGGGCCCGGGTAGCCGCCATGGCCCGGATCGTCGGGACGGGGAGGTTGGCATCCTCGGCCCACACGGCGCGCCGGATCTGGTCTTCGAGATTCGGCACCGCCCGGTCGGTCCGTACCACCATCGTCATTTCCGGCCAGGCAATTTGTCGGGTGGTCAGAAAGAGGACCGGCGCCGGCTCCGCTTCGAGTGCCACATCGCGAATGTCCCCGACCACGCCGATCACGGTCCGAGGCTTGCCGTCGGTGCCGCCCCAAAACAATCGCTTCCCGATCGGGTCTTGGCCGGGCCAGAGCCGGGTCGCCAACGTCTTCGAGATCATGGCAACCCCAACGCCCTCGGCGATGTCCCCATCGCCGAAGTCGCGCCCCTTGAGCAACTGGACCCCGGCCGACTCGAAATAGCCGGGAGACACGATCCGCCAGCCGGCCTGGAGATACCCGGCCGACGGATGTTCAGCCGCCCGTTCCTCGGGCGTGACGTCATTGACAAAATTGGTGCCGCTGAACGGCGTCACGTTGATGGAACCAGCCGATCGGACCCCCGGAATCAATCCGATTCGGCCGGCAACGGCATTGTAGAATCGAGCGACCTGCCATTCCTCGCGATACTGAGTGGTCGGCAATTGCAACGGGACGGTCCAGGCATACTCGGTCCGAAACCCCGGATCGACTTGGGTAAGCCGGGTGAGACTCCGGATCATCAGACCGCCGCCCACCAGCAGGATGACGGCGAGCGCGACCTGGGCGATGACCAACCCCTCCCGGAGCCGGTGCTGCCCGAAGGATGACCCGCTTCG
The DNA here is from genome assembly GCA_031400975.1 of Gemmatimonadota bacterium. Classification (GTDB taxonomy): domain Bacteria; phylum Gemmatimonadota; class Gemmatimonadetes; order Gemmatimonadales; family GWC2-71-9; genus SHZU01. The sequence goes on from JANNQX010000067.1 coordinate 21,874, forward strand.
GCCGCCCTGCTTGAGGGTCGAGTGGACGTCGGCCTTGGACGCCTGGAGGGCCGGGAGCACCCCGGCTCCTAGGCTTGCCAAGAGCGCGGCCAAGGTCGCGAAGCCCAGCACCCGCCCATTGAGGACGACCGTGTCGAGTCTCGGAACCAATCCGGCGGGGAGGCCGCGAATGATGCCTAACGCCCAAGCCACGCCAATCAACCCGGCCAGTGCCCCGAGTCCACCCAGAACAACGCTCTCGGTCAGCAGCTGGCGGATCAGCCGGCCCTGACCCGCGCCCAAAGCCATCCGGACACTCAGTTCGGTTCGACGGGCCGTAGCCCTGGCCAGGAGGAGATTGGTCACGTTGGTGCAGGCCATCAGCAGGAGCACGACAACCGCGGCAAACAGGAGGAGCGCCGACTGCCGAACATTCGCGCTCACGGCCCACTCAGCGAGAGACTGGACCCGGACACTCCAACCCTTCGATGCCGGATAGGTCACGCCGTTTTGGGTGGCAATCCGGACTAAGTCGGCCTGAGCCCGTTCGGCGGTTGCCCCCGGCCGAAGCCGGCCGATCATACTGAGCCAATGGTCGTCGCGGTCCGCGCTCGGATTCGGTGCGAGGGGCAGCCACGCCTCCGCGTTGAGAAAGCGAAACCCGGCCGGCATCACGCCAATGACGAGGAATTCCTGGCCCTTGAGCTGGATCGTCCGGCCGACCACGGCCGAGTCGCCGCCGAAGGCCCGTTGCCAGAGGTCGAAACTCAGGACGACCACCTTGGCCGGCGCCCCGGGCTGGTCCTCATCGGGCCGGAAGCTCCGGCCGAGGGCGGGTCCGACGCCGAGGGTTGGGAACAGTGAATGGGTGACGGCGCCGGCCCGCACCAGTCTCGGCTCGCCGGCTCCGGTCAGGCTCAGTCGGTCGAGCCGGAATGCCGCCAACGAAACCAGGCTTTGATTCCGATCACGGAAGTCCAAGTAGTTCGGGTCGGACGCCGAGAAATCACTGCCCTCGGGATTGACCTCCTCGATGGACACGAGGCGGTCCGGGTCCTCGAACGGCATCGGGGCAATAACCACCGCGTCGACCACGCTGAAGATGGTCGAGGCGGCGCCGATGCCGAGCGCTAACGTGAGGATCGCGACCGCGGCAAAGCCGGGCGACCGGCGAATGCCTCGCACGGTGTGACGAAGGTCCTGGCCGATGGCGTTGATCCACCCGATGCCGCGGTCCGCTCGGACTTCCTCTTTGAACCGTTCGACGCCGCCGAAGGCGAGCCGGGCCGTTCGCCGGGCCTCGGCTGGGCTCATCCCCTCGCGGAGATTCTTCTCCACTTCCATCTGGAGATGGAAGGCCATTTCGTCGGTCATGTCCCGGTCGGCGTTGGTCGGACCCAGCAAGCTGCGGAACCGTTTCAGCCAGCCTCTGATGAGATCCACGAATCCCTCCCGGTTCAGGTTCACGGCGTGCCGAGGATCAGTTCGACGGTTGAGACATACCGTCGCCAGCTGTCGGTCTCGGTACTGAGGGCGCGGCGGCCGGTGGCGGTGAGGCGGTAGTACTTGGCCCGCCGGTTTTGGTCGGTGGTCTGCCAGTTACTGTCGAGCCAGCCTTTCTGCTCGAGACGCTGCAGGGCAGGGTAGAGGGAGCCTTGCCCAATTTGGAGGGCTTCCTTCGACATCTCCTCGATCCGCTGGGCAATGGCCCAGCCGTGCTCCGGCGCGGAGGCCACCGTCTTCAGAATGAGGAGATCGAGGGTGCCTCGGAGGACGTCGTTGGTTGGCGGTTGCCGGATTGGGGCCTGGTAGTGTCGAAAGTCGACATTACGATATGGGAACTATTGTCGGAAGTCAAATGCTCGGCGCTCGGCGCTCGGCGCTCGGCACTCGGCGCTCGGCGCTCGGCGCTAGTGGGGGGCGAGGATTCGGTCGAGGATGGTGCGGGCGAAGGCTTTGTCCCAGAGAACCTCGTCGCGGCGGACCGTGACGGACACTCGGCTTCCGGCGCCGCTCGAGGCGACTTTGACGGTCACGTCGCGGTCGTCGGTCTGGCCGGACAGGGTGCGTCGTTCGCGGCCGGTGTCCATTTCGGTGGTGTATTTGCCTTGGGTGATGTCGAGATCGTCGAAGGCCCGACGAACGGCGTCGGCGGCGGCGTCCACCGAAAGCGGGGTTTCTGAGTCGATATCGCGCTCGGTGATGTAGACTGCGCCACCGGCGCCGGCGCCGGCGGCGGCAAGCAGGCAGGCGTTTGACGTCAGGGCAATTGTGGCAACGAAAGTGGTGGGGAAAAGCCGATAGTTGGGAAGGCTTGGCATCGGGAGACCTCAGTTCGCTTCAGGGCGGCGGTCTTGTTGTGGACGGGGCCCGATATGGAAGAATCGTTCCACTTCGCTGTCGCTGCCTAAGTGGTTGAGGCTGAGGAGTTTCTGGTTTTGACCGCCAGTTGACCTGGTGTCCCCTTTTGGCGATTGGTGGCCCCTAGCAGTGAATCCTGGAGTTGGTCGGCGGGGGTGGGCCGGCCTATGTTCCGCGGTCGACTTGGGGGATCCTTGATGACGTCTGCTGCGGCGAAATTTTTTTGGGGGCTATCGGTCATCGCCGTTGTGGGGCCCGATCTTGCGATGGCCCAGGGCGATACCCCGCTGGAGGTCCGGCAGATTGTGACGTTCCAGTTTGCCGCTGGCCGCACGGGTGACGCGGTTGAGATATACCGGCACCAACTCCGGCCGATCTACGACCGGATTTCCGCCTTGCTTCGGTTCCGGGCGTTCGGAGAGGCTGAGAGCCCCGAACCCCTCGACTTGATTGTCGTCAGCAGCTACCGGGGCATGGCGGGAATGGACCTCGCGAATGAGGGGCTTCGCCAACCGGGGCCGGGCGGCGTGACGGCGCTTTCCCTGTATGCGACCCTGTCGGCGCTGACGGTCGGTCACCACGACCAATTCGTCGAAATCCGTCCGGCCCTGAGCGACACGGCCGCGGCGAGCCCGTTCACCGTCTTCGAGTACCTTCGATTGGCGCCACGAAGCCGCGAAGGGTTCGAGCGGTTGGTGCGCGAACGGGTCCGCCCCTTCGAGCGGAGCCGAGATCTGGTCCAGTGGTCGGAAACCGGCCGGATGCTGGTCAGTGACGGCTGGGACTACCTCCGGATCATCGGGATCGGCTCCCTGGCCGAGTGGCATCGGTACCAAACGAGGATGTGGTCCGCCCCTTTCAACGCCGACCTCCAACGGTACGTCAGCGCTCGGAAGACGATCGTGGTACGGGCGATCCCGAGCCTCTCGGTTCGTTAGGCGTGCCGAGGCTCTGGGGCTACCGGTCGAGCAACGCCCGGAGGCCCCGTTGGTCGTTGTCGAACGCCGCCCGGAATAGCGGCTCAACCGGGCTTTCCGGGTCGACGTCGAGCAATCGCATGTCAATGGCCGTTCCCCGAACCCGAAACTCGTAGTGAAGGTGGGGCGCGGTCGCCAATCCAGTCTGGCCAACGTAACCGATCACCGCACCCTTCCGAACCTGAGCTCCCGCCTCGATGCCGGAGGCAATCCGGTTCAGATGGCCGTAACGGGTCGAGACCCCTCGTCCGTGCTCCACGACGATAAAGTTGCCGAGCGCCTCGCCGGGGCCGGCGAACCTGACGATTCCAGAGGCGGCGGCGAGCACGGGGGTCCCTTCCGGCGCGGGGTAGTCCACGCCACGATGGGCTCGCACCGTCCCGAGCACGGGGTGGACCCGGTCGATCATAAAGGTCGACGACGGACCTCGGCTGGAAGCGAGCGGAGCCCTGAGGAACGAACGCCCGAGCGGCCGGCCCCGCTCATCGAAATAGGCGAACGAGCCGTTCGACGAGGAGGAGAAGCGATAGGCGAAAAACGGACGGCCCCGAACGTCAATCTCCAGAGCCTGGATTCCTCGGACCCGTTGTTGGCCGTCGCTTGATTGCCCGACCCGGGTGACCGCTCGAAACCGGGTGAGGGGTCCGGTTCCCCGGGCCGCATCGATCTGCCAGGCAAGAGCGTTGGCCATCGTGGTGACAAAGTCGCGGCGGGCGGACGGGCCGAGCGCGATGCCGGACGAATCGATTTCGGCGGCCATGTCGGACCCGAACCGGCCGGCGATGACGGTGAGGCTGGTCGTCCAGTCGATCGCCTCACGTCTGGCCGTCCACCGCCCAGCGTTGGATCGAATGCTCACCCGGTGATCCTCGTCGCTGTGGAACGCGATCTCCGTGGTCTCCGAGCCCGCCACGCGGCGAACCGTGACCAGCGAGCCATCCGGGATCAGGTCGGGGTCAACTTCGGCAAGGGCCATGGCCGCCAGGGCCGGCTTCGAATCAACGCCCTGGCGGGCGAGAAAGGTGCCCAGCGGTTCGTCGGTCCGAAGGGTATCGGCGATGGCCGACCCACGGTCGAGCGTTGGGAGCGCGGGCTCTTCGATCGGTTCAGCGGGCGTGGTCAAGATCAGGGCGGTCACGAGGGCAAGCACCCCGAGCCCGGCCAAGCTGGCGAGAACCCACTTCGCTCGGCCGGGCCTACCGGTTCGTTCCTCCGGATCGTCCGGGTCCCGGACGATCATGATCGGGTCGTGGGGACGCATCAGGTCGTTGGTCGGGACAAAGCGGGCCCAGGGGGGGTGGCTGGATTGATCACAGGTCCCAAAATAGCGGGTCGAGCCGTGGGCCGGCTTTGAGTATCTTCGGCGATGCGGATTCACCTGGTCGACGGAACCTACGAGCTCTACCGTCATTTCTTTGCCCTGCCCCCGTCTGCTGATCGGGATGGACACGAAGTGGGCGCCATTCTGGGTGTCGCGGGGTCGGTGCTCGGGATGCTTCAGGATGGGGCAACCCATCTTGCCGTCGCGACCGATCACGTGGTGGAGTCGTTCCGGAACGAGCTTTGGCCGGGCTACAAGACCGGGGAGGGAATCGAACCGAATCTCCATCGCCAATTCCACCCCTTGGAGGAGACCCTCCGGGCGATGGGGGTGACGGTCTGGGCCATGACGGAGTTCGAGGCCGACGACGCTCTGGCGGCAGCAGCCCGGATCGCGGCGTCGGACCCCCGGGTCGACCAAGTGTTGATTTGTACTCCCGACAAGGATCTCGGGCAGTGCGTCGTCGGTGGACGAGTGGTGCAGTTCGATCGGCGGAACCGGGAAGTGCGGGACGAAGCCGGAGTGATCGCCAAATTCGGTGTGAGACCGAGCTCGATTCCCGACTATCTCGCGCTCGTGGGCGATACGGCTGATGGGTTCCCGGGGATTCGAGGCTGGGGCGCGAAGTCGGCGAGCGCCGTGTTGGCGCGGTACGGGCACCTGGAGGACATTCCCTCAGACGTATCGGCGTGGGACGTCACCGTGCGCGGGGCCGCTCGGCTGTCGGTCGCGCTCGAATCCGACCGAGAGCACGCCATGCTGTTCCGGACTTTGGCCACCCTTCGGGAGGACGCACCGGTCTGCGGTTCGGTCGACGAACTGCGGTGGACTGGGCCCGGGCCGGAGTTCGAGGGCCTCGCGGACCAATTGGGGGCGCCGCACCTCGCCGACCGGGCTCGCCGGGTCGCGAACAACCGCGGCACCGCGAAACTCATGGAGGCCTCTGACTGAAGAAGGGGATATCGACGGCCATCGGATTATCTTAGGGCTCGTCTCGTCTCCCGTTCCCCGCGTCCAGGAAATGCCGACATGTCCGATGAAGATCTCAAAGCCGAGCTCGAGCGGCTCCGGGCCGAAAATGCCTCGCTCAAAGACAAGTCCAAACGAGCGGTCTATCTCAAAGTGAGCGAAAAGGGCGGCCTCTCGCTCTATGGCTTAGGCCGCTTTCCGGTCACGCTCTACAAAGAACAGTGGGACAAGCTGATTGGAATGGCCGACGAGATCCGGGTTTTTCTTCGAGAGCACGACCACGAACTCAAGGCGAAGGAATAGTCGCGGTCAGCAGGGCTACCCCGCGTGCGGTGGCCCTGTCGCCTTCCCTGGCACCCTTGAACTTTCCGAGCCGGACAACCACTAACTGCCGGGACGGAATGATGGTGGTACTCTGGCCCCCGGCGCCGAGCATCGCGTACGATCCATCGGCGTTGACCCAGAAGAAGCCCCCGCCGTAGACCGGGTTGTCATCGGCCACCCAGGCAGGGGCGGGGGTTCGGACGTAATCCACGTACCCTTCGGGCAGTAGTCGGTCGCCGCCAGAGACCCCGTCTTGCAAGTACAGGTTGCCCAGTCTCGCCCAATCACGGGCCGACAGGAACTCGTATCCCTGGGTCAAGAAGTTGCCGTAGGGGTCCGTCTCCATCACCGCGTCGCGGATGCCGATCTTGTCGAACAGGACCCGGCGCGGGAACGCATGGTAGTTCTCGCCCCGTTTTTCGACGGCCAACCGAATCAGGTAGTTGGCGAGTACGGGGTCGGTATTGCGGTACCGGCCGACGGTGTTGGGTTTCCATTGTTGGGGGCGGGTGGCCGCGTATTGGAAGCTGTTGACGGTGCCGGTATAGAGGTAGAGATGGTCGGGGTAGCCGGCCGAATCGACGAACCCGGGGTCGTTCGGGGCCCGGATCCGGAGCCCACTCGACATCCGCATCAGGTCGGTGATTCGGATCTCTTGGCGAGGATCCCCAGCGGTTTGCCATTCGGGGATCGGGGCCGGTTGGGTCAGTTGGTAGGTCCCGTCCATAATCAGGGTAGCCATCAGCGTACCGGTCAGACTTTTGCCCATCGACCAGCTCTCGAGCGGGGTATGGGCCCCGATGCCCGGCGCATACCGCTCTCCGATGATCCGGCCCTGGTATGTGACGACGACGCCTAACGTCATTGCGCCGGCCGTCCCGAACAACGTATCCAGGGCCGTGGCAAACCGGGCCGAGTCGATCCCGGCCGGCCACGGTGCCTCGGCTACGATGTCGCCCATCGGCCAGGGGGTCGTGGCGGCCGGGGGGAGCTTCGAAGCGACGATCGATGGCGTGAAAGACACCGAGTCCTGGCCGATTGGGAGCGCAATGCAACCCTGGCTCCCGTACTTCCGCGCGACCCGGGTGATGCCGGAAATGGTCGTCAAGCGCACCGAACTGGTCTTGCGATCGATGACCGTGTCTTTGACCTGCTTGCGGTCCTCATACGGGCCGGTGAAATAGCCGACGGATTCGGCCGCATCGGCGGGCTCGAGGCCGGTGATGAAGACCGCCGAGCAGAGGGTCTTGGCGAATCCGGCAATCGAGTGGGCCAGGCGGTCGCCGGGGGGAGCCGTCCATTGCCCCGGGAGCTCGAGCGAGTCTCCTCGGGCCTTGATCGCGGTCTCGGGGTCGGCGGCGGCGGCGGCGGGCGGTTTTGGCGCCGGACCACAGCCAATGAGCAAGATCAGGCCGGCGACGGCCATCCGAATTGGAGCGAGCACTGGGCCCTCGTGGGAAAGGAGTGAGTCGAGTCTCCAATAGGTCAGTGAATCAGCCGGACCTTGATGTTTCGGTACGCCACCCGGTCGCCATGGTCCTGGAGGCCGATGACCCCTTCGGCCGCTTTTCCATAGCCCGGCCATTCATTGAACTTGGACGCCTTGACCTTGGCGGTCCAATCGGCGCTGCCTAACTCATACTCGACGACCTTGGTGCCGTTGAGCCAATGCTCGACATGGTTGCCCTTGATCAGGACCCGGGCGCTATTCCATTGGTCAGCCGGTTTGACGATCCCGCGGGGCGCGGGATACAGGCCGTAGCTCGCCCCGGCTGAGGTCAGCGGTGACTTCCCGTCGGGATGCTTGGCATCGTCGAGGACCTGCATCTCGGGCGCGGTGTGATAGACCGGGTTCAGTTTCGGATCCGCCGCTTCGATCCCACGGTAGAAGATCCCGCTATTGCCGCCCGGGGCGACCTTCCAGTCAATCGCGAGTTCGAAATCACGGAATTTCTCCACCGTGACGATGTCGCCGGCCACCCCGACCCTGGTCAAGGCGCCGTCAACGACCTGCCAACCACCCGGGAAGTCCTTGGCGCCGTACCCGTGCCACCCGGCCGTGGTCTTGCCGTCGAACAGGAGCTTCCATCCGGCCGACCGCTCGGCGTCAGTCAGGGTATTGGGCGCTTGGGCGTTGGCTTGCATGGCGATCAGCGAGAAGATTTGGCAAAGGCGTAACATCAGACGCTCCACCCGGCGCGATACTCCCGGGTCAGGTATTGGTTGGCTTTGTCGTGGTTGGTGATCCGCCCGGCCGCCCCGTCGTAGAGGATCTTGACCCCTTGGCCGGCTCGGAGCGCGACGTTGCCGAGCAACATGACCTCGGTGAGCCGGGCCGCGTACTCGATCGGACAGGTGGTTTGGCCTTGGCCCCTACAGGCATTGGCCCAGTTCATCTCGTGGCTGGTGACGATCCGGGTCATCGTCTTGGGTACGGCGGTCGCGGCTTCCATCAGGGCTTCCGGATAGACCGTGGGCTTGCTGCCATAGGTCCCGTGGAGCAGGATCCCCTCGTCCCCGATGAAGACCACTCCGCCCTCCCGGTCGAGTACGACCGAGTCCGGAAGCTGGGCAGGCCTGGGCGGCATCAGGCCGCCGTCGAACCAGCTCATCCGAACAGCGGGCATGGCTTTGCGGGCGGCGAATTGATAGTGAGCAACCATCGCTTGTGGATAAGAGACGGGCTGATCATCGGTCCCGCCCCACGGAGTTGACGTCGCCTCGACGCTGGTCGGCATCCCGAGGTCCAACGCCCAAAACGGATGGTCAACGAGGTGGGCGCCCATGTCTCCCAAGGCACTGGCGCCGAAGTCGAGCCAGCCCCGCCAGCGGAACGGATGATAGACCGGGTGATAAGGCACGTTGGCCGGAACTGGGCCGAGGTAGAGATCCCAGTTGACCCCCTCTGGCTTGGGGTAATCGCCCGCCATTGCCCCGCCTACGATTGAGTTCATGGCCCACTGGCCCCACCAATCCAGCTTGGCCAGGCCCGGAAAGTCGGCCGGCGGGGCGGCAGGCCGGGGAATTCCCTGGGGCCAAATCGGTCGGTTGGTCCAGACGTGAACCTCGCGGACCGACCCGATGACGCCGGCCTGGACCCATTCGTTGACCAAGCGGGCGTCGTCGCTCGAGTGGCCTTGATTGCCCATCTGGGTGACGACTTTGGTGCTCCGGGCGGTTTCGGCCAGGACCCGGGCCTCATGAACGGAATAGGTCAGCGGCTTTTGGACGTAGACGTGTTTCCCGGCTTCCATGGCGGCTTTGGCAATGACGGCATGGAGATGGTCGGGGGTCGCGATCAGGACGGCTTCAATGTCTTTTTGTTTGGCCAGCATTTCCCGGAAATCGGCGTACCGGGTGGCTTTCATCATCGCGTCAGCCAGTTTCTCGGCGGTTGGGCCGGGCTCGCCGTTGGACGGCTTGACTCGGCCCTGGAGCGAGCGCTCAACGTAGCCGAAGTCAACATCGCAGAGCGCGACGATGTTCTGGCTCAAGAGCTGTTCGGTGTTGCTCATCCCCATCCCGCCGGGTCCGCAGATCGCGATGTTGAGGGTGTCGCTTGGGGCTTGGAAACCCCGGCCGAGAATCCGGCGGGGCAGGATGGTGGCGCCGAAGGCCATAGTCGCCGAGTCGCGGAGGAAACGGCGGCGGGAAGGCTTGGTCATTGGACCGGTCGAAGAGGGATCTTTCGAATATAAGTTAGGCCGGTCTCAATAGCGGTCCAGCAAGTCGGCCCGGAGCTGATCGACGGTAATGAGGACGACCAACGCATCTGGTCTCCGAGCCGAGGTTATCCTGATGACCGGGATCTACCGCTCGGTCCGGGCGGTCGGGCGGTTGACCGGTCCGGCCAGCAGGCGCTCAATCGAAAAGACTTCTCCGTTCTTCATCACCAGCTTGACCCGGCGGGCGTCGGAGATCCGATCGAGCGGGTTGCCCTCGACCATCGAGAAGTCGGCCAGTCGTCCGACGGCGATTGACCCCAAGTCTTTGCCTAACCCCATCGCGTCGGCAAAAGCGGAGGTGGCCGTTCGGAGGGCTTGGACTGGGCTCAACCCGCCGCCCTCGACGTAGGCGATCAACTCGGTGTGGAGGCTCAATCCATACGGAATGATCGGGGCATCGGTGCCCGCGATGATCACCCCGCCGCCCTCGACCACCCGGCGGACCGTTTGGCCGAGCGATGCGATCATGGCGGGGGTGACCCGAAAAGCCGCGGGCACCGGCTGCCTCAGTTGCCGGACGTAGTCGGCGCCGTAGGCGATAGACAGGCGCGAATCGTTGAGGAGGGTACTATCCCGGCCGGCGAGCCAGCCGAAGCCGCCTTGAAGGCTCATGGTCGGGGTCAGTGTCATGCCGGACGCCGTCAACAAGGCGATTACGTCTTGATAGGACTTTGAGAGCCCCGACATCTTCGGCGAGTAGCCGCGGCGGCTGGTGCCGCTGATGTGCTCGACATGGTCGCCGCCGAACGCCACCGACGGATACAACTCATGCGACGAAACCGGAATCCCGATGCCGTGGGCGGCCTCGATGATCCGTTGCTGGACCTGGTCGGAGAGGCGGACGTAGGTCTTGATCAAGTCGAACTTGAGGTCGGCGGCCCGCTTGAGTTCGGCGGTCAATTGGGCGCCTGGGGTCATGGCGTTGTTGAACCCGTAGTAGATTCGCTGCCCGTCGAAGATCCGGCCGGTGGCCAGCTCTCGGGGGCCGATCCGGGCGCCCGACTCGACCGATTCGCGGCGTTCGCCAATCGCAAAGGGGTCGGAGGCCGGGTCGCGAATCGTGGTGATCCCATAGGCCAGCCAGGTTCTGCCTAACGCTTCGCCGGTGCCGTAGCCGATGTGGGCGTGGGCATCGGCCAGGCCCGGCATCACGGTCAGCGCCGAGGCGTCGATGACGCTGTCACCGGGGGCGGGGCGCCGGTGGGGCCGGACCGCCACGATCCGGTGGCCCCGGACCACAATGTCAACGTTGGTTCGGACTCGATCGGCTCGGCCGTCCCACATTCGGCCGGCGTGGATGGTGACCGTCCGGGTCGGGTTGCTCCGTCGCCAGGTCAGCGGGATCGCGATCCGGTCGATGGCGCCGTCGGTCAACCGGACGTTCCGGAGTCCGTCGGTGGCCTGGAACACCAGGTGACTCCCGTCACTGGTCCAACTCAAGCTGTTGGCCAATTCGTCGGAGTGGCGGACCGGCGGACCCGCCGGTTCGCCGTTCGGTTCGACCGGCTGGCTCCACGCGAGGCCGTCGATGATGAACGCCATCCGCTTTCCGTCCGGTGACCAGGCCGGCCCATCGATGCCGCGGGCGCCAATCCCTCGGCCCGCCGGCGGGACGATCCATCGGTCGGGCGAGCCGTCGGTCGCGATGATCAAGATGTCGTTCCGGCCCTCCCGGTACTTTGCCGAATTGGCCCGGAGCGCGGCCATGGCGACGAAGCGTCCGTCCGCTGAGAAGGTGGCGCGGGACGGCTGGAACAGGTTGTTCCGGAGTCGAGTGGTGGCGCCGGTGGCGACCTCGACGGTGTGGATCTCAGTGCCGAGGCCCCGTTGGACCTGGAAGACGATCCGACCGCCGTCCGGGCTCCAGGCGGGGAGGGCGGCTCCGCCCGCCTTGGTGAGCTGCCGGTCGGTGCCGGTGGCGAGGTCTCGGATCCAGAGCTCCATCGAGCCGCCCCGGTCGGAGGCAAATGACAGCTTGGTGCCGTCGGGCGAGAACTGGGGATCGGTCTCGATGTAGAGGTCGCTGGTGAGCCGCTCGAGGCGCCCGCCGGCCAACCGCCATAGATCGCCTAACGCCGCAAAGACGTAGTTCCGCCCGTCCGGGGATACGGTTGGGGACATGACGCCGCGAACCGGTTCGGCGTTGGTGGCGTCGAACTCCCGATGGGCGCGGCGGTATCCGGCGCGATTGAACGTTACCCGGGCATCGAACGGGATGGCGGCCAGGCGGGTCCCGTCCAGCCTGACTTGGGCCACCCTACCGTCGCTGGTGTAAAGGATTGAGCCGTCCGCCGCCCAACTGGCCCGAAACGGGAAGACATCGGCGCCGTCGCCCGAAAGGACCCGCGCGGGCTGGCCCCGTTCGGCGGCCACCAACTGACTTACCCCGGTGGTTTGCACGTTGTAGACGATGGTCAGCCCGTCGGGGCTGAACGACGGTCCGGCCACCCGCCCGTCCGCGGCCGCCCAACGGGCCACGGCGCCGTTCGCTTCCGCGACCCAGACTCCCGCGGCGCCGGCCTTGGCCGAGGCGAACGCGATCGATCCGTCCGGGCCGGCGCTCGGGCCAAACTCATCGGCTGGATCGTTGGTGACCCGGTCGAGGCGACTTGAAGCCAGCGTCAGGCGCCAGACGTCGTAGTTGCCGGACCGGTCGGACGAGAAAAGCAGGGAGGCTCCATCGCGGGACCAGGTCGGTTCGCGATGGTCGAACTCGCCGAGGGTGTGTTGGCGGAGGGAGGAACCGTCGGCGGCGATGCTCCAGATGTGCCAGGTCCCGTCGCGGAAGGACTGAAACGCAATCCGTTTCCCGTCCGGCGACCAGGCGGGCTGGCGGGCGTCTCCGAACTCGTCGGTCAGGACTTTGGCGGTTCCGCCGGCCCGGGGCAGGGTCCAGATCCGCCCGAGCAGATCGATGGCAATGGTCTGCCCGTCCGGCGACAAGGCTGCGGCGATGTTGGTGCCTTCGGTCAGGTGGAGGTCGACGGAGCGGGTCTGGGCGGCACCCAGGCTGAAACAGGCCCCGGTGAGGAGGGCCGCTGGTCCAATGAATTTTGGGAGAATCATCCCGCAAATGTGGGGGTGGACTGTTCGGCGCGCTAGAGCGAGGTCACCGCTTCGGCTTGCGAGTTTCTCAGATCGGTGGGACATTCGCTCCCATGACCCAGAAACTCTTCTACGGTGGGCAGTGGCGATCGGCTGAGGCCACCCTTCCGGTGATTGATCCCGCAACCGGCGCCGGATTCACCACGATTCCGAACGCCGGCGCCCTGGAGACCCAACTGGCCGTGCTCTCGGCGGCCAAAGGCTTCGAGACGTGGAGCCGGCTCAATCCCTATCAGCGGGCCAAACACCTCCGGCTGGCCGCCGACCTGATCCGGAAACAAGCCAAGTCGTTCGCCCACGACACGACCCGGGAGTCCGGCAAGCCGCTGGCCGAGGCCGAAGGGGAGTGGATGGTAGCGGCCGATTTGTTCGAGTGGTTCTCTGAGGAGGCCAAACGCACCTACGGATACACGATTCCCGCCCGTAAAGACGGCAAGCGGATGTCGGTCATCTACCAACCGATGGGGGTGGTGGGTGCGATCACGGCGTGGAATTTCCCGGCCTACAACACGGCCCGCGTCTGGGCGGCGATGCTGGCGGCTGGGTGTGCGGTCGTGGCCAAGCCGTCGGAGCTGACGCCGGTCACCGCCATTCGGATGCTCGAGTGTTTGCTCGAAGCGGGTGTCCACGATCATGCGGTCAACTTGCTCACGGGCGATGCCGCGGCCATCGGGCAGGTGTTGCTCGACCATCCATTGGTTCGCAAGATCCATTTGGTGGGGAGCACCCGGGTTGGCCGGTTGTTGATGGACGGCGCCTCGAAGACCAATACCAAGCTGTCGCTGGAGTTGGGCGGAAACGCCCCGGCGTTGATTTTCGGCGATGTCGATGTGGCCCGAGTGGCCAAGGCCGGGGTCATGGCCAAATTCCGCAACAACGGCCAGGTCTGCGTCGCGCCGCAGCGGTTCTTGGTGCATCGCTCGATTTACGAGGCGTTCGTCGACGCCGTCACCGGGCAGGTCGCCAAGGTCAAAGTGGGGCCTGGTACCGAAGAGGGAGTCACGGTCGGCCCGATGATCTCGCACCACCAACGGGCCCGGTGTCTCGATCTGATTGCCCGGACGGTCTCGGCGGGGCAGGGGCGGCTGGTGGTTGGGGGCTCGATCCCGGCCGATCGCTCCGCGGGGTTCTTCATGACGCCGACGGTCATTGCTGATTGTCATGTCGATGCCCCAGTGATGACCGAGGAGATCTTCGGGCCGGTCATGGGCATTCTTCCGTTCGACACCCTCGATGACGCGGTGGCGCTGGGCAATCGGACCAACTACGGGCTGGCCGCGTACGTGATGACCAACGACCTCAATCAGGCCATTCAGGTGTCGGAGCGATTGGAGTTCGGGATGGTCGGGGTGAATGAGTGGTACCCCCATGCGACCGAGGCCCCGTTTGGCGGCTGGAAGCAGAGCGGGGCCGGCCACGAGAGCGGTCGGGAAGGGATTCTCGAGTACCTCGAGAAGAAACTCATCAGCATCACGATCGCCTGATCGATGGCGTTCGGCGGGTGGTCGTTGGTCCCCCCTCTCGTCGTGGTCACGATGGCGCTCAAGACCAGGCGGGCCTTCGAGCCGTTGGTGGTCGGCTGTCTGGTCGGGTTCCTGATGATCGACTGGCGGGGCTTCCCGGGCAGCTTCCTCGATGCGCTGCTCAAGACCTTCCAGGACGAATCCTTGGTGTGGGTCATTGTCGTCTGTACGCTCTATGGTTCGATCATCCAACTGATGGTCAACTCTGGTGGGATCCGGGCGTTCGGCGACTGGCTGCTTCGGTGGCTCACGACACCTCGGCGCGCCTTGGTCGGCAGTTGGCTCGTCGGGATCGGGATCTTCATGGATGACTATCTCAGCGCGTTGGTGGTCGGCAATACCATGAAGCGGGTCACCGACCGGCTTCGAATCCCGCGGGAAATGTTGGCGTTCCTGGTGAACTCCACCGCGGCCGCGGTCTGTGTCATCATCCCGGCCACGACCTGGTCGCTCTATGTCGGCAAGCTGTACGAATCGGCCGCCTTCGTGCCGAAGGGGCAGGGGTTCTCGGCTTACGTCCATACGATCCCGTACTCGTTCTACGGACTCGCGGTGGTGGCGATTGCCGGACTGGTTGCCGGGGGCGTCATTCCGGTGATTGGCCGGATGGGCCGCGCGGTCGAGCGGGTGGCCCAGGGCGGTCCCTTGGCCCCGCCGGGCTCAGAGAGCTTTGCGAGCATGGTGACGCTGCCCGACACGGTGGCCGGCCGGCCCCGCTACTTTGTCGTGCCGCTGGTCTTGGTGCTTGGGATTACCGTCGTCACCGGAATCGACGCGCTCAAAGGCGTTGGGTTCGCGCTCGCCATCACGGCCGGCTATTACGTCGTGGCCAAGGTGATGACCTACGAGCAGGTGTTCGAGGCGTTCTGGGAGGGGGCCCGCGGGATGCTCTTCACCCTTGCGGTCCTGGTGATGTCGTACGTGCTGAAGGCCGTCGGCGATCAGATGGGCATGACCCAATACTTGGTGGACGTCATGCGCGCCAGCGCCAGCCGCGAGGCGCTGCCGGCCCTGATCTTCTTGGCGTTAGGTCTGGTGTCGTTTGCCACCGGATCGTCCTGGGGTGTCTACGCGGTGGCGGTGCCGATCGTCGTGGCTTTGATTCAGTCGCTGGGGATTCACCCCTGGCTCTCGATGGGCGCGGTGGTTTCGGCCGGGACCATGGGATCGCATGCCTGCTTCTACTCCGACGCCTCGGTGCTCTCGGCCACCAGCGCCGAATGCAACAATGTCGAGCATGGGATGACGCAGCTTCCCTACGCCGCCCTGGCGTTTGGGGTCTCGGCGGTCGGATACCTGGTTGCCGGATACTTGCTCTAGCTCATGACCGAACCGGACCCGACCGCCGAGTTGATTGTCCGCCGATCGGCCCCCCAGTTCGCCGATCAACTGGAGACGCTGCAACGACGGGTGTTCCCGCGTTTGGCTGATGCCGAGATCATCACGGCCGATCACTATCGTCGGCATCTCGACGTCTTTCCCGAGGGACAATTCGTTGGCCTCGACGGGAGCCGGCTGATCGCCTCGACCTCCTCGATGCGTTGCCCGCTCCGGACCGATCAGCATACCTTCCTCGAGATGTCGGATCATCTGTGGATCGGAACCCACGATCCCGAGGGTTCGTGGCTCTACGGGCTCGACCTGATGATCGACCCCGACTATCGTGGTCGGGGGCTGGCACGCCGACTGTACCGGGCCCGGCAGGCCCTGGTGGTGGAACTCGGGCTCGAAGGCCAGTACACGGTCGGGATGCTCAATGGGTTCGAGGCCTACCAGGCCCGAATGTCGCTCGAGGAGTACTACGAGGCGGTGGTCGCCGGCCGGATCGACGATCCGACCATCGGGCTGCAGCTCCGGATCGGTTTCGAGGCCCGAGGGTTGATGCGCGACTATCTCGATGATCCTACGTGTGGAAATGCCGGGGTGCTTCTCGTGCTTTTCGCCAACCAGGTGGTGTGATTCATGGCAACGATCCGATTGACGACTCCGGTGCCTGGGCCCAAGGCACGGGCCCTGCTCGACCGCCGCCTCGCCTCCATGCCGGCCGGCTTGGCCAAGTCGACCGACATCGTGGTGGACCGGGCCGAGGGCGCGGTGGTGACCGACGTTGACGGGAACGTGTTCCTCGACTTTGCCGGCGGAATCGGTGTGGTGAACGCCGGTCATCGGCCGGCCGGGGTTGTCGAGGCAATGAAGGAGCAGCTCGATCACTATGTCCACACCTGCGCCTTGGTCACGACCAACGCGCCCTACGTGGACCTGGCCGAGGTTCTCAATCGGATTACCCCGGGCGACTTTCCGAAGAAGACGATTCTGGCCAATTCCGGGGCTGAGGCGGTCGAGAACGCCGTCAACATTGCCCGGTATGCCACCAAGCGGCCCTCGATCATCGTATTCGAGGGCGGCTACCACGGCCGGACTCACCTGACGATGAGCCTGACCAGTAAGTATTCGCTGTTCAAGAAGGGGTATGCCCCGTTTGCGTCGGAGATCTACCGGCTGACGGCGCCGAATCTGTACCGGACACCGCCTGGGATGACGCCGGGGCAGTTCTTGGACTATTGCTGCGATAACCTCGACCATGCGTTCATCGCCCAGGTGGACCCCGAGTCGGTGGCCGCGATCCTGATCGAGCCGGTGCAAGGCGAGGCCGGGTTTGTGCCGATGCCGGCCCAATTCCTCCAGAAGATCCGGGCGCTCTGCACCAAGCACGGCATCGTGATGATTGCCGACGAGATCCAATGCGGATTCGGCCGGACCGGCAAGTTGTTTGCCATCGAACATGCCGGGGTGGCGCCGGATATGATCACCATGGCAAAGTCGTTAGGCTCGGGGATGCCGATCAGCGCCGTGACCGGGCGGGCGGATCTGATGGATGCGCCCCATTTGGGTGCGATCGGCGGTACGTACGGGGGCAACCCGTTGGCGGCGGTGGCCGCGCTCCACACGGTGCGGCTGATTAACTCCCCGGAGTTTCTGGCCCGGGCGAACACCGTCGGCGAGATCCTCCGGACCCGGCTCGAAGTCTGGAAGGACCGTTTCGGAGCCATTGGGGATGTGCGCGGCCTGGGCGCGATGCGGGTGGTTGAGTTTGTGAAGGACCGGAGCACCAAAGTGCCGGACCCCGAGTTGGCGCTCACGATCATCCGGGAGGGGGTGGCCAACGGCCTGGTTCTGATTCGGGCCGGACTGTTTTCGAATTGTATTCGACTCCTGCCACCCATTGTGATGACCGACGCCCAACTCACTGAAGGTCTCGACGTCCTCGAGGCCGCCATCGCGAAACACGCTGGATGATGATCCGGTTCGTCAACGCTTCGGTCTACACGCTTGATCCGACGCGGCCCCGGGCTTCGGGGTTCACCGTGACGGGCGGCCGGATCACGGAGCTCGACCCGCCCAGCGGCGGCGACGCCGTGGTTGACCTTGGTGGGCGGGTTGTACTCCCGGCCTTCGTCGACGCCCACGTCCACCTCTGGAAGGTCGGTGACCTCCTCGAGTTCACTGTCGACCTCCGCGGCAGTGACTCGATTGCGGAGATCCAACGCCGGATCGGCGAGTTTGCGGCGGCCCGCCCGGACCTGCCGATCATCCGGGCCCGGGGTTTCAACGAGGCCTCGTTGGCCGAGGGGCGGATGGTAACCCGGGAGGATCTGGACCAGCTCGAGCTGGACCGGCCGGTCCACGCGCTCCGAACCTGCGCCCATATCGCGGTCGTGAACTCGGCGGGGTTAGTCGCCTGCGGGGTCGATGATCGGGTCACCGGGCCGGCTGGGGGCGAAGTGCGCCGGGATGCCCGGGGACGACTGACCGGGGTGTTCACGGAAGCGGCGTTAGGCCTGGTATCCTCGCTGGCCACCCAGATCACCGATGCCGAATACCGGAGGATGATCATTCGAGCCTCCGCTGAGATGCTTCGGCACGGGGTCACCGCGGTATCCGACCCGGCGGTCGGGCCCGATCTGATGCGCTGCTACCGTGAGCTCGAGGCCGAAGGTCGGTTGCCTGTCCGGGTCAACGCGATCGCGATCGGGATCCCCGACGGCGCGACCAAGCCGCTACCGCCGCCGGAGCCGTATCAATCCGACAGTTTGGTGGTTGATACCATCAAGTTTTTCGCCGACGGGGGCCTGTCCGGCTCGACGGCGGCGTTGCGGCGGCCGTACCGGGGTACCGACTATCGCGGCGTCTTGCGGCTCGACCCGGCCACCTTCGCCCGAGCCGGCGGCGAGGCGGTTCGGGCCGGATTCAGGCTCGCGACCCATGCCATCGGCGATCGGGCCATCGAGCTGGTGTTGGACGGGTATCAGGAGTTTCACCGACAGTGGCCCGGCGGTCCTCACCATCGGATCGAGCATCTCGGTTTGCCGACCGAGACACAGAAGGACCGGATCCGAGACCTCGGCGTTGCCATCGCCACCCAACCGATTTTTCTCGACGAGCTGGGCCGGAACTTTCGCTCGGCCCTCGATCCCGAATACTTGGCGATCTGCTACCCGGTTCGGTCTCTGCTCGACCGGGGCATTCGGACCGGCTTCTCGTCGGATGCGCCGGTGGTCAAGAATCTCGACCCGCTCCGATCGGTGGCGGCGGCCGTCGCCAGGGCCGGCCAGGGCGGGCTGCCGATTGCGATCCACGAGGCTGTCACGGTGGAGGAGGGGATTCGTTGCCACGTCACTGAGGCGGCCGAGGTGGCCGGGTGGGGAGGGTCGCTTGGAATGCTGACCGTTGGCCGGTCGGCCGATTTCGTGGTGCTCGATCACGATCCCTTCAGGACTCCCGGAACCGATATGGGGTCACTCTTGGCGACGTATCGAGGCGGCGTGGTCGCCTACCAGGCCGGATGAGCCCCGCCGATCGAGCCCGATATCTGATTCGCTGCCGGTCGAGACGGCACCAGGTGGCCATTGATCCGGCCCGGTTCTGGCAGCCGGCGGGATGCCCGGTCTGTCGGACCGCGGTTGATGGGCTCCGGTTCCGTCGGTTCTGGATGTGGTCAACCGGCCGAGCGCCGCGATCCCGGGTTCGGGTCCCCAAGCTGGGCGAGTTCACGCCGCTCGATGGCGCGGCCGTCCTCTCGAGCCTGGCGCTCGCCGCCGTCGCGATCGGCCTTCGGACGTTCGGCGACCGATGGTGGCTCGGTACCGTCGGGCTGTTCATCGGTCGCTGGCCTTTTCTCCTCCCGCTTGGCCCGCTTGGCCTGATGGCCCTCGCGAGCCGCCGGCTGCGAACGATCGGGCTCGTGACGGTCGGGCTGATGATCGGGTTGATCGGCGTGATGGGATTTTCATTGGGCCTTGGCCGGTGGCCGGCGGTTGCCCCCGAGGTACCGCGGATTCGGGTGATCACGTTCAACATGGCCGCCCAGGAGGTCGTCGCCGCCCGAATATCGGGACTAATTGAGACCTTCAATCCTGACGTCGTGGCGCTCCAGGAATGCCGGCTGCCGGCAGACGCCGAGGCGGTCTCTCCCGCGGGATACTCCGTCCATCGGGCCGGCGGGACCTGTTTGGTAAGTCGGTGGCCCGTCAGTTCGGTCGACGAACAGCCGTTCAAGGTGATCGAAGCGGCGGGTGGCTCCGGTCAGGTGACCCGGTATCGGATCGAGTCCCCTTCGGGCGGTTTTGATCTGACCAATGTCCATCTCGAAACGCCGCGCGACGGCCTCGAGGCGCTCTTCCAGGGGCAGCCCGATGCACTCGACCTCATCGACCGGGGCATCATGCTTCGGCGAATCGAGGCCCGCCGAGCCAGGCAATGGGCCAACGAAGGATTGGGGCCCCAGTTGATCGTGGGCGACTTCAACACTCCGAGCGAGAGCGTGATCTTCCAGGAGTCATTCGGAGACCTGATCGAGTCCTTCGACCGCTCCGGGTTCGGGCTTGGCTATACTCGCAAGACCGATTGGATTGGGGTTCGGATCGATCATGTGCTGGCGGGCCCGGGATTTCGGGTCACCCACTCAGAGGTGTTGCCCGACCAGGGCTCGGATCACCGACCACTCTTGGCGGAACTGGTCCTCGTCGAGAAGTGAGGCGACCCGTCGCGGGGCCCGAGCTCAGGGGCGTTGCGCCTGAGCCTGTTTCCTCCCCAGGTAGACGGCCGTGAGGAGCCAGACCCCCGACAGGGGAGCCGCGACGTAGGCGGTTCCGGTGAGGCCGAGACCGACCGACGCCATCAGCGCCATACTCCACGCCCCGACCTGGTCGCCGCCTCGGTAGATGAAGGTGTCGATGAAGTGCTTGGCCTTGTACTTGTCTTCGCGCGACAACACCGTGTACAACAACTCCCGAGCCGGCCGGGCTACGGCGTATTCGCCGGCCCGCCGAAGGACCTGAAAAACCACGAGAACCGCCAGCACCGGCGCCGTCCCGAGCGCGACAAACCCAACGACCGAGATAGCCGGCAGGATGGCCAACGCCACGCCGACTCCGAGCACCTTGATGAGGCGCCCGGTGAGAAACAATTGGGTCAGCAGCGTGAGCAGGTTCACGGCCAGGTCGATTTGAGCGAAGAACGAGGTCTGGGCCGCGCGATCGGCGAAGCTTCGTTGGACGATCTGGTTTTGTTGGAAGTAGAGGACGGTTGAGCCCACGGTGAACAAGAGCATGTAGACGCAAATGGCCAGCAGGTAGGGACTTCGCAACACGCGCGTAATGCCGGCGAGGGTGGCGCCCCCGATGAGCTGTTCGTCGGCGTTCGGGGTCTCGGGGCCGGCCATTCGGCTCGCCGCTGCTCGGGCGGCGCTGAGGCGCCTAACGCACTGGACGGCGATCTCGAGGAGCACCGCCGAGATCAACAACAGCCGCATCGGGCCGATCCGTTCGGCCAAGAACGCGGTGGCCGCGGCCCCCGCGATGCCGCCTAACGTGCCACCGACCCCGATCAAGCCAAAGAGCCGTTTGGCTTGATCGGTCCGGAACACGTCCAGCATGAAGGCCCAGAACACCGAGACGACAAACAGGTTGAAGACGCTGGTCCACACGAAGAACACCCGTCCAATCCAGATCAGAGCGGCGGGGGGCTGGGTCTCGAAGAGGACGAAGAATCCGAGAAGGTTGGCGATGAAAAAGCGGTTCGTGATCGTAATGAATGTCCGGCGCGGCAACCGAGCCACCAGGGCGGCAAACGGCGGATGGAGGGCGAGGGTCGCCAAGAGCGTGCCGGTGTAAAGCCACGGCAGGTTGGCGATGCCGCCCGCGACGCCCACCTGCTCTCGAATCGGGCGCATGATGAACCAGGCCGACAAGAGACAGAAGAAATACCCGGAAGCCAAGAGGAAATCGAAGACCTCTCCCTCCTGGACATCGCAGGCCCGTTGCAGCAGCCGGGTCAGTGGCCGCCGGGCGATCAGCGCGGCGCCTTCGCGTGCCACGCCGCGAGGACGGCGGTTTCCTGCTCCGCCGACAGGCCTGCTTTCAGCTTTGCCTGCTGTTCCGCCGGCCTGGTCCGATGCCAGGCCAATGTGTCGGCTGCCGTCACCGCCAGCGGCCTGAAGGTCAATCCCGCGGCAACCGCCTTCGAGATGTTTGCTTTGCCCCAGTACAAGGTGTCACCCTGATTGGGAATCCAGACCGGCAGGTCGGCCCAGGGCCGGACTTTCTGCTCGGCGAGAAACGCCGCGTCGGCCGAGGTGAGGGTAATGTCGAGGGTGCCCGGCATCGCGGACCTGATGCCCGCCAGCATCTCGGCCTGGGACAGGGCCGAGCGAGGACCGGTGGCGTTGTAGACGCCGTACTTGCGGTCCTCGCACATCCGGATCGTCCACTCGGCGAGGTCTCGAGCGTCGATGATTTGGGCCGAGTCGGCGGCCGGCGGACAAAGAACCTCTCCGCCCCGGGCGATCCGAACCGGCCAATAGGTAAAGCGATCGGTTTCGTCCCGGGGCCCGACTATCAGTCCGGGCCGAACCACGGTCACCTTGCCCGGGTACCATTTCTCGGCCTCACGCTCGGCCAGCACTTTCATGGCGCCGTAGTATTGCATGCTCTCATTGGTCGGGTCGGGCATCGTGGCGAGGGGTGCGTTCTCGTCCATGTTGGCCACGTTCCACTTGTCGTAGACCGACAGCGTGGAGATGAAGACGTATTGGTCGGTCCGCCCTTGGAGCAGTTCGCCGGCGGTCTTGACCCACCGGGGGAAGGTGGTGGGGTTGTCGATGATCACGTCCCACTTCGCCGATCCTTTGAGGGCGGTCAGGTTGTCGTTCCGATCGCCGACCAAGTGCTTGACGCCGGCCGGCAACTCGGCCTGTCGCCGGCCCCGGTTAAACACCGTGACCCGGTGACCCCGCCCGACGGCGTAGGCGATTTGGTGCGGCCCCGTAAACCCAGTTCCGCCCAAGATCAAGATGTTGAGCGGGGCGCCGCGGCTGGGCGAGGGGCTGCCGAGCAGCCGGCGCCAGCCCAAGGACAAGGCGCTCCCGGTAAAGGCCGTGGTTTTCACGAAGGTCCGGCGCGAGGTAGTCATGATCGGAGACCTGAGAGTTGAGACGAGCGGGAGTCGACCGGCACCCGGGTCCATATTGTATGCCCTCGGCGGGGTTCTTGGAATGGCTGCCGCCGCTGGGTGCTTCTGGAGCTAAGCTATCGGTTCCGGTCCTGACGGGCGGTCTAGAAGGAGAGCGACGCTCCGAGGACCCCACTCCCGACAAGTGGGGTCACCTTACCGCGGCCGAAATGAACTTGGCGCCCCACCAGAAATCCGATAGTGCCGCCGGCGATGACGTCGGAAATCCAATGCTTGTCGTCGTTGATTCGGGCGTATCCGGTTACCAGGGCCGCGCTGTAGAACACCAGATCCGACCAACGATCCTTGGTCGAGTGAGCCAGGCTCGAGGCCACTGCCATGGCCAACGCGGTATGTCCTGACGGGAACGAGAGGTCTTTTGAGAACGGGCGGAAGTCGCCCGGACCGGCGCCTCGGTTGGGCCGGGCCCGCCCAAACCCGAACTTGAGCACTCCGGTGATCCCGCCGGCAATCACCCCGGAGCCGAACGCATCGAGCGCCGCCATCCGAATCGACTTGGTGTGAGTGATGGCACCCACCGCCCAGGCGGCGCCGAGTGCCGGGCCGAGGTAGACGAAGTGGCCGAACGAATTGCCGAAGCTGGCGATCCGATTGCTGCTGACCGTCCGACCCTCTTGGGCTTCGCTTCGCACGGTCCCGTCGAGGGCAAAGCCGACGCCGAGTGCCGTGGCGACACCGATCGCCTCGCCGGTTCGGATCCAAGGCCGGCGGATCGGAGCCGGCTGTTGTTCTTGGGCCGGAAGGCTCCCTGGGAGCAATAGGACAACGAACAGGAGACGGCGCATGGATTAGCCTACCGACCCTCGACGTTGAGTACCCGAGTGTAGCGTTGGAGGAACCGCAGAGTTCCAGCGAGTGCGGACAGGAAGACGAGCCCCGCGAGCCATTCAGAGGGCAAGGAAACCCGCCCGGATTCGCGCCACACCGTCGCCAGTTCCAGGAGGGCAAACATCAGGCCGGTCGAAAAGAAGGCATAGTACTCCTGGCGCAACACGGTTCTGAACGAGAAAGGTAGCGCCGGTCTCCGCCATCGCGAAACGGCCGGAAGGATCGCCGGGGTCGAGCCTGCCCACGCCAGGTAATCGGCGCCGAAGGTCCGACGCAGGAAGGCCTCCTCCGCGAACATGATTCGTTCGTAGTAGAGTGCGAAGCCCAGGGCCACGATCCCGACGCCCCACCAGGTCGCGGCCGCGATCGCGGGCCCGAGCCAAAGCAACAGATTGCCCAGATACAGCGGATGGCGCACCACCGAATACAGGCCGGTGGTCGTCAACGAGGCCGCAACCTGCCCGCTCCGGTTCTTGCCCGAGGTTCCGGCCGGCGCCGAGCCGATGACGGCCGCGCGAACCAAGAGTCCGCCCACGGCCACGCCCATCCCCGCCAAGACCCAAGCCGATTCGAGACCAGGCACCGCGTCGCGGCCGGGCCGCTCAGCGGCGGCGGCCACGATGCCGGCCAGCAGCGCTGGAGGCACGAAGCTGCGGTGCCGGAACAACCAGGCGCCGTGCTGCTCGAGTTCCTCACTGAGGGGCATACAGGGCGGTGCCTTTGAAAGGTGGCGCGATCGTGGGAACCCCGGTAACGTATGACAACGTTCCCCTGAGCCCAAGTCGCCCAGTCGTTGACCACATTTCCATGAGTCCCCTCTCCCATGACCCGTAGGCTGATTCGGATTTCATTTATGGTCGCCGTTGCCGTCGCCGTCGGCGGGATGGTCGGGTGCGGCTCCGGGCACGAGCCGGCCACCTTGATCCTCACCAACGGGCGCGTTTATACGCTGAACTGGGCCGAACCGGATGCTGAAGGCCGGCCCGCGACCTCGGCGCCTCGAGATTCGTCGGGCTGGAAGCCGGATGCCGAGGCGATCGCGATCCGGGGAGGGCAGATCGTGTTTGTCGGGTCCGCCAAAGAAGCCGCCCGGTACCGAGGCGACTCGACCCAGGTCCGCGACCTTGCCGGTGCGACCGTGGTGCCTGGATTGGTCGACTCGCACACCCATGTCGTGGAGCTGGGCGGAAATCTCGATCGGGTCGATTTGACCGGGGTTGCCACCGAGGCTCTGGCGGTCGAACGGATTGTCGCGCGGGCCGCTCAAGTCCCGGCCGGTGAGTGGATCCTCGGCTACGGGTGGGACGAAGGCGCCTGGGCATCGCGCTATCCGACGATGCGGCTCCTGACCGATCAGGTGCCGGGCCATCCGGTCTATCTCCGGAGTCTCCATGGTTTTGCCGGGTGGGGCAATCGTCTGGCGTTCGAGCGGGCCGGCATCACCCGGGCCACCACCGGCGGCGAGGGTGGAACGGTGGTCAAAGACGGGGCGGGGGAGCCGACCGGAATCGTCCTCAATCGCGCGGTCGAACTGCTTGACCAGGCAATCCCCGCGGCGGCGGGTGACGCCCTCGATCGACGGATCCTCCAGGCGCTCGATACGATGGCGGCCAGAGGATACGTGGAAGTGCATGAAGCCGGGGCCGACGCCGCGACCATCCAGGCCCTGCTGTCACTCGACCGTCAGGGTCGCTTGCCGGTCCGGGTGTATCTGATGCTCTCGGCGCGTGACACGGCGTTGGTGCGGGCGTGGACCGAGCGGGGTCCTTTGCGGGACTCGACCCGGATGGTTCAGGTGCGGGCCGTCAAGGCCTACTACGACGGAGCGTTAGGCAGCCGAGGGGCCCGTTTGCTTGAAGACTACACGGACAGCGCCGGCCACCGCGGGGTCAGTGGGGATCGTTACGGGTTCGATCGGGCGGGCGTCGCGGGGCTCATGCGAGCGGGGTTTCAGGTCGCGGTTCACGCCATTGGGGACGCGGGAAATCGGGAAGCCCTCGCGTTCTTTGATTCGGTGTTTCGGGTGGCCCCAACGACTCGATCGCTCCGCCATCGGGTCGAGCACGCTCAAGTCGTGGCCCCGGCCGATTTTGCTCGGTTCAAGACTCTCGGCCTGATCGCGTCGATGGAGCCGCCCCATGCCGTCGAGGACAAGACTTGGGCGGAGGCCCGCCTGGGGCCGGAGCGGGTCAAGGGCGCCTATGCGTGGCGAACCATGCGGCGGGCCGGCGTCCCGCTGACGCTCAATTCGGATTTGCCGGGCTCCGACTTCGATTTCTTCTATGGGTTCCACGCGGCGTTGACTCGGCAGGACAAGGCCTCAAATCCGACCGGCGGCTGGTATCCGGAGCAACGTCTTACCGCCGAAGAGGCCCTCCGGGGCTACACCAACTGGTCGGCCTATGCCGGGTTTTCAGAGGGCGTTACCGGGGTTCTGGCGGCGGGCCGGTGGGCTGATCTCACGGTTCTGGATCTTGATCCGCTCCGGGTTGCCGAGACGGACGCCGCCCGATTGCTTTCGGGGCGGGTGATGATGACCGTGGTCAACGGCCGGGTCGTCTACGCCCGGTAGTCCGATGCTAGGCGGGCGAGTCGGCGGGCGAGTCGGCGGGGGGTGACGGGTCGGCGTCGCCGGGACCCGTGTCGTCGGTCTGGGACTCGCTCTCGGGATCGGACCCCTGCTCGAGTTTGCGCTGGCGCTTTTCTTCTTTTTTCTGCTTCTTGGCCAGATCGCGCTGGCGTTTTTCGAATTGGTAGTTGTGTCTGGCCAATCGACCTCCTACAGCGGGGATATGCCGGTCCTCCCGCGGGGCGCGGGAACCAGCCCAAGGTAGTCGGGCCGGCGCCGAATTGCTGCGGCCCGCGCCGAGGCGCCGTGACAATACCCGATGTATCATTCACTTTCTTGTCCCGTTCCGGAGCAACCGATGAACCTCCTCGTCAACGGCACCAGCCACCAGATTGACGCCCCGCCGGACATGCCGTTGCTGTGGGCAATCCGCGACCTGGTCGGCTTGACCGGCACCAAATTCGGGTGCGGTATCGCGATGTGTGGCGCCTGTACGGTCCACCTGAACGGCAGCCCGGTTCGCTCGTGCAGCGTGCCGGTCTCGGCGGCCGAAGGCAAGGCGGTCACCACGGTGGAAGGGTTGGCCGGCGGCGGGGTCGACCATGCCGTCCAACAGGCCTGGCAGCAGCTCAATGTTCCGCAGTGCGGGTATTGCCAGGCCGGGCAGCTGATGAGCGCGGCGGCGCTCCTCGAAAAGCACCCGAAGCCGACCGACGCCGATATCGACACGGCCATGGCGGGCAATCTCTGCCGCTGTGGGACCTATGGCCGGATCCGTCAGGCAATCAAGCTGGCGGCGGAAATCAACAGCTCCGGAGCGACCCAATGAGCCAATCTTCACGCCGTGAATTCCTCAGAGTCGCCGCGGCGGCGGGCGGCGGCCTGGTCCTGGCGATTTCGCTCCCGGGGTGTGGGCCGCGAGCGGGTGGTGGCAAGGGGCCGGCCGTCGATCCGATCGATCCCGGCGTGTTTGTCCGGATCAATCCCGACAACACCATCGCCATCACCATCGCCAAGTCGGAGATGGGGCAGGGGGTTCGGACCTCGTTGGCGATGATCGTGGCTGAGGAACTCGACGCTGATTGGAATCAGGTCCGGGTGGAGCAAGCTTCCTTTGCCCCGAAGTACGGCGAAATGGGGACCGGCGGCAGCAGCAGCGTCTCGAGCAACTGGAAGCGGCTCCGCGAGGCCGGGGCGGCGCTCAAGGGAATGCTCGTCGCCGCGGCCGCCAAGGATTGGAATGTGGATCCCAAGGATTGCCGCACCGAGAACTCCTTCGTGATCCATCAGGCCAGCGATCGGCGGACCCATTACGGTGCCTTGGCCGCCAAGGCGGCCGGCATGCCGCTCCCCAAGACCGTCGTGCTCAAGCCAAAGGCGGACTGGAAGCTGCTCGGGAAGGACCGCCATGGGGTCGACGTCGGCGACATCATCCACGGCAAGGCGATCTTCGGCCTCGATCTCAAGATCCCGGGCATGCTCTACGCCGCCATCGAGCGGACTTCCGTCTTCGGCGGCACCGTCAAGTCGGTCGACTCTGCGAGAGCGCTGGCCGTGCCCGGGGTCAAGCAGGTGGTCGAGCTTCCAGCGGTCGGCGACGGTATCAACATCCACGCTGGGGTTGCCGTTGTCGCCACCAACACCTGGGCCGCCCTCCAAGGCCGCCGACAATTGGCCGTGACGTGGAATCCGGGGCCTCGGGCGGCCGAGTCATCGGAGGCCTACCAGGCCTTCATGACGGCCGCTGTCGCCCGGACCGGCGACGAAACCGTGAACAAGCAGGGTGACCCCGACGCGGTGCTGGCCAAGGCCACCAAGGTCGTGTCAAGCACGTTCGAGACGCCCTTTCTGTCCCATGCCACGATGGAGCCGATGAACTGCACCGCCCAGGTGACCGGGGACCAAGTCGAGGTGTGGTCGCCGACCCAATTTCCGGATTGGGGCGCCCAAGCGCTGGCCCAGGCGCTCAAGACCGACATCAAGAACGTCCAGGTCCATGTCAGCCTCATGGGCGGCGGGTTTGGTCGCCGGATCAACCCCGACTTCACGGTCGAAGCGGCCTTGCTGTCCCAGAAGATCAACCAGCCGGTCAAGGTGGTGTGGACCCGGGAAGACGACCTCCGCCACGACTTCTACCGCCCCTGCTCGACCCATCGGATCGAAGCCTCGTTAGGCGCCGATGGGTTCCCCGAGGCCTGGCGCCACCGGATCAGCACGCCGTCGATCGACGTGTTCTATGGGCCCAAGCCCGCGGCCGGCTGGGGCCCGAACGAATCGGACGGGTCGGCGAATATGTCGTACCGGGTCCCCAACCGTTCGTGCGAATACACCTTACTCGAGTCGGGCGTGCCGCGGGGCTGGTGGCGCGCCGTCAGCACGACCCACGGGATGTTCGCGGTCGAAAGCATGATCGACGAGCTGGCGGAGGCCGCCGGACGAGATCCCTACGAGTACCGGATGGCCCTAATCGACAACGTGTGGTGGCAACAGCCGCCGGACTCCAAGGATTTCCCGTTCAAAGCCGAGCGACTGAAGGGCGTCCTCAAAATGGCGGCTGACAAAGCCGGCTGGGGCAAGACCATGCCCGCCGGTCACGGGATGGGGATTTCGTGTGGGTTCGACCACCTAGGCTATGCGGCGGAGGTGTTCGAAGTTTCGGTCATCAACAACCGGCTTCGGGTCCACCGGGTGGTGGTGGCGGCCGATAGCGGCCCGGTTCTCAACCCCAACGGAGCCCGAGCCCAGCTCGAAGGCGGCATCACCCAGGGGCTCTCGGCCGCAATGAAGGAGCGGATCACCATCGCCGGCGGGGCGGTGAAGGAACGGAACTTCGACGGCTATCAGATCCTCCGGATCAACGAAGCGCCGGCGCAAATCGAGGTCCACTTCGTCGAGACCGACACCCATCCGACCGGGTTCGGCGAGCCGGGCCTGCCTCCCGTCGCGGCGGCGCTCACCAACGCGATCTATCGCGCCACGGGCAAGCGGGTTCGATCCCTGCCCATCGGTCTCCGGATGGTCTAACGATGCCGGTCCACCTCACGGTGAACGGTCGGGCCGAAACCCTGGATCTCGATCTCCGGACGACCCTGCTGGCGGGCCTCCGCGATGGGCTCGGGCTGACCGGCACCAAAGAAGGGTGTGACCGGGGCGAGTGCGGCGCCTGCACCGTCCTGGTCAACGGTCGGCCCGCCCTGGCCTGTCTGATGCTGGCGGTCTCGGCCGAGGGCCAGACGATTACGACGATCGAGGGGCTTGCCGCGGACGGAAGCCTCCACGCCGTCCAACAGGCCTTCGTCGATCACGACGCCCTCCAGTGCGGCTTTTGCACCCCCGGACAGATCATGGCGGCGGTCGGGTGTATCGAGGCCGGGAAGGCTGGTTCCACCGCCGAGATCCGCGAATGGATGAGCGGGAACCTCTGCCGGTGCGCCGCGTACCCACAGATCGTGGCGGCGGTGGCCGCCGCCGCGAACGTCGGCCGTTAGGTGCATCCATTCGAATACCGAAAAGTCGCCTCGGCGGCCGAGGCCATTGCCCAGAGCGCCGATCGACGCGATGCCATCTATCTGGCCGGCGGCACCGAAGTCGTCAATTGGCTCAAAGACGGCATCGTCACCCCCAGTCTCCTGATCGACCTTTCCGCCTGCGAGTTCGATCGGGTCAGCCTCGACGCTGAGACGCTGTCCATCGGCGGCCTGGCCCGAATGGCGACCGTCGCGGCCGATCCCGCAGTGCAACAGATCGCCCCCGCCATCACCCAAGCGATCGAAGCCTCCGCCAGCCCCGCCATCCGCCAAATGGCCACCATCGCGGGCAACCTGCTCCAACGGACCCGCTGCCCGTATTTTCTCGGCGCTCGGCACTCTGCGCTCGGCACTCGGCCCTCGGCACTCGGCACTCGGCCGGCGAGTGCCGAGCGCCGAGTGCCGAGTGCCGAGCCCTGCAATCGGCGGGTGGCGGGGTCGGGGTGTGGGGTGGTGGCCGGGGATCAGGTGGGGGCGGCGATTCTCGGGGCGTCGCCGGGGTGTGTGGCGACCCATCCGTCGGATTTGGCGGTCGTGCTGGCGGTGTTGGAGGCGGAGTTGGTCGTTCAGGGTGAGGCGGGGCGTAGGATCTTGGGCGTAGAGGCGTTGTATCCGGTGACGGCCGATCCGGCGGTGGAGAACACCCTGCTTCGCGGGGAGTTGATCACGGCGGTGCGAGTTCCGGTGGGGCGGGCGGCGGGGCGGGCTCGATATCTGAAGATTCGCCGTCGGGCTTCGTTTGACTTTGCCTTGGTGGCGGCTGCCGGCTATTGGCTGGTCGAGGATGGGGTCGTCGCGGACGTCCGGCTCGGCTTTGGCGGGGTGGCGGCCCGGCCTTGGCGGGCTCGTACGGCTGAGGCCCATTTGATCGGGAGACAGCCGACCGCGGAGTCGGTGGCTCGGGCGGTCGCGGCGGAGTTAGCTAACGCGGTTTTCCTGCCGGGCAATCGATACAAGGCGGATCTCTTGGCCGCGGCGGCTACCAAGCTGCTGCTCGACCCGCCCGGGTTGCCGTGACGATCGGGACTCCGCTGGTTCGCCAAGATGCCGTCGGCAAGGTGACCGGGGCCGCTCGGTTCGGCGGTGACCGGATGGTCGATGGAGCGCTCGAGGGCGTCTTGGTGCGGAGCCAGGTCGGGGCCGGCGAGGTCGTCGCCTTCGACGTCGCCCGGGCCCTCCAGGTAGCCGGGGTGGTTCGGATTTTTGGGGCCGGCGAGCTTGGCGTGACCGGGCCCTTAGAGCACTGGGCCGCGGGCCAAGCGACCGTGCCGCTCAGTGATCACCGGATTCGGCATCATGGGCAGCCGGTTGCGATGGTCATCGCCGATACCCGGGCCGCCGCGATTGAGGCGGCCGGATTGGTCCAGGTCACCGTTGAACC
The DNA here is from genome assembly GCA_031400975.1 of Gemmatimonadota bacterium. Classification (GTDB taxonomy): domain Bacteria; phylum Gemmatimonadota; class Gemmatimonadetes; order Gemmatimonadales; family GWC2-71-9; genus SHZU01. The sequence goes on from JANNQX010000067.1 coordinate 52,992, forward strand.
GGGATCCGTGCGGGTCTCGTTGCCCGAGTTCCTCGACCAAACCATCGAGATCAAAGATTGGGCCCCGACTCATTCGGCGGTGGGCGACGTGGCGGCCGGGCTCGAGGGCGCGGTCGTGACGGTCACCGGTCGCTACACCACGGCGGATCGCCACCACCTTGCGATGGAGCCCTCGGTCGTCGTGGCGGAATGGACCGGCGGCGATCTCGAGTTGTGGACCTCGACCCAGTGGGTCTTTGGGGTTCGGGCCGCCCTGGCTCAGGCGTTAGGCGTGGCGGCCGATCGGATCCGGGTCCGAACCGGCCCGGTCGGCGGGGGATTTGGCGCCAAGGGTTCGACCTGGCCCCATGAGATTCTCGCCGCGGCCGCCGCCCGGGTTCTCGGCCGCCCGGTCCGGATCCGGCTCAGTCGAGCGGAAACGTTCGTGGCCCACGGCCACCAGCCGGCCACGGTGCAGGACGTCACTCTCGGCGCCGCCGCCGATGGGACCCTCCTCGCGATTCGTCACCAGAGTGTCAGCGCCGCCGCGATGGACGACGACTACGTCGAGCACGGAAGCCTCGGAAGCCGGACGATGTACCGGTGTCCGAATATCGAAACTCGCGACCGAATCGTCCGGCTCCATCGGCCTCAGCCGACCTTCATGCGGGCGCCGCACGAAGGGCCGGGGATGACCGGGCTGGAAATCGCGATGGACGAACTGGCTGAACGGCTGGCCATCGACCCCGTCGAGCTCCGGCTCCGCAACTATGCCGACGCCGACCCCACATCCGGGAAGCCGTTTTCGAGCAAGAAGCTTCGAGACTGCTACACCCTGGCCGCGGACGCGTTCGGCTGGAGCCGGCGGACCCCGGCGGTTGGTTCGATGCGGGACGGCCCAAGTTTGATCGGGTGGGGCATGGCCAGCTGCCTGATGTCGACGTTTCGATTTGGCGGGGCGGCACGAATCATCATTCGGCGGGATGGCTCGGTCCGGATCGAGACCGGCTCCCACGAAATCGGCACTGGGGTGTCCACGATTCTCCCCCAGATCGCCGCCGACGTCCTCGGGGTCGACCCCGCTCGGATTGAGGTGGCGTTAGGCGATACCACCCTGGCGGAAGCCGGCGGCACCTTCGGGTCGGCGACGACGATCGGAGTGGGCTCGGCGGTGCACGCTGCCGCGACGAAGCTCAGGGCGTCGCTGGAGGGGCTCGCCGGCGAACCCGGACTCGAGCCGGCCGAGTATTCGGAGGTTCTCAAGCTCCGGCAACTCGATCAGCTCGCCGAGGTCGGGTCCTGGGCCCCGAAGCGGGAGGAGGGCGCCTTCGCGATGAACGCCTACGGCGCCGTCTTCGTCGAGGTCCGGCTCGACCCGATCGTCCGGCTGCCTCGGGTGTCCCGGTGCGTCGGCGCGTACAGCGTGGGGCGGATCATCAACCCTCGAACCGCCCGGAGCCAGGCGGTCGGGGGCATCATCTGGGGAATCGGGCAGGCTCTACTCGAGGAATCCCGGATCGACCCGGTGAGTGGCCGGTTTATCGCCGAGGGCTTTGGTGGCTATCGAGTGCCCTGCAACGCCGACGTGCCGGACATCGAGGTGATGTTTGCCGAGGAATTCGACGGCCACGCCAGTGTCCTCGGCGCCAGGGGGGTCGGTGAAATCGGGACGATCGGGGTGGGTGCGGCCGTCGCGAACGCCGTCTACCATGCCACTGGAATCAGAATTCGGGACGTGCCCGTCCGTATTTAGGCTCCTTCGGCTCGACCTCCGGTGCCCAGACGCCCTGAGTCGCCATCAAGCGATCGTGCCGGAGCAGCCGTTGACCGAGGCTGATCCGTTCGTTCGCGCTCGCGGCATCCGCTTCCCAGGGCTTGGCGTCGGCACTCTGGCCGGCAAACGCAATCGCTCCGTCCCCATCCAGATGGTACCGACCAACGGTCAGCGGCACGTCGGTGTAGTTCGCCAAACCCTCGATGATAGCCACCGGGGCGGAGAGCGCCGGTCCGAGAACGAGGCCGCGGACATGGAGGGCGATGGGCCTCCCCTCGGCGATGAGCCCGCCAATGCCGCCCTGTTGAAGGGCTCGCCGGATCATTACTACGTGCCGGTAGGTGGCTTCGAGATCCTCAGCGCTGACTGAATCAGTCGACACCCGCACGACATGGGCGTTGATTGCCGCGGCCCAGTTGGGGTCCTGGAGGCCGTTCTTGAGCCGAACCGTCCAGTACATCTCGACCAAGTCGGCGGTGAACGTGCCGAGGATGAGATCGTGATAGACCCGGTAGTCGAGTGTGATGATCGCGGCCGGGCCGGTGTCGGTATCCCAGGTCCGAGGCGTGGATCGGGGCAATAGGGTGCCAAGGCGATCGGCGTCCCGATAGGATTTCCATTGGCCGAGAATGGTCGCCTTAGCGTCCAATCAGATCCTCCCCTGACTCCATCCTGGTCCAGTAGAGCGCGGGCCGCTCGTCCATCGACGCAATCTGGCCGACGGACCCCCACCTGACAAGTGGAATTACGGCCCGCCTGATCGGCGACGATCGGCGATTTTCATGAGTTCAACCCAGTTTTCGGCACCGCACCAGCTAGCACTAGCACTCCAGTAGATTCAGGAGCATGACTTGGATGGAACGCTGGACCTGGCTTCTTGTGGGGTTGGCTCTTTCAGTTGGGGTGGCGGTTGCTCAACCCCCCCAGATCCAACTGGCCCGAGCCGAGGCCGGGTTCGACTCACTTCGGTACCTCCGCGACCAGATCGCGGTAACCACCGACCGGGCCGCCCGCGTCTCGATCCATGGGTGGGAGCTGGCCCAGTTGGTCGGGCTTGCCGAGTCCATGGACCGGCAGGTTCGGCGCCAGCTTCAGATGGTCAACCGTGGCGCACTGACGGCCACCGACCGGGCCGCGTTCGACCGGATGGTCGAATCGGTTGGGCGCTTCGTCGACCCACCGGGTGGAACGTTCGGGTCGCCGGCCGCATCCATCCCGGATTGCCGGTATGACGCTCGGGCGATCGGCCCAGGCGAGGAGGGCAGGGCCCGTCTCACTGAACGGATCTTCGCCTGCTACGGCCACGCGGCCCGCCATGTCGTGGTCGACGGCGATACCCTCAACCGCCTAACGGTTTTGGGGCTGCTGGGGACGACCGACGACCGGGGTCGGCGGGAGCGGCTCTTCCGGGCGCTCGAGCCGGTTTGGAAGTCGGTCAATGGCACCGACGAGGTCGACAGTCCGTATCGGATCTTGGTGCCACTGCGCCGGGCTTCATGGTCCGGCCGGCGCGGTCCCTTTGCCGAGGGGGCGGCCGGGGTGGGTCTCGATGAGGCTCGGCTGGAAGCGTGGCTGGTTCGGGCCCTTGAGGCTTGGCGGGCCACCCTTCCCGATACCATCCTCGAACCGTGGGACTTTCATCATTTGGTTGGAGCGGCGAGCCGGGCCCTCAGTCCCTTGGTTCCGCGCGATTCGCTGATTCCCCTCAACCGACGATTCTACGCCGCCCTGGGGGCGTCGATCGATTCGCTTGGGGTCCAGTTCGATCTGGAACCAAGGCCCGGCAAGTATCCCACCTCCTATACCACCTTTGGCGCCCGCCCGGTCCTGAAAGGCGGGCGGTGGGTTCGCTCCGAGCCGTGGATCTTTACCTCCTACCAAACCGGGGGCTTCGACACCCTGTTCGAGCTCCTCCATGAAACCGGGCACGCGGTTCACCTGGCCGCGATTCGGGCCCGCCCCGCGGCCGCGGACTGGCCCGACAGCGACACCTTCACCGAGGGCATCGCCGACCTGGCCTCACTCGAAGTGTTTGAGCCGGTCTGGCAGCGAACTTTCTTGGGACAGGCGGTGTCGCTGACCGAGTCGATTCGGGCGAAGTACGGTGGCGTGGCCCTGGACATCGCGTGGGCACTGTTCGAGATCCGGGTTCACCGGCCGGGGGCGGGGTCACCCAATACGGTGTGGAGTGACTTGATGAGCCGGTACTTCAAGATCAGGCCCCATCCGGAATGGTCGTGGTGGGCCATGCGGGGCCAGCTGGTCGAGTCGCCCGGATATATGCTGAACTATGCCCTCGGGGCGTTTGTGGTGGCCGACCTCCGACGGACGCTGGCAACCCGGTACGGAGCGATCGCGGCCGGCCGAGGCAGTTGGTATGGGGTGGTTTCGAATCAGATCTTTCGGTTTGGGGCGGCTCGAACCGCGGACCAAGTGATCCGCGGTGTTCTCAGACGCCGGGTCTCGCCGGCCGCCCTGCTCGACGACCTCGGGCGAATCAGAACACCCGGACGTCGGTGAAGAGGCCGAGGACCGCGGTGACGTTGGCGAATTGATCGAAGGTTGCCCCGGCGGGAGCCGGCCGTTCGGTGGTCAGGAATTCGCGCGACGCCGTGTCGGTCTGGTCATTGTCGATTGCCTCAACGCCGCTGCGGATCGTGAAGGAATAGACGTACTCCTCGGAGGAAACCGCCTCCCGCCCGCGGGCGATCCGCAGGGTGTAGTTCCCCTTGGACAGCTTGAGATTGGCCTCGCCGTTGAGATCTTGCCAGGCCTCGTAGGCCGCCCCTGCAGCCGGGTCGGAATCGGCTCGAACCTGGCCGGAGGCACTCAGCAGCTGGTAGCGGACGGTTCCTTCGCCAGCGAGCTCGGTCCCCTTGCCCTGGTCGCCCAGAAGCTCACCGGTCGTAATCCGGAGGTATTCATCACCCGTCACCCTGAATCGGAAAAAGTCGTCCTTGTCGCCAACCGACAACGCACTGTTGACCGATACGTTCGAGCGACCCTGTTCGAGGTTCCCGATGAACCGGGCCTCGATCCGGCGGTCGAACCCGATGTCTTGGGTGTAGCGGGTTAGGATCGTCGGGGTGGTCGCCATGCCGCAGAGTATCGGACGCTCGGCCCTACCCCTTGAGGCGATCTCGAGCCTCCCGCAACCGGCCGGGGAAGTTGGTGATCATTCCGGCACATCCGATCGACCAGAATGCGGTCGCCGTTGCGACGTCGTTGACCGTCCAGACGTGGACCGGCCGGCCGAGGATCGTGGCGTTTCGCACGAACCGACGGGTCGGAACCGGAATGACGCCGCGATACCGGTCGGGGACCGCGTAGAGCAGGACGCCCCGGTTTCGAGGCGAGAGTCCGAAAAAGGACCGGACCGCGAGGTCGACGATTTCCCGGCGGGAGGCGCCGGCCTGGAACGGCGGCTGCATGAACTGGCCGACCGCGGCCGGTTCAAACGAGGCGACCACCACCCGGCCAACCGCCCCGGCCCTGAGGAGCGCCTCTCGGACCGGGCCGGCGGCCTCCACCACCTTGAGCTCAAGGAGCATCGGGGTCTCGGGGTACCGGGCCAGCACGTCGTCCAGGGTCGGGATCCGGACTCCGAGGCCTCGGAAAGGGAACCGGGCGCCGTCCGTTGTAAACCACGACCCGGCATCGACGTTCTCGAGGTCGGCCAGGGTCCGGCCCAGAAGCGGTCCGGTGGCATCCGTTGTTCGGTCCAGGGTAGGGTCGTGAAAGACGACCGGAATCCCGTCGGCGGTCAGTCGAACATCGAACTCAAAGGCCTCGGCCCCCTCGGCCAGGGCCAGGTCGAACGAGGCAAGGGTGTTTTCGGGGGCCAGACCTGACGCACCCCGATGCCCGATGACGGGGTGCCGTTTGGGGTCGAGGAGGAGGTCGGCGTTCACGTCCCGCCCGACAGCCGGAATCCCTGGGGAGGGGTTGCTTTGGCGACGGCCAATTCGAGGCCGTCAATCGGGACTCGGATGCTGACTCGCCGTCCGGAGCCGGGGGCTACCAACCGGATTTCGAGCCCCAGGGCCCTGGCCGGTCGGTCCGGCCAGACCACGACCGTCGAATCACCCTGGACCCTGCCGCCGTCGAGAATCTGGAGCGATTCCACCGCAAAGGCCTCGGGTCGGTCGGCCCGAACCACGATTCGCCGGGCTTCGGTCAGGTCGTCGCCCCACTGAAGTACCCCGATCACCGTGCTGTCAGCCATAGCTTCGGCCGGTGCCAAGGCCGAAAAGGTGTCGTGGAACGCCGCGAACCGCGGGGTTCGTCGATTGGCAACCTCGATCATCAGCGGCCGAACGCTCGAGGCGAACAGGGTCCGCCCGCTGAGCAAGCTGGAATAGCTGCCGAGGTCCTGGCTGCCACAGCACCCAAAGACCGCCATTCGATACAGATTCCCGAAGGGCTCCCCCTTCGTGCCCCGGCCGGTGATTCGAAACAGGGGGGTCGCGCTCGCGGGGCTGTCGGGGCTCCAGGCCGTGATGACCGCCTCGGAGCTCGAGCTTTCCGAGCTCAGGCAGTGTCGGACGTCGAACGACTCCTCCAGGACCCGATGCTCTGGCTCCCCCGAGCCAACCACGGTCACCAATCGGAACTGCCGATTGACCGTCTGAACTGACTTACACCCTGCCGCATCCAGATACACCCGCAGCTGGGACTTAGCCTCGTGGCTCACCACTCCCCGGGCCGAGACGGGGCCCCCATCGGTGCGGCTGGATTGGGGGGGCAAGGACAGGACCTGGCATCCGCCCAACAGGACGATCGTCGCCAGTGCCAATTGCTGCGCGTGACGTTTCGACATCCGGCGGCATGACGGATCGACACACTCACCGGCGATTAGTACCGACCCGTTACCGGGCCGACCCCTCATCGTGATCGGGCGCCGCCAGTTTTGAAATTGGAAAAACAAGTGGAACCTTTTTTGCTGAGTAGTGTTGAACCATCGGCAACGCGATGCCGATAGTAGCCTGCAAAGACAGACCGCTGAGGCGGTCGGAGGTCGTCCCGATGCTCGATCCAGTGCTCCACCACCTGCACCAAGCCAAGCAGTCGGCTCAGTTTTTTGCCCAGATGATCCAGCTTCATCCCGAGCTGGTTTTCCCCGCGGCACTGCCGCTCCTGGCTGCGCGACTGATGGGGGCGGACGCGAGCGATGACGAATCCGACGAGGACCTGGGCTCCCCCGACCTTGCGGTGATGTAGGTCACCGGATTGCCATCCCCCAGAGCCCCCGGCCGCCGCGCGGTCGGGGGCTTTTTGTTGGGGGTGTGCCGCAGACCGGAATCGACACTGCACCCTTTTGCACCACTATTTAAAGGCCGAGTCGACCTCGACCCGTAACCCGTTGACCAGAGCGTTGGTCTCGTTCGCCATCCCGATCACGCTCATCAGTTCACCGAACATCGGGTCGGTCATCCCCTTCTTTCGAGCCGCCGCCGTATGGGAGGCAATGCAATACTCGCAACCATTGGTGGTGCTGACCGCCACGTAGATCAGCTCCTTGGTCAAGGCGTCGAGGGCCCCGGGCGCCATGACCTCCTTCACGCCGGCCCAGGTCCGTTCCAGGGCCGCGGGATCGTTGGCCAGCGCCTTCCAGAAGTTGTTGATCCAGTCGACCTTCCGGCTGGTCATGATGTCGTCGTAGACGGCGCGAACCCGGGGCGAGGCCTGGGCGTATTCGATCGGCGGTAGGGCCGGCATCCTTACCTCCCAAAGAGTCCGTTGAAGACCATCCGATAGGTCCCGTGGGGCTGGGACCGGAACATCATCTCGGGGCCGAAAAGATACAGCGATCCGCTGCCGACTTTCGCCTCGATCGCCGCGACGCCGCCCTCAAGGTAAGTCTGGCCCCAAGCCCAACCGCTGCGGAGAGAATTGGCCGTGGCAAACCACATCACTGGGCGAACCCCTCTGGCGGCCGCGTCGGGCAACAGTCGGAAGACGGGGCTCTGGTTGAACAAGACGATTGTGGAACTCGTCATCCCGGCCGCGCTTGGCGCGGTGCTGTCAATCGCGACTTCGAGGAGGGACGCCGGCACGAAGAATCGCTCCCGTGGGAGCGGCCGGATGGCTCCGGCCGGGGTCCGCTCCACCAGGTGGCTCTCGACCGGCAGGCCCAGATGCCGGGCGAGCACAGTGGAGCTGCCGATGGTGATGATCCGGCCGCCGTTTTCGAGGAAGGCTCTGAGGGCCGGAATTGTCTTCGCCGCCGTCACCCGCCCGAGGTGGTCCTTGAACTCGGCGGGTAGGTCCTCGGGCGCCCGGTCCTCCGGTCGGGGGCTCCGGTTGCCCTCGACTTCCGCTGCCGGGGGGATCGCGCCGGTGACGAACAGGAGGGCGTCGAACTGCTGATTCAGATTGCCGGCGTCGAGGCGTTTCGGGTATACGACCTCGAAGGGAAACTCGAATTGCTCCAGGATGTACCGGACCCAACCCGAGGGCATCGAGCCCCCGTACTGATCCCAGAGTCCGACTCGAATCGGGTTGATCATGGCCCCGGGGGCGGACCCGGACCGGACGGGCAGGCCCCGGGTCTCGACCAGGTCTCGGAGCACTCTCGTCGTGGTGGCATTGGCTGAGACGATGAAGTCGGTCTGGTTTCCTTTGACGGCCTGTTTGGCGGCTAAGAGCCGATTGACCGCCAAATAGGCATCGTTGGTTGATCGGGAAATCAGATAGGAGGACGCGGCGGGGAGCGTTGCCGCGATTGGTGGCCTCGCCAGGACATTCGCGATCGTCGAACAGGGGCAATCAAACCCTTCCAGGATCCGGTCGAACTTGACGCCCATTTGAAGCGCCAGGGTGTAACCGGCATTGTCGTACGGGGCCTTGGGGGCCCCGCCAGGGAAGGGGATGTCGTTCGGATAGTCCTGCGGCTCCATCATGTCGAGCACGTGGGCTCGGAACGCCTGGGCCGCGCGGATGACATACGATCCGGCCGGGTACGACCTCCCGCCAACGGAAAAAGGAGCCCCCGCGGCTTGGACCTCGACACCCGACTCGATCAGGGCGTTGACGAATTTCGTGGCGGTCAGGAAATCAGCTTGATCGGCCGGAATGATGTAGCCGCGGGGGTCCCGATCGGCTGGGCGCCGGAGAGCGGCAAAGTATTTGGGGTCGAGTGACCGTTCGCCGAATGGCCCGGCCACCGCCGGCTGTCCGTCGCGGGCGGCCTGGGCTTTCATGGCCTCGACCCGCTTGGGAATGATGGTCCAGCTGTCCTCGCTTCCTTTCCGGATTGCCGACTTGCCCATCAGGTAGGCGTTGTACAGAAGGGGCTCCCGGTACCGGGAGGCGTAGTCGAGGATGGCCCGATTGGCCGTGATCGAATAGTCGATCGATTGGCGAAATTTCCACGGCTGGGGCATGATCGGGAAGGTGCCGTTGCCATCGGCCACCAGGCGGTCGGGCACTACCGGAATCGTGATTGGAGTCGGACTTCCGATCGTTTCGGTCAAGATCCCGATTTGGTTGTGGAAATAGGCGGTGGTCCGAAGCCCGCCGTTCCACCAGGTTTGGTAGCTCGCCGATTCCCGCTGGACGACCCCGGGCTTGTTCTCGGACGCGAACCGGGTGTGCATCGCGTTCCCGACCGTGTTGAGCGAATTGATCAGGATCGGATCGATGTTGTAGTTGTGGGGGTCGCGAAACGGGGGGGCGAACATCACCGAGCCGGCCGGGCCGGTCTGGTGATGGTTGTACATGATTTGGGGGTACCACTCCCGGTACATCACCCGACTGATATTCTTCGACTCGGGCATCGCGTTCATATAGAAATCGCGGTTGTTGTCGTGCCCGATGTACTTCTGGTACATCCGCGGGAGGTCGGCCTGCGATCGGGTGGACGGGTCGGTCCTCCGCATGTACCAGCCGGAGACCAACTCCATCCCGTCGGGGTTGGCTTGGACCACCAGCTGGACGACGTCGTCGAGGAGCCGGAGCGTCTCGTCGTCGTTGCGGCTCACCATCTGATGGACATGCTCGATCAGTTGGTGGGCTCCGAGCACCTCGTTGGCGTGGAGACCGCCATCGATCCAGATCACGGCTTTGCCTTCCTTGGAAAGAGCCTTGGCTTGGTCGTCGGTCAGTCCTCCGGCTCGGGCAAGCCGGCCCGAGATCTCGCGGATCCGGGCCAGTTTGGTATGGTTGGCCGGCGAGGTGATGACCGCCATCCATTGGTCCCGCCCTTCGGCGGTTTTCCCGATCGACATCACCGTCATCCGGTCCGACTCGGCGTCGAGTTTCTTCCAGTAGTCGGTCAGTTGGGAGTAGGTGGCGAGCTGATAGTCGTCGCCGATGTCGAATCCGAATTGCT